>JAEUHG010000050.1 GCA_016795425.1 Verrucomicrobiales bacterium
ACTCCCCGCCCGTTGCGCCAAACCAACCTCCGACATGCTCACCACACGCTGCGCCACACGCTCCGCCTCCTGTTCGTGCTCATCCCCTGCCGCCCCCACCATCACCTTCCGCTGCACCCGCCCCACCAAACACCCCACCCCGTTGCCACTCACCATCATCCGCGCCACCACCCGGTTCCCCTGCGCCTGCTGCAACCTCATCAAACTCCCCACCACGCCGGGGCGATGGCATGGCACGCGCTGCGGCGCCAACGCCGAGACCCCCTGGGCCCGTCCGGTCCGGCTCCTGACGCTGCGTTGGAGACTCTTCAACGGCATGGGCACAGGGGGATCACCGCACCGGTCTCGAAAGGGGAGTGTCGCCGGTCTCTATCCATGTCTTTCCGAGTTTCTCGTACTCCCGACGCGCCGCCTGCACCAGATGGGGCATCCGAATCACCTTGCCGTCGCTGGCGGCAAAGAACGCCGCGGTCAAGAGGATGTTCTTGATGTTGCCACCGGCCAGGCGGATTTCCCGGGCGAGCATTCCGAAATCGACGTCGTCTCCAACAGGGGCTTCGCGCGGCACCGCGGCCTGCCAGATTTGCCGACGATGCTCCTCGTCGGGAAACGGGAATTCGATGATGACATGGAGGCGCCGAACGAAAGCCTCGTCGAGATTCTGGCGCAGGTTCGTGGCGAGGACGGCGATGCCTTCGTATTCCTCCATCTTCTGAAGGAGATAGCCGACTTCGATGTTGGCGTAGCGGTCGTGCGCATCCTTCACTTCGGAACGCTTTCCGAACAACGCATCGGCTTCGTCGAAGAAAAGGATCGCGTTGCTCCCGTGCGCCTCCCGAAAGATCAGGTCGAGATTCTTCTCCGTCTCGCCGATGTACTTACTTACGACTTGCGACAAATCGATCTTGTACAATTCGAGGTGGAGCTCGCTCGCGACCACTTCTGCCGCCATAGTCTTGCCAGTGCCGGGGGGCCCCGAAAACAGCGCGTTGAGCCCCTTGCCGATCGACAACTTCCGGTCGAAGCCCCAGGCACCGTAGACGATGTGGCGGAAGCGAGCCTGATCGCACATTTCCCGGAGCTGACTCAACTGATCCGGCGGAACCACGATGTCCGCGATCCGATACCGCGGCTCCACCTTGCGGGCGAGTAACGCCAGCTTGCGATTCGAGTGCAACCGACACGCCTGGTAGAGATCTGCCATCGTGACTCGAACAGCCTGCGGATCGCGCCAACGCGCCAGATTCACCGCCGTCGCCGCCGCCGCACCAATGGACCCTGCGTTCAACCTAAACCGGCTACTGAGAAGGGACAGGTCGACGTCGTCGCCTCGGAATTCCTCGGGGAGGGCGCCATTCCAGGAGCGGAGCCGCTCGGCGTCGTCCAGGCGCGGCAGTTCCACACGGATGAACCGGGCTTCCCCGAGCTGCTTCTCGGATGGTTCCCAGACCGTGTCGCAATCCAGAAAACCGACCGGGCTTCCCCGGGTCAGGCAGCGCCACAGGCACCCCAGCTCGTACGCCTTATCTTCGTGGAGGAAATGCGTGAACCCACGCCAGTGGATCGCGGCGCGCTGGAGCCGCGCCTCCCGGGCGATCAAGCGGACCCCGAGTGCGAAACCGGGACTCGTCGACTCCAACAGTTGCTTGCCCTCCACCACCAACAGCGCAAGCCCAAGCTCATGACAGAGCGCTTCGGCGACGGAGGGTTTGTCCACCCCCTCGGAACCCTGGAAATACAAGACCGACCGCGAGTCGCCCAAATGGGCCTCCTGAACCAGCGCCTGCAATCGCTGCTTGATCGACTCCGGCAGGGACACCGCGTCCAACCCCGTCTCCGGCCGTCGGAGCGTTGTCGTCGCCCGCAGCCGTTCGTCAATCTCGTCATGCTCGAGCAGGAAAGCGACGATCCGATCGTCGAGTTTGCAGTACCGGCGCAGGAACGTCGGCTCTGGCTGTGAGGGATCGACGAACAGCGACAAAATCTCCGAATCGATGAGGGGTGAATGCGCCGACAACCGGTTCCTCGCCGCGATCTTCTCCGCCAAGCTTGAACAAAGAAGGTTCAGGATCAGATCAACACTCGGGCGCTTCTTGGTCACGTCGTCCTGAAGGTAGGCGTAGAGCTTCTCGTATCGGAGATCCATCTCAGCCGCGAGGCAGAGCAGCACAATATCGAGGTCCAGCGAAGAAAGTTGAAACCAGCGGGCCAAATCGTCCAGGCGCAGACGAACTCCCCGGGCCTGGCTGATCTTGCGGCGGGCGTCCAGCGCCGCTCTCTGCTCGGCCATTCGGCAACGCAACTCGGTCCCGCCTGGCGCCGGCTCGTCCATCGCCCATTCCGGAAGGCCGCACGATTGGCCCAGGGCTGCGTCCACTTCTTGATCCGTGATGCACAGTCCCGGGAATTCGCCGTTCTCCGGCGAATGAGCACGCACGCGTTGCACGCGCGCACGCACCGCCACATCCATCCGCTGAAGCTCAGCCAGGATATGGTCAAGGGAAGTCCCGAACACCGCAACCTCACTGGGCTCGGCAGTGGTGCATCGGGATTGGATTTCCGCTTGCATCTCAATCTGAGTCGTCGCCCGTGATTGCTACTACTGACGCGTCGGCTGGCAGAAACAACCCGGGCCAAAGCTCCACAAAAACCAAGCCTCGTGAAGCGCACCTCGCCGTTTCCAGAAAACCGAGTCGACCAACCTGATTCGTTCGCTCCTATTCTGTTGCACTCGCAAGTCCTTCCGAGAGTCGTCTCATCCTCCGATTTGTACCGTCGGACACCCCACCACAATCACGCCGCCATGCGCAGTGGAATCTCCCATGCGTGCGGCCGGCTTGCTACAGATCAAGACGGTCATGGAGCCCATAGCGATCACATCGGGCGGCCCAACACAGGTGGCCATATCACCCACCAGCGCCGCAGGCATTCCACCAATCAGGACGGTGGGTGCGCCAGGGCCAATGATGGGACCACCCACATGAGGAATGGGAACGACCGCTGGCGTCTGCATAGGACAAACATGCATATCTCCTACTCGCGCAGCACTCGGCATAGCTCCTCCCTAAATCGGAAATCGCAGGCATTCACACACTCTGGAACCGTTGACACGACTGTTATCGCACATCCTTTTCGAGTTCCTTCTGTCGTTCCTGTTCCTTGAGTATCTCATTTGTTGTGGATTCCACCTTGTTCTCGTTCTCTTTGACCTCCCGTCGTGCCTCGCCAAAGCTGTAGCACCCGGTGAGGCCGGCGACCAAAAGTGCCAGAACCACTCCTGCCGCCAGAGGCGACAGCCATGGCCGCTCTGATCCGCTTGTACCCATTCCATTGGCCGGGACGCTCATCCTGGTGTTCCGTCTCATCGGTCATTCTCTTTCTGCTGGTAATAGATCTCGAGCGCCTTTCGCTGGCTCAGCAGACTGTTGATTTCGCCTCTTAGGAAGGCGATCCTTTCGGTCCTCTCCTCGATCTCCCTCCTAAGCCTGGCATTCTCCGCGGCGGTCGCCGCGGCCTTCTCATCATTCAACTTCTGCTGGATAGCCAGCGCCGCCTCGCTCTCGCGCCGCAGTGCCTCCCGAGATTCCCTGAGCCGCTTATCCAATTCCTCCATTGAAATCGTGGGTGGAGGTGGAATCGTCACCTTCGACGGAGTCACAGGTTTCGTGGTCTTGCACCCGGCACCCAGGATGCCGATCAGCAGAACGAACATTATCAGCGCATTCATATATCTTGCCGAAATCATGATTTCTCAACTGGCCGCGACCTCCAATCAGGCCCCTCCGACACGCCCACGAACGTTTGTCAGGCTGTCCAACTGTTGGCTCAACTCCTCCTCTTCCTTTCTGAGTTTCTCCACTTGCGCCCGCAGCTTATCACGCTCCTGCTCGTCGGCGGTCAATGCCTGTTTCTCCTCGACTTCGCCGCGAAATGTCTGAATGGCCTTCACACTCTCCTTCGCGCCAGCACTCGCCTTATCAATCTCTGCGATCGTGTCCTGTCGAATCTTGGCAAGTTGCTCACCGGAATACCGGTTCTCAGAGATGTCGTTGGCGACGGTCTGCGCGCTGGTGATGTACTTCGCCAGGTATGCGTTGTAGGCCCGGTATTTCTCCAAGACTTTCTCCGCCTCCTGAACTCGCATTCGCGACGCGGCCTTCTGAGCCTCCAATTCTGCCTGCCTCCGGTAGATAACTTCTCCCAGGCCCCAGCCCGCCAGCGCTCCTGCGCCTGCACCGATCGCCGCACCTTCAGCGCCGCCCGCAAAATACCCCACTGTGCCGCCCAGGACCGCCCCGAGGCCAGTCGACGCCGCACGTGTGTATTTCGGGTTTGAACAGCCCGGCAGCACAGTCGCACCACACAGGATCAAGGCGAGCCTCCGCGCAAGCCGTCCATCCGCACCTGGAGTCGAAAGCGCGTTCATCATACAATCCTTACGGTTATATCAACTTCACTTCTCGATGAGTTTGTTCGAAAGTTTCAGGTACTCCGCATACAGAGCATCGTCGAAACCATCGGTCACTTGGCCGTTCGCTGTCACTGCACGGATCTGGTCGCCAATCTGCCGAAGCATCGTATCTGTGTAGTCCGTCCGCTTGATCAGGAGTTCCGGATCAGCCGTCGAATAGAGGTAGCGCCCACCGCTGGCCACGTCTTCAGGTGACATCCGGCCAAGCTGTCTGACCTGTTGGGTGAATTCCCGTTTCCAATAGTTCAATGCCTCCTGGGCCCGTTGCAGGAGCTGCACATTCCGGCTCTCCACCGGCTTCGAGATCTGCGTTGCGATGGCGCCCTTTGCAATGCAGATCCTCTCGATGGCCGTCAGCGACTCCTTGAGCCGCTTTGCCGCTTCCATGCTGAGTTGTGTGTTTCTCGGCACGATTTCGAACGTCACTTCCGGCCCTCCATCGATACTTACTGCCGCGGTTCGCAGCGCTTCCGGGATGCGCGGCACAACAAAGGGGATCGGATTCAGTTCCGGAGAGGTATTCGTGTGGCGATATTGGCCCGTGTCATTGATTCGGACCGTTACCACCGTCACCAGACCCGTGTTGGTTACGTAAAGAGTCGTGTTCGTATTCGAAGCCGTGAGTTTGACCTCAACGACCCGAACGGGCTGAACGACGATTGACCTGCCATCCACGTTGCTTGACTGTCCGCTTGCACCGGAACCCGTCTTTTTTTCTGTATCAGGACCAGGCTTGATCACCAACCACAACACCACAACCAGGACGACCAAAGCCACCCCACCCAGGCAAGCGTACACCAATCGCTTTGGCCAATCAGGTCGCTCGGGCACTGCCATGACTACCTTGAGGTGCCCGAGCTGGCCAAGGTCGGTCACGGGTATCTCAAGTCGCCCGGACTTCACAAAGCGCGCGAGCGAGTGATCCTGACCGCTCGGCCGCAAGGAGTAACCCTGCTTGGTGAACTTCACGAAGACGCTACCGCCTGTGACCTCAACGGAGGTCTCCAGTTGGAATGAACCATCGACGTCGGATGTCATCCGAGCCACCTCGCTGCCTGATTTGGCGTCGAAGATCTCGATTCTGACATCGCGCAGGGGTTCTCCGGTGGCGCTCTTCACGATGCCGTCCAGTCTCAAGTCATGCTTCGACTTGCTTCTCTCGGCCGGCGGTTCATTGGGAGTCAGCCGTTCGATCGAGAGAACGATCTCCAAGCCATCCACCTCCTCCTCCGTGATCGGCAGCTCAATGCGCGCCGGCATTTCCGACCGAATGATCTGCCCCAGTCGCGGCCCCTGGCGCACCTCGACTACCAGGAAGCCCGGCATCTTGCAGACCACGATCAGTCTGGCGCCCGCCACAGCGGGTTTCAGGTCGAACTGGAATGTTCCGTCTTCCGTCGAACGCTGCTGGCTGACATCCTCCGTTTCGTTGGTTCCTATCGAAAGCAGGACGCCAGCGAACGGCCTTTCCCCGTCGGTACCCCTGCGCAAGGCCCGACCTGTGACGCTCTTTAGCATAATCTCCTTCGGTGGTTGCTGGCTCGACGTCGGTCTAAACCAGTCGGTACACTTGATATCGCACTTTGACTGAGTTCTTGCCCCAGTTCTTAAGATAGATGCGATATTCCAATTTGCCGCTTTCCCCGAAAAGGGTCATGATCCGCCAGTGGATAGGACCACCCCGTTCGACGGGTCGGGCGGTCGCAACATAGATGGGAACCGGGCCGCCGGGGTCCGCGCCCGGCAACTCCTCAAACTTCACATAAGTTTCTTCCTCCGAGTAGGCGGCCTCGCGCGTCTGCGAAACCTCAGTGGTTCCCTCGCGCACCAATTTCAACGCGGAAGCGGCGCCAGCCGCCGCCGCGTAGCGAAGGCCGCTCCGGTCGATCGAGGCCTGGGTCAATTTCCGACCCGGTTGGACATCAAATCTCGCCAACTCCAGCTTCTCGCTGTTGTCAGGCTTCTCGGTGGACCAGCGAATCTGGGGGTTCTCCTGCACGAATGCGTGCCCCGAATACTCGGGATTCAAATGGTGGGTGCGGCGCTCCACCGGTCCCTCGCCGTAGGTGATGTAAACGTAGAGACGCCGCTGAACCTCTAAATCCTTCGCCTTAAGGTCCAGAGTCACGGCATCGGGTACATAGAGCTCGCGTCCCACAGAATCGAGCGCGCAGCCGGGCTGGACATTGAGAGTTCCGTTCTCGGTCACCAGCACCATCAATTCCTCCCGCTCGCCGCGTACGACACCAGGCGAGTGGAGCGACCGGTTGTGCAGCCATCGCTTCTCGATGTGATACTGCTGCTCGGCTTGGAAATCCTCGGCCGTGGCGAACAGTCCTTTGAAGAAGTTCAGTCGTTTGAAAAAGGTCTGCATATGACTAATCGATCCAGAATTTTCCTATCGTGGAGCGGACCTCGACGACGAACGGTCCGGGTTCCTCCCATCCCTCTTCCGACACCAAAGCATCGATCGCGAGAAAAACGCGGGTGTGTGCCGGCCGTTCGCGATCCACCAAAGACCGAAGCCGATCCAACCGCGCACGTCCAGCGCCCCGTGGGTTGGCGGATGCCGACTCCTTCACTTCCGGGCCAGGGCTTGGCTCGGTGTCGAGGATCCACTCGATAAGAAGACCGGATTCGCCGCCATCGAGTTCACTCCGAACCCTCGCCCCGCGGTTCCTCGACAATTCCAGCGGGTAGGCATCCTCCAAGAGGAGTCGGTTCAGACGACAACGTTCTCCGCCGGTCGGATTGGATTGGAGCAGCCTGCGAGTTTCCGGTCGTAATCTCACCGAAGCGAATCGCGCCTCGTCCCAGATTGAGTCCCCTTCTCGAATGCTATTCAGATCTTCCACGATGGACTGCAGCAGCCTCACCGAAGGGGCGACCGATGGCTCCCAATCCTTCAGCAGGGTCTGTGTGGATGCCTTCAGCCGATCACGGAGGTACAGCGATACCGCACCAGCGGATGACTTTAACCTCGAGGCCAGGGAGACGGAATTCGAAAAGTCACCCAGTGAAAACGGGGAGTCACTACCAGCGAATAAATCCCACGCCGCATCCCCGTCGGGTTCCTCCGAAAGCAGCACGGTGAACTGGTCGTCCAAACTCGGCGGCTCGACGAACAGACAATCGAAACCGACGCTCGAGGTGACGCCGATTTGCAGCGCCCGCGGCCACGCCCGTTCGACAATCCTCGCACGGCAACCACAGAGATCCCGGATCATCAATTCCAAGCCCAAGGGCGTTCCCCGCAAACGGTAGAGCGAGGCCGCCCGACGGATCATTTCGCGCGCCATGGCATAGTGATCCGTCGGCCTGCCGGATCCTTCGTCGTCGCGCGTGGGGCTACCCAGACCGCCGACTGTTTTGAGCCAATACCAGTCATCATCGAGATCCACCCAGGACCCGAGCCAGCTCAGGAACATTTCCTCCCACTTATCGCGTTCGAGGAGAGGAGACTCTGACATCGCGAGAATTTCATCGGGGAACGCGTCCTCGAGCATCCTCCGATGCAGGCGCGCCAAGTCGTCTGCACGCAGGTCCGGCCGGAGCAACGCCCGGGTACGGGCCGAGAATTTGATCTCATGGTTCGCGCGATAACAATGCTGCGCGCTGGAGTACCAGGCTCCGCCGAGGATCCAATGATTCAATCCGGCAACGAGGGCCAACCGCAACTTGGGCTCCTCCCGCGCGCCGACAACAACCCGCCAGGACTCCTCTGGAAATTCATCAGCCACGGCAACGGCGATGGATTTCGATTGGTCGGCCACGGAAGTTGCGCGGGCCGCGCGAATTTTCGCCGCCAGCGTCGACGGGTTGACTAACTCCCGCGGAGCGAGCAGCGGCGAACGGACTCGCCCCGGGAGCAGAGCGATCTCTTCAGGATCGAAGAGCATCCCGCTGTTCTCGGCAAACCGCTCCGCAAGGTTAGCCGTCGATTCGAAGGCCTCGAAAAGCCAGCGGACCGGGTCGGACGAATCCTGGGCCAAGTCTGCCCGCACGAATCCAGGGAGGTACTGGAGCGCCTCCGGCTGCAGATTGTCGTTCTCGGCGGGTTTCATGGATTCAGTCGAAATCCTGGCGAAAGGAGATCGATTCAAACACCGGATACGAGCGAGGTCCGATCGGAATGCGGTCCTTTTCCGCCAAGCCGGGAACGGTGCGAACCATCTCGAGTTGAGTGACGTGGTCGATCTCGTCGACCTGCTCGAGGCGGTAGTAGAGTTCGGACAGATGAAGCGTTCGCCCCATGGACCATCCAGCACCGTTCGTCGCGCCCTTGAGGGGATGAACAAAGTCCCGAAGCGACGCCTCGGCCTTGTGGACGATCTCGCCGAAACGGGCGGTGGCCTGCGGATTGAGTACCAACGCAATGCGCAGATCGATACCCTCGTATTCCGGCCCCACGACCTCGAGCCGCGTATTAATCATCCGGCGGGAGTCGAGATACTCGTAGACGTCACGGATCACGCGCTGCCCAGGCCTAGGTCGAGGCCGAGAGTCCTTGGGAACGATCACGACACGAATGATCCCGCCCTCGAGGTAGCAACTGGCTCGACCCACGGCCGGAGTCGCCTTCAAAGCCAGCCGCTCATAATCCTCCGCCGTGACCGCCCGATCGCGGTGTTTGATGGCCCAAGGACCGCGCGCTTTGGCCTCAGCAATGGTTTCCTGGTCCGCCCCGCCGCTGGCGGGATGGTAGTTCAAGACTTCCTGAACGCCTGCGACCTTCGTATCGAGCACCGTGATCGTCTTGGCGCCGACGTTGCCCGCAGCACCGCTAGTGACGCGATACGCGATGCGCACGTTGGGCGACAGCGCGTCCCCGTTCCTGGACGCCGGCGGGATCGCACCGTGCATCCCATCGCCGAAGACAATCGTGCCAGAAGCCAGATCCGCCGTGAAATGGCGGTCGGTCGGCCCCGAACGAAAGAAATTCCGAACCTCCGTCCATCGTATCCAGCATCCCTCTGGGCAGCCGGTCCAAGCCCCGCCCGGCTTCGATCCCCCAGACGGGGAAATTTCCCGAAGCGGATACTCTTCGCTGTCCTTCCTGACCCCACCAACGTAGCCGCTCGCCTCGAGTTCTCCAGCGAGCGCCTCGGCTTCAGAGAGATCTTTGCTTTCCCGGATCCACACCTGGGGCCGCTCCAGGATCCCGGAGCGTAACGAAAACCCCTGATTCGGAGAACTGTCGCTCGAATCCAGCACCCGCTCCCGAGAGATCACTTGCTCCACCTCAGCCATATTGACGGCGACTCGTCGCAGGCGAGGCGGGCGCAAATACTCAGCGACCACCCACCGCACGCGTAGCCAGTATCCCGGCTGCCCAATATCGCTCCGCTCCTCCCAGTCGGTCGGACTCGCGAACTCGATCGCACCTTCGTGTGCCAGCCCCTCGGTAGTGTCCTTGCCGTGAACCTTCAAGGAGTGCCAGCCGTCGGGGCCGGAGTACTCCCAGATCAACTGCGCGCCACGCGGCGCTACCACCGATCGTGATTCGGTCGTTCGCCATCCGCTCGAAGCGATCCCTGCCCGGGCGGACGTCAAGTCTTCGCTCAGGGGCGGCTTCCGCAGCCGAGCGATCTGTTCGAGCCATTCAGCTTGTGACCATATTGCTTCGTCGGGATCACTGTCCCCCATCTTGGTGCCAAGCGGATCGGGAGCCTGCGGGACGACGTCGAGATAGAGCCGATAGACCCCACGGCTGGGAGACGGCGGCTTCCTGAATCCGACGTAGAACGCCGGATCGTGCGTCGGATCAATAATGAACGGCCGAAATTCGCTACCGGCCGCCGGCTCCTCGAGGTTGGCATAGTTTTCGCACAGGCAGAAATCCCAGGGCCGAATCTCCCCCTGAAACCCGACCAGAACGCTTCGCACCACCAACCCGATGTCGGGAGCGAGCTCGTGTTGGTACGACTCCAGACGGGCGCGCACGAATGAACCGTCCCGCCCCGCCACGGCTCCCGGCAACAATTCCCGGGGACACCGAAATTGAACCTGACAGCGCCCACCCCTCGTGAACGCCTGGGTACCGTCGACCCACTCGTATTCCGCCGACGTTGCTCCGGTGGTGTCGCTGCCCCCCAGCGGTCGCCAGCCTTGATCGCCCGCCAGAAACTCCCAGTGGACCACAGGGGTCGCATCTCTCGGCAATGGCGTCCGGATCTCGAACTGAAGTCGGATGATTGCGGCATGCCTCGCGAACAAGGAGCTACTGAGATAGAAGACACTCCCGCTTCGGGGACGAGTGCCGAACGGGTGAAAGTCCTGATTCAACTCCAGCGGTTGTACCGGCCAGGCGATCGGAGGCACGAACGCCGGCCTTTCTGTTCCGGGCAGTTCGATCTCGACCGGAGGAACGCCGCAAAAGGCCGCCTCCAGCACCTTGGTGCAAGCCTTGAAGCCGCGCTCGCGCCGCGGCTCCCGGAATGTGACCGCCGAAATGTCATCCGAACTCGCTCCCGTCAAGCGAGCGCGCAACCATTGCGGGCCGTCCTTCGGCGGCGTCCCACCCGCCGACTTCAAGGGGGTGCCATTTTGCTCATCTTTGCGCTGTTGTCTCAGACCTTCGACGGTCAGTGGCTTCAGCTCAGGAAGCATTCCGAACGTGACCTTCCCGCTCCGCGTGAGACCTTGGGTTCCGTCGGCCACCGGCACGATGGGCTGCCAAGTTTGCCCGTCCCAGGCCTCCCATTCGAGGTGGCCCGCGGCACCCTTTGGATTCTCAAGATCCAGCAGAACACTCAGCTCGATGGCTTCGCCGGCCTCGGCCAACTTCGGTGCACCCAGATAGAAATGATGCGGGACAGCCTGGCCTGTCGAGGGTCCGGCCACCGATCGCCCGAAGATCTCCGTCTCCCAGGGTTCCTCGGCGTGGAGATTGTGAATGATCGCCAACGCCGGCAAAGGTGCCTCCGACACCCGGTAGATTGAGCGGGTGCCAATGATGGGTTGCGAGGTCAGAACCAAATCTTCGCACGTCCGGAAAGCGATCGGCTCCTGGTTTCCCATCGCACGCGTCGACAGGCGAACCCCCTTCGGAACCACCAGCTTGGAATCCTGGTCATCCACATTCTCCGGCACGCGAAAGTAAACCCAAGTCCGCGCCGCGCGTGCGGGCTGGATTCGAACACCGATCAGGTCCAGGAATTTCAGGTAGTTCTTTTCAGGCACCCGATTCAGCCGATAGAGCACCGTCTCCGTCATCCAAGCCATCAGTTCCACCAGCATCATCCCCGGATCGCTGGGATTGAAGTCGGTCCAGTTCGGACATTTGATCGCAATCCGGCGGCGGGCCTCGTCGACCAGAGATGCCCAGTCACGATCATCGAGATTTTGCGTGGGCAGGCTCATTTCGTACCGCTTTCGAGATAAAAGGGATAGACGAGGTTGGCCGGAAAATTGGTCGACCGGACGACGTATTCCACCTCGATCAGAAGACGCGCTTCACCCTTGGCTTCCGGTTGCACCGTCACCTCCCGAACCTCAATGCGCGGCTCCCAGCGGACCAGGGCATCGCGCACGGCCGCCCGCACCAGTGTGAGACTGGTGCTGTCGAGCGTCGTAAAGACATAGGAATGGATGTCGCAACCGAAATCCGGCCGCATGACCCTTTCGCCGCGCGGGGTGGATAGAATCATCCAGATGGATTCGCGCACTTTCTCCTCGAAGCGCGTCACCACCCACCCGCCATCCTGATCGAGTCGTATCGGGTACCGCAGTCCCCATCCTAGTGTGTCTTGAGGCATGACCTGGTCGTGGAATGCTGTCAGTTGATCTTGACCATCGCCCCCGAGATTTCGAGCAAGCCGCCGGCGCTGAGTTTGAGCATCGCGTCGGCGGACACCTCAATTTGCGGCGCCTTGAGCTTGATGCTGGCGTCTCCCGTGATCTCGATCTGGGTGGAATGCAGCTTCATCGAAAGTTGACTCGTCAGGCCCATGTCGTTCTTCACGGAATCGATCTGAATGCTGTTCGAACCCGTCTTGTCGCAGATTTCGATCTTCTCGGCTCCTGCGGAGTCATCCAGCACGATCTTGTGACCAGCCTTGGTATGGATTTCGACGCGCTCCTTCCGGCCCTGGTCATCGTCACAGAAGATGAGCTCGTGGCCGCTCCGCGACTTGATCTTTCGGATGTTATTCTTGCCGTCGGAATTGGCGTCCGGAGGCGGATCCTTGGAGTTCCATAGACCACCCAGCACGTAGGGATGATGGATATCGCCGTGCTCGAAGGCCACCAGCACCTCGTCGCCAACCTCGGGCAGGAATATCGCGCCCCGCTCCTTGCCCGTCATGAACGACATGATCTTGGCCCAATCGCTCTCGGCATTCTCCTCCAGCCAGGGGAGTTTGACCTTCACCCGCGCCCTGCCTTCCGGATCGTGATTGTCACTCACGACGCCGCTGACGACGCCGTAGATGCGGAGTGTCCGCGCGTTTCGTTCCCCGCGATCCGCAAGTATGTCGGTCAGATTCATACGGCATTCCGGCGAACGCTCAGCGAGGTCCGGTACCCGTCGCGCCCCCAATTGTGAGTCGCCTTAACGATGTAGTATTTGCCCGAAAACAAGGCGCCAAAACCGGTGAGCGACAGGCACACCCCGGGAATCAACTCCGGCATCCCGACGGTTTCGACAGTCGCTTGTACAAGATTGTTGGCGGCGCTGTTCAACTCCGATTGGGCGAGCTTGGTGGCTTCCTCCGTCGAACGGACCGGGCGATCCGTGATGACCTTAACCACGTCCCCGAACAGTGACTTTGCGAACTGACTTGAAGTCTGCTTCTCGCCTTCCTGGACAAACTCCTCCCCTGCACGTGCGCGACCTTCGATGAAGGTCTTGCTGTTCGCGTCCCACGCACGCACCCGGACTTCGGTTACCGCGCTCGACGTGTTCAATTGAGGCTCGAACCGAATCAGATTCTTGCCCCAACTCAACGTCATGCGGGATTCACGGTTCGCCTCCTGGCGGAAGTGCAGTCGTCGACCGCCCAGGTAGAAATCATAGTTGTTCTCGTTCGCCAGGACCTGCAGGAAGTCCAGATAACTCTTGCCACCTGCCTTGGTCTTGACCGGCGTTACGGCCTGCGTCGGGTCGACGTCCGGATCAAGACCACTCAGGCCGGCGATCTCCTGGACGATATCGCTGTCACGTTTCTCGGTATAGACCTTGGTCTCACTGGGTGTCGTCAGCAGGTCATAGGCCGTGTCGGTTCCCTCCACCGTGAACGTCGGGGCGCAGCCCATGTTGAAACTGGCGTTCACGTTCTTGATGCGTCCTTCCACCAGTTTGACGAGGTGCTGGGTGTAGCCGATCTGGACGGAGACAGGATTCGCGACACGAAAGAGGTCGGTCTCAAGCCAACGGAAGTGGCCGGCACGAAATTCATCCTGAATCTCGAACGTAAAGGAGTTCGTCTTGTTGAGTTCCTGATCGATCTTGAGACTAAGGATCGCGGCAGCCGCTTCCGGATCCAGTGCCACCCCATTCACCTCGAGCTTGCAGCCGGGCGCATAATGATCGACCTGGGCTTGGCTAGCGGGCATAGGCGAACACTCCAGGCTTAGGTTCCAACGCCGGAATGACCAGGGTCGTTCCGGGGAGGATGGCTCGTGGTTTGTCGATCTCGTTGGCCTCGGCGATGACCCGCCAGAGTGCAGGGTCACCGTAGGCTTCATTGGCCAGGTGCCACAACGTCTCGCCACGCTTCAGCTGGTGGGTCTTTCTGCGATCAGGCGACGAGCGTGGCGTGTTCGCCAGCTGTACCGAGATTGGAATATATTCTTTGAAACTAAGAGTGGCCCGAGCCCGCACCGGAGTTCCGTCATCCTGAAACAAGACGAACCGCGTGCTGAGGCTCTCGGGTAGCCCGATGAACTCCAGACTTCCCCAAACCAATTTGCAGGGCGGCGGTGCATGAAGTTCCCCGTCGACAAGAAGAAACGACTCAAGGGGCTTCACGTACTCCGTCCTCACATCCTTCCCTTCATCGTACGTGCAGGTATCCAGCATCAACTCTACCGACAATGTCCGGGCTTCGCCTCGGCTGAATTGCAGCATGGGCGAATCCAAACCAGGAATCGCGGCCTCGGCGTAGGACGTTCGCTTGGCAACGGTGTATTCCGTTGGGTTGAAACAGACGGTGAAGGCTGATCCCCCGCCCGGCGCCGGAAACTCGACGTTCGCGCCGCGGAATTTCCCCCGGATGATGACCAGTTTGTCGGCGTTCTCTGGCATGGCGTCAGCGACCCAGGCGTTCCCTCTCTCTTCGAACCCGGTCAACGATCAACTCGTAGACTCGCTCGGAAATGCCACGGAGTTGGTGCGTCGGTACGGATTTCAGATAATCCAAGACCTCAGCCCGAATCTGGGCCTCGGTTCCCTTCGGAAGCGATCGACCGGCGACAGGCATCACGCTGTCCTCCGAGGCAACAGCAGTGGGCTGCTTCCATTCGCCTTGCTGTCCGTCGCTCTTCGAAATCCGCGCAGGCTTCAATAACTCCAGGCCGGGCTCCAAATCCCTCATTCCCGTTCGCGAACCGTGACGATGCTGCCCCCGCCCGCGGTGGCTAGCGTCCTGCAGATCACCAGACTCTGCGTGCGCCGTCTCTTCAGTCGCCCTGCTGCCATGGACCGATTCAGTCCGGCGCAACCGACTTCGTAGTAGCCCCAGGTTGGCCGTCCCGACATGGCCGTGGATTCCCTCGCCCACTCTCAGGGCGGTTTCCATCGGAAATCGTCGAAGGGCCGCGAATGCCAACCTAGAACGGCCCTCTGGCAAGGCAGGATCTCCAGCTTCGCCGATCGGCCGAGTTCCTTCAGAGCTGCCCAATCGATGCCGCGTCAGAGCCCAAGGACGCGGGAGCCTTGGAACAAAATTCGGCTGCCCTACGGCACCGGGTTTCGTCGGTCTCGGCATGCGGGTGACACCCGCGGGAAACGACGGAACGTTTCGTGCTCCCTCTCGTGCTCCCTCTCGTGCTCCTTCTGATCGCGAGACTCGTGCCGCTGGTATCCCAACCGATTCACGTGTATCCGCGCGCCATGCGACCACCGCACCCAGGTGAGGCGCCGCGTGCTTCCCCAACGTCGGTGACTCGGGGCTTAGGGAGAGCCGACCCATCCGATTTCGAACGGCTCTCGAGGTTAAGTCGGCAGGCACCCTGGAGAAGATGGATTCCACGGGAATGGGTCGCGCCTGCTCCATTGGGTTATCCGATGCCGCTGCCGGACTGCGCCCCCGAGGCCTATTTTCGATCGGTAGTATTGAGAATCTTGTGACATGCCTTGCCTCGAAGACACTGGTTTGGTGTCGTCGAGACTCATGAGTCGAAGCGGGTGAGGTCGCACCCGTCCTCCATCCATGGGGCCTAGTCATGCCCAAAAAGAGTCCGGTCGACGTCAGCCAACTCAAGATTCGCCCGGAAGGCACCTGCTGCTCTCGGGGAAATATTCTGGAGGAATTCGCGGTGACCCGACGCTGGGCGGCGTCGTGCAGGTTGAGACGTGCGGATGTCGCCAAGTAGGTGGCCTCGCACGAGTCCCGATGGTACGTCGCGGATGATGTAGTAACAGAACGACGATACACCAACCGTGATTCCAGCGGTGTACTCCGCAACTCGCTGACGGCAGCAATAATACCCGCCAGCGGCCACTTAACCAGACTGGCCGGAGTTGGCGGAACCAACACCCTCGACGACGGCATTTCAGTCCATCCTAAGGATGATCGGTTCCATGAGATTCCCGACACCCGCCTAGCGCTCTGTGGTCCGATCACAGCGTGGGAGCGCCGATACGAGAATGGGGGCGTCTCCCGTGATTCCCGTTGAATGAGATCCCTCGGGTCCCTCCTTGAATGGCTGAAGCTCCTTGCCTCGATCGGAGTCAACAATTCATGGCGCCCAGCCACCACCCTCACCAGATTGAAAGTGGAGCGCTCGGACCGCCCAATCCTGCTCGATACACCCAGGCTTCCTGAGGTTCCTGCGCGTGAGGTTCGGCCACTGACTTCCAACTCGCGCCGACCAAATCCCTGAGGACCCACCGTTACAGGATTGCGATGACGGGGCAGATATCCCAGGGATACCCTCGGGATCGAAAGAGAAAGACCAGATCCAAGGCGCGTCTGACGATCGGGGTGATTACGGGCCTGCAGCGAGCCTCCAGGGGCAGCCGATCCAAACCCGGTCGAATCGACTCCGAACCTCCAGACCGTGCGATGCAGCCTGACCTGAACTACGGCCCCTGTCTGTGTTCCAGACGGCAAGGCGGCGGCTCGAATCTCAGTCCGTGCGGATACCTCAACGACCGTACCCCGGTTGGTTCCTGTCGGAACCCGCTGGCCCGCCATAGCCAGAACCTCCTTCGCGTGCCTGAACCAGACCGTCCCAGATCGTTGATTGCCGTCTTTGCCAAGCGCGTGCGCCGATGGTGCACCCCAATTCTTTGCTGAATCGGGATTCGGCACGAAAGGGGCCGACCTAGTGGGAAACAGACCAAATATTCGCACCACTAGACGCCGAAACTGCGGGGTCGCGGCTCCTATGACCCTCGATCCAGCGAGACCCAGATGGACTGGTGAACCAGATGTAGGGGGTGATACGCCCCGGGAGTCCTCGTGCCATCGTCCGGAGCCCGTTGCTGTTGACGGAAGACTTTGTGTCTGCCGTCGGCGCCGATAGACCAGACTCCACCGCACCCAACTCCTGCGAATCCATTTTCGCCACCGTTGGAGGAACCGCTCGATGAAGCTCGCCCTGGATCCCATGAGCGAGCGGGTCCTGCACCCGGGCGCCTCGCCGCGGGAACTCAGGAGGCCGGGCGGATTTTGGCTGCGCAACCGCATAACTAGCCACGTTGGATTCCACAGTGCACCAACTCGAGTGTCTCAAAGGCCACGCTGTTTCCGTCGCCCTTAAAATCGGCTGCAGTCCATTTGACAGGGTGCGCCTGGAGAAAACGCCACCCGAATTTCTCCCGCCCCTCGTGGTCGAGGACAACAATTCGAACGGTACGCCGCTCGATCTTTGCTTTCGGTTTACCGACGCCCTGATGCCACTTCCACAGCGTGTCGGCATCGGCCAACCCACGTTTGAGCACGAGATTGGGATACCGCCGTCCCTTCACCAACTTATGAGGATGACCATTGTGGCCACCCTCAACATAATCTTCCATCTCCACCTCGACCTGGAGTCCCGTAACTTCGGAGAACCCACCGGAGATCAGTCCTTCGATTTCCAGGAGGAATCGAAAACCGACATAAGGATCCCTGCGGTCGCCGGTCGCCATGGCACGATGGTCTATTTCGTGCGTTGAATTCCTTCGTTCGCAATCTCGAGGGTTTCAATGGCAACTTCGTTCGCCGTCGCATTGACGTCGGGCGCCTTGTATTTGGTCGGCCAAGCCGCCGTTAATTCCCACCGCGCCACCTCCTTGGCCTCATCGTCCAGCAGCGATATGGCGATGGATTTCCGGCTATCCTTGATCTTCCCGTCCATCACCTGCTTGCGCCAATTGTAGATTTCCATCGAGTCCGTGATGCCCCACTTCAGAGTCACGTTCCCGAACTTGATCAAACCGGGCTGCTTGGTGACGGTCGGTGGTCCGTCGCCTGTCCGGTATTCGATGGGATCCTGGGTCGTATCGGGAATGGTCACTTCCCGAAACCCAGCCTGCTGAATGCCGTTAATCTCCACTCGGAACCGGTGGTTCTTAAAGGGATCTTTTCGTTCTCCTGCGGCCATATGATTTCTCCGTCGGGGTTATTCAGTTATCGAAGAACCGCTGCGCCACTGCGCCAGGCGGAAGATGACAAACTCGGCGGGACGTGCCGGCGCGACACCGATGATCACGATCAGCCTACCCGTTTCGATTTCGTTTGGCGTCATTGTAGTCTCGTCGCAACGCACGAAAAACGCCTGTTCCGGAGTGGTTCCCATTAGGGCTCCGTCTTTCCAAACCTGGGTGAGAAAATCCGATATGGTCTGGCGTATCCTTCCCCACAGGCGTTGCGTATTCGGCTCAAAGACAACCCATTGCGTCGCCCGTTCGATGGATTTCTCCAGGAAGATAAAGAGCCGTCGGACATTCACATATTTCCACAGTGGATCGCCAGATGTCGTCCGAGCTCCCCAAAGCAGGATTCCTCGTCCCGGAAACGACCGAATGCAGTTGACGCCCCGCGGATTCAGGATGTCCTGATCGCCCCGGGTAATGTTGAACTGAAGGTCGATAACCCCGCGCACCGGTTCATTGGCAGGCGCCTTGTGCACCCCTCTCTCGGTGTCCGTGCGAGCATAAATACCGGCCACATGACCCACCGGCGGAACTTCGATCGGCATGCTGGTCGCAGGATCGATAACCTTAACCCACGGGTAATAGAATGCCGCGTACTTCGAGTTGATCGCCGTGCCCTTGGATTCAGGAAAGAGCTCGCTGATGTCATCGGCATTCTGGTCGGCGCTCAGCACCGCGATGCGGTCCTTCATCCGTTCGCAGTGGGAAACGACGAGGTCGGTCAAGCCGGCGAGTTGATTCGCATCCGGCACACAGACGATTGAGATATCGTCCACTTCGGCCAGACCTTCCAAACCGGTACCGGGCGACTTTTCGCCGTTGTCCGGCCGGCCTTTATAATCCTCCAAATCGACGATGTCGTCGCCTCCGCCTGCACCTTCTAGTTTAAGAAGTTGGATCGCACCCTTTCCATCGTCTTTGCCGGCATCCCCCGCGGTGTCGACCGTCACGAGTTGGGAACGACCATGAATCTGCCGTTTGAAGTAGTCTGCTGAATTCGGCTCCCAGGTAAGGTTATCAAAAACCTCGATGACGGCTGGCTCCTTCCAATTCTTCTTTCTTGCTTCCTCTTTGCTTGGGTCGCGCGTAGCGGGATCGGAAGGATCGATAATGCCCTTCGCATCCTTGTCCTCATCAGGAATGGCATTGTTCCAATAATAGACCACCAGACGGAATTGTTTATCCAGCTTATCCTCCTTCGCCGCGCTGGCTTTGCGCAGTGCCACCCCCACCCGGCCGCCCCAAGACCCTGGGCCCACAGCAGTGATGGCCACTCCCGGAAGAGACCTCGATGCCGCTTCGGCGGCTTCCCCGGCAATGCGGCCCACATAACAGCGCTTGCCACCGTTGGCGAAGAAGGCCTCGACGGCATACGGAAGATAGGACCTGATCGCCGGCATCTTGCCTTCATTGGCTGTGGCAAAATTGTCGCCGGCGGTCTTGGCGGCCGTCTCCGCATCCTTCACGTCATTCTGCGCCTTCTTAAGAGCGTCCTTTTCGGCTTGTGTGGCGTTTGGCGCCTCGGCCTTTTGTTGGGCTGCCTTTTCCGCTTCTATCTTCTTCGCCAGATCCTTGTCGGCCTTCTCCTTGGCGATTTTTGCCTCTTTGACGGCCGGGGCTTTGGCGGCATCCGATAACTTGCCAACGGGCCATGCATGGCCCCCATAGAGGCGTTGGTACTGAGCGAATCCCGTAATCAACTTGAACGCAATCGGGCCCCGTTCGGTTTCGCCGAGAAAGCCCGCCGTACTGGTGCTGACACCTTCGATCGGCTTGCCGCCGAGCTCGATTTCTTCGACGTAGACGCCAGGTGATAGATACTCAGGCATGATAACGATTCCTTTCTCGCCGGATGTTGATGTGCTGATGAGGTTGGCTATCGAATCGAACGGGGGAGACTCAAACGGAACTCAGACTCTGCTCCCCTCCTTCTTGATTCATCTTCTTGTTTATCTTGCAAACTTCTTCACACCAAATTCTTCGCTCGCTATGGGGCATCCTCAGGATGGCATCGCTCTCCCAATGCAAGTGGTATCCCAGAAAGGCTACCTCCTCGTAGATGCGTTCGAGGGGGTAGCCTAGGATTCCCCCGGGCTTAGATTGACCTCCACCCCTTCCCCGCAATGGGGACACTTGGTTTTCAACGTCAGCTCTTCTCCCCCATTAACTCTTCGATAGAGTTCCTGCAGAAAGGTCAGGTCCTGTATGAAAAGTCCTTCGATCACCCTTGGATTCACATCAGGCAACGAACCCAGTTTGGTCACCACGCGTGACAGGAGGATGATGGTCAGATACGCCGGATTTCCCTGCACGCGCGGATCCTTCTGCGGAAGAATCTCATCCGCGGCGGTGGCCAGGCGCATGACACCTCTTTTATGCACCTGTCCGTCCTCAACATACCCATTCGGCAACGCGAACTCATATTCTGTCTGGAGCGCCATATCTCAGGGAATTCTTCGAGTATTGGTGCGAAAGCGCGTCGGATCTCCGGTAAGCAACTGGATTCTCCAGGAGTTCATGGAACTAAGGACGAGCGAACGAGGCACCTCTGATATTCACGTTTTGTCATCGTCGCATGGGTTCTGTTTCCGGCGGCAGAACGGCCCGAGATGAATACAGGTCTCCGCTTCGTGTTCTTTCGTAGAATTTTTGGGAGTAACCGGGATGACGTTCGAATAGTCTATCTGATCATCGAATTTGCAAGGACTAATTCATTCCCAGCACCGATCCAGGTGGACCAAACCTGATCATACCCAATGAGGGGCACGGTCCTCATCGGATCGGGGCCCCATTCGCTCATGGCGCAAGGTACCGGCTCAATCTGTCCGCAACGATTGAGCCATCGGGTGATGCCGGACTTGTGACGGAGGCGGCACCCCGTCACCCGCGCAGCGATCACGTGGGCAAGCCGCTCATTCCTGGTGAATTGCGCAGGACTTAGGGTTCGAGAGGACAGCCGCCACGGTCGGAATCTCAACTTCCTTGGTCTACCGCGCGTCCAGAAGCAGCACCTCCGTTCGTCCCCTTTCGGAGTAGCCCGTTAAATGCGCGCCGAGTTGGCTTCGCTAAGAGGATCTCCGCCCCGTGCCAAGAATAGTCCGTTGAAGGTGCCGCGCGCCACCGGCCGGGTTGTCTCCACTGGGAGACTCTCCTGCTTGGATGGGCCATCTACTGTGCCGCATTACGGCGGACTCGCTGGCGAGCCGAGAACCTCCAATTCCTCAAAACTCCTCGGTCGCTGCCCGGTTCGCAGAGACTCGATCCAGAGTTTTCGCTGCTCTACTTCCTCCTCGGGTCGATTCATCGCTTTCGCCCAAGCCAAATAGGCCGTCCAATCCTCCAATGCTCCGGCAATATCCCCTGTTAACGCCCGCGCCACCGCGCGATGGTCGCGATATGCACCATTGTTGGGATCGGCCTTGACCGCGCGTTCTCCCGCGTCGAGTGCCGTTTTCCATTGTCCGTGCCGAATTCCGCGCGAACACAGTTCATCCCAAGTCCAAGCCGAGACGGGCTCCTCGGGATTGGCTTCCTCGGCTTTCGCCAAGGCAGATACAGCTTCGGCGATCTTCGAGCTATTTCGGAAATGCTCGGCCTGCCGCCTATAGAACGGAGCCATCTGCCGGCGAGCCTGCCCTTCCGGATTCCGCACGCTCGCCGGATTCAAGGCTTGGGCTTCACGGTAGATTTGCACCGCCGCCTCATACTCTCCGCGTCCAGCCGCCTCGCGTGCCTTGCTGACCAACACATCCGCCCGCAGATTCGCAGCCCGCGTCACGGGTTCTTCATCCAGGATTCCAAAATGATGCGCGTCCGCCTCAACGAATTTCCGGGTGGCATCCTCGAGTCTGCCGGCTCGGGCCAGTTCATCCCCCGCGGCCTTGATGACGGGTGCGTACAGTTGCCGGGCATGAGTTTCAGGATCGAGGTTGAGTTGGGGATCCAAAGCGCCGGCGCGGCGAAGGGCCGCAGCGGCCTTTGACAACTCACCCGTCGCAGCCAGCCGCTTGGCTTGCCGGAGATGCTCCTGAGCCTCCGCAATTCGGGCGACTTCTGACTTCGGTTGCAGCGTCGACTTCGGGTCGATTCGGGCGATGCGCTGAAGCTCCGTCATGGCCTCATTGGTTTGGCCGTCGCGGACCAACCGGCGGCCCACGTCCAGGATTTCCTCGACCGCTAGACGTATCGCTTCGGTCCTGGGTTCGATGCTCAGGTCTGAATCGATTTCCCGGGCTCGTTGAAAGATGGCTGTGGCGCGTTCGATATCTCCACGGCGTGCACTCGTTGACGCCGAGGCCAGGAAGTCGGGCGGCAACCCCCACTGTTCGAAAGTCAATCGATAGGGCAACCCGGTCGACAGCCGTTCCCATTCACTCAGAAGTATGTTCCTGCCAACGAGTTCGGAGGCAATTTTCAGCTGGTCATCGAACGGAATTCGCCAAACGTGAGCCCGACCTTCCACAAGGGCAGCCAGCCATGCGCTATCAGGCGAAAAACGCAAAGCCAGGACGGCGTGCCATTCGGACCCGCGCCCGGCGGCTAAGGCACCCATTAACACTGGCGCGCGTGCGGGATCGTTTCGGCTATAGAGGTGAACGCTGCCTTCCACATCGCCCACCGCGATCCATCGTTCATCGGGGCTGATGGCGATCGCGTTGAGGGGCACTCCGAGCCAGGCGAATTGGGTGCTACCTCGTTGCGGCTGACTGCCGTCCCAAAGCCGGACGGTGCCATCTTCGAATCCCGCCGTCGCCAGCCACCTGCCGCCTGGCTTCGCTGCGAGGTTGGCAATCGAGCCCCGATGTTCCTGAACGACCAGGGGTGTGGCGGCGAGGTTGGTTCGGTTCCAGAATCGGGTTGCACCGTCCTCCCCTATTGTCGCGATCCACCGATCTTCACCGCAGAACGCGGCGCGAACATATCCCTTGCTGGCGTCGATATCCCGCCGCTCCGACGGCCGATTGTCGACCACATCCCACACGTGGACTCCCCCTTGGTCGTCCGCCGCGAGGAATTGATCGCTGCGGTAGGTGAACTGGATACTGGTAATCCAAGTCCGGGGAACAGCGAGCCGGAAGGCAGGTCGTTCTGGAGACCGGGTATCCCAGAGCATGACTGCGCCCAACTTCCCTCCGGTGGCGAGCCATCGGCCGTCAGGACTGGCGGCAAACGCCGAGGCACTCGACGTTCGCTGCAATTCTTCGCTCCCTTGCGCGGTCAACAACGCAGGTTGGCGATTCAAGTCCGCCAGGTTCCAGAGCCGAGTTTCGTGACTCCACGCGGAGGCGGCGATCCAGCCTTGGTTGTCCCCGAAGGCAATGCCCGTCACCGCATCCCCAACGGTCAACAAAACCGGCTTGGAGTGAACCGCATCGAGACGCAGCACGAGGACACCGCCGGAATCCGAGGGAACGGCGACCCGATCGTTTCGCGAGTTGATAGTCAGTGCATCAGGAATTCCACCTCGAGGTTCACCGGCGATTTGGCTGTTCTGCGTTCGGTGCTGCAGTTCGACCGGATTCGCCGCGCCTCGGATCACGATGGGATCCATACCCGGTTGCTCCATCGGCCAGAGACGTGCGTCGCCCCAATCGGAAATCGTCATGAGCCAATTCCCATCAGGACTGAACTTCGCGCTATGCACCTTTTGTTCATGCCCTCGCAGTCGCGTCGCCTCGACCCGCCGCGACCGCAGGTCCACCAGCCAAGCCTTATTCGATGCCTCAATGACAGCAAGGTGCTGCCCGTTCGGGCTGAAACACATTTCCGTGATATCAGAGGTGAACGTGTCTCCTATCTTCTTCGACTCATCTAGCTGCTCGAGGTTCCAAATTTCCACGGTGTGGTCACCTTGATACCTCGTAAGCGCGACGGCGAGTCGCTCCCCGTCGGGGCTCAGGGCGGCTTGCCCCCCAGGGATCGCCTTGAGCGCGTCATGGGGGTGGTCCAGGCTCCGGACGGACACGCCGGGGGCATCGATCGTCACCACCCACTTGCCTTCCGGATGGACGCCAACCACTACGTCATCCCGGTTGCCCCGACTTACCTCCTGCCCCAAGTAAATCGGTTCAACATGATTGTCCTGGATCCGCCATACACCGAAAGCGTTGCTGGGAGACGGCCAAGACGGAGTCAGCGTCATCGTCAGCCATCCATTCGTCGCACTGAAATGCGAAGGCGCGAGGATGGAAACGTTGGTGGCCAGGATGCGACCCGGTTTCGTGGTGTCCTCGAGGTCCCAAAGTCGGGCCGTTCGATCCCATCCCTTGCTGACCAGCCACCGTCCATCCGGGCTGAAATCGACCCGAGCGATCCCCAACGTGGTGCTGCTGCTCGGCGATTGACGCAGCCGAGTTGTCGCGTGCCCTGCCAGCGTTAACGGGTTCGAAGGTGGCCCCTCGAGACGCCAAAGCTTCAGACGGGGATCCCCATCGGCAACCGCGATCCACCGGCCGTCGGGGCTCCACCGTGCCCCGGCGACGCGTCCTTGGCTCTTGCCAAGTGTTAGGACTGGAGAGCTCGGTTCAGACCAGCGCCACAGGAAAATCTCGGCATCCTCACCGCCGGCCACGACCAACGAACGCCCGTCGACACTGAACTCCACGTGGTGGGCGTTGAGTCCGGACAGTTGGAGCTTTCCCGCCGGCCTCGGCGGCTCGTCCAAATCCCAAACCCGGACTTCGTTGGTGTGGTTCGCCACGGCCACAAATCTGCTGTCACGACTGAAGGCTGTCGCACGAGCCGATGGGGGCCTGCCGGTCAAGGGCCATCCACCGATTCCGGCGAGCGCCGTGCGCAGGGCCTGTTCTGCGGCGGTGGTCACAGTCCCGTCGACTTCGTGAGTCGTGCGCACCGCTTCCACCGCGAGGAGGAGTGCCAGTTGGGGCTGCTCAGAAAGTACTGTGTCGGATTGGGAAGAAAGGTATTTGGCCAGCCCGTGCAACGCCGCGCGGCGTTGCTCGTTCGCGCGTTGGGAGGCGCCCGTCGCCAGGGAACTTTGCCACAGCGCAAGGATGGCACCGACGGACGCCAGGGCGAAGCCCACGGACAACGCCGCGATCACGCGGCGACGTCGGCGATTGGCGAGAGCCAGCTCCGACTCACGCTGCACCCGGCTCTGCTGGATCAACGCGCATTCGTCCTGGGTGAGGTGACTCCCCTGCTCCTGCAACCAGGTCAGAGCCTCGGTGAGCGCGGCATCCCGCAGAAGCGCCCTGCTATGCTCGTGCTCAATCACCGCCGCCGACATTCGACGCCTCCACAGCAGAAACTCCCGACTCTTGTCCAACCAACCCGTCAGCACAGGCCAGTGCCGCAACAACGCCTCGTGGGCAATTTCCAAGGTTCCGTCGTCCTTCCCGGAAACCAGCAAACGCTTCTCCACGAAGGGTCGCAAGAGAGGATGGCTTTCAGGCGGCAGATCGCTCCAGCGAACGGTTCTGCGAACATACTGTCCTTGCTCGTCGATGCGCGTCATTGCCAGGAAGGCCGATCGAAGCACCTCGGGGCGGTCGAGCCCTAGTCCTTCCATGACGGCATCAGCCGCGCGCTTGACTGAACCAGCGAGGCCGCCCAGACGCTCCCGGTAGTCTGCGACCGTCATTTCGCCCCGATCTCGTCCATAGAGCTCCCACAATTCCCGGAGGGTGAAGGCGAGAAGCGGCAGCGCGTCGGCGGTCTCGGTATCCTTCACCATTAACTCGGTGAGGCCCGTCTCCAGAGTCAATCCGGCGACCATCGCCGGTCTCTCAATCCCCCTTGCGTAACCGTCCACCGTCATGGGACCGACGATGATTTCGCGGAAAGGGATGCCCCGAACCACCGGATGATTCTGGAAGTTTTGCAGGAAGTCCGACCGCAATGTGCCGAGAATCATCAGCGCTTCGTCGTGGTCCAGTGCGCTTCGCAGGGATTCAAGCAGCGCGCCAGCCTCGGTTTCGGGGCCGGGAATCAGGAGCTCCTCGAGTTGGTCAATCACGAAGAGAACCGTGGCATCACGGTGCCCCCCACGATCACGCAACGCCCGAATCCAGCCGCGCAGCGCGACGTCGGTATCGGCGCCCACTTCAACCTCCTCCAGAGTCTGCGAGCTCCGGATGCGGTCGCCGGGCCCCCGCTCCCGGGTGGATGCCAAGGCCGTCTTCAAAGACCGCGTCAGCTCTTGGAAAGGCTGGTCCCGGCAACGAAACGGGCCCACCACAATCCAGCTCTCCGGGTCCCGCTTGAGTTGCGGCACCAATCCTGCCTTCACCACCGATGACTTACCGCTTCCCGACGCGCCCAAGACGAGAACCACGCGAGGCCCACCGAAGGTCCGGAGACGCTTCACCACCTCAAGGCCTCCCCGAACATCCTCCTCCCGACCGAAGAAAACCGCGGCGTCCTTCTCATCGAAGGCCATCAGGCCCGGGTAGGGTGAATTCCGACTGTCCCAAGTGAAGCTCGCCTTGGGATCCATACCGGCTTGGACCAGGCCACGGCGGAGACATTCATAGCCTTCGACGGTTTCAGAGATCAGATCGATGGTCTGCAGTTGATCCAGGGGAGGTCGGAGCCGGCACGCCCCAACCTTGATCGGCAGAATATGTTTACCGAGCGCCCTGGCATGGGTGATTTCGGCAAAACACCAGTCCGATGACATCGAATGTTCGCTGCAGAGTATGAGGAGCGCCCGGCAGGCTCGCAGTTTCGCGTACAGCACCTTTTCCCAATCGCAACCGGCCGGGATCCCGTGTTCGGGGTGGAAATCAAGGAACACACCCTGGAAGCCCTCGGCCGCGAGCCAGGACCACAAGCGATCCGCTGCCGCCCGATCGTGGCTGCTATGGCTGATGAAGATCTCGCTCACAGGGTCCTATGGTTGCTAGGTCATGGATGGAATGAATACACATGAAGCCATGATGAATCGCAATCGCGAAGCGTTTAGGCCCTCTCGACGACTGGTTGTTCCACTCTCGGATTCCATGAATGAAGAAGCGTTGGACGGTGCCTCAACGACGTTTCGTTCCGACATCTCGCCGCTCAGCTCAGCTGGCAAGGTCGCCCGAGTGCCGAGTCCAGCCCATTTCTGTCACATGACCGTTGAGTAGGGGCTCATTTCGAACTACCGGATGGCACTCACAATCACTCGATGATGATCATTGCCAGTTCGGTTCGGCGCTCGGTATCCACGTGACCTTCTGAAAAGGCCCGCGCAGTGCTGCTATTTCATCCTGATTCCTCAAGCGCCACCACGAGCGGCAAGAAATGGGACTCCGCAGGAAAGACGGTGTTCGCTTCGCCATTAGTAGTGAACAAGACCGGCCAAGGACAGGGAATACGCCATCTGATTCGAAAGAACCTCTTCCACTGGTTTCTTTCGGTTGGTCCCTTGCAAGGGTCGAGCCTCGTCCTCAAGTAGATCCCGGAAGTCCTGTGGAGATCGGCTCTTGAAGGTCTCCTGACGGCTGCGCCACTTCTCTCGAGAGGTTTCCCCACCTGCCGGATATCGAGAGCAATGAATTCCCCCACCAGATTCCGAAGTTCTGGGCAGACCCGAACC
>JAEUHG010000156.1 GCA_016795425.1 Verrucomicrobiales bacterium
CCGGTTTGGCACCTCGATGTCGGCTCATCGCATCCTGGGGCTGGAGAAGGTCCCAAGGGTCCGGCTGTTCGCCGGTTAAAGCGGTACGCGAGCTGGGTTCAGAACGTCGTGAGACAGTTCGGTCCTTATCCACTGTGGGCGAAGGAAACTTGAGGGGTTCATTCCTTAGTACGAGAGGACCGGGAATGACGCACTTCTGGTGTGGCAGTTGTTCCGTCAGGGGCAACGCTGCGTAGCCATGTGCGGAAGGGATAAGCGCTGAAAGCATCTAAGTGCCAAGCCCATCCCAAGATAATGTTTCCCGGCCGCAAGGCCCTAAAGACTCCGGGTAGACTACCCGGTTGATAGGTCAGGCGTGTAAGCGCTGTAAGGCGCTCAGCGGACTGATACTAATATGTCGTG
This sequence comes from Verrucomicrobiales bacterium, assembly GCA_016795425.1. Classification (GTDB taxonomy): domain Bacteria; phylum Verrucomicrobiota; class Verrucomicrobiia; order Limisphaerales; family CAIMTB01; genus CAIMTB01. Next base: position 403 of record JAEUHG010000156.1, read on the forward strand.
AGGCTTGATCGTCCTTCAGGACGATTTCTGCTCGACGAGTCTGGCTGTCGGTTGATCCATGTATAGTTTTCAGGGAATCCATCCGGGTTCTTTCCAAGAAGGTTTTTCTGGTGGCAGTAAAGCTGTGGTCCGACCCGATCCCATTCCGAACTCGGACGTCAAACGCAGCGTTGCCGATGGTAGTGCTTCTATAGGTTGCGCGAGAGTAGGTAGCCGCCAGTTAATTTAATAAAGGCCGTCTCCGGTTCACGGAGGCGGCCTTTTTCTTTGTGCGCCTTTGCCAGAGGGCACGATCTTGGCCACCTGTTCAGCGTTGGATCATGAAGGTGGCACCGAGTCTGGAGGTTCCCCGGTAAGGCAGGATCTAGGGACTGTCGTTACAGGCTCCTCAGGAATGGAAAAGGCCGGCGCAATCGCCGGCCTGGGATTGATCGGGTGGATGGTGGGGAGCCGGGGCTGGCGGTGTGAGCTGGATCTGCGTGGTCCAGGTCAGGCGGCTTCCCGCTGTTCCCGGCGGCGAACGATGGGGGCAGCTTCACCGCGCACGACCGCGCGTGTGACGGTGACGCTCTGGATATCCGGTGCGCCGGGAATCTCGAACATCTGTTCCAGCATCAGCTTCTCCAGGATTCCTCGAAGTGCCCGGGCCCCAGTGCCTTTCTTCATGGCTTGGGCGGCGATCTCGCGTACGGCGTCAGGAGTGAACGTGAGTTCGACGTCGTCCATCGAGAGAAGCTTGGCGAACTGTTTGGTCAGGGCGTTTCTCGGTTCCGTGAGGATGGTGGCCATCTGCTCTTCGTTCAGCGGTTCCAGGACGCTGACGATGGGCAGTCGTCCGACGAATTCCGGAATGAAACCGAAGTTGAGAAGGTCCTCTGGTTCGACCTGTTCGGCGACGGGTTGGGTATTGGAGGGCGGTTGGGAGGAGGCATCGCCAATGGGGACACCAAATCCAAGAACCCGACGGCCGGATCGTCGTTGAACGATGCGATCGAGTCCGACGAATGCGCCGCCGCAGATGAAGAGGATGCCAGTGGTATCGACGCGGATATACTCCTGCTGAGGGTGCTTGCGACCGCCCTGGGGAGGAACGTTGCAGATCGTTCCTTCGAGCATTTTCAGGAGAGCTTGCTGGACGCCCTCTCCGGAAACGTCGCGAGTGATGGAGACATTTTCGGTTTTGCGGGCGATTTTGTCGATTTCGTCGAGATAGACGATGCCGATCTGGGCACGGCGAACATCGTAGTCGGCGTTTTGGAGGAGGCGGAGAATGATGTTTTCGACATCTTCCCCGACATAGCCCGCTTCGGTGAGGGTGGTGGCATCCGCGATCGCGAAGGGCACATCCAGGAGACGCGCCAGGGTGCGGGCCAGCAGGGTCTTTCCGCATCCGGTTGGTCCGATGAGGAGGATATTGCTCTTCTCCAACTCCACTTCGGTCGGATCGTCAGGGGTTCGATCTTTCTCCTTGAGGGATTCCTTGGTGGGAACCGGCGGTGGATTGGCGATGATGCGCTTGTAGTGGTTATGCACCGCCACCGCGAGCGTTCGTTTGGTGCGATCCTGGCCGACGCAGTATTGGTCCAGGTGGCGTTTGATGTCGGCAGGTTTCGGAACGTTGAGGCGCGGCGTTGGTTTGCGTTCCTCGGGTTGCAAGTCTTTGTCGAGGACCTGTTTGCAGACAGCCACGCAGGCGTCGCAGATGTAAACGCCGGGACCCGCAATGAGTTTCTTGACCTCTGCGTGGGACTTCCCGCAGAAGCTGCACATGGTGAGTTGAGTGGGGCGTGCCAAGGGATCAGGGGTTGGCGGCGACGGGTTCGGCGATTTCCCTGCGGGACTTCACGACATCATCGACGAGGCCGTAGACTTTGGCCTCTTCTGCGGACATAAAGCGATCGCGGTCGGTATCACGCCCAATCTGGTCGAGAGACTGTCCGGTGTGTTGGGCGAGGATTTCGTTGAGACGATCTTTGAGACGGAGAATCTCCTTGGCCTGGATGCTGATATCGCTGGCCGCGCCCTGCACCCCTCCCCACGGCTGATGGATCATGATGCGGGCGTTGGGGAGGGCGTAGCGTTTGCCCTTGCTTCCGGCGGCGAGGAGGACAGCCCCCATGCTGGCGGCTTGTCCGATGCAGTAGGTGTTCACGTCGCAGGTCATGAACTGCATGGTGTCGTAGATGGCGAGTCCCGCGGTGACGCTGCCGCCCGGGGAATTGATGTAGAGGTGGATGTCCTTTTTGGGATCGGTCATCTGCAGGAACAAGAGTTGGGCGATGATCGCGTTGGCGACCATGTCATCCACCGGGGTTCCAAGGAAAACAATACGATCCACTAGCAGCCGCGAGTAAATGTCCCAGCTACGCTCGCCTCGCCCGGTCTGCTCCACCACGTACGGGATGAGCACCCCTCCCTCGTTCAACGCTTTCATGGGCGGGCAACCTAGTGGCGGGGCCGGGGACCGTCAAGGAACCGGGACGCTTCTTGGCGCAACGGGTGGGTTGTCGCGCCGGCGACGATCGGATCGCTAGGGACGGGACAAGCGGTAGAATCGGGTCAGGGTGGTGGCCGCGTTGGTGAGGCGCAAGGTGGTGCCGTTGGAGTAGGGGACCTGTTCGATGACGTTGAAGACCCAGCCCGTGGGTGCAAAGGCAGTGACGAACTCAAGAACGAGATGGCCATGTGCGGCGGGCCATTCCACCGCCACGCGGCGGGATGGGAGCGTGGTGATCCGGAGTTCCGGTTCGAGATCCGTCGGAGGCGGGGAGGCGAGGGACTCGAAGACGATGGCGGCCATGGCGGCGGCGCCACGGTTGTTCGGGTGGACGGTGTCGGGAAACCACGCGCCGCGATCGGACAGGCGCGTATGGAAGTCGATGAGCCCCGTCCCCAGTCGTGTTGCGAGATCACGGGCGGCCGGCGCGATGTTGGTGGCCACGACACCGGGTTTGATGTCGAAGGCGCCGGTCTTGAAGACCGGAGCCGGTGTACAGACGATGACGCGGGGCTGACTGGGAAGAGCGCGGTAGATGCCAACCAATTCCTCGTAGTCGGCCACGAAGTTGGTTCCGTAACGCCAGTTCTGGGGCTTGGAGTCATTCGTTCCCAACTTGATGATCACCACATCCGGGCCCCAATCCTGACTTTGTCGGAAGGCGGCCTCCTTCCAGTACGGGAAGTCTCCCTTTTTGAGCAGGGTGCGACCGCTGACGCCGAAATTGCGCACGGCATAGTCGTTGGTTCCAAACAGGCGTTGGAGACGGGCCGGGTAGCTTTCGATGGCTGGGCTCGCGAGTCCGGCACCCTCGGTGATGCTGTCTCCGACACAGGCTACCTTCAGTGGCACGGCAATGGCGGAAATGGAAAAGGCCAAGAGCGCGCCTTGGGAAAGCAGGCGCCGGCACGAGCGGCAGGGCATGACTCGACGCTAGGCCGTTCTATGGGGGCGTCAATGACAGGGAGGATGTGCGAAATCGGCACCTGGTCACTTGACCGTGTCGGCGTCCCGGCGACAGGCTCGGACGTCCCTCGAACGACGAAGTTTTGACGCGTGCGGATGTGACGTTTGGAACACGTCTTGGATCCGCCGATACACCATCTGGCTATGCCCATGAAAACTCGGACCTATTTTCCGAACCGCCGTCACTTTCTAAAAACCGCCGCCTCGGCGACGGGCGCCTTCATGATTGTGCCCCGGCACGTGATTGCCGGCGGGGCAAATCCCGCACCGAGCGAACGGATTAACATTGCGGGCATCGGCGTCGGCGGAATGGGGGCCGGCGACATTGCGACGGTAGCTCCCGAACACAACATCGTGGCGCTCTGCGACGTCGATGTGCGTCATTCCGCCGATACCTACAAGAAGTTCCCCAAGGCTCGGCAGTTCCGTGATTTCCGAAAGATGTTCGACGCGATGGAGAAGGAAATCGACGCCGTGGTGGTGTCGACTCCGGACCACACGCACGCGGTGGCGGCCATAGCGGCGATGCGTCGGGGAAAGCATGTGTATTGTCAGAAGCCGCTGGCGCATTCGGTTTATGAAGTGCGGGCGATGATGAAAGCGGCCAAGGAACACAAGGTGGTCACCCAACTCGGCAACCAAGGCCATTCGTATGATACGATTCGCGACTTTTGCGAATGGATCTGGTCTGGCGCCATTGGAAAGGTCCATACCATTCATGCCGGTTGCGAGGCGGTGAACTCCGGTATGGATCAATTGGCCGCACTGAAGGAGGTGCACTCCGTGCCTTCAACCCTGGATTGGGATCTCTGGCTGGGACCGGCGTTGGACCGGCCGTACCATCCGGCGTACTTGCCGGGCTCGTGGCGGGGTTGGGTTCCATTTGGCAACGGAACGGTGGGCGATTGGACCTGCCACGTCGTCGATCCGGTATTTTGGGCGCTGGATCTCGGAGCGCCGACATCGGTGGTGGCGAAGGTGCCGAATTACAATCCGAAGACCCAAGGGGATGCGTTTCCAAAGGGTGAGGTCATCACCTATCAATTCCCGGCCAAGGGCGATCGCGGCCCGGTGACCATGCATTGGTACAGCGGGACCGAGCGCATCCCGCGACCGCCGGAGATGGATCCCGATGACAAGGAAGTCCGCACCGGAGCGGTGGTCATCGGCGACAAGGGAACCATCATGTATGGATCGCACGGCGCCGGCGGGGTGCGACTGCTTCCGCATGCCCGGATGGAGGCGTTTCAACGTCCTCCAAAAACGATTCCGCGGGTAAAGGAGCACCATTGGGAGTGGCTGCAGGCGATTCGCGGCGGCGGGAAAACCGGATCTGACTTTTCCTATGGTGGCCCCCTGACCGAGTTGGCTTTGCTCGGCGTAATTGCCATCAAATTCCCGGGGCAACGGCTGGACTGGGATTCCGAGTCCGCACGATTCAAGAATTTCTCCGATGCCAATGCCTGGATCCAACCGCCTTCGCGCTCGGGATGGTCGCTATAGGACCGGAAGTGAGGGTTGGTTTCTGGCCGCTCTCGCCCGATGGCAGCGGCGAGTTCGATGGATTTTTTGGGCTTGGATCTGCTTCGGTTCCATGGCCGTCGTAGGGGCCGAGCGTTCAGACAGCTTCGGGATAGAGGTGGTCGATGATCAGACGGGCCGCGGGGTGCCGTTGGTGGAATTGAGGACGGTCCACAAGGTCAGTTACTGGACCGACAGTGGGGGCTGGGTAGCCTTCGATGAGCCAGGCTTGCTTGGAAGGGAGGTGTTTTTCCACATCGCGAGCCCAGGTTACACGTTTCCCAAGGACTCGTTCGGCTACGAAGGAATCCGCGTCCGAACCCGGCGTGGCGGTCGGACGCGATGGGTCGTCCACAGAACCAACATCGCCGAGCGCTTATACCGGGTGACGGGAGCGGGCATCTACCGGGACATGGTGTCGCTAGGGCGTCGGTCGCCCCTGCGAGAGCCGTTGTTGAATGCTCAGGTCACGGGACAGGACACCGTCATCGCGACTCCCTATCGCGGAAAACTCTACTGGTTTTGGGGCGACACAGACCGAGCCAGCTACCCCTTGGGTAACTTTGCGGCGGCTGGCGCGGTGTCGGAGTTTCCCTCCAAGGGAGGATTGGATCCTTCGATCGGCGTCGATCTCGAGTATTTTCGAAACGCCGAAGGCTTCAGCCGCTCGATGTGTCCGGGACTGGGGAAGGGTCTGCATTGGATCGAGGGGGTGATGACCGTTCGCGACGAGAACGATGAGGAACAGTTGGTGGCGCGCGTTTCGAGTCAGGAGGGATTGAAGCCAGCGTATGCGTGGCATTTGATGGTCTTCGACGATCGCAAAGGAGTATTTCGCCGACAGGTCACCTGGGATCTGCAGGACGGTCACGATTCCTCGCATCCATTTCGAGCTTGGGTCGCCGGCCGAGAATACTTGTTTCTCTACCCAAACTATCGGGTGCCGGCGAATCTGAGCAGCCTGTCGGACCTGTCCGCCTACGAGGCCTACACCTGCATGGTCGAGGGGGCGGGTTCGACGACCATCGAGCGCGATGCGACAGGTGCCGCCCGGTATGCGTGGCGTGCCGGAGGCAAACGGTGGAATCACGGACGCCAGCGCGCGCTGGTGCGCGATGGCCGGATTGGTGATGCCGATCGCTGGTTGCGACAGGTGGACGTAGCGACGGGTGCACCGGTTCCCGACGGACGTGGCTCCGTATGTTGGAACGAGTATCGTCAGCGTTGGATCCAACTGGCTTCCGGAGCGCCGGGAGACGTCTGGTTTTCGGAAGCGGACACACCGGTTGGCCCGTGGGTCTACGCGCGCAAGGTGGTGACGCACGGCGACTACAATTTCTATAACCCGACTCAGCATCCTTATTTCGACCAGGATGGTGGGCGGCTGGTGTATTTCGAGGGCACCTACACCGCGAGTTTTTCGGGTGCCAAGACCCTGACGCCCCGATACGACTACAACCAAATCATGTACCGGCTGGATCTCTCCGACCAGCGGTTGGATCTGCCGGTCCCGGTGTATCGGATGGCGGCCCCGGATGCTGTTCCTCGTTTCGTCACCCGCACCCGTCTCGAGCTGGAGGGTGCTTGGGATCGGGTACGGGAGATCGCATTTCTCGCGCTACCGCCAACCCCGCAAAGGAACGGGTTGGTGTCTGTCTTCGCAGATGACCGCGGAGGGCTGACCTTGACCCCACCCCACCTCAACGCGGTTGGGGTCTTTCAAGGTCTTGCCCTGGAAGGCGGGCCAGTCGACAAGTGGCCGGGAACCACGGTTCTCTATCGACACCCGGGGGCGGATGGCGATGAGCCAAGCTTTGGCATCCAAGTCCGTGGTCCCAGGGATGAGGCGATATGCCGGGTTTGGGCGCGGCCGACGGGAGCTGTCACTTGGGACCCCACCATCCGTCCAAAGCCCGCCGTTTCAGGCGGGTCGGCGGGACGTTGATGCGAAGAGTCAGGACGGACCGGTGGGAAGCACCGCGGAGGTTTCCGGCTCGACCCACTTGCCGTGTTCCCGGATGAGGTCGACGAGGCGCTCGACTGCCTCCGTCTCGGGAATGTTGAATTTCACGGCGGTTTTGCCGACGTAAAGATTGATTTTGCCGGGAGCGCCGCCGACATAGCCAAAGTCGGCATCGGCCATTTCGCCGGGGCCGTTCACGATGCAACCCATGATGGCGATTTTTACGCCCTTGAGGTGCTCGGTGCGGGCTTTGATGCGGGCAGTGACAGTCTGGAGGTTGAAGAGTGTGCGGCCGCAGCTGGGACAGGCGACGTAATCCGTCTTGAAGCTTCGGCAACCGGCCGCCTGAAGGATATTGAAGGCGAGGCGCAACGACTGGCCGGCACCACTCTCGCCTCGCACGAGAATGGCGTCGCCAAGGCCGTCCGCGAGCAAGGAGCCGATCACTACGGAAGCGCGAAGCAAGGCTGTGTCGGGCGTTAGCGGCACGTCGTCGAAGGCGAGGCAATCCTTGAGCAGAATGGGATTTCGCCGGCCAGCTTCGCGAAGGCGGATGGCGAGGAGTCGGAAAGCCGTGATGGCCGGCAGGTCGATCTCGTCACGCACGGTGACCAATTGCGTGTCGCAGGGGAGCGTGTCGGGAGTCAGTGGCGATCGCGGATCGAGTTCCAGGACATTGAGGTCCTCGTAAATACCCTCGGGCCGGACATCGGCTTTGGCAGGGATTTTGGCCGCGACCTTGTCGAAGGCCGCCTGAGTCACGATGACTCGGACCACGTTCTCGCCGCCGCACGACACGTCGCCGAGGTTGGCGACCGCGGACTCGCGACGGGAAAAATGGAAGGGATCCCAGGCAGGCGGCGAGCGGTGCGAGGAAATCGCGGTTCGTGCCTCGGTGAGTTGCGGAATCTGGGCGAGCAGATCCCGGCAGACGGGTATTTCACGAGGACTGTCTTCGGTGAGACTGACGCGGATGGTGTCGCCGAGTCCGTCGCAGAGCAGGGAGCCGATACCGATGGCCGACTTGATGCGGCCGTCTTCGCCTTCGCCGGCTTCCGTGACCCCGAGGTGAATGGGATAGTTCCAATCCGGCCCGAGACTGGCGAGGCGATCGACGAGGAGGCGATAGCACTCGATCATGACCTTCGGATTGGAGGCCTTCATCGAGAAGACAAAGTCGTGGAAGTCGTGCTTGCGACAGACGCGGGCGAATTCCAGTGCGCTCTCGACCATGCCAGCGGGGGTGTCGCCCCAGCGGTTCATGATGCGGTCGCTGAGGGATCCGTGGTTGGTTCCGATGCGCAGGGCACGTCCAAGTCGTCGGCATTCCAGGACGAGCGGCGCGAACGCCTCCTCCATTTTGGCCACTTCGGCGGCGTACACCTCATCGGTGTACTCCTTGACTGCGAATTTCTTCTTGTCGGCGTAGTTGCCCGGGTTAACGCGGATTTTTTCCACCCACTTGACCGCCTCCATGGCGGCTTCCGGTTTGAAATGAATATCGGCGACGATCGGCACCCAGCAATCGCGAGCGCGCAATTCGGCGACGATGTTCTGGAGATTGGCTGCGTCCTTTACGGTGGGCGCGGTGATGCGGACGATCTGGCACCCGACTTTGACGAGATCCAGGGTCTCCCGGACACAGGCCGCGGTGTCCATGGTGTCGCAGGTGATCATGGATTGGACCACGACCGGATGCTGGCCACCGATGGTGACGCCGCCACGGCTGGGATCGCCGACCCGCACTTCCCGGGTGATGCGACGTTGGAACTGGAAAAGCGAAGGGCAGTAGCTCATGGACGGAGGGGTCTGTGGCGGTCCCCGTTTTGGGCAGGTCAATCTGTCCCGTGGTGAATCGGGGTGGTTGATATCGTGGAGAACCGCACCGGAAGAATCACTTGTCAGCGGGCTTGGCCTCGAACCGCATCTGCGGTCCGTTGCTGCCCCCACCGAGCCAGTCTTGGGCGTCGAAGAACGTGACGTAGAGCATGAAGCCGATGATCAGGCTGGCGAAGGTGTATTGGATGTAGGCGAGGACTCTGCCATTGAGGGGACGACGCCGGATGCCCTCGAGCATGGCCAGGACGATATGTCCTCCGTCGAGCACGGGAACCGGCATCAGATTGAGCAGGGCGAGGTTGACGTTGAGGATAACGCTGAACCAGATCGCCTGCCGCCAGCCGTCGACATTCTCGAAGAGGATGTAATAGACCCGGACGATTTGTACCGGGCCGGACATGTGCTGCAATTTGATGTCGGATTTCTTCGACAGAAGCGCTTCGAAGGTGTTGACGATCGCCATCATGGCCAGCCGGATCTGCTCGACCGGGCCTGGATGAATCACTTCGAACCGTCCGAACTCGTCATAAATGATGCCGGTGTCGCTGCCCCACATGACGCCGATACGCGGGACGGTGTCGTCGACGGGGATGGCGGGTTGCACGCGAACATCGATCTTTTCCTGGTCGCGGCTGAGGGTGAAGACGAGTTCCTTGCCCCCGCTCTTTTGTACCTGCTGACTGAACTCCTCGGCGACACGGTAGGAGGTGCCGTTGATGGCGACGACTCGGTCGCCGCGCCGAATACCGGCGGCTTCGGCGGGGCTGCCGGGCATGACGGCGGAAACCGGAACGCCTTTGGGTTCCAGGGTCACTTGCACGGATTCGGAGCCGCGCTGGACCGAGAGGTTGAGGGATTGGTCCGGATTCTTGCGGGCGTATTCGGTGATGCCGAGGGGGCTAAAGAGGCGGACGCCGTTGACTTGCGTAATCAGGTCGTTGGGTCGAAGTCCGGCTTTCTCTGCGGCACTGCCAGGTTCGACCGCGGCCACCATGGGAGTTTCGGCCGGCATCATCTGCAATTGACGGGTGGCCTGGCGCTGCCAGAAGCGGCGGGCGGGAATCACCGGGCTGGCAACGGTTTCGTTGGTGACTCCATCGCGCACGTAGCCGACCTGCACCGTGTCGTGTTCGCTTCGGACGATTCTCCACGTCACGCTGTCGGAGCTGATGCCGCCCCACCGCGTCACCGCCTTGCCGTCGATGGAAACGAGGCGGTCGCCCGCGCGCAGTCCGGCTTTTTCGGCGGGGGAGTCCGGCAGGACGTAGCCGATGGTGGTGGTGGCTTCGGCTTCACTGACGGGACGGCCGAGCCACCAGACTGCCACGGCGAAGATGACCGCCAGCCCGAAGCTGAACAAGGGACCGGCGATGGCGACGATGATCTTGTCGATGGGCGCGACCGGCGGGAGTTTGGCCCGATCGAGGTCGGAGTGTCCTTCGATCGCCTCCATGGGTGCCAATTGGGGGAGGGCGACGAAGCCTCCCGCGGGAATGCTGCCGAGGCTGTACCAGACGCCGTTAATCCTTTTCTGCCAGAGCGGCTTGCCAAACCAGATGCCGAAGCGTTCGACGACCAGGCCGCGCCAGCGTGCTGCCAGGAAGTGGCCCAACTCATGCACCACAATCATCAAGTTGAAGAAGAGAAGGACCTCCAACAGGATGACGATGATCTTCAGTATCTCCATAGGTTCGGAACCGGTCGGCGCGTCATTGCAGCCGGCTAGACTATAGGTTGTACCGACCGGGTGGCAATGCCAGTAACAGGAGGTTGAATCGCGGCTGGATCAGGGGGGCCGCTCGTTTACCCTGCGCCGTGTGCAAGTGATTGACCTTACGCAGCGTCCGCCGCGGAGCATGCGCTGTCGATTGGGAGGCTACGCGATTCTTCCCCGGATTCTCGACAAGTGCCGGGCTTCCTTGGCGGGCCAACTGGGTGAGTACAAGTACCACTGTCCACTGGACCAGCATTTCTTTCGGTTCACCGGTCTGGACGCCGAGGTGTTGAAGGCCGAGGTGGCAAAAGGTGGTGGCGACTGGGAGATCCTGCAATGGATCCAGGCACAGGCGCCGTTGAAGCGGCAGGCCTGGGAGATTCTGCAGTGGAGCGATTACCAGGATCGCCGAGGGCCGGATGGGGACCGCGAGACCCTGGAGTATTTCATGGAGGCCGTTGCGAAATTCAGTTCGGTTCGGGAGGATATCCGGACGTGGGCCGATCTCCTCGACCTCGACGATTTCGTCAGTTTCGGGGGGAAAGCCTAACCTCATTCGGCGGGAGAATCCCAATCGCGAACCCACTCCTTCATGAAACTCGAGTTGATCGACTGGTTGATCGTGGCGGCATCGCTGGCCGTTTGTTTTCTTCCCGCCTTGTTTTTTGGAAAGCGGGCGTCGCAGAGCACCTCTGAATTTTTTGTCTCCGGTCGGGCCGTGCCATGGTGGTTGGCAGGCCTGTCGATGGTGGCGACCACTTTCAGCAGCGACACGCCGAACCTGGTGACGGACATCGTGCGGCGGAACGGGGTGGCGGGGAACTGGGTGTGGTGGGCGTATGTTTTGACGGGGGTGGCCACGGTGTTTTTCTTCGCACGCCTGTGGCGGCGTTCGGAGGTGATGACCGACCTCGAGTTCTACCAGATTCGTTATTCCGGCAAAGCGGCGAGCGTGGTGCGTGGCTTCCGGGCCGTTTACCTCGGTTTGTTCTTCAACTGTGTCATCATGGCGACGGTGAATCTCGCGGCGTGCAAGATCGCCAACGTCCTCTTCGGCATGCCGCGCTGGCAAACCTTGCTGGTGGTTGGGCTGTTGAATGTGGCGTTCGCCGCGCACTCCGGACTGTGGGGGGTGCTGGTCATCGACATGATCCAGTTCTTTATCAAGATGACCGCAGTGATCGCCGCAGCGTACTTCGCCGTTGAGCATGTGGGGGGACTGGGGGTGCTGGTTTCCAAGTTGAGTGCCCCGATGCCGGGGCCGGACGGCAAGACGATGCTGCACTATCTGAATTTTCTGCCGGATTTCACCAACCAATGGGATTTGGCGTTCGCCGTCTTTGTGATGCCCATTGCGGTGCAGTGGTGGGCGACGTGGTATCCGGGCGCTGAACCGGGCGGTGGCAGCTATATCGCGCAGCGCATGCTGGCATCGAAATCGGAGAAGGATGCGCTGGGCGCGGTGCTGTTCTTCAATATTGCCCACTACGTGTTGCGACCTTGGCCCTGGATTCTCGTGGGGCTTTGCTCGCTGTTGGTTTACCCCCAGCTCTCGGACATCCAGGCTGCGTTTCCCAACATGGATCCGTCCTTGCTGGGTCACGATATTGCCTACCCGGCTATGCTGAAGTTTTTGCCGGTCGGATTCATCGGCCTGATGGTGGGCGGACTGATCGCCGCCAATTCATCGACCATCTTGACGCATCTGAATTGGGGAGCGTCCTACCTGGTGCATGACTTCTATCAGCGGGTCATCCGAAAAGACGCTCCGGAGAAGCACTATGTCTTGGCGGGCCGGGTGACGACTGTTCTGTTGTTTCTCGGTTCCGCGGGGATGGTGTACCTGCTGGACACCGCCAAGGACAGTTTCGACATCCTGCTCCAGGTGGGTGCCGGCACCGGTTTGCTGTATCTCCTGCGGTGGTTCTGGTGGCGGGTCAATGCCTGGTGTGAGGTCGCAGCGATGGTGAGTTCCTTCGGCTTTTCCATCCTGCTCTTGATTCTCAAGCGCGGCGGCTACGACGTGAGCACGCATCACGCATTGTTGATGACGATTGCCGTCACGACGTTGTGCTGGGTGGTGACGGCCTTCGTGAGTCCGGCGACCGACCGGCAGGTTTTGATCGATTTCTACCGCAAAGTACGGCCGTTCGGCCCGGGATGGGCGCGCATTCGGCGGGAAGCGGGAGTGTCCGAGTCCGAGGCCGCCGCGGGCCACGAGAATATTCCGCTGGCGCTCGTGGGGTGGTCGGCCGGTTGCGCCACCATTTGGTCGTCGCTCTTTGTGGTAGGCAGCGTGCTGTATGGTCGTTGGACCCAAGCCGCCTGGCTCCTGGGGGTGTTCGTGGTGGCGGGCGTGATCCTGCTGAAGGTCATCAAGGTCCTTTGGGATCGTTCCAAGGCATAACGGCATGGGCCGGTCCAGGCCCGGCCGAACGTTCTCGCCGACTATTGCGTCCGGAGTCTTGAGGATCTCCTGCGCCGGTCGCTGTGGTCACCGTACGAAGGCCGAAGAAGCAGTCTATCCTGCCGGGTGGCGAACGCCGACGGCAGGCCTTGGATTGGACTCAAATCCGAAGAGTTCGCCGAGGAAACGCCACAAGGCGCGCAATCCCACTTCGCGCATGGGGGCGAGTTTGTAGGTGCGGGTGATGGCTTCTTCGTGGCCTTTGTAGCGCGGCGGCAGAATCCCGAAGCGTGTGGTTGTCTCCCCCTCGATCTTCAAGAGATCGGCGTAAATGAAGCCTCGCCCCACGCAATAGGATCCCTGGGGCAGTTCAATGGTGGTGGGTTGTCCGAACCAACGGGGTCGATAATGAAAGAGGCATTGTCCCGATTCGCCGAGCTCCAGCCTGCCGTACGTGCGAATGGGGGTTGGGCCGATCGTTCTGGCCAGAAAGATCCAATTCGATTTTGGGTCCGGACGAAACCAGCGGCGCCGGCGGGAAAGAACGTCAAAGATGAACACGCTTCCAAGCACTGTCAGGCGCGAGGTCCAACCGAAGAAGAACAGGCTGACGAGAATGATGATCGCGGCCCAAACGGCGCCGAGCGTGGGGCTGGCGAACGAGGTTCCGACGACTGTGCCAAGAAGGGCGGTGCGGAGGAGTTTCAGGGCGGCGTCGACGGTGGTGAACGGGCTGAGAAGGATGAGCACGTTGATCACGTGACCGAGGAGGAACACGGCGACGAACGCAATGAGGGCGAATGGAGTGAGGAGAACATTCAACCATTGCGAACTGGTGGCCGCGGCGAGGCCGGCGGAGCTCGGATCAAGACCGGCGGTGCCGGGAAGACTGGATCCGAAGATGCCCACCGCCAGCGGGACGAACGCGCCTGCGGCGATGAGTCCGCTCACCTTGTTCTCGAGCACCTCGGCGACATCCATCGGCTTCTTGAGGGCCGTGGGGGTGGTTGGACCGAGAGCGTCCTTGGCAAAGACCAATCCGACCAGAATCAAGGCCGGCACCCAGAACCAGGGCTGGGCGAACCATGGCAGGGTGGCACGCTGGGCCTTGGGGGTGTCGAAATAGCGCCAAGCGCCGACCGCCCCCGTTCCAAGCAGCGGCGAGATGGCGACGCCGGTGATTTGAGAAATGGTCTTGGCCAATTCGCCGGCGCCCGCCGGGTTGACCGAGCTGGGTCGAAGCGCGGCTGCGGTGATCGGAGGCTCAGCGGTCGGCGTTGGTGGAGTGAAGGGAGGTGGAAGGCTGTCCGCGCAGGCGATGCCGAGGCCGAGAAGTGCCACTGTGATCCAGGCGAACAACACCGTTCTCATCCGGGGTCGCAACCTGCCAGAAGGCTGCAGGAATCGCCAGCGGTAGCGCGTCGCAAGGAGTAGAATGGTTGCCGGGCAGGAAAGACGATGATGCCGATCCATCCAAACCAAGTCGTCCGCGCGCGTCCTCACGCGAGGATTCCCGGCACCAGTTCTCCGTAGACGTCGGTCAGACGGAAATCTCGTCCTTGAAAGCGGTAGGTGAGGCGCTTGTGGTCGAGGCCGAGCAGGTGGAGCACGGTGGCATGAAGGTCATGGGTATGGACGCGGTCGGCGGCTGGACCGAAGCCTAGTTCGTCGGTTTCGCCGTGAATATGGCCGGCTTTCACGCCTCCGCCGGCGAGCCACATGGTGAACGCGTCGATGTGATGGTTGCGACCGGTCTTTTCGCGGCTTTCACCCATGGGGGTGCGTCCGAATTCTCCTCCCCATAACACCAAGGTATCCTTGAGAAGACCCCGTGCCTTGAGATCGAGGACCAGGGCGGCCTGGCCCTGGTCCACCTGGTGGCAGACTTTTTCGAAGTCGTCTTCGAGGTTTTCGCCAGGACCGCCGTGGCTATCCCAATTGGTGTGATAGAGCTGAACGAAGCGCACCCCGCGTTCGATGAGACGCCGAGCGAGGAGGCAATTCCGGGCGAAGGACGGTTTTTCGCGATCGACGCCGTAAAGATTCAGAGTGGCTTCGGATTCGCCGCGAAGGTCCATCGCTTCCGGCGCGCTGGTCTGCATGCGATAAGCCATCTCGTAGGCGGCGATTCGGGTGGTGATTTCCGGGTCCCCCGTTTCGACCAGTCGTTGGAGGTTGAGATCGCGGACCGCATCGATGGCACGGCGTTGGCGGTCGTCGGTGATGCCCGTGGGAGTGGTGAGGTTGAGAATCGGTTCACCCTGGGATCGAAGCGGGACGCCTTGGTACGAGGTGGGAAGAAAGCCGCTTCCCCAATTGACCGCACCGCCGCGCGGGCCGCGCGGACCGCTTTGCAGGACCACGAAGCCGGGTAGATTGTCGGCCTCGCTGCCGATGCCGTAGGTGACCCAGGAGCCCATGCTGGGACGTCCGAACTGGGCCGACCCAGTGTTCATGAAGAGTTTGGCCGGGGCATGATTGAAGACGTCGGTGGCGCAAGTGCGGATGAAGGTGACGTCATCCACAATACGGGCGGTATGCGGGAACAGTTCGCTGACCCACATTCCGGATTGTCCGTATTGGCGGAACGCGCGTTTGGAGCCGAGCAACGTGGACTTGTTCTTGAACGAACTGTCCATGAAGGCGAAGCGTTTGCCTTCGAGGTAGGAGTCGGGGATCGCTTGGCCGTTGAGATGGTTAAGGCGCGGCTTGAAATCAAAGAGCTCCAGTTGCGAGGGCCCCCCGGCCATGAAGAGGTAGATGACGTTTCGCGCCCGGGGAATGCCGTGCCCGGGCCTGGGAGCCATGGGATGGGAGGCATCGATCGTCGTCGTTGGGCTGGCCTGGGAGCGTGATGGATCGAGCAGTGAGGCGAGAGCCAGGGAACCCAAGCCCAGGCCGGAGCGTCCGAGAAAATGGCGACGATTGATTTCGGAACTCATTCGCGGGTGATGGTTTCGTCGAGATTGAGAAGCACACGGGCGACGGTGAGCCAGGCCGCCGATTCGCCGTGCTGCCGGCGTTCCTCATCGAACAACGCCTGGATTCGGGCGTGTTCGGCGGGTTCGGGGGGGCGCGCGACACAGAGGCGGAACGCCGTGGCCCAGCGATCGGAGGTGGCGGGCTCGCGTTCGAGGCGGGCCGCAAGTGCGGCGGCGAGTTCCATGAAAGCCGAGTCATTAAGCAGTGTTAGTGCCTGGAGAGGAGTGTTGGAGCGGAGTCGGCGGGTGCAGGCGCTGAAGGCGTCCGGAGCATCGAAGACAGCCAGGGCGGGGTGCGGCGTTGCTCTCCAGTAGAAGGTGTAAAGGCCGCGCCGAAAACGGTCCGGGCCGCTGCTGGCGGTCCATTCCCGGCGGGATTGCCCGAGGTTCATTACACCTTCCGGTTGCGGCGGAAAGACGGAGGGTCCGCCGATTGCCGGATGGAGGACTCCGCTGGCGGCCAGTGCGACATCACGGATGAGTTCGGCGTCGAGACGGAGCCGGTTTTGGCGGGCGAGCCACCGGTTGTTGGGGTCCTTTTCGGCGAGATCGGGGCGGATGCGCGACGATTGTCGATAGGTGGCCGAGGTGACGATTTGTCGATGCAAGGCCTTGAGGTTCCATGAGGAATCGATGAGTTCGAGGGCCAGCCAGTCGAGCAGGTCCGGGTGGGTGGGTGGGATGCCTTGGGTGCCGAAGTCATTCTCAGTCTCGACCAGCCCTCGACCAAAGTACTGCTGCCAGATTCGATTGACGACGACCCGGGCTGTGAGCGGGTGGTTGGGGTGGGTCAGCCAGCGCGCCAGGTCGAGTCGACGGAGTCGGCCGTGTTGGGGCGTTGGGACGGCGTCGGGTGCGGCTCCTGCGAGCACCGCAGGCACGGCAGGTTGCACGTCGAGGCCGCGGCGGGTGAAGTCGCCCTTGATAAAGATGTAACTCTCGCGGGGCGCGGGGCGTTCGGCGAGGACGAGAGTGGTGGTGGTGGGCGGAGTTTTCTTTTTGAGGCGGGCGAGGTTGGCAGCGAGTTTTTCGCGCTCGGTTTTGGCGGCGGGTTCGTCGGATTCCTGGATCGAGGCCAGGGCGGCTTCGATACGGGAAAGTTCTTCGGCGTGCGCGGCTACAGCTTTTCGCTCGGCCTCGGTGGGTAGGGGAAGCGTGGGTTCGTCCTGATCGTTGAAGAATGCGAATATCTGGAAATAGTCACGCTGGGTGAACGGGTCGAATTTGTGGTCGTGACACTGCGCGCAGGCGAGTGTGATGCCCATCAGGGCGCTTCCGGTGGTGTTGACGCGATCCAGCACGGATTCGATGCGGAACTGTTCCGGGTCGATGCCGCCTTCCTGATTGATTTGGGTGTTGCGATGAAACCCGGTGGCAACGCGCTGCGAGGTCGTCGCGTTGGGGAGCAAGTCACCGGCGAGTTGTTCGATGATGAAATGGTCGAAGGGCTTGTTGTCGTTGAATGCGGCGATGACCCAGTCGCGCCAGGGCCACATGACGCGAGGGGCGTCGATGCTGTAACCGTTGGAGTCCGCGTAGCGCGCGATATCCAGCCACCACCGGGCCCAGCGCTCGCCATAATGCGGCGAACGCAGGAGTTCCTCGATGGCACGATCGTAGGCGTCAACCCGGGTGTCGGTGGTGAAGGCATCAACTTGGGAGGGTGTCGGAGGGAGTCCGAGCAGGTCCAGGCTGGCACGTCGGAGCAGGGTGACGCGATCGGCTTCGGGCGAGGGGACGATGCGTTCCCGAACGAGTCGGGCCTGGATGAAGTGATCGATGGGATTGCGGATGGTCGCGCTGGATTCCAGGGGCGGAACGGCGGGTCGCCGTGGCGGAGTGAAGGCCCAATGCACGAAACGTCCGGCCTTCTCCGAGGTTGGGGCGATGGCGCCTTCTTCGATCCAACGGCGGAGGGTGAGGATTTCTTTGGGATCCAAAGGTGGTTTTTTGTACGGCATCCGCGAGAGGCTTGGGTGCCGTCCTTCGATCGCTTGAATGGAAAGGCTGTGCTCGGCATCGCCGGCGACCCATGCCGGACCCGTTTCACCGCCTTGGAGCGCGAGCGCTGCGGTGTCGAGTCGGAGATTGCCTTTGGGGTGATCCTCGCCGTGGCAAATGACGCAATGCTGGGTAAGGATGGGTTTGACCTCGTTGAGATAATCCACGGTCGCAGCAGGGGCGGCTGCAAGGAAGCGGGCCAGCAGTACCATGGCGGCAAGGAGTGGGCACAAACGAGGCATGATCGACGGCAGGCTAGGTCCGAGAGAGGCAATTGCAACGCCCTGTTTCCGGAATTCACGGGGCTCGCCACCTTGGCGTGAGCCCGAGGGCAGGCGACCTGTGGCGAGCGCAACCCGTTAACGGGTTGAAGCGGGGGGCGGTGTTGACGACCAGAGGTCGCGGATGGTGTCTTCGTCGCCGAAACCTTGGGGGACCGCGGGGCTGGGATGATTGGCATGGTACCAATGCACGTCGCCGACGGGGCCGGCGAGGGTTCGGCTGCCCGGCATCTGGAGGAAACCGTTGGTGTCGGTGGCCCGCACCCAATCGCGGGCGTAGCGCAGCCAGCGACTTCGATAATCGCGAGTCTGGTGGGCGAACCAACTGATCTCGTCGTAGCCCCAAATCCAGATGCTGCCGACGCCGGGTTGCCCGGGCTGTTTGCTGACACCCCAATTGTCGATTTCGACCAGGTACGGGAGATGATCGCAGGTCCAGCCACTGTAGGTCTGGCCTCCCTTGCTGCGGAGGTAGATTCCATCCGAGAACCCAAGCTTCAGGATGGCTTCCGTGGGGCGCTCGGGGGTTTCGAGAATGCGAAGCGGGAAGGAATGGAAGTCCATCAGCAGGCGGCCGTCGCGGACGAGTCCGCCGCTGGGAACATGGGAATCGAACAGGACCATGTGACGGCGGGCCTTTTGGGAAGCATAGGAGCGGAGGAGTTGAAGGACCTGTTCATAGTGGTCGAGTTTGGGATCTCGGCGGTTCATCAATTCGGTCTGGCCGAGGTGAATCGCCTCGCAACCGGCGTCGATGTAGGAGGTCCCTTGAGCATAGAACCAAAGTCGGGTTTCGGTGCGGCTGATGTCGGGCACGGACTGTCCCTTGCGCCAGTGGTCCTTGAAGCGCCCGTCCGGATAGAGCATGTCGGCGTATCGAAAACGACGTTGCTCGATGGGGAGACCCAACGCCGCAAAGGCCTCGGTGGGCACCGGAATGGAGTCCACCTCGGTGGTGACGATCTCGAAGATGCAGGCCTGGAGGATGATCTCAGGATCGGCGGCATGGACCTTGGGAGACAGGCGCCGCACCCCAGCGAGTTGTTCGAGGAAGCGAGATTCACCTCCCCACAGGCAGACGCTGCGGCCGATAAACTTGGCCCCGACTCGACGGAGCATGCGCAGATGGTCATCGAAATCGCCGCGGCCGTGGAGGAAGCCCTCCATGGTGATGGCGCGGGATAGGTAATTCTCGAGGACCGGCCGGGAGATGGTCTGATTGAATCGGTAATGGGGAGCCTCGGCGGCGAGGCCGCAGAAGCCCAGGATCCACAGACACGCCGACAAGGACACGGCGCAGGCGCGGTGGCGCGTGGGCATCGGCCCGTGATCAGATCGGGGCGCCATGACGACGGGCGACCCGCAAGCCGGTGGGGGCGGGTGCATCCGCGAAGGAGATGCGTCCGTTGACTGCGGTGGGTCCTGAAAACGGGTCGTTGTTGACGAGGAGATTGCCGTCGATGTCGAGGTAATCCGTGAGATCGGCGAGGTGGGCGGCGGCGGCGATGAGAATGCTGGTTTCGATCATGCAGCCGAGCATGGTCTTGAGGCCGGCATTGCGGGCGGCGCGGAGAGCCTGGTGGGCGGGGTTGACGCCGCCCGCTTTCACCAGCTTCACGTTCACCGCGTGGAAGCAGCCCAGCACCGTCTCGAGGTCGGAAGCGAAACGGTACGATTCGTCGGCCATGATGGGCAACGGGGATCGTTCCTTGAGCCATTCCCAATCCGGCCGCGGAACGGCGGCGGGCATGGGTTGTTCGACGAACTCGACATGGCCGTCGTTGGCGAGCCATTCCAGTTCCTTCAGTGCGGTCTCCTTGGATTTCCAGGCCTCGTTGGCGTCGACGCGCACGGTCTTATCAGGAGCCGCGGCGCGTAGTGCGGCGAGATTGTCGCGATCGGTGGCGCTGCCGAGTTTCAGTTTCAGGACCGGGTAATGAGCGGCCTCCTTGACCTTGGTATGGATCACCTCTGGCGTGTCGAGGCCAATGCTGAACGAGGTGAGGTGGCGTCCTTCGGTGAAGGGCAATCCCAGGAAGTCGTGGGCCGTTTTCCCGGCCCGCTTGGCGGCGCCGTCGGTCAGCGCAACATCCAGCGCCCCTTTCGCCGCATGGTCGCCGGACGACAAGGTGTCGAGGTAGGCGCGGGAAGCGGGAAGATCATCGAAGGACAAGCGGCGGGGATCCACGCGACGGAGAAATTCAGCCACGCTGGCCGCCGTTTCGCCGTAGCGATTGGAGGGCGCGCTTTCGCCGAGGCCTTCGCAGCCATTGGCATCCCGCAACCGGACCAGGACCACAGGGAATTCATCGGTGCCCGGTCCCCCACCCGGGCCGGTGCGGCTGGCGATGGTCCACCGCCGAGTCAAGCGCAGCCCGAAGGGCTGAATGAACAAGTCCACGGCCGATTGAATCGTGTTTGGGGCCGGCTCGACAATCGGCGAGTGGCGATCCTAATCACCCAGAAGATGAAGGGCGATCCGGCGCCGATGGCTGCGCACACGATGTTCCCACAAATAAACGCCCTGCCAGGTTCCGAGGACGAGGCGTGCGTCGCGAACGGGGATGCTGAGATTGACGGCTGTGAGGGCGGTGCGGACATGCGCCGGCATGTCATCAGGACCTTCCGCCGAATGTTGGAACAGGCGATCGCCGTCAGGAATGAGCCGGGAGAAGAACCGTTCCAGATCCGACCGGACGTCCGGATCGGCATTCTCCTGGATGACCAGCGATGCCGAGGTGTGGCGCAGGTGGAGGGTTAACAATCCGGTGCGGATACCGGACTGATCGACGAACCCGGCCAGGGAATCGGTGATTTCGGTGAAACCGCGGCCGGGGGTGGCGACGGTGAGTTCCTCAACCACTTGGCGCAGCATGGAAGGACTCAGGGTGCCCTGCGACGGGTTGGTGAATAGGCCCTGCCAGGACGGGTTGGCGGCACCCAGCAGGCTACGGCGTCGGGCTGGATTCTGGCGCGCCTTTGAGCAGCGCCTCGAAGGCGGGATTGGCGGGTTCGCCGGCGCGGCGCGCTTTCTGGTAATGGAACCGAGCGAGTTCGAGGAATGGAGGCTGCTGATTGGCGTAGACGACCGCGAGGTTGTAGTGGGCCGAGGCGAAGTTGGGATCCATCTTGATGGCGAGGCGGAGTGCGGCTTCGCCGGCTTTCCGTTGTCCGCGCTTCACCAGAGTGATTCCGAGGTAGTTCTGGGTTTGCGGATTGGTAGGGTCGATTTGGGCCGATCGACTCAGGATGGAGAACGCCTCATCGAGCTTCTGCTGCCGGAAACGCATCATGCCGATCAGCGAGAGGCTGAACGGATCGTCGGGATCAATTTGGAGGGCGCGATTGGCGAAGGTTTCGGCCTCCTGCATGTCTCCTTTCTCGACAAGAATGGCTCCCAGATTTCCCAGCGTGTAGACGTTGTTTTCGTCGAGTTTGAGGATTTCGCGGTAGGCTTTTTCGGCTTCGTCGAGACGGCGTTGGGCGAAGGCGCGCTGGGCTTGTGCCGCAAGGATGCCGGCGCCAGCCGGGAGGTCGCTGACGGTTCGCCGACGCGGTGCGCCGGGCTTGGACGGCACCGCATTGGTGGAGTTCGGGGCAGGGGTGGCGTCGGCGGGGGAGGTTTTCGGCGTGTTGGTGGCGGGAGAGGCTGGGGTGGTGGGCGTCTCGGCCGGTTTGGCCGTCGTCCCGGAGGTTCCGGCCCCGGACCCGGAACTCGGGGCGGGGGCGCCCGGGGTGGCTTGGGCCACTTGAACGGGTCGCAGTTCGGAACTCGTTTCCGGGGCGCGGAACAAGGCGAGTTCTTCCGCGGAATAGGGTTCCGGCTTGGCTTCCAGGGTACGGACCTGGGCGGTGAGGGCGGCCACTTCCTGGGCCAGCCTTTGGGCGCGGGCCTCGGCCATGGATGGGTCTCGCCGCTTGAGTTCGGCTTTGGCGATTTGGAGATCCCGTTCGAGTTCGTCCCGTTCGCGTTCGAGGCGGCGAACCCGTGCGACCTCGGCGGCCGCGACTTCGCTGCTGGAGACTTCAGAAACGGTGAGGCTGGCAGGCGTGACTCGAATGGCGGTCAACCGCTCGAGGTCACGAAGCAGGGTGGCATTCTCGCGGCGAAGTTCGTCCGCCTTGGATCGCTGGTCGGCGAGTTCCAGGCGCAGGGCGGCGAGATCCGCGGAGGTTGTTGAATCGGCGGGGCCGGTCGATTTCTCCTGGGAAGGCGACGGGCGTGAGGCGGCCACCTCGTCGTTGGATTTGCGGGAAGCGGCGTCGAGTTTGGCTTGGAGCTTCTCGCGTTCCTGTCGAAGACCGGCGATTTCCTTTTTCTGGGCGGAGAGTTCTGCGCGGGCGATTTGCAGCTGTTGCTCGAATTCGAGCGCTCGCTTGGCGGTCTCGAGGAGTTTCTGGTGGTCCGCCATCTGGCGTTCGAGCCCGGCCTTGAGGATTTCGTTCTCCTTCATGAGAAGGCGATTGCGTTCCTCGGCTTTGGCGAGCTCGGCGGGATCGATGGCGGCTGGTTTTGGGCTGAGTGCTTCCTGGAGCTTGGCCTGCAGTGTGGTGCGGTCGGATTCGAGGCGCTCGCGGGTGCGCTCGAGGTTTTGGTTGGCGGCTTCCAGCACCTCAACGCGGTCGCGGGATTGGCGAAGTTCGAGGGCGAGTTGCGAGGCACGATCACCGAGTTCGTTGGCGCGGGCCAGATTCTGACTGGCCGCCTGTTGGGCGGCGGTGGCCCGGGTTTCAGCGTGGGTAACTCTGGCTTCGGCGTTTTCCAGGCGCTCGCGGGTGGCCGCGAGTTCGAGCGAGAGATCATCCGTGGGTGGGACGGCGGGGGTGACGTCCTTGGTGGGCGCTGCGGGATTGGGAGTGGGAGTGGGAACAATGGAGCGCAGACTGCCGAGTTTGTCGGCGAGGAATTCTTTGCGGAACTGGACGATCTTCTGGTTCCAATTGGGGTAGACCTTGGCAAAGCGTTCCAGGTCTTTGCTGGCCGCCTGGTATTGATCCAGCGCCGAGGACGCCTGACCGGTTTTCTCCAGCGTTTCGCCCTGCTGGATCCGGTCATAAATCTGGAGGAACTCCGTATCCGGCTGTTGCGCGCGCAGACTCAGCGCGGCACCGAACACAAGGAGCCACAACGCGAGGCGAATCATCGGTGGCACGCTAGCCGCCGGACACGCGCGTTGGCAATCGGGGAAACTGAGTCGGCGAAGGCGAGGTTGGGTGTCATGGATTGCACCCGCGGATTGCCGCGGTTCACGATGGCGATTGCCCGAAGGACCATCCAAGGGTTGCCCATCGCCGGATTGCAGGCGACCCGACTTCTGGCGCGATGACTCTCAATCCCGCCGGACTTTGTACATCACGACGAGGTTATCGATAATGAAGTCGTCCAAATCGCCTCCGGAGCCACCGCCTTGGCTTCGGGATTCGACGTGGAGCACGTTGCCACTCGGTCGCAGCACGTCTGGATTGATCAACATCACATTTGCGTTCCAGGCATCCACACCGGGACTTACCGGAATCCCTCCAAACACGGGGATCTCATTGATGGAGAAAACATTCCTCCTGGAATTCACGGCGCGGCTTTGGAACATCAAAACGGCTGGCTCGCTGGGGTTTAAGTCAGGGCAGGCGAAGGTGTAATCCTTGGAGGTCCCCACTAGCGGCACATCGGGTTCCATTGCCCTGAGGGACTGGCCGTCGGTGCCAAATCCCTGCCGCACGGCGATGACGACGGTGAAGGTGACCGTGCCCCCGGGTGAGCCCCGAAGGAGTGTATCAACCTGGCCACGCCCTTTGGTCGCGTTGCGGAACTCCTGTTCCCAGCGATATCTGGCGGCGTCCGTCTTGTCCGCGAGATCGTGGACCTTGTGGATGTCCAGGGTCAGGACGATGAATGCCTGCCGCCATTGTTTCGGGGCATCGGCGAAGGCAGGCACACGGGGTCCTTCCTGGGCGATGAAATCCTTGATGTTGAGTCGAACCGGTGTCGCGGAAAAGTCGGAGGAAGCCGGCAGTCCGGCCACGTCGCGAAGCATCGTGAACTCGCCAACGCAGTCCGGATGCAGCAATCCCATCAGGTACAGGTCCAGATTGCAGTACGGCCGATCCACGTTCTGGGTCGGGTCAAGGAACACCCTTCGAAAGGTTCCGTTCGGCCGTTCCAGCCAGTCGTTGCGGTCATAGTCCATCGGTGACTGGTCGTCGTCGAGATGGTCTGCCCAATGCCCTGGAATTCCATCCAGAAGGTGATCGGACTTCGTCTCTCCTGTGGCTGGGTCCCTGTACCTGGCGAAGGCGCCGAATTGATGCCCGAACTCCTGGAGCAGCGTGTTCGGGCGTGCTTCCTCCAAGACAGACTGACGCAGGACATGGAAGCCCTGGAGGCGCGTGGTGTTCCAGGCGGGACGGTCGTTGACCGGCCAGAACCCGATCCCCTGGACATCGTTGAAAACCGGGGCCTGGTAGGATTGCAGCACGCCCGGCATGCCATTCTCCGAGTCTGGAATGAAGGTGACGAAGTCGTAGTGATCACCGTGCAGGGTCCGGAACAACTTGTAGGCCGCGACGTAGTCCACGTACCTCGTGCCATCAGGATGGGTCTTTACCACCGTGTCATCGACCTGGATGACGCATACGTCACCGTAGTCCCGGACAATCCGGGTGCGTCCCAGGAAATCCTCGGACAGCGAGAGAACATGCACACGTGCCCAGCTTATGGCGCGCATGTCATCCTCGTTCGAATCGGCGCCGTCTGCGGAAAGTGGTGCGCGGACATCGGTTCTCAGACCCCGGAATTCCCGCGGCACCACCCTTTGCGGATCAAGGTCTGAGAGGAGAAGCTTTTGCATCACCTGAACCACCAATACGGGTTCACTTCCTGGCAGGGAGGTTTTGCCCCGGCCCGGGGCGACACGGATCCCGATGATGTTTGGATCCAGTTTGAAGAAGTGTTCCCGGGCCAGCGCGATCAACCCCGGCAGGTTTGGGTCGGCCGGTTGCGTGCATGCGGATGGACTCTTTGACTGTTGGTTCGCAGGAATCATGGGTGCCTATCGCTGGATTGTCGGGAACTTCAACCTGCGTGGGGTACAAATCAACGAGCAATTGGTTGGGACTCCCGGGCATTTCCGGGCCGCGCCTGGACTCCCTGGGCCGGGTGCGGAGAGGCGAAGAGTTATCCAACATCGACGATGGACAGTAGTCGGACATGCCGCCCGGAGTTCCAATAGGGTCAGACATTGACTATTGACAATTGGTCGATGTCCGAAACAGGAGGATCCGTCATTGCTCCATGCTTAGGGGCCGCCGAAACGTGGTAGTGACGGACCCTTTTGTGTGGCAGAAACGAGGCCCTAGCGAGGAGTCGCTTCCCGGAAAATGAACTAGATCCCGCCTTCGCCTTCCTCAAACTGCGAAGCTTGGGCTAGGTCTCTACGGGAGCCGATCCGCTGAATTCTGTCTGATTTCTCAATCGTAACCACCGTTTGGGGCAACACGCCCGCCATGGGTGACCCCGTGGTCTTCTTTGAAGGGGACCGCGTGGCCCACCCTTCACTTCCCTTCTGCGTTCATGTTCCCTTGAATCCGCCGCGTCGGGCTAGGAGGGACGGGTTGGGAGATCGGCTTTATTTGGATCACCAGACCCCGGTCCTGAGGTAATCGTCGATGGCGTGGGCGGCTTTGCGTCCGGCGCCCATGGCCAGGATCACCGTGGCACCACCGGTCACGATATCGCCCCCGGCGAACACGCCGTGCTTGCTCGTCTTGAGAGACTGAGCATCGGCCACGATGTATCCGCGCTTGGTGGTGGCGAGGTCAGGGGTGGTGGATTGCACGAGGGGATTGCCGCGATTTCCGATCGCGATAATGGCGACCTGAAGCGGCATGAGGTGCTCGGAGCCGGCAACGGGAACGGGGCTGCGTCGACCGGAGGCATCGGGTTCGCCCAGTTCCATTTTTTGCAGCTTCACGCCGGTCAACCAGCCCTTCTCGTCGCCGACGAATTCCACGGGATTGATGAGCATGCCGAACTGGACGCCTTCGTCGCGAGCGTGCTTGACCTCTTCCGCGCGGGCGGGCATTTCGGCTTCGGAGCGACGGTAGAGGATCCAGGCATTTCGAGCGCCCAAGCGAAGGGCGGTGCGAACGGCGTCCATGGCGGTGTTTCCTCCCCCAAAGACGGCGACATCCTTGCCTCGGCAATCGTAAACCGGATTGTCGTAGGCCGGAAACTCATTGGCCTTCATCAGGTTGATGCGGGTCAGGAATTCGTTGGCGGAATAGACGCCGCACAGATGTTCACCGGGAATGTTGAGGAACATCGGCAAGCCGGCGCCGGTCGCCACGAACACGGCATCGTAGCCGTCTTCGTCCAGAAGTTCGTCGACGGTAACGGTACGGCCAACCACGACATTGGTTCGGAATTCGACGCCCATCTGGCGGAGATTCTCGACTTCTTCTCGGACGATTTCCTTGGGCAGGCGGAATTCCGGGATGCCATAGACCAAGACGCCGCCGATTTCGTGGAGCGCCTCCAGAACGGTGACCTGATGTCCCTTGAGGACCAGATCACCGGCGCAGCTGAGACCCGCGGGACCGCTGCCGATGACCGCGACCTTTTTGCCGGTGGCGGGGGCGCGGGCGGGGAGTCCGACCTTGCCGACTTTGCGTTCGTAATCGGCGACGAACCGTTCGAGGTAACCGATCGCCAGGGGTTCGCCGCGGTTGCCGAGAATACAGGCGCCTTCGCACTGTTTTTCCTGGGGGCAGACGCGGCCGGTGATGGCCGGGAGCACATTGTCTTCGCGGATTTTGGCGGCGGCAGCGAGGTAATCCCCGGACACCACCAAGTCGACGAATTCACGGACTTTCACGCCGACGGGACAGGCGGAAAAGCAGTGCTGGCTCTTGCAGGAGAGGCAGCGCATGGCCTCGTGCTGGGCCATGGCGGCTTCGAGGCCAATATTGACCTCGGCAAAGTTGTGAGCGCGTTCGACCGCAGGTTGCTCCGGCATGTGTTGCCGAGTGATCTTAATGCGCTCCTTGGGGGACAGGGGGTTGGACATGGGGCGATGCCTTGGAACGGGGGCAGGGATGCTGGATTCGTCCGCTCAGGGGGCTGAATGGGGCGTGGGTGCGGGTTTCCAGACGCCTTGGAGTTCTGGAACCTTTTGAATAAACCGGCATCCGTCGATGCCGTTGTCGGGACAGGAACCGACTGGGGCCGGGTTGAGAAAGGCATCGAGCGACTGACGTTCCAGGTCGCGGTACATGGCGTTGCGCTGGATCAGGATCTGGAAATCCACCTGGTGGGCGTCGAATTCGGGGCCATCGACGCAGGCGAACTGGGATTTGCCCCCGACGATGACCCGGCATCCGCCGCACATGCCGGTCCCATCGACCATGATGGGATTGAGGCTCACCACCGTCTTGATGTGGTGAGGCCGGGTGACTTCGGCGATGGCGCGCATCATGGGAATCGGGCCGATGGCGAGCACCAGATCCAAAGCCCGGCCGGAGGCGATCAACGACTTCAGTTTGTCGGTGACAAATCCTTTCTCCGCATACGATCCGTCGTCGGTGGTGACATGAAGTTCGTCGCTGATTGCGCGGACTTCCTCCTCGAGAATGACAAACGGGCGGCTCCGGCCGCCGATGATGGAAATGACCTGGTTGCCGGACTCCTTGAAAGCTTTGGCGGTGGGATAGGCGATCGCGGTGCCGAGCCCGCCCCCGATGACCACGACGGTGCCAATCTTGTCGGTGTGAGAGGGTTGGCCGAGCGGTCCGACGACATCGCAGATGGTGTCGCCGGCGTTCTTGGAATTGAGCAGCTTGGTGGTTTTGCCGACGCCTTGAACAACCAGGGTGATCGTGCCCGCGACGGGATCGGAATCGGCAATTGTCAGCGGCACGCGTTCCCCGTGGTCATGAACGCGCACAATGACGAATTGTCCGGCTTTGCGTTTCCGGGCGATGAGGGGTGCCACGACTCGGAAGAGTTTGACCTCTGGGGCGAGGAATCGGGCTTCGACGATGTTGAACATGTTCCGCGGGCTCCGAACGGTGCCGCCCCATCCCTGACGGTGGGGCCTCCGTTGAGGACACGGTCGGCACCCTAATCGGCGGCTGAGGGGTGGTAAAGTCCGGCGGGGTGGGGAGGGAAAGGGAATCCGAGGTGGTGAATGGCCACTTTGCGCTTTATGGCGGGGCGTAGCCCAAGCAGGTTGGCTGGCAAGAGCGACCGTCTATGAATAAATCCCTCGTCTCCCTTGTCTGTGCCGCCCTGGGTGTTGTCCTGCTGGCCCTCACTGGTTGTGGTGGGGCGAAGACCAAGATGGACACTGTGGATTTTGAGAAGGCCTTTGCCGGCGCCGATGCTGCCGTCAAGGGGCAGGCCGATGAGGCCGTGAAGGCGCTAAAGGCGGGCAAGATGTTCGAAGGGGCCACGGCGCTCGCCAATCTGGCGAAATCGGCCGAGAAGTTGGAGCAGAGTCAGAAGGACGCCATGGTGAACCTCGGGGCCACCATCCAATTGATCATCTCCGAGGGCGAATCCGATATTCGGGTCTACCAGGCCGTGGACGACATGATCAACACATTGGATGGCCGCGATTTGTCCAAGGTCGGCACGACTCCCGACCGGGTGGTACCCAAGCCGGCCGCCGAGTGATTTAGGCCGGCGCGACGAGCGTCGAAAAAAAATCGCGTTGCCAACCAGGCTTCCGACCCCCAACGTGTCGACCGGTTCGGGGCGTAGCGTAGCCTGGCTAGCGCGCTTGTTTCGGGTACAAGAGGTCGTGAGTTCGAATCTCACCGCCCCGACCATCTCTCCTTCTCTTCTTTCTCCCTGCCGCTCAAGGCGAGGCGCGCCACGCAAGGGGCTGTTCGCCGGGCTCTAGCGGTCCGCCCGAATGCGCCCCTCAATGGCCTTCAAAGCGGCCGTGGTCGATCGCCCTGCCACCAGTGGAATGAAACGGATCACCCCACCCTTGGACTCCACGATGCGGCGTTCCTCCTGGTTGAGGGTTTCCAGGGTGTAGTCGGCGCCCTTGGCCCAGATATCCGGTTCGGCACTCTCCAGGAACCGGCGGGCACTGGTGTCTTCAAAAAGGCAAACGGCGTCCACGCTGGCGAGGGCTGCCACCAAGGCTGCGCGGTCCATTTCGGGATGGATCGGGCGGGATTCGCCCTTCAGGCGGCGCACCGAGGCGTCGCTATTGACCCCCACGAGCAGGAGGTCGCCGAGGGCGCGCGCGTCTTGGAGGTAGGTAGCGTGGCCGAGATGCAGGAGATCAAAGCACCCGTTGGTGACCACCACGCGTTTTCCCAACCGCCGCTGCTCTGCCCGCCAGTCTGGTAGTTGGTTCCAAGCGATGACCTTGTCTTGAAAGCCCACGGGTCGACTCTGCCGAAGCCTGTGAAGTGGGCAAGCGGCTTCATTTTGGCCCCGTCCCGGTGAAAACCGGTTTTCCGGAACAAGATCCTGTCGCACCATGCGTCGCATGTTCTCGTTGAAGGGAAAATTGGCGCTCGTGACCGGGGCCGGTTCAGGCATAGGGGCAGCCATTGCCGAGGCCTTCGCCGACGCCGGGGCAAGGGTGGTGGTTACCGACGTGTCGGCGGGGAGCGCTGCCGAGCAGGCGGCGCGACTCACCCGGAAGGGCGGTCAGGCCGAGAGTATGGAATTGGATGTGACCCAGGAGACGGCTTGCGAGGCGGTGGCCGCCGAGGTCGATCGCCGATTCGGGAGGGTGCACATCTTGGTCAACAACGCCGGTGTCGGCCATGTCGGGCGGTTGCTGCAGACGACCACGGCGGATTTGGAACGGTTGTGGTCGGTGAACGTGCGTGGGGTGTTCCAAGTGACGCGGGCCTTTCTCCCGCGAATGATTGCCGCCGGTGGCGGGGCGATCGTCAATCTGGCCTCGATCGCCGGCATCGTGGCGGTGCGGGATCGACTGGCGTATACGACCACCAAGTTCGCGGTCGTCGGCTTCACCAAAGCGCTGGCCCTGGATCACGCACGGGAAGGCATTCGCTGCAATTGCATCTGTCCGGGCCGTGTGGAGACGCCGTTTGTGACGAAGATGATTGCGCAATATCCGGATCCGGCCAAAGCGCGGGCGGAAATGGAGGCCACCCAAGCGATCGGTCGGATGGCGGAGCCCAGGGAGATTGCGGCCGCAGCGTTGTATCTGGCGAGCGACGAAGCGGGGTCGACCACCGGAACGGCAATGATCGTGGATGGCGGTTGGACCGCTGGCAAGTGAACGGGCTTTATGCCGCACGACGTTTCACTTCTTTCGACCATCGCCGTTGGATTCGTTTTGGCGTTCGTGCTGGGATTCATTGCGATCCGGTGTCGGTTGCCGCCGCTGGTGGGGTATCTGGTGGCGGGTATTGCGCTCGGGCCGCACACGCCGGGGTTTGTCGCCGATTCTGGGGTGACCAGCCAACTGGCGGAGATCGGCGTCATCCTGTTGATGTTTGGGGTCGGTCTCCATTTTTCGTTGGCTGACCTGGTGGCGGTGCGTCGGCTGGCGATTCCCGGTGCGGTGGGACAGATCGTGTTGGCGACTGCCTTGGGTGCCGGAATGGCGATGATGTGGGGGTGGAGCCTTGGGGCAGGATTGGTCCTTGGCCTGAGTTTGTCGGTGGCCAGCACGGTGGTGTTGTTGAAGGCTTTGGAAGGGCGGCGCGGGGTGGAAACGACCAATGGGCGCATCGCGGTGGGCTGGTTGATCGTGGAGGACTTGGCCATGGTGATGGTGCTGGTCCTGTTGCCGGCGCTTTCCGGAGTCCTTGGAGGCAAGGTGACGGACGGGCATGAGGGCGCGGCGGCGGGCGGGGACGGAATTCTGCTGACCTTGGCGGTAACGCTCGGGAAAGTGATGGTGTTTGGCGTGGTGGCCTTGGTTCTGGGTCCGAAGGTCATGCCCTGGCTGTTGCGCCAGGCGGCTCGAACCGGGTCGCGAGAGATGTTCACGCTGGCGGTGCTCGCGATTTCGGTCGGCATCGCCTTTGGCTCGGCGAAACTATTTGGGGTTTCGTTTGCGCTCGGCGCCTTCATCGCGGGTGTGGTGCTTCACGAGTCGGACCTCAGCCACAAGGCGGCCACCAACAGCTTACCGTTGCAGGACGCGTTCGCGGTGCTGTTCTTTGTGTCCGTGGGCATGCTCTTCGACCCGAGCGTGCTGGTGCGCCAACCCTTGATGGTGGGTTCGGTGTTGTTGTTGGTACTGATCGCCAAATCTGTGATCGCCGGCGTGGTGGTGTTGGCGCTGGGGTATCCTGCGAGCACGGCATTGACGGTTTCGGCGGCCTTAGCGCAAGTGGGTGAGTTCTCCTTCATCCTTGCGGGACTTGGAATTACCCAGGGGATGATGCCTGCGGAGGGGATGAACCTCATTCTGGCGGCGGCTTTATTGTCGATCAGCGTGAACCCGCTGATGTTTCTGCTGGGGGATCGGTTGACCGGATTCGTGATCCGCAACCCGGCACTGCGGGACTTTTTGGAATTTAGCCGGCAAGGTCCGCTCACGCGATTGGAAGGCGAATTGAAGGCGGCCCGGGAGTTGGCCGACACGCGGTCCAAACAGCACAAGGCCTTCTCTCCCGAGGAGTTGGTTCGGCATTTCCCGCTGTTTGCCGGGTTGTCGGCGGAGCAGCAGGAGGTGGTCATCCTGCACTTTGACGTGGCAACGGCGCAGCCGGGAGAGCGGATCATCCGCGCGGGAGACCTGGCGGACCGGGTCTATTTTCTATCGAGCGGCGAGGTGGAGGTCTCGGTGGGCCGGCGTCAGATCAAGCTATCCCCGGGCAGTTACTTCGGTGAGATGGCGTTGATCAGCGGCCAGCCCCGGTCAGCGGATGTCACAGCACTGGATTACTGCCGGTTGCTGACACTGAGTCGGCGGGACTTTCGCGAGATCCTGCGGCGGCATCCCGAGATCAAGGAGGCGATGGCGTTGACCGCGAGTCAGCGCGAGGAAATGAACCGTCAGGAGGCGCTGGAGACCGGAACCTCGACTGACTCCCCGGTCTGACCTTTGGCGGCGGGATCAGTCCCTGAAATTCACGAAATTCAGGGCTACCGGAAAGTCGTGGCCACGAACGGCGGCGATGACGTTTTGGAGATCATCGCGGCTCTTTCCGGTGACCCGGAGTTCGTCGCCTTGGATCTGCACGGTGACTTTGAGTTTGAGGTCGCGGACGAAGGCGGAGACTTCCTTGGCGACCGTCGGTTCAAGGCCTTGCTTGATGACGATGACCTGTCGCGCGTGGCCGAGCGGCGAGATTTGGGGATCCTTGCGTTCGACGCTTTTCAGGCTGATCGAGCGTTTGGCGATCTTGCCGATGGTGATTTCCTCGAGGGCTTTGAGTTTGAACGCGTCCTGGGCGCTGAGTCGGATCTCATTCTTTTCGAGGACGATCTCCGCCGGGCTGCCTTTGAAATCGAATCGATTGGCCAGCTCCTTGCGTGCCTGATTGATAGCGTTCTCGATTTCCATCGGGTTCACCCGGGAAACGATGTCAAAACTCGGCATGGCGCCAGTCTAGAGGAGAGCCGCCATCCGCCGCAACGGGCCGAAAGTTGCCATCTGGACGGCGCAGGGGTGCGGCTGCATGTTGGCGGCCATGCCGTGGACCCACATGGGCTGGGGTTCGAATGTTGGCAGATTCCGGTGATCCCCCAGGGGCCCGGATCTGCTGGCCGGGCAAAATTCGGTCGAATTGGAAGGTATTCTTTTGATGCGCAGGGTGTTTTCAGCCGCTTTGATGCTAGGGATCGCCTTGTTTGGACACGGCGTGGCCCGGGCTGTGGACTGGACGGACGGAGCGAGTTTTGAACATCCGGCGTTTGATTCCCAACGCGCGTTCATGCGTTTGGGTAAGGACGGCAACGTTTACCTGGTGACCTGGATCCAATTCGAGCCCTGCTATGTCCTAAGGATCGCTCACGACGGCAGTGTCCGCAGCGGGGCCCTGATTGGGAGTTCGACCGAGGCGGCGATCGCCAACGCCGACGGCGTGATGTTTTCGTTGCAGAGGGCTTGGAACCAGCAGGGCATGACCTTGTCACGGTCCAATTTCACCACCTTGCTCACGCGGAGTCTTTCCTATCCCTGGGCGGCCTTGGAAGCGGGAGACAGCGGGGATTTCTACATCATGCTCGGTAATACCATCGAGCGGTACTCACCGTCCGGTGCGCTGGTGCAACGGTACTCGCACAAGGTTCCCTCGGGGGTGAATCACCGATTTGACCTCCGGGTCTGCGAGAAACGGGGGCTATTCTACATTCCCGGTTCCGACAAACACATCCATGTCGTCGATGTCACCGGCCAGACCCTCGCCCGCGTTCCCGCCGATTTGCAGGCGCCCAGCACCACGTGGTCCGGCGGCTTGGGGGATTTTGATGTCGATGGAGACGGGCACCTCTACATCCTGACCAATCCCAGCCATGAGGTCCGACGTGTCGAATTGTTGATCGACGAAACGACCGCCGCGGTGCGGACGGTGGAAACCAGGATCGCTCTGGATGTTCCCGCGGCCCAACGCGGCGCGACGTGGACGCTCTGTCTGCGCGTGCGCGGAACGGAGTTATTGGTCCGCCGCATGAACACACCCTACCTGTTTTTCCGGTTTGATCGGCAGACGGGGGCGTTCCTTGGGGGGGTGTCTCCCAGAACGGCGTCGCTTAAAGTCACGGTGCCGGACAGCGTGTGGACCGCGGGTCAGGCGATCGCCTTCAAGGTGGCCTTGGATTCACCGAGTGTGACGCTCGCGCCAAAGTGGCGGGTTTGGGGCCGCCCTTTGGGTTCGATGGAGTATCGGGAATTCGTTGTGACCAATGGGATGCTTCAGGTGCCTGCCGACATTAGCGGTGCCTGGCAGATGAAGGTTTCCGCTGAGCCGGATCCGCGGCTTCAGACGGTGGCGCCAGCCTTGGCGGCACAGGGTACGGTTCTGATTCGCGCGCCGGAGAGTCGCGGCACCGCCAATGTCTACACCCCGGCATCGCGCACACGCTATGGACAGGGCGAGACCATTCCTTTTGACGTGGAGGTGCGAGCCGTCACCTCCGGCGATGCCGTTGCTCCGGTGTCGGTTTCCCTGACCGACGGCGTTCGCGAGTGGCTTCGCTGGGAGGTGCCCGGCACTCCTGGCATCACCACACGACTGGAAGTTCCATCGGTACTGACTCGAGCGTTACGCCCAGGGACGTACACCTTGACGGCGACCGGTCCGGGCCTGACACCGGCGCCGCAGTGGTTGCAGTTGGGGCCAGGAATCCAGCCGCGCGCGCGGCGGAGCGTGCTTTACGCGGACTTCGGGAATACCTATGCCTCGGAGGCGAGTTCATTTGCGAACCTGGCGGATACGGTGGACCTGCAGCTGCGATGGTTGAATCGCATGGGTTTCGATTGGGTATACGACCGCTGGGGGTCGAGCGACTACCCCTCCCAGGTTGCGGTTCCCGATTGGATGGCAGAGACGACCAAGGTGTTGTCCGATCGTTTTGGAGGTGCGGACGGACTGTCGCCGTCCAAGCTGGCGGTGGCGCCTTTTCACGATCAACTGGTGGCGGGAGAAGGGGCGAACGGCATCGTGCGGATGCTGGGGCTGCTGACCATGGATGCCGGGCTTCCGCTGGGCACGGGTTTTGACAAGCGGACCCCGGAGGAAATGGAACTGGCGTTGCGCGAATTGACGGAGCGTTTCGGCAAGTACCCGGCATTCCGGGGCTGGTCATGGGGGTCGCTTTGGTGGCTGTACACGATGCGCGGGGCCAATGGTGGAATCGACGCCCAGGAAAAGCAGGCGTACGCCGATGCCCTGCAGAAGGCGCGAGACACGGGGGAGTGGTCCCCGGTGCTGGAGACGGTCTCGAATCGGCGGTTTCAACTGGCGCGGGACACTTGGCAGCGTTTCAACGATTCCTTGGATCGCCTGGCCCCGGGCGCCATCACGGCTTCGGCACCACCCTTTCGCAACGTGGAGTGCCATCCGACGGAGTCGTTGGCGAACGTCCAGGAGATCGATCTTCAACAGCAGTTCGAACAGGTGTCCGTGCCGTACCACGCGTTGATGGCGGTGGATTACTATGCCCGCCCAGGTCGCCATTCCTGGTCGCATCCGGAATTGGGCAATGGGATGGGGACTGGGGACGACGCGCTACCGAACCTTTTCCTGGCGCTGGCGCGAGGGGCAACCGGCGTCGGAGCCCAGAACCGGCTGCCGGCCTTCGGGAACCAGGTGGTGGAACCGCGCGAGAATCGAGCCGGTACCCTTACCGGCTATCGGCGGTTCAACGACTTCCTCCGCGCCTACGGGTCCTGGCTGGCGACCCTGAGCAAACGGGATCGGGTGGCCATCCCGGTCTCGTCGCGGCAGGCCCGGGTGGACGAATGGCAGCGCCATTTTGGCGGACATTTTGCCCGCCTGTTTGAGGCCTCGATGACCTGCTATCACGCACACGATCCTGCCACGTTCGTGTTCAGCGAGGAGTTGGGAGAACGCGGGTTTCGGGATTACGGGGCGGTGATGCTGGTTGACCAATGGTTGGAGCCGGAGCCCGCATTGCAGGCCGCGCTGTCGGACGCCAGGGCGGGGGGAATCCCGATCTTGTACGATGGGAGCTGCCGCAAGCGATTGACCCTCGACTATCAGCCCCTGGGTATCGCGTTCACCAATCTCGGCAGCGATCTCGGTCAGCAAGGTGACGATCATGCCTACCGCCGGTTCCCTATCTACGTGCGCCGCAATTTGGCGGCGGTGCGCGACGCCCTGCGGTTGACAGGTTCGCCGGAGGTCGAAGCCGATTCGGATGATGTGTTTGTGACCACGCTGGGCGGCGAGCAAGGGCGGTACACCTTCGTCGCCAACTACTCGACGATCCCGCTCGACCCCGCCTTGATGTATCGCGTGAGCCTTTACGCGGCGCACCGTCTCCCCATTCATGCCAAGGTGCGGTTTGCAAAACCTGCCGCCGCCATCTACGACGTCTTTGCCCAACGCCGCGTCGAGCCCGTTGATGGAGCGGTCGATGCCGAGCTCTCGATCACCCCGGTGCGGTTGTTCGCTTCGTTGCCGGCTCCAATCGACCGCGTGCAATTGGTCGGGCCGGATCGGATCCAAGCCGGGGACGAACTGCGGTGGTCGGTCCGGGTGCTGGATCCCGGCGGCGCGACGGTGCCGGCTTCGATTCCCATCCGGGTGCTGTTACTCGACGCTGAGGGGCAACGGATCGCGGAAGGGTACGTTGCGGCGGGCTCGGACGGGGCGACCGGCACGTTCATGATTCCAGTGAACCTCGCGCCCGGGGGCCTCCGGTTGGAGGCGGTCGAGATGATCGCCGGGAAGGGGGCCGTGCTCGGCGTGGCCGTGGACGAGCGTTCCTTGCCGCTGGGCCTCACGGATCTGGGCCAGAGTCGCGAAGGACAGGCCAACGGCGTGGCCACGCCTGAGCTGATGGCACCTTATGAGCAGGGATTTGGTCCGCGCGTGCGCGATGTGGCTTTGGCGAACGACGGCCGGTTGGCGATCCTCACCAGCTTCAATTGGGATCAGAATCTGTATGGTCTCGATGTCGAAACCGGCGAAGTGAAATTTCGGCGGCGGGTGGGACACTATTTTGCCTTCTCGCCCAAGGTGTTTGATGGCGGTTTTACCGCCCAGGGATTCGACCTGCATTCGGCGGAGGGCTACCAGGTCTATCGCTTCGGATGGGACGGCGAGCCGACGCGACGCTTTTCGGGATATGGCCTTCCGCAGCGTCTGCCGCAGAGATTTCTGCCCACCAGCTGGATCTGGGATGCGAACGATGCTCACGCTGTGGCGCCCGACGGTTCCTGGATTGCGGTCGCCGGCGACCTGGGCATGGCGGTGTGGACCGCCGAGGGAGAACTGCGTTGGCGTGAGGAGTGGCCAAAGGAACGGCGGCGAGTTCGCCTGGCGGGCGTGGATGCGGAACGGCTGCTGGTGCTCGAGGGTCCGACGGTGGTGTTCCGAAGCGCGGCGAATGGGGCGGAACTGAGCCGTGAAAACCTGGGCATCACCGGCGAGATCCTCATGGCGCGGTTCGACCAATCCCGCCGCGTCGGTGCCTTGTTTGGAACCGCCGATGGCGGCCAGATTCACATCCTCAAGGAGGGTCGGCGGACGGCGACTTTTCCGGCCAGAGCCAACAACGCCCGGGTTTCGGTGGAAATGGACATTTCCGCGGACGGCACGTTGGTGGTGGCGGCCATTCAAGGCGCGCTTCAGTGCTATTCGGTGGATGGAGGCATGCTGTGGTCGTTCTCGGGCGATGAGCAGTTGCGGAGTCCGCGGATCGCGGCCGAGGACCATCGCATTGCTGTGTCGAGTTCCCTGGGAACCCTGTACGTCTTTAGTGCGGACGGGCACGTCTTGTTGGAGCGGGATCAGGGCGGGTTGGTGGTGCCGACATGGCTGCCGGGCGGCGACCTTCTGCTCGCGTCGTGGATGGGGCCGGTGAGTCGGTTGGGGACTGATTATCGGATTCGGTGGCGCAACGGATTGCAGCCCGAGCCGACCAACCTGAGGGCGACCTTGCTCGCCAAGGACTCCACGCCGACCTCGAGGATCGAGGATTGGAGCACTGCCGAACCCGAGTCCGCGGGATTATTGCCACAATTGGCAAACTCGGTTGCGTTCAAGGTGACGGTGATCACCGACGTGAGTGGTGATGGCGGAGCGCGGCTGAATCAGCGGGTGAGTTGGCTGTTCGACGGACTGACCAATGCTTCACCGCTGGCTTGGATTGATTGGACCGCCATCAATGCGGCGGCCGCCAATTTGAATGCCAACCAGCTGGTTCTGGATGCCCAGGGGCGGCGCTTTGAGATAGGCGGACTCACCCTGTACGAGGATCCGGACCGGCCGGAATCCTGGATGCGCGACGTGATCGTGGAGGCGTGGGATTCGACGACGGAGTCCTGGACTCGAGTCATGAACCTGCTCGCGACCGCCCCGGTTCACACCCATCGATTTCCGTCGACTGTGCGCACGGAGAAGTTGCGACTGTTACTCAAGGCCGGGTGCAATCCGCGCCTCGGCGAATTGGTGTTGCACGGCACGGAACGACTCACCTCGTCGGCGCCCGTCATATTGGTGCCGCCGTCAAGTCTCGCCGTTGAGGACGGGGTCACGGGGCGGTTCCAGGTGACGGCTGGGGGAGCGGGTCCGTTCACCTATCAATGGTACAAGGATGGAGTGGCTTTGACGGACGACGATCGCATTGAGGGGGCGCGCACGGACAGT
The DNA here is from genome assembly GCA_016795425.1 of Verrucomicrobiales bacterium. GTDB lineage: Bacteria > Verrucomicrobiota > Verrucomicrobiia > Limisphaerales > CAIMTB01 > CAIMTB01. Next base: position 38,856 of record JAEUHG010000156.1, read on the forward strand.
CTGCGAATCCTGGGCGTGCGGCGCAGCGATGCGGCGGGGTATCACGCCATGGTGAGTGGTCCATTTGGGGCCCCCGCGTCGAGCCGCGTCGCGACATTGTCGGTGCGCGGGGCGGAACCGCTGCTTCAGGGCGTGAAATTGGGTGTCGGGGGAGTGCTGGAGGTTCGGTTGGGTGGCCGCCCCGGAATGGCGTATCGCATGGAACGATCCGAGAATTTGAGGGAATGGGAATTGCTGCGCAGGGTTGTCGATGTGACACCGCCCCTCACCCTCGAACTTCCGTCGCCCACGGGATCCGTGCCGTGGTTCTATCGGGCTGTGCCCGAGTAGTCAGAATTCAGGCGTAGACGTCGAGGTGGCCGGTGTCCGTGGGAGATCCTGCCTGCTCGATCAATTGGACCATGGCTTCACCCTGTTGCCGGGTGATGTTCTGGGCCTTGTCCAGCACCGCGACCGCCATATCAGCCCGGGTTCTCTCCGCTTGCATCGAGCTCTCGACCATCCGGACGACAGATTGCGCATTGACGGTCATTCCTACGGTCTATCGGCGTGGAAGGCCGGGCACTTGAATCTGCGGGTGGTCACCACCATTTCCAGTCCCGGCTCGGGGCCGGATTGAAGATCCAGGCTTCCATCTGCCGCGGCTCAGGAAAGAGGTAGAACTCCATGTGCCCGTCGCCGAAGAGCATATTGAACCGGCTCTTGCCTTTGTAATTGTGCCAGATGCTCTTGGTGTCGGTGTTGCCGCGGTTGGAGTGCCATGGCCAGTCGCCTTGCATGATCTTGTGGGAGGCGCCGAGGGTGAGTTCGGAGAGCTTCATCGGGAGGTTCTCGTAAGAACCTTTGGGAGCACCGACATCACCCAGCACATGGCGGACGCGGAAGGAGTCGTGTTGCCACTGGGGAAGGTAGCTGTTGCCGTATTTCAGGTAGCAGTTGTTGATGGGCAGGCTGTTGAGACGGTCTCCCTTGTCATTCGGGCAACGAAACAATTCCTGGGCCTGGGTGTAGCGGTTGAGCGGCCGGTTGGTGGCGGCGACGAACACACTGTAGGTACCGTTGGTTCCGCCAGCGGCGTGCCAGTCCTGCTGCTGGGGAAACCAGTCACCGTTGTCGTCTGCGTACATGTGATAGGCGAGCCCGATCTGACGTTGGTTGCTCGCGCATTTGATCTGCGTGGATTTCGCCTTAGCTCGACCCAGGGCGGGAAGGAGCATGCTGGCAAGAATGGCGATGATGGCGATCACCACCAGCAGTTCGATGAGCGTAAATCCGTTCCGGGAATGGAGGCGCGCGGGTTTCACGGGATTGGGCAAATAGGGGCTCCGGGTTCCTGAGGGTCGCGTCAGGTTGCTCGGAAGCGTGTGCGCTTACAAGAGGCAGGATTTGCGTGCCTCCAAAAAACCAGCCCTGCCGATCGCCCGCGTTTCGCGGACAACCGGCAGGGTTCCAGCAGTGCGATGCGCCCGATCCGTCGGGCCGACGCTCACGGCAGCACCGCGTCTTTGACTCCCGGCAAATTCAGGAGGTAGGTCCGCCGTTGCTCGGCGAAGACCTTCAGCCCGATGGCCTCCCGACCCGGAAAACCGCCACCCGCCCCCGCCCCTGCTTCGGTCGCCCCGGAATCGCTCAGCGACTTCTCGAATGCTTCCGTCGAGTCGAGTTTGTGCGTGTCCGCCTGAACATCCGCGGCAATCAGGTCATGGTACTTTTGGGCGATGGGTCCGACGCGCTGCCAATCGAGCCACTTTTCGGCGATGTCACGAACATAGCCTAGGTATTTGGCGCGCCACGCCGGGACGGCGAGCAGTTTCGAGATCAAGGGTTTGGTGGCGTCATTGGCGGCGAAGAGCGGATCGAGTTCCACCCCTTTGATGGAGGCGCCGCCACCGAAGCCGGGTGGGCCTCCCTGACGGCGCTGCCGTCCACCACCGAACCCACTGGCCAGCGTCTGGTTCAGACCTTCGCGAATCTGGTCCTCATTGACGGTTCCTGACTTCGAGGCGTCCCAGGTGTCGGCCCATTTGGCGAACATCTCTTTCATCTCTTCACGGCTCAAAGTGCCGTCCTTGTTGGCGTCGAGGGCGGTGAAGAGGCCGCCGCCGATGAACATTCCGGGGCCGGGGCCGGGGCCGGGTGCGCCGCGGCCGCCGCCAGGAGCTGGGCCGAAGCCTTGGGGGGGAGGCAGGACGGTACCGAGGTTGGCCGCGAACCGTTCCTGATTCAGGGGTTCGCTTTTGCCCTCGCTGAGTGAGTCAAACCAGGATCCGGCGAGGGAGGACAGTTCGGTTCTCGAAAGTTTCTTGTCGCCATCCTTGTCGCCCTGGCTGAGCCATTGCGGGGCGAGGAACATGCCAGGGCCGAATCCGCCCCGGCCGCCGGGCCCACCACCGAAGCCGGGCCCACCCGGCCGGGCGAATGCCTCATTGGCATCGTGAATGAGCACGTGGAACACCCCTTTCTCGTCCTGGTAGAGGCTGTAGTCGCTGGCGCGAATCCAATAGCCGTCGTTGTTGATGAGTGTGTTTTCGAGAGCGAGGAATCGAAGCGCTCCGTCTACGTCGAGCAGGGGTGTGAGAGCGGTTTCGAGCTGGGTAGCGGGCGTTTCGTTGAGCACCTTGCACAATTGGATGAGTCCGGCCCACGACTTGGGATCATCCTTGGTCTTGATCTCGTAGAGGCGCCGGTAACTGGCAACGTCGTCGCCAAGGTAGGCGAGACTCCCTCCGCCGCCCGGGTTGCCGGTGACTTTCCAGCGATTGCCCTTGGTGCTGCCGAACGCTTCCTTGGTGAAATCCTTGTTGAACTGCTGGACGCTCGTGTAGATGCCCCAGCTCTCGCCGTTGATGACCACCCGGACGAGGTTGGCCTTGGGGGATGGCAGATAATCACGGGCGGCCTGAAGATAGAGCACGGCGCGAAGAAAGGACGGATCCTCGTGAGCATTCAGCAGGTTCAACGTCCGGTAGCCGCCAAAGTTCTGATCCTTGTGAACAAAATCGAGCGCGAGGTTCAGCGATCGTTTGCGGCCCTCCGACACCATGCCGTACGACGACATGCCGCGGAAATGCACTCCGACGTCCGCGTAGGTCTTGCCGTCGATGATCATCTGGGCGGGGACCTCGACGTCGGTGTTCTTGAAGGCCGCCAGCGTTTCCTCCCAATTCGGTTCCTCGAATTTCAGGAAGACGGTGCGAAGCACGGACGGATCGTACGCGGCTGCCTCCGGGTAGTTCTTCACATCGGCGGCGGCGAGTTTCGCTCCAGCCACGACGGGCTCCGTGTTGCCGCCGCGGGGACCGAACCGTGGTCCCCCCATCATTCCGCCCGAGGGACGCTCCTTGGACAATGACTCCCTGGCGGTCTGGCGTTCGGCAAGATTGAGGCGTCCATCGCCATCCTTGTCGAAGCGCTTCACCACCTTGACCTCTTCTTGCATCGGGCCTCCGAAGCGAGGTCCGCCCATGCCCGGACCGCCGGGACCGCCGAAAGCCGCGGGCGGTCCTCCCGGACCGTCCGGTCCCGGGGGTGGGCCGTCGGGACCTTGGGCCAGGGCGCCGAGGTTGACGGAGGCCAGCGCTGCGAGCGCCCATCCGATGGCCAGCGAGAAGGAGGTGCGGACTGCGGTGCTGTGCCCGCCCGTGATGGTGGTCGGTCTCATGGGCGCGACGGTAAGCCTGGGGCGATGTTCCCGCCGCAGGGATATGACAGAGCAACATCCGGGCGGGATGAGGGGGCGTCGGGAAGGGACGGACTCTCGGTTGGCAGGATGGTTTGAGACTGGGCAAACCGGATTGATGCCGCAAGATGGTGACATTCCATGACGGCCACTCGACGCGATTTTCTGAAGCAAGGACTGGTGGCGACCGCAGGCTTGGCGATGGGACCGGCGGCGCTGGCGGCGTCGACCCGGTCCGGGCACCGACTGCCTATGCCGCCGCATCAGGCTCAATCGGTGGTGGGGGTGCATGTCTATGCAGATCGGGAAAGCGCCGCGGCCGGGGAGGCAATCGAGTTTTTTGCCAGCAATGATGTGCCCGTGCAGGCGCAGGTGGTGCGGTTGGGAACCGAGGTGGACACCACCCACGGCGATGAGGTGGTGGAAGACTTGGGAGAGCTCCCGGTCCGGCCGCAACCGATTCATCCCGGATCGTATGTCCATGTTGCGAAGGGGCTGGCGGAACCTCTGATGGCCTTCAGCGTGGAAGCCTGGGTGCGCCCGTGGCGGGTGGACCGTCTGATGGGCGTGGTGAGTCAGGAGGACAAGAGTTCGTCGGAAGGCTGGGCCCTGGGGATTGGGAAGGACGGTTACGTCGGGCTCTATTTGGGTGATGGAGTCTCGGAAGACGACGCCCTGGTGCATCGTTCACCGACCGGGGTGATTCGCCGCGGAACGTGGCATCACCTGGTCGGGACGTGGGATGGGACGACCAAATGCGTTTGGGTGGATGGGCGGAAAATTGCGGAGTGGCCGTTTCGCGGACCGCTGCGTCCAGGGCGGCACCCGATCCGATTGGGGGCGATGAGCGAGGAAGGGGCCACGACACGATTTCTGGATGGCGATTTGGCCATGCCGGCGGTGTATGCCGCCGCGCTCTCCGATGCCGAGATTCAGCAGCGATTCCAGGCTCGGGGCCTTTCGACACCGGCGGGGCGAACGGTGGTTGCCGCCTGGACATTTCAGGAAGAAGTCGGTGATCGGGTGGCGGACGCTTCGCGCCACGGGCGTCATGGGCGGATCATCAATCACGGCACCTGGATGATTGGCGGGCCCACGTTCGATGCCTCGGTGCCACGCTTCGGTGACTACCTGCCGGCTACGGATCCGCGACGTGGGCACGGTCTTCGACTGGCCTCCGATGATCTGTACGATTGCGGTTGGGAACCGACGGTGCGTTGGCGGGTGCCGCGGGAGGCGAAGTCGGGGTTGTGGGTGTTGCGGCTGCGATGGACGAAGGAGGGGCGGGAGTATTTTCAGCACGCGACCTTCGTGGTGCGTCGGGCTGCGCGACGACGTCCGGCGCCGATTCTTCTGTTGGCCGCGACCAACACCTGGCGTGCCTACAATGCGGCGGCGTTCGGTCGACCGGTGGCCGGGCTTCGTCAAGTCTGCGGAACGGACGGCTTGCCAAACTCCGAGGGTAATCCTCCGGCGTTTTCCTACTACCGCGGGCACGCGGCGGGAAAAGGCACCTACCAGGTGGGGAGTCGCATGCCGTGGCCGGCGGCTGGGCCGTACCTCCGTTACGGTGATGCGACCGATTACAGTCATTTGGCGCGGGCGGATCGATTCGCCCAGACCTGGCTCGAGCGGGAAGGGTACGCGTACGAAATGATCTCGGACCTGGACCTTCACCGGAACCCGGGCCAGTTACGCCGGCATCGCGTGCTGGTGATCAACGGGCACAGTGAATACTGGTCGATCGAGATGTATCGCGGCTTGCGCGAGTACCTCGCCGCGGGTGGTCGGGTCGTGGTCCTGAGCGGCAACTCGTTGTTCTGGCGGGTGAGTTTCAGCCCGGATGGGCGCATCATGGAATGTCGCAAAGTCGATGCGCCCGGTGATCAGTTGCGTCCCGAGGAACGAGGCGAGGCCTGGCATAGTCAGGATGGAAGACGTGGCGGTATGCTGCGCGAATGCGGCTTTCCGGGTTGGGCGCTGATCGGACTCGAGACCCTCGGTTGGAACAACCATGGCGACGTCCGGAACTACGGACCTTGGATTGCCGAGGCGTGCGACCATGCGGTGTTTCATCAGCCGGAGGAGACTGGGCTCCGACCTGGGGACCGATTCGGGTGGGTTGGCGAGGGGCGAACGCCCATGGCCAACGGGCACGAGTTTGATGTCCGGCTATCGACCTTGGCTGGGTTGGCGGCGGGACCGGTTCCGGCTGGCGCGGTGATGCCGGTGGATCCGCCAGGCATTCAGCGATTGGCGAACGGCGTCATTCCCTGGAAGGCAGGTGGGGCGGCCTTTGACTATTTCTTTCGCCCGATCCGGCCCTCGACGGATCAGGGTGGGGAGATGATCTGGTGGGAGCGTCCCGAAGGGGGCGTGGTATTCAATGCGGGAAGCATTGGTGCGGGTTGGGCGTTGCACGCCGACCCGAGGTGGGCGGCGCTGCTACGCAATGTCCTGCATCACTTCGGCATACCGAGATCGGGCGTCCGGGGTTAGTTCCGACTTTCCCGCCCCGCGAAAGTTCTCTGACACAGATCGTTCGCCCGTGGGATCAGAGGTCGCGCCACGGCGTGAAATTCTGGAGCTGCATCTCACGCTTGCGACCGGTGCAATCGACCCACGTCAGGCTCGCATAGTCGATTTCCAGATGGGTCATTTTGTGCAGCGGCAGTTCCAAAAGGACGGCCAACGCCATGCGGATCACGCCGCCATGACAGGCGACCGCAATGGTGCGCCCGGATTGTTCCTCGAAAATGCGCTTCAGGGCGCGGTCGACACGCCGGCGAAAAATCTCCTCCGGCTCCGCGTCGGGCATGGCGCCTCGTTCGAGACTGTCGAGCCAGTCGTAGGCGGTGACACCGAAGCGTTCCGAGATTTGGTCCCAGCGCAGGCCGGTCCAGGCCCCAAAATCGACTTCGCGCAGGTCATCGACGAGGACGGGGGCAAGGGGAAGGCGCGCGCGCAGGGGTTCCAAGGTCATCTGAACCCGCTTCATCGGGCTGGCATAGATCGCGTCGATGGAGAACTTGCGCGACACATACTCCGCCAGGGCCGCCGCCTGGTTCCGCCCAAGCGCGGAAATGGCCATGTCGATGCGGCCGCCGAAGACCCGATGGTAGGCTTCCTCGACTTCGGCATGGCGGAGGAAGAGGAGTCGGGTGGTGGGGGACGACGACATGGAGGGCGTTAGAATGGGTGGGGATGAACGGAGAAGGCGGAGGTCGGGCGTCAGGTCAGGGCGGCACGCTGGAGTTCAAGGATCTGTTCGATCCCGGTGCGGCCGACTTCGAGCAGTTGGTCGAGTTCCGATCGCGAGAAGGTGGATTCTTCGCCGCTGCCTTGTAGTTCGATGAACTTGCCGCTGGCGGTCATGACCAGGTTCATGTCGACGTCAGCGGCAGCGTCTTCGACGTAACAGAGGTCGAGCAGTGGGCGCCCTTCGACGATGCCGACGCTGGCGGCCGCGACTTGTTCGATGATCGGATTGGTCGTGAGTTTGCCGGCGCTGCCGAGTTTGCGGATGGCGAGATTGAGGGCGACCCAGGCACCGGTGATGGCCGCGGTGCGGGTGCCGCCGTCGGCTTGCAGCACATCGCAATCGAGCCAGAGGGTGCGTTGGCCGAGTTTGGTGAGATCGAGCGCGGCACGAAGGGACCGACCGATGAGTCGCTGAATTTCGCTCGATCGGCCGTCGAGACGACCTTTGCTGATGTCGCGGGCTTTGCGATCGGTGGTGGAGTACGGGAGCATGGAGTACTCGGCGGTGATCCAGCCGCCAGGGACCTGCTGTTCCTTCATCCAACGGGGTACGACCTCCTCGATCGTGGCCGCGCAAATGACGCGGGTATTGCCCCAGTGAACCAGCGTGGAGCCGGCCGCATTGGGCGCGACCCCGTTTTCGAAACGGATGTTTCGGAGTTGGTTCACGGCGCGCCCGTCGGATCGGGGACGATCGGGCAACATCTTTGAGTCCGTCATGGAAGGGTCAGCCTACAGGGGGGGCGGGGAAGGAGGGAAGGGGGAAGGAGGGAAGCGGGAGCAAAGGATTTGGCATCGCGCAACAGAGGCGCGGAGGCGCGGAGGAGACGAAGCCTCCGAAATGGAGCCTGCCGATTTCGGCCTTCTCTCTTCACCAGTCCCTCTCTGCGCCTTGGCGGCTCTGCGCGAGAAAACTCCTTTGTCTTCCTCTCCCTCAAAGGAGGCCAAGCTAGCATGCGGGAGGTTGGCATCGCGCGGAGGCGCAGAGGCGCAGAGGAGGAGGTTGGGACGTCGTCGTGGCTGCTTAGTCGGGAAGGCCATTAACGATCCGAGTAATGCCTTGCTTCATGAGTTCGAGGCCAAAATTCAGGACGAGTCCGAGGGGCTTCTTCGCGAGCACCAATTGGGTACGCAGCTGCTTGTAGTAGACCGGATGATTGGTCTCCGTGGATTTTAGTTCCACGATGACCAAGTCCTGGACCAAGAGGTCGGCGCGAAAGGCCACGGCGAATTCGGTTCCGTTGTAGACCAACGGAATCGGCACCTGCCGTTCAACATTGAAGCCGCGTTGAGCCAGTTCGTGGGCCATCACGACCTCGTAGACTGTTTCCAGCAAACCCGGACCCAACTCCCGATGAACATGAATCGCGGCGTCGACGATCTGCTGACTGATATCATTGGGACCCATGCAGGCTCATCTCGCTCCTTTCGAAAAGGGCCGGCACGACCCTCGGCAACTTGCTGACCGGTGCAACGCCAAATCCTCTGTTCCTCTCTCTTCCCCTATTCGGTCCCCACCTCTCTGCGCCTCTGCGCCTCTGCGCGATGCCATCTCTGTGTTTTCCTTACTCACAACGAAGGCGAAGAATGAATGCAGGAGGTTGGCATCGCGCCGAGGCGCGGAGGAGAAAGGCCTCGGGGCGTTCCGTTCGGCGTCGCCTGCCATCCCTCGATCCTTCTCGCCTTTTCCGTCCCTTCTCTCCTGCGCTCTTGTTCCCCCGCGGCCGGGGATCGTATCAATGGCGCATGGCATCCCTCGGTGATCTGCGACGTCTGGCATTGGTCTTGGTCGCTCTGTGCTTGGGAGCGCTGCAGTCCCGTGGTGCCTCTGCGAGTGTCACCCCCGGGGCCGCGCTACCGGCCAAGGAGGCCGCCGCCGGTTGGATCCGGTTGTTCGACGGCGAGTCTTTGTTCGGCTGGACGCCTCGTGGGGCCGCGCAGTGGAAGGTCGAGGATGGCGCACTGACCCCGGTGCCGGGGACGGGACCGGGATACCTCTGCACCACCAGCGAGTTCGCGGATTTCGAACTCAGGGCGGACTTCTGGACGGACGCCGTGGTCAACAGCGGCGTGTTTCTGCGATGCCCGACGTCCGGGGCGATCACGCCGGTGACCTCCTACGAGGTGAACATCTACGACGCCCATGAAAAGTGGCCCACGGGCAGCATCAACGAGGTGGGACGACGTCGAGGGAAGATGAAGACGGTGGGGCGCTGGAACCGTTACGAAATCCGGGCCGAGGGCGATCGATTCGTGATTCGGCTCAATGGTCGAAAGGTGTTGGACGCCCGCGACGGCAAGCACGCGCGCGGCGTCATCGCGCTGCAGACCTTGACGGGCCAAGGCGTGGTGAAGTTTCGGGATATCCGTCTGCGACCCCTCGGGGGACGGCCCTTGTTCAATGGCAAAGACCTGACCGGCTGGCGGGTGGTGCCAGGACATCCTTCGGTTTACTCGGTGACACACGAAGGCTGGTTGAACGTGAAGAACGGCAATGGCGACCTGCAGACCGACTCGCAATTCGGCGATTTCATCCTGCAATTGGACATTCTTTCCAACGGGCAACACCTCAATAGCGGCGTGTTCTTCCGCGCCATTCCCGGGGAATTCTGGCAGGGGTACGAAAGCCAGATCCGCAACCAATGGGAAGGGGAGGATCGTTCGAAACCGGTGGATTTCGGCACCGGCGGCATCTATCGGCGCCAAGCCGCGAGGCGAGTGGTGTCCACGGACGGCGAATGGTTCACCAAGACGCTGGTCGCGAACGGCCGTCACATGGCCGTTTGGATCAACGGATTCCAGGTCAGCGACTGGACGGACGAACGTCCGGAGAACAGCAATCCGCGCCAGGGATATCGCGGAGCTCCGGGGGTGATCAGTCTGCAGGGGCACGATCCCACGACGGACCTCTCCTTCCGCAAGCTTCGCGCAGTGGAACTTCCACCGGCCCGTCCTTGAGTCGAGGGACCTTGTCGCCATGGAACTGAACTGGGTCCCGATGCTGGTGCTGGCGGTTTTGGTACCCGTGGCGCTGGTCTGTAGTGGGGTGCGGGGACTTCGGCCGTTTTCGTTTCCGGCCTGGGTGCTGGTATTCGTCGGGGCTTCGATGGCATCGCCGAACCTTTTCGCGACATGGGGTGGCATGGATCTTCGTCTGCTGATCGTTCCGTTGATTCAGATGATCACCTTCGGGATGGGAACGACGCTGAGTCCGGAGGATTTCAAGCGGGTGCTGCAGGTTCCGTGGCCGGTGTTGGTGGGCTTCGTGCTGCAGTTCACCGTGATGCCGTTGGTGGGTTACGGATTGGCGATGGGATTGGGATTCGAGCCGGAGGTGGCGGCGGGGATCATCCTCGTGGGATCCGTGTCGGGCGGCGTGGCGTCGAACCTGGTGACCTTCCTGGCCGGCGGCAATGTGGCGCTCTCCGTGACGATGACGGCGTGTTCCACCCTGGTTTCGCCGTTTCTGACGCCCGTATTGATGCAAGTGTTGGCGGGCCGATTGGTGCCGATCGATCGCCTGGCCATGATGTTCGACATCCTGAATATGATCCTGGTGCCCATCCTCGCGGGCCTGGTGGCGCACCGGATTCTGTATGGCAAGGACGCGGCACTGCGGCGTGCGGGGACTTTGATCCTGATTAGTTCGGTGTGCGGGGCGCTGGCGTTGGCGAGCCTTTGGCTTCCCGCCGCGGCTTCCGGATTGGCGTCGATGCGCAACGGCCTGGTCATCGGATTTGGGCTCACCGGGTTGGCCACGCTGGCGAAACTGGTCGTCGAAGTGTGGCTGGAGTATTCGGGCAACTGGATGGATCGAGTCCTGTCGGTGGTTTCGATGGCGGGCATTTGTCTGATCATCGGGATCATCACCGCACGTTCCCGCGATAAGCTGATGGTGGTGGGACCGCTCCTGTTGCTGGCGGCGGCGCTGCACAACGGCATTGGGTACCTGCTGGGCTATTGGGGCGGACGACTCGCGCGCCTGAGTGAACGTGATTGCCGGACGGTGGCGATCGAAGTGGGGATGCAGAACGCCGGCATGGCCTCCGGTTTGGCGATGTCGGTACTCAACAGCGCCAATGCGGCGCTGGCTCCAGCCATTTTCGGGCCGCTGATGAATCTCTCCGGGGCGATCCTGGCGAGTTGGTGGAAACGGCGTCCGCCCGAGGGGATTCGTGCGTCCCAACCCTCGTCGGTCTGAACCTGGAACCTTCAAGCTGGAGTCCTCGACCTCTTATGAATCCGCCCGAACAGAAAGGATCTTCCCTCCGCAGCGGCTCGCCCGTTGGCCCGCAGACTTCGCCCGCCATGGACCGGCGTTCCCTGTTGCGAGGCCTTGGAATGGCGGCTCTCGCGGGGACCGCAACAGTGGCCGGGTTCGAGAGAAGAAGCCGCGCGGCCGATGCGGACGGATCCGTGGTCGACGCGCGAGGGTCGGGTTCGCTCAGAATCACCAAGGTCCGGCCGATCCTGACCGCGCCACAGTCGCGGGTGCGGTTGGTGGTGGTCAAAGTGGAGACCAGCGAGCCCGGGCTGTACGGGCTGGGTTGCGCAACTTTCAACCAACGTCCGCTGGCAGTGAAGACCGCGGTCGAGGAGTACTTGGATCCATTCTGCCGGGGTCGGAATCCGGACCACATCGAGGACCTTTGGCAGTCGGTTTACACCAGTTCCTATTGGCGGAACGGGCCGGTGCTCAACAACGCGCTGAGCGGACTGGACCAGGCGTTGTGGGACATCAAGGGCAAGCGCGCGGGGATGCCGGTGTATCAACTGCTGGGTGGCAAATCGCGGTTCGCGGTGGACTGCTATGCCCACGCGTCGGGTCGGGAAAATGCGCAGGTCGTGGAGAGCGTGCAGCGATTGATGTCCGAAGGTTACCGACACATCCGCATCCAACTCGGCGGGTACGGTTCTCCGCATCTGACCCGAGATGGCGATTTCAAGAAGGCCGGGTTCGGGCTGCCGGGAGATTCCGTGATGGAACCGGGGCCCTATTTGAGGGCGGTGCCCAAGATGTTCGCGGCGGTCCGCGAAAAATGCGGGGACGCCATTGAACTGCTGCACGACGTGCACGAGCGGGTGACGCCGATCCAGGCGGTGCGATTGTGCAAGGACCTTGAACCGTATCGTCCGTTCTTCGTGGAGGACCCGTTTTCTCCCGAGGATAACGGTTGGTTCAAGGTCCTGCGCCCTCAGACGAGTGTGCCGTTGGCGATGGGCGAATTGTTCAACAACCCGCACGAATGGACCGGACTCATCACCGAGCGGCTGATTGATTTCATCCGGGTCCACCTGTCGCAGATCGGGGGACTGACCCCGGCCCGCAAGCTCGCCGCCCTGGCGGAGGCGTTTCACGTTCGGAGCGCGTGGCACGGACCCTTGGATGTGTCGCCGGTGGGTCACGCGGCGAATGCGCACCTGGACCTGGCGATCTGGAACTTTGGCATTCAGGAGGCCGTCGCCTTCAACGACGCCATGCGGGAGGTGTTTCCCGGGGCGCCCACCATGAAGGACGGGTATATGCACGTGAATGAGGCCCCGGGTTGGGGCGTGGATTTGAACGAGGATCTGGCCAAGAAATTCCCGCTACCCGAGCACCCGGGCTACTGGGAGCCAGTCCGTCGCAATGACGGAACCAACGTCAAACCCTGACACGGTCGCGTCCGCGCCGATCATTCTTCGACACTGACGAACGTCTTGACCGCCCGATTGCCGCCGGCCATGGAACGTAACAGGTCCGGGAGTGCGGTCAGCGAGGTGCGGCCATCGACGAAATCAGCGGCGCGGATAACGCCATCCTCGATCCAGCGCAGGGCGCGTCGAATCGAGCGCGGGGTATGGTGGAAGCTGGCGAGCAAGGTCAGGTTGGAATAGTGGACGAGGCCGGTGTCCAGGGTGATCGAGGTGCCTGCCGGGCAACCGCCGAAGAAATTCACCAACCCGCCTTTGCGAACCACCTGCACGGCCTGTTCCCAAACCTCGGGTTTGCCGACGGCTTCGATGACGACGTCGAAGCCGCGGGCACCGCGAAGGGAAGTGTCCTTGAACCAATCGGGGTGCGCGGTGGCGTTGACCACCTCGGCGGCACCCAGGCGGCGCGCCGCATCGAGGCGGCCTTTGCCGCGTCCGACAGCCGTCACATGGGCGCCGGCGTGGGCGGCGAGCCGGACAAACATCAGGCCAATGGGCCCGCAACCGATAATCAGGAGGCGTTGTCCCGAGATCACGCGGGATTCCTCCAGGCCTTGGACGACGCAGGCGAGAGGCTCGGTGAGGGCGGCGTCGGTGAAATCGGTGCCCGGTTGGAGCGGGAGCAGGTTGCGTTCGACAATGCGGGCCGGAACGACGATGGACTCGGCATAGGCTCCGTTGAGGAAGAGAAGGTCGTCACAGAGGTGTTCCTGGGCGCACTCGCAGTGGAAGCAGCGACTGCATGGGGCCGAGTTGGCGGCGACCACTCGATCGCCGGGCTTCCATCCCTCCACACCGGGACCGAGTTCGGAGATGACCCCGGCGAATTCATGGCCGAAGACCGCCGGCGGCACGATCATCTTCGCGTGATATCCACGCCGGAACACCTTGAGATCGGTGCCGCAGGTGAGGGCGGCGCGGATGGCAATGCGGACCTCGCCGTGTTGCAGGCCAGGTTCGGGGACTTCCTGGATGCGGACATCTTCTCGACCATGAAGAACAGCGGCTCTCATGACATTGCGGTGGCGGGTATGCTGCGCCGGGAGGAGGGAAGAAGGAAGGGGGAAGGGACCCACGTGCGGAATCGACTCAGCGAGAGGAAGTGAAAATGAGGAGATCGATCCCGATACCGACTCCGAGAGGGGGAGGGATGGGAACGGATTTTGTCGGAAAACTTGGCTTCCCAACGGCGGACCTTCCCGGCGACGGTTCGGCGCAACGTGGACGCCTTACGTCAACTCTTGGACATCATTCTGCACCTGAACCGGCATTTGGCCGAGTTGGTGGGGGACTATGGGCCCTGGGTGTATGCGATCCTGTTTCTCATCGTGTTCTGTGAGACCGGGTTGGTGATCACGCCATTTTTGCCAGGGGACTCGCTGCTGTTCGCGGCGGGGGCGTTGGCTGCCACGGGCGGATTGAACATCGGCCTGATCATTGGATTGCTGATCATCGCGGCGGTGCTGGGTGACACGGTGAATTACTGGGTGGGCCATTTCTGCGGCGAGGGCTTGCAGCACCGATTTCCGCGGGTCGTGAAAAAGGAGTACCTGGACCGGACGCATGCTTTTTTTGAGAAATACGGCGGGAAGACGATCATTATCGCGCGATTTGTGCCGATCGTTCGGACCTTCGCTCCCTTCGTCGCCGGCGCGGGCGAAATGAGCTACCGACGGTTCATGGTCTATAACGTGACCGGGGGTGTCCTTTGGGTCGTGATCTGTGCGATGGCGGGTTATTTCTTCGGAAACATGCCGATTGTTCAGAAGAATTTCTCATTGGTGATCCTCGGGATCATCGTGGTGTCGGTGCTGCCCGCGGTGGTTGAGGTGCTGCGAGAATGGCGTCGAGCAAAGGCGCGATCTTGAAGGGCGCACACCCCTTCGGGCGGTCGCGAGACAAGCGATCCGGAAGGCATCGGTTCCTTAGGGTCAACGGGGAATTCGGAATCAAACCATTGCGTTTTTTTAGCGACGTGGTGTAGAAGCCGCGCACTTCGCAGCATGGGGAAGGCACTCATCATCGCCGAGAAACCGTCCGTCGCCGCCGACATCGCGCGCGCGCTCGGTGGCTTTAAGAAGCACGAGGACCACTACGAGAGCGAACAGTTCGTACTGTCGTCGGCCGTGGGGCACCTTCTGGAATTGTCGGTGCCCGAGGAGTTTGAAGTGAAGCGCGGAAAGTGGACGTTCACCGCGTTGCCGCATCTCCCGCCGCGCTTTGCCCTGGCGCCGATCGAGAAGAACGAGAACCGGCTGAAAGCGCTGGCGAAGCTCATCAAGCGAAAGGATGTCGATCGCCTGATCAACGCCTGCGACGCCGGGCGCGAAGGCGAATTGATCTTCCGCAACATCGCCGCCTTCACACACGCCACGCAGCCGGTGCAACGGCTCTGGCTCCAGTCGATGACGCCGGCCGCCATCCGGGAAGGGTTCGCCCGCTTGCGCACCGACCAGGACATGATGCCGCTGTCGGATGCGTCGCGCTGCCGCGCCGAGGCCGACTGGTTGGTGGGCATCAACGGAACGCGGGCCATGACCGCGTTCAACAACAAGTCCGGCGGTTTCAACAAGACCCCGGTGGGCCGCGTTCAGACCCCGACGCTGGCCATCGTGGTCGAACGCGAGCACAAGATCCGCGAATTCGTATCCCGCGATTACTGGGAGGTGATCGCCACGTTTTCGGCCGCGTCGGGGAATTATCCAGGGCGTTGGTTCGATGAGAAATTTCAGCGTCCGGACGGCAAGGATGCGGATCCGGATGTGCGCGCCGACCGGATTTGGGATGCCGCGAAAGCGGAGGCGATTCGGGCGAAGTGCCTGGGGAAGCTGGGCACGGTGACGGAGGAGAGCAAGCCGACGACCCAGCTGTCGCCATTGCTGTTCGACCTGACTTCGCTCCAACGCGAAGGCAACAGCCGGTTTGGGTTCAGCGCCAAGACGACCCTGTCGCTGGCCCAGGCATTGTACGAGCGGCACAAGGTGCTCACCTATCCGCGTACCGATTCGCGCCATTTGCCGGAGGACTATCCGGAGACGGTGAAGAAGACGCTCGACGTGCTGCGCGGGGCGGCGGGCGTTTATTCGCCCTTGGCGGGTCGAATCCTGGCGGAGGAATGGGTGCGCGGCGGCAACAAGCGGGTGTTCAACAACGCGAAGGTCAGCGATCACTTCGCCATCATCCCGACGCCCGAGCTGCCGAAGCACCTGACCGACGCCGAGCAAAAAATCTACGACATGGTGACGCGGCGGTTCCTTGCCGTGTTGTTTCCGGCCGCCGAATTCCTCGAGACGATCCGCGTCACCCGGGTCGAGGAGGAACCGTTCAAGAGTGTCGGCAAGGTGCTGGTCAAGTCCGGCTGGCTTGAAGTGTACGGCAAGGAAGTGCAGGGCGAAGGCGACGCCCCGGTACTGACTCCAGTGACGCCCGGCGAGCAGGTCCACACGACCGACGTTGAGGTCAAGCAAAGCCAGACCAAGCCGCCGCCGCGATACACCGAAGCCACTCTGCTCAGCGCCATGGAGGGTGCGGGCAAACTGGTGGAGGATGACGAGTTGCGCGAAGCCATGGCGGAGAAGGGGTTGGGGACACCGGCCACGCGCGCCCAGATCATCGAAGGTCTGATCGAGGACCATTACCTGATCCGCCAGGGCAAGGAACTCCAGCCCACCGCCAAGGCGTTCTCCCTCATGGTGCTGCTCAACGGGCTGGGCGTGGAGACGCTGACCAAGCCGGAGCTCACCGGGGAATGGGAGCACAAGCTCAAGCAGATGGAACGCGGTCGCCTTGAGCGCGACGTGTTCATGTCAGAGATCCGGCAGTTGACCGAAGAGATCGTCGCCCGGGCCAAGAGCTACGACGACGACACCATTCCCGGCGACTTTGGCAAACTGAGCACGCCGTGTCCCAAATGCGGCGGTGAGCTGCACGAGACCTACAAGACCTTCCAGTGCCAGGCGTGCGATTGGTCGCTTTACAAGATCATCCTCGGCCGCCAGTTCGAGCCCGAGGAGGTCGAGGAACTCATCCGCAACAGCCGGGTCGGTCCGCTGCGCGGTTTCCGCAGCAAATTGGGCCGACCCTTCGATGCCATGATGAAGCTCGGCGGTGCGCCAGCCTTCAAGGCGGAGTTCGATTTCGGCAACAATGGCGGCGAAGGTGAAGGCGAGGGCGGGGCGGCGGCGCCGCCGCCGGACTTCACGGGGCAAACCCCGCTCGGCAAGTGCCCCAAGTGCGGATCCTCCGTCTTCGACACCGGCATGAAGTACGTGTGCGAAAAGTCCGTGGGTCCGTCGAAGACCTGCACCTTCAATTCCGCCAAGATCATTCTTCAGCAGACGGTGGAGCACGCCCAGATGCAGAAGCTGCTGGCGGAGGGTAAGACCGACCTGCTCAAAGAGTTCGTTTCCAAACGCAACGGACGCAAATTCGAGGCCTACCTGGTGGTGAAGGAAGGCAAGGTGAGTTTCGAGTTTGCCCCACGTGCCGCCCGTCCAAAAGCGGCGAAGAAGACCGCCACACCTTCCGAACCAGCGCCGAAGATCGATTTCACCGGACAGACCCCGGTTGGTCTTTGTCCGCTCTGCCAGGGAAAAGTGTTCGAGAGCCCGGAGAATTTCCTGTGCGAGAACAGCCAGCGCGACACGCGCCCGTGCAAATTCAAATCGGGCCGCGTGATCCTGGATCAGCCGATCGAACGCGAGCAGATGGCCAAGCTGCTGCGCGAGGGTCGGACCGATTTGCTCGACAAGTTTATCTCCCGCAAGTCCGGGAAGCCGTTTGGGGCGTTCCTCGTGCTCGGTGAGAAAGGGAAGGTGACCTTCGAGTTTCCGGAGCGGTAGGCCAACGGCGTGGCGCCGCGCGCCCTCCCTTCCCTTTGAGTTAGTTCGTCGAAAGCAAACCGGCGGCGGCGATGCGGGCCCGGGAGACGGCGGGATCGTGATGCAGCACCGCCTGCCAACCGCGTGCAGCGCCGGTGGCGATATTTTCGGGACGGTCATCCAGGTAGATCAACTCGCCGCCTTTGCGCCCGGTCATGCGTTCCACGGCCTCGTAGAGCGGGGCGTCTGGCTTCATGGAGCGGTGCTCGTAGGAGAGCACGTAACCGTCAAAATTGGCGAAGAACGGAAAGTTCGCTCGGATGTGGCGGACGGCGATGTCGTTGGTGTTGGAGAAGATGAAGGTCGGAATCCCGCGCGCCCGGAGTTCCGCCTGCAGGGCGATCATCGGCGGGATTTCCGTGAAGATATCGGCGAAGGTGGATTCGAACTCCGGATACTCTCCGAGATAATCGGTCTCGTTCCGGATCTTCTCGAAAAACTCGATCGAACTCAGTTCGCCTCTCTCGTAGGCCGGGAGCAGCGGCGAGTGAAGCATCAGGTGATGGAGTTCCTGGGGGGTCGACCGGCTCCGCTTCGAGACGCGGTTAATGACGATTCCGTAGTCGAAATCGAGCAGGACTTTTCCAAGGTCAAAAACGACGGCAGTGGGTTGGGGCGGCATGAGAACGAAATCAACGGGTGCGTGCGGAATTGCCAATGAGGCTCAGGCCCTCACCCACCTTTGCCGAGGCTCCGGAGGGTGAGCACGGAGTTCGTGGGTAGGAGCGTGCTCCAGAGGTTCATGGGAAGCGCCGGGGTCATCGCAGCGGCCGGCGTCCATCCAAGGCGCGGCTCAGAGTGAGTTCGTCGGCGAAATCGAGTCCAGTGCCGGCCGGCAGGCCAGCGGCCAGTCGGGTGACGTTGAGCCCCGCCTCGCCCAATCGTTGCGCAAGGTAGTGGGCGGTGGCGTCGCCTTCGACATCGGTGCCGAGGGCGAGGACGACTTCCCGGATGGGCTCCTTGGCCAATCGACGTTCGAGTTCAGCGATGCGCAGGTCCTCAGGGCCGACGCCGTTGATGGGGGACAAACGTCCGCCCAACACATGATAGCGTCCACGAAAGGCGCCGGATTTCTCGAGGGTCAGAATGTCCGTGGGCCGCTCCACCAGGCAGATCTGGGTGCTGTCGCGCTGGGGGTCGATGCACAACGCGCAGGGGGAGACCTCGGTGAGCGATCCGCAGACCTCGCAGGTCCGGACCTTTCGGCGGGCGATCACCAGCGCCTCGGCCAGCTGCTCGACCATGGCGGGGTCGGACTGGGCGAGGTGCAGGGCGATACGTTCGGCGGAACGCGGGCCGATGCCCGGGAGTCGGCCGAGAGCGGCGACGAGGGTCGTGAGGGACTCAGGGAGACGGATCACTGAGCAGGAACCGGCGGTGGATCACATGAGTCCGGGCAGCTGCAGACCGCCGGCTACGGAGCCCATTTCCTGGTTCTGGACCTCCTTGGCCTGGGAGAGGGCGTTGTTGGCGGCCGTGAGGACCAGGTCTTCGAGCAGCGTGATATCCGAGGGGGTGACCGCCTGGGGATCGATCTTAATGGCCGCAAGCGTGCCGTCGCATTTGGCGATGACTTTGACCGCGCCGCCGCCGCTGGTGGCTTCGATGGTGCGGGACGCCAGTTCAGCCTGCTTGGCCTCCAGTTGTTTCTGGATCCGCGCCGCTTGCTTCATCAATTTGCCGATGCTTGACATGGAGAAATCGGTGTTGGGGCCGCGCGCGGAGAGTTCGGCGCGTACCGCTACGACGTGCTAACCCAACGGGCGACGCCCGTGCAATCCTCGTTTTCCGGGAGCTGATTCGTTGGGGTTGATGCCACGGGACGCTTGCAAATGGGCGTGGACGCCCGCCAAGCTGCGTTCCCCGGTCGCATCCCGGCATCCATTTCGATGCCCGCAGCGACCCGAGCCGTATCATGAGCGACAAGCCCGAAATCGAGCTGGACTTGGATCTCCAGCTGCTCCCCGCCTGGGCGCGCCAGCCCCAGGCGGCCAACCGCTATGCCGACTTCGAAGAAGGCGGCGAACGTCGAGGACCCCGAGGTCGAGGACCTGGGGGGCCCGGTGGCCCGCGCCGCGACTTTCGCGGCGATCGGCGTCCCGACAACCGCGGGCCCAGGCCGGAAGGCCAGGGTGGTGGTGGGCGTTTCTCGCGGGGAGACGATCGCGGGGGGAGAGGTCGCGGAGATCGTGGGGGCGGCCCCGGCGACCGTGGAGGTGGGCGTCGTTTCGACGGGCCGCGCCGTGATCCGGTGGAGGACCTGCCGGAGGGCATCACGGTGGACATGATTCCGGAGCCGGCGGGTGTGGATTCATTGACGCGCCAGATTCGCCAGACCGGCCGCGCGTATCCGCTGTTCGACATCGGGCACCTGATCCTGAAGCGGCCGGATCGATACCAGCTTGAGTTTCGCGCCACCGGCAACGTGGCGGAAGGCAAGCCGCGCCAGCTTTTCGTGTGCAGCCTGGACGACACCGTTTGGCTCACGGAGGAGGAAGCGGTGCGTCATGTGCTGACCAAGCACTTCGACACCTTCTACCAGACCGAGCGCATCTCGGTGGATCCGCCGAAGGGCACCTACACGTTCGTGGCGCAGTGCGGGATGAGCGGGATCATCCTGGGCCCTCCCAATCTTCACGATTACCAAGCCAAGCTGCAGCGTCTGCATGCCGAGCGCTTCGCGAGAATGCCCTTCGAGATGTTCAAGTCTCGGGTGCGGATCGTGCGGGATGAAGCGGTGGTAAAGCAGTGGGTGGAGCAGCAGAGCTTCAAGAATGAGTTCGTCTGCCTGAACCTTCCCGAGCCGCTGAAACTCAACAGCCGCGAGGCGGTGGAACAGCATTTCCGGCAGGTTCACCTGCCCAACATCATTCGCGGTGTCGGATCGCATGTGGTCCGCACGCCGGCCGCGCGGGAATCCCTGCCGCCCGGGTTGCGTCGATTGGCACGCCGCGAGTTCGAGCTGCAACAACGGTTTCCGCTGAAGTTGGTGACGCGGTTGAGCGATGATTTCGCCCATCGCGGCCTTCATTTCTTCAAAGTCAACCGCACGGTGCTCCATGTGGCCGTGGCGCGGCCCCGTTATCTCGACCTCGAGACCAATCCGGTCACGGATGGTGTGAAGAACATCATCAATGCCATCCAGAGCACGCCGAAGTGCACCCGGCGCAAACTCCTGGAAGTGCTGGGTGTTCCGCTGCCCGCTGGGGCCGACGCGGCCGCCCCGGCTCCCGCCGCAGGCGAGGCGCCGGCCCCGGAGGCGCCCCCGTCGCCGGAACTTCAAGCGATCATCACCGACCTCCACTGGCTGATTCACGAGGGACACGTTATCGAATTCGCCAACGGCCAGATGGAGGCCGCCAAGAAGCCGGCACCCCGACCGCAACCGGTGCCGCGACCACCGAAGCCAGCCGCCGCTCCAGCGGCGGCATCCGCCGCCACCGATGCTGCCACGCCCGCAACGGAAAACGCCCCGGTCGCGGCCACCGTGGCTCCGGAATCCGGCGAAGTGACCGGCGACGTTGCTGTTGCCGAAAGTGACGCGCCTGCGGTCGAGTCGACCGAGACGACCGAAGTCCCGGCGGAATCGGAATCCTCGGTGGCGACGGAAACGGAAGTGGCCTCCGAGAACACCCCGGCGGAGACACCCGAGGCTCCGCCAGCAGTCACTGCGGACGACGAGTCCAAGTCCAATCCGTCCTGACCCGAATCCTAGCCGGCCTCGCTGGGAGGTTTCATTTCGAGAACGGGCGTCCCTCGTGGGCGCCCGTTTCTTTGTGCGCATACCACGCGGCGGTCGGGCGGTTTTCGCTTTTGCCATGGCATGGGCGAACGGTTCAGCATCGGTTCCATGATCCGCTTTTTGCGCCGGGTGCCCGGCCTCGCCATGATGGTGATCGGTGCGGGCATTGCAGGGACCGTTACCGCCGCCGACTATCGACCGCCGCGGCGTTCGCTCGGGTTTCCCGTCTATACCAATCAACCAGCGGGCCGCCAACTCGTCGGACAACATGCGCCGGCATTGACTCCGGCGCTTTCTCCCGAGGACGCCCAGAAGCGGTTCACGGTTCCGGAAGGGTTTGAAGTCCGCCTGTTTGCCAGCGAACCGGAGGTGGTGAATCCGGTGGCCATGACTTGGGATGAACGGGGGCGCCTTTGGGTGGTGGAGTTATACGAATACCCCTTGGGAGCGAAGGCGGGCGAGGCGCCGAGAGATCGCATCAAGATTCTGGAAGACACGGACGCGGATGGTCGGGCGGACAAGGTGCATGTCTGGGCCGACCAATTGAACCTCGCCACCGGACTTCTGCTGGGGCGCGGCGGGGCCTACGTTGGGCAGGCGCCGCATCTGCTCTTTTTGAAGGATACGGACGGAGATGATCGCGCCGACGCGCGCGAGATCCTGAAGACCGGGTTCGGGTTGGAGGATCGGCACGAGTTGTTGAACGGGTTCACCTGGGGGCCAGATGGCCAGTTGTACATGACCCACGGCGTTTTCACGCGGTCGTTAGTTCGCGAAGGGCGCGAGGGAGCGGGGGCGGCGGATCCCGTGTTGCTCACCGCAGGTGTGGCGCGTCTGCACCCGGTCACGGGGAAGTTCGAGGTGTACGCCGAAGGTACGAGCAATCCGTGGGGGGTGGATTTTGATCGCTGGGGCAACGCGTTCGTCAGTGCCTGCGTGATCGAGCATTTGTTCCACCTGGTGCCTGGAGGGCTCTATGACCGGCAGGCCGGTTCGGCGCCGCATCCCTTCGCCTACGAGCAACTCCACGCGATCAACGACCATAAACACCACATGGCGGCCTATGCGGGCATCCAGGTTTATCAAGGCAACCAATTCCCGTCCGACAACACCGGTACGATTCTTCAAGGAAACATCCACGATAACGCGGTGCATCAGGACGTGCTCAAGCCGAACGGATCGAGTTTCGTGGCGTCCAAGTGGCGGGACCTGGTGCGAGCCAATGACGGCTGGTTCATGCCGGTGAGCACGCAGGTCGGACCCGACGGCGCGGTATGGATCATGGACTGGTATGACCGTTATCCGTGCTACCAGAACGCCAATGCCGATCCCGCCGGCGTGGATCGCGAGCACGGACGGATCTGGCGCGTGGTGCATACCGGAGGTCAGCCGGGGAAACCCGTGCCGTCTCGGCCGGATCGCGACATGGACCTCGCGAAGCTTCCGGCCCCGGAGTTGGTCAACGTTCTCGCGCACTCCAATGTCTGGCAGCGGCGGATGGCGCAGCGGCTTTTGGTCGAGCGCCGGGACGACAAGGTCATGGGACGGTTGCAGACGCTGTTCCGGGAAGGAGCGGGGTCGGAGGCGACCCGCTTGGACTCGAGGCTTGCGGCCCTGTGGACCTTGCATGCCTCAGGATATCTGGCGGACGAGGTCGTGGCGGCGGCGGCGCTTGATGGCGAATGGGCCGTGCGCGCCGCGGCGGCGCGCATCATCGGGGAGCGGCAGGTGGGATCATCCGGTGAACTCGCGGTGCTCGAGCAGCTTGCGGGCGATTCCCAACCCCAGGTCCGTCTGGCAGTCGCAGTGGCATGCCGGCAATTCACGTCGGGTCAGTTGACGGTGAACCGGCCGCCCCAGAAGGCCGGTATCCGAGTGGATCCGATTCTGGCGCGGGTCGTGGGTCGGTCGGCCGATGCCAAGGATCCTGTGCTCCCATTCATGATCTGGCATGCGGTGGAACCGCTGTTCGCCGCGGATCCGCGACCGGTGCTGGGCTGGTTTCTCGAAAACGGTGCGACCTTGCGGCCCCTGATGGACGCCTTGGTCAACAAGGCGATGCGGCGATTGTGTGACCTGGGTGACGCCCAATCCGTGGATCTCGCCGTCGGGTTTATTGAGCGGCTATTGCCAAAGAGCGAAGACCTGGCAGTGGCGGCGCTCGATGGATTGATCAAAGGCCAGGAAGGCAAGGCGCTGACGCCGTCGACTCCGGCCGGCGGGTTCATCGCCCGACTGACGTCCAGCAGGAATCCGCAGCTGGTGCAGCGCGGGGAGAAACTCGGGACCTATTGGGGTGACGCCGCGGCGTTGCAGGCGGTGCTGGCACGTGCGACGAACGCGGATTTGCCCGTGGCAGAACGCGTGCGAGCCGTTCAGACCGTCCGCCAGAACAAGGCGCCGGCGACTCGGGCAACGTTGATCTCCCTGCTCGATGCCGGGACTCCGGAATCCGTGCAAGTCGAGTCAATCGGAGCCCTGGGAGAGATCGGAGGCGACAACGTTCCGGACGAATTCCTGGGCCGCTGGCGGGGCATGTCACCGGAGGCGCGGCGGGCGGCGGCCGCGACCTTGGCCTCGCGACGGCGTTGGGCGATGCCGCTGTTGGCGCAAGTGAAGCAAGGCAAGATCTCGGCCACCGATTTCGGGGCGCCGGTGATTCGCAGTCTGCTCCAGAATCGGGATGACGCGGTCCGCGAGGAGGCGAAGGTTTCCATTGGCAAGTTCCGGGAAACGGCGGGAGACAAGGTGAACCTCATTGCGCAGAAGCGCGCCATGGTCCTCGAAGGGCAGCCCGATCTGGCTGCCGGCAAGGAAGTGGCGCAACGAACCTGTCTGGTCTGCCACAAGTTGCACGGGGAAGGCGCCGACGTGGGACCGGATCTCACCGGCGTCGGGCGCTCGTCCCTGGACGCGCTGCTTTGGAATGTGATCGATCCCAACCAGGTCATCGGCGCCGGTTACGAACAGGTCGAAGTGGAGACCCGGGATGACCGTGTGGTCGCCGGGCGTTTGGTGGAGAACACGGACACCCGCGTGCGCCTGCTGATGCAAGGGCCGAAGGAGGAGGTGGTGGCGAAGTCGGATATCAAGAGCCAACGGACCCTTGAGTCCTCGGTGATGCCGGAAGGATTGGAGCAGATGCCCGACGCGGATTTTCGCAATCTGATCTGGTACATTCTGGCGCCGCCTCAGGATGGACCGTTGACGCCGCAACGACGTCAGAGCCTGATCGGCGGCGGGCCGGCGTTGCCAGGATCGGCGGCGACCCCTTCCGCTCCTGTCGGTGATCGTGAGTCAGTGGCGTTGTGGAACCCCGAATGGCGCGTGGATGCTCCCGATTTCGAAGGGACACCGGCCCGGCTCACGGAATACCAGGGGAGAGCGAACATTCTCATGACCCATCCGTACGGGGCGACGAGGCCGGCAGTGTTGGAACGATCGCTGGCGATTCCGCAGGAGGGTCGGGCGGTGTTGCGGCTGTTGGCAGCTGCACATGATCAGGGCGATTGGGAGTTGCGCATCCTTGTCAACGGTCAGGAACAGCTGCGCCGCGAAGTGAATCATGAGGTGCCGCGTTGGAAGGCGGTGGAGGTCGATCTGAGTCGGTTCGCGGGGCGGACGGTCGCCGTGCGGTTGGAGAATCGCGCCAACGACTGGGCGTGGGAGTTCGGTTACTGGTCCAGCCTGCGCCTGGACCTGGAACTGCTGTCGGCGGAACGCTAAACCGTCTCGAGGGTTCGACATCATGCGACTCCGTCCGCGACCGCTCGCCGCCGCGGTGGTGGTCGTCCTTGTGTTCGTGATGCTCGGGCTCTGGCTGAGGCGGGATCGCGGCCCGAGGTTTCAAGGCCAGCCGGTCAGTCATTGGTTCCCACGATTGGTGGCTGTCGACGGCGAGGATCGGACGCCAACCCTGGCGGCCTTGTCACGTGGAGGCCCGGAGGTGGTCCCGTTGCTGGTGGCGGCCGCGAACATTCAGGATGGCCGACTGGCTCGCCGTTATCAGCGGTGGCTTCCGAAACTGCCGGAGCTGATCTCCAAGCGCCTGCCCACTCTGCGCTATTCGTCGTCCATGCAGGTCGAAGTGGCGGGGATCATCTGGCGCATGCCGGTGTCGGAGGCGATTTGCCGAGCCATGACCAATGCACTGCCGGAGTTTCCTGGGTTCCTCCAAGGGCAAGTGGTGCGGTGGATGGCGCGGGCGGTGGACCACGAGACCATTGTCGGACCTTGTCTGCTGCGGGTTCTGAATGGAACGAACGACGGGGCGGTGATGGCGGCCGCGCAGTCCTTGCTTCTGTTGCCTGGGACGCGCAGCCAGGAGGCGGGCTCGATCGTTCGGGAGTTGGCTGGGCGGCCCGAATCCATTTGGACCAACGGGTGGACGCCCGCACCGATTTCCATGGAGATCGCGGTATTGGGAAGGCGAGCCACCGGTGCCGAAGCGTGGATGCTACGATGGCTGGCCTCATCGAATTCCCAGTTGCGCGCCTGTGCCACGGTGACGTTGCCGGCGGTGGCCCCGGAACGATTCCCGCTGGTGGATACATTTCTGGGGCAGGTATCGGGCTTCAACGCCCGTGATATCCGCACCGTGTTGGACCCGCATCGAATGCTGAATACCCGAGAGACCATGGACTGGAGCGATCTGATCCTCACCTTGGCGCCATTCCTGGATCCATCGGTTCCGGGCACCAACGAGATCCGCGGCATCTCGGTGACGGTTGGTCCGACGGCAAGAAATGCGTTGGTTCATGGGTTGATCGACCTCATCGAGCCTATGGGTGCGGAGGCGGCAACGGTCCGACCGGTCTTGGTCAGGGCTTTTGCCGGGATGGAACCCGGCACCTTGGGAGCCAAGACGGCCCGGATTCTGGCGCGCTTTGGTCCCGTGGCTCCCGAGACGATTCCCGATCTGCTTCCAGGCCTGGACCGATTGCCGACCGCGCCGACGATGGTGTTGCTTCTGGCGGCTTACGGCCGCGAGGCGAAGAGCGCCATTCCACGTCTGCGGGCGATGGCGGCGGGCCAAATGGGTTTTGTGGATGTGGTCAGGCCGCAATTTTCGCCGGCCTTGGCCCGGCGATACGGCCTGCGATCGCTTCCGGACGCGCTGAAGGGCGATGGCGTGGTCGCGGTGTGGCCGGATTTGGCGTTGAGCGTCGGCCTTACGAATGTTTGGCCCATCCCCAGCGAGGCACGAGGCGTGGATCGGTTGGTTTGGGCACCGGCATCCACCTCGGCCGAAAGTGAGACGTCCCAAGATCCACTGCCCGAGGATGCCTTCCTGCTGCCTCCCGTCTCGCTTTCGGATTTGGCTGCGGAGGCATTGCGGCGAATCGAGCGCTGATGAAGTCAGGGACGGACCGCTTTCTTCAGAATGGGCTTGAGGACCTTGGCCAGGACGTCGGCCTGGCGCATGAAGCCCAGATCGTTCGGGTGGGAGCTGTCGACCGTGCCTTCGCCGTCTTCGCCGAGAAGATTCGCGCCGGGCACGTAGTGGAGGTGGCGAATGCCAGCCTTTTTGAGACGTTGATACGCCGCAGCCAGGGCGGCGCGGCTGGTATCGTTTCGTTCACGCTTGCTGGTCACGAGGAAGGCGTCGGCATAGGACCGATCCTCGACCAGCACGATGGGGGTGGCTGGGTGTTTGGCGCGCAAGGTGCGGATGAACGGTTCGATGCGCTCCGTCACTTCGGCGGCATTCATGTTGGGCAGGCAATCGAGGACGTACACGCTCGGATCGAGTTCGGCGAGCAGGTCCGCCATCTCGGGTTCCATGCGACCGTTGCCGGAGAATCCGAGGTTGAAATGGGGAAAGTGAAATCGGCGACCAAGAATCTCGCTATGGGCCATGCCTGGACGGGAGGCGCACGCGCCGTGGAGAATCGAGGTGCCGTAAAACAACATGGGTTTGCGCTTGCCCGGACCCCACGCGCCGGCGCGCGCGCACGAGGTGCCTTCAGGAACGCCGATCTCCACGGACTTCACGCCATTGTAGAGCGGGAGGTAGAGCAGGTATTCGCGCGAGCCGGCCGGCAGCGACTTTACCAGAGCCGCGGTTGTCGATTGGGCCTCGGGTCGGCCCACGGCCAACCACCGCCAGTCGCCGGTTTCGGTCTTCACGTAGAGATCCAAACCGCTCACGCCGGTGGCGGCCATGTGGACCATGGAAAGCTGGGGAGAGGTCAGGGTCCAGCGGGCGTGAATCTCTGGGGCGTCGCTCACGAACCGGACATGCATGCCGGCTGAGTGATGGCTGAGATCCCAGACGGGTTGGCGAACGCGTCCCTCGGCCCGGGCCGGGAGTCGATCGAACGGATCCTTGGTGTCCCGCCAACCCTGCCCTTCCAGGCCAAGGTCACGGATGTCCATCCAATGAATGGTCGTCGATACACCATCTGCCGCAGCCACGGTGCCGCGGATTTCTGAGGAGACCAGGGCGCAGAGCAAGAGCGCGGCGAGGTGGGGAAACCGAGAGGACATGCGGCGCACGGTGCCGCGCCGTGCGCCGCGCCTCAATCTTATATGCCGAGCCGGGTTTCCCGGCAGCGGTCACTATTTCTCCACCAGTTTGAAGAACGTTGCAGCAGGTCCGGGCGTGATCGGTACGGTGGCCGTGGATCCCGTGGCGGTCACCGTCGTGCCGCCGGACATTGGCCATTGAGCGACATTGGCGGTGGATCGCAGTTCATAGGATTTGCCCGGCACCAGCTTTCCGAGGGTGATGACGAGATTGCTGCCATCGCGGGCGATGGCGAGTTGCGGAGGTTCAGCGGCGGTCGTTCCGATGCGGATGTCGTCCACTTGGAACGTGGCGGAGAGCGGTGCGGATTCGGCGGTGCCTGTCCAGCCCTGAACGAGGATGCGCCAGCGAACCAGGTTGCCGACGTCGACGGTGTCGGTGTTGTTGAAGTCGGAGAACTTGGCCTCGAGGGTGGTCCAATCGCCCGAGGCTACGACAGCGCCGTCGGATACATAGTTAATGCCCTGGCCGTTCTTGTCGTAGAAGGAAAGCCAGAAGGAGGTTCCGTCATCGACCACCGAGGCGAGATTCGGGTCGCCTTTCACGCGCACCGTGACGACCGCGTTGGTGGGAAGGGAAAATGCCTGGAGAACGGGTGAGCGGACACTGCCCCAGGGGTATTGCCCGGCGGCGAAATCGATGGCGAGTTGCAGGGCTTTGCTGCCCTGCGGCGCCGGTGTAGCCAATGTCGCCGTCGTCGCCGTGGTGGCAGGGCTGTTGAGGTAGGAATAGAAATCCAGCAGCGCGGTGTCGTTGGAGTAGGATTCGAAATCGTCGATGAGCGCGCGGGGGGCCGAGGGCAGGGGGAACTCGCTAAGCGGCGTGTTGCGGACCATGAGTTCATCCAGGTGGATCGTCGCGGTGTAAGGTTCCAAGGCGGCCTGGCTGCCATACTGGAAGACGGAGAAGCGAACGATCCGGCCGAGATCCGGAAGACCTGGGGAATCCCACGGCTTCTCGATGTTCGCAGCGTTGAAGTTGAAGATTTCCCAGTCGGTCGTCGTGGGAACCGGAGCGCCCCAGCGCCCGAAGTTGCCGGCCTCGTCATAGGCGTACAGGTAGAAGTTCTTGAAGTCCGATGCGGCGAAGGCCGGGTCGCCTTTGATTCGAAGCGTCAGGTATTGGCCCGAACCGATGGCGATGGGGGCGGCGAGCGGAGATCCGGTCACCGTTTCGGTAGCCCATTCCGACGAGCCGAAATGGAACTCCACCTGCATGGAGGATTTGCCAGTGGCGCGCGGCGCAACGGAATCCGATCGGGTCACGATCGCGTTGCCGCTGCCCTTCCAGGCCACGACAAGATCCTCGTCGGTGGCGTACTCGAACGCTTCGACCACCGACTCCACGGTGGTCGGGACTTCCGACAGTGGGGTGTCGCGGACCGTCAGTTCGTCGATGGCGATGGTGGCGGTGTAGGGTTCGATCGCCGCCTGGCTGCCATATTGGTAGAAGGCGAATTTGACGATGCGACCAAGATCGGGGAGTTCAGTGGAGTTCCACGGCTTCTCGATCGCCGACGCTGGGAAGTTGAAGATCTGCCAGACGTCGGTGGTGGGAATGGCGGTACCCCAGCGCCCGAAATTTCCGGCGTCATCGTAGGCGTAGAGGTAGAGATTCTTGAAGTCAGCGGGCAGAAAGGCCGGGTCGCCCTTGATGCGAAACGAGAGGTACTGCTCCGAGCCGATGGCCACGGGTTCGGGCAGTTCCGGGCCGTTGATGAACTCGGTGGTCCACTCGACGGACGGGAAATTGAACTGAACCTGCAGGGCCATCTTACCGATGGCGGTGGGCGCGACTTTGTCGGTGGCGCTGACGATGGCGTTGGGGCTGCCCTGCCAGGCGGCGACGAGATCATCGCCGGTGGCGTATTCAAAGGATTCTATGGATGTCTGGGCGTGGATTGTTGAAGCAATCGAACTAATACAAACGACGGCGATCGCGAAGCGCGAACCGTGGAACGAAGAGAAGGAAGGCGCTTTCATTTCGGGACAAGGCTAGTGTGTTTGCTTCCCGGGTCAAGGAGCCTGCCGCCGGCCCGATGGTTTTGGTTCAAATTTTGAGATGAGAGAAACTGATTGTTTGGGTGCCTAGAATGACGCGTTGATAGGGCTGGTTCCCGGGCTTGCCGGACCGGCTTTCCGAGTTTCAGAGTCGTGGGGTCAATGACGCCGATGAACGCCTGCAGCTCCCCTCCGACAGGGACCACCCCGAACGGCGGAGGTTGGTCGGTGCAAGTCTCGGGACTTGCCCGTCGACGCTTCCTCGGCGCTCTCGGATTGGGTTCGGCGTTGGCCGCGGGGGCACGCCGGGTCTGGGGAGACGGGGCAGCGTCGCGCCTCGACCTGGTGCGGCGCCGTGGCGGACGGATGATGGCACAGGATGACGTGCGGGTTCGGTTTTTTCGCGAGGACGGTGGCGGCGCGTTCAAGGTGTTGATGATCGCCGATACGCATCTGTTCACCGACGACGCGCGCGGGGAGGCGTTTCGTCCGTTCAGCGGCCGGATGGCCAAGGCCTACAATGCGACCAAGCACT
The DNA here is from genome assembly GCA_016795425.1 of Verrucomicrobiales bacterium. Lineage (GTDB taxonomy): Bacteria > Verrucomicrobiota > Verrucomicrobiia > Limisphaerales > CAIMTB01 > CAIMTB01. The sequence continues at coordinate 69,176 of JAEUHG010000156.1, forward strand.
TCAAGACGGGCCAACCCACGCATCCTCAGGAGGCCTTGGTGCAATCGTTGGCCTTGGCGCGGGAGGAGCGTGTCGACCTGGTGGCTTTGGTGGGCGACATCGTCAGCTTTCCGTCCGAAGCCGCCGTCGAGTGGGTGGGGAATCGGATGGCAGAATGCGGACTTCCCTATGTGTACGTGGCGGGCAATCACGATTGGCATTACGAGGGCATGGAAGGATCGTTGGCCTCGCTGCGGGAGACGTGGATCAATCGTCGACTGTCGCCGCTGTACCAGGGAGCCAATCCCTTGAATTATTCGCGAGTCGTGAAGGGGATTCGATTTGTTGTCATCGACAATTCGACTTACGAGATCCTGCCCGAGCAATTGCGGTTCTTTCGAGAGCAAGCCCGGCAGAAGGAACCGATGGTGTTGCTGGTGCATATTCCGCTCTATGCCCCTGGACGAGGCGTGGGGTTCGGCTGCGGCCATCCGGACTGGGGGGCAAAAACGGATCGCAGTTACGAACTCGAACGACGTCCGCGGTGGCCGGCGGAAGGGCATACACGAACCACGATGGCGTTTCACCGCGAGGTGTTCTCCACGCCGCAATTGCTCGGCGTGTTCGCGGGACACATTCACAAGCCTTCCCTCGACGTCTACCGAGGCGTTCCGCAGTTCGTGGCGGACGCGAATGCCATGGGGGCGTATCTCCTCATGGAGTTTGTGCCATCGACGACGGGCAAGGCGTGAAGTGCAAGGCATCCACCAGCGAGCGACCGGAAGTCGCAGGGGACGTCCGGTGACGCGGCGGCAGGGGTTGGCGGCCATCGGGGGAGCTCTCTGGTTGGCGGGATGCCGCTCCCGGTACCCGACCGAAAGTTGGGATTTCGGAACGACGTTTGCTCGCGAGTTTCCCCGCGCGGCATCGATCCTGGAAGCTGCCGAGCGGTATCGACTTCAGATCCTGGTCTCGGAAGTGGTCCCCGGGCCGCGGGGGAAGGCGCGGCTTCGGCGGCATGGATATCGTGTCGGGGCGGAATACTTCTACCCGGCGAGCAGCATCAAGCTCGCGGCGGCGGTGGCGGCACTCGAGGAAATCGAGGCGCTGCAGGCCCGGCATCAAACCAGCGATTTGCTCGATGCTCCGATGGAGATCGAGGCGTTGTTCGAAGGAGACACCCCGCAGCGCGCCGATCCGGCGGACGACGAAGGCGGGGGGGGCGGGAGTGTGCCGATCACGGTCGGACGCGAGCTGCGCAAGCTGGCGTTGGTGTCGGACAACCAAGCGTTCAATCGGTTGTTCGACCTGGTGGGGCACGAGGCGTTGAACCGGCGCATGCACGCACTTGGGCTGTCCTCGGCCGTCATCAACCATCGGTTGTCCGAACCGCGTACCATTCCGAATGGACTGGCGTCCGCCGCCGTGACGTTGCGTCCGTCGAAGGGGCCGGAAGTGCGGATCCCGGCGCGAACGAGCCCGTCCTTGTGGATGAATCGCTGCGGAGGATGCCGCATTGGGGACGCTTATGTACAAGGCGACACGGTGGTGACCGGGCCCATGGACTTTGAGCGGCGCAATGGGATCTCGCTGGTGGATTTGCAGGACCTGCTGGTGAAACTGGCGCGACCGGAGATTGATTTGGGCACCCCTGGGCTGGTGGTGAGCCCTGGGCATCGTCGGTTCTTGTTGCGAGCCATGACTCAGTACCCTCGGGAGTCGGACGACCCTCGGTACTCCGCGGCCACCTATCCCGACGCCTATGCGAAGTTTCTCCTGCCTGGGGTTCGCCGGCTTCTGCCTGGCGCGTCTCCTGGGGAGCGGGTGGAGATCACGAACAAGATCGGTCGCGCCTATGGGTTCTCCGTGGAAAACGCCTACTTGCACCATCCGCGCCGAGGACGGTCCCTGTTCGTGTCGGCGGTGATGTACACCAACGCCGACGGCGTGCTGAACGACGACCGTTACGAGTACGAAACCGTGGCCGATGGATTTCTCGCGGATCTGGGGGAATGGGTCACGCGCCGATGGCTGGTGCCGAATTGACCGTCGATGAGCGTCAAGGGCGAGGCGTTCCAGCGGCGGCGGTTTCAGCTTGAAGACGTTTGCGTTCGGCGGCTTTGGCGAACGGGAAGTAGACCGCCATGGCGATGAGAATCGAAAGGAAACCCCAGACCGCCGCCTTCCAGTCGCCACCGGACACCAGATAATGCCCGATGATCGGAGGTGTCGTCCAAGGCACGCTGACGAACGGTTTCTGCAGAATGTGCCATTCCATTAGCAGATACGTGCCGGCGGTGAGCAAGAGGGCGTTCAGGATGTACGGCACCATGAAAATGGGATTCAGGACGATGGGAAACCCGAAGAAGATCGGTTCGTTGATTTGGAAGATCTGAGTTGGCAGCGAGAGCCGGCTGACTTTGCGGAAGCCGGGCTCCTTCGAGTTCAGCATGATCAACGCGAGAGCGATGGTGGCGCCGGTGCCCCCGACATTGACGAAGGTGGTGAAGAATCCGAGTGCGGTGATGTAAGGAGCCGGTTGGCCCTGGGAGATCGCCTCGACATTGGAGGCGAGGTACTGGAGGAACACGGGGGCGACCACTGCGTCCATGGTATTGTCGCCGTTGATTCCCACCGACCACAGCAGGGTGACCGCGAAGGCGTAGACGAGAATTCCCGGGAGGGTGTTGAGAGTGAAGACGAGGGGTTTGAAAGCGATCTGCACCCACTCATTGATGTCGACGCCGAGAACGAAACGAAGAATCCAGAAGGCAACCACCAGGAACACCATGGGCGAGAGCGAGAGAAACGATTCGTAGACGATGGGAGGGACGCTCTCCGGCAGACGGACCACCAGATTTTGGTCGGTGAAGAATTTCTGCACGCGGACGGTGATGAGGGCGACGAGGATGGCGGTGAACAGGCCCTGGGAACCGAGCCCGCTGATCTTGAGCGTCTGGTCCTTCATCTCGATTTGAATGAGGAGGAAAATGAGCGTGGCCATCGAGGCGCTCACGACGGCCTCCTGCTTCAATTGCTTACCGAAGTCGTAGCCAATGGCGAAGCAGACGAAGACGGCGAGAAGCCCGAACGTGGCGGTGACGGGGACCTGCAACAGGGGGAGAAACTTCTCGATGCGCGTTTCCCATCCGGGCAATGGCAGGTTGGCGAAGACCATGAAGAGCCCGCCGATGATGGTCAGGGGTACGACCGACACCATGCCGGCCCGGATGGCGGCGAGATAGGGGTTGTCGCTCAGCGCCGTCAGAAGCGAGACGATGCGCTGGTTGAGGGGAGGGGCGGCCTGGTTCAAGGGACTCTTTCGCGTACAGGTTACGGGGTCGGGGGACGAAAGCTCTTGCCCATGTAAATGCAGCCGTCGGTCTCGTTCCCGACGCGGATCAGTTCACGGAAACCGAGTCGCTGATAGAATCCCGGGGCGGGCTTGTTGAGAATGCTGACGCCGAGGTGCGCTCCAGGAGACCCGCGTCGCCGGAGTTCCTTCATCACCTGCTCCATCATCTGGCGTCCATAGCCTCGACCCTGGGCGCGCGGGAGCAGGTCGATGTGCAGGTGGGCTGGAAACTCGTCATAGGGCTCCGGACAGAAATAATCGGGGTGGTGGTACCAGGAGTGGACCATTTGGGCGCGGGTCCAAAGGTTGGGGTCGCCGGTGGGCTCGGGGAACTGGGCGCAAAGTTTGGGGCGCCACTCGGATTCGTAACGGGCGTAAAACGTGCGCGAATCCTCGGCGCCCAGGGCGTAACCGCAAATGCCTTGGTCATCTTCGAGGATCAGACTGAGGCCGGGTTCGAAGGCCAGGTACGGACCGACGAAGATGCGGCCGAGAGCGTCCGGGTCCTCGCGGTAGAACGGTTCGCCATCTTTGCCGTGGTCGCCCGTCTTCATGCAGACGTAATAGGCCCCGGGT
>JAEUHG010000132.1 GCA_016795425.1 Verrucomicrobiales bacterium
CACAGGCTCGACGCGGATGGCGCTTTGCCGGTTGGCGGGAGTTGCCCGGCAATCTGCAAACCAAGGTGCGTCTGGCCATGCAGGCGGATGTCACCCTGACCGCCCTCTTCGCTCCCGAATCGTCGATCACGCTCGCGATCCCGGGCCGGCAGCAGGCGGGAGTGGTTCGAGTGCGGGCGAAAGGACCGCCCAACGCGTCGCTGGCCTTGGAAGTGTCCGGCGACATGACAAACTGGTCCCCGTTCTCCTCGAGCGCTGCAAATGCCGACGGCGAAGCGGAATGGGACGTGCCCTTGGTACGAAGCGCCCAATTCATTCGAGCGAGTCTACCGCCGTGATCCAGGAAGGCCCTCTCCGCCGGGCCTCGGCACGCGCATGAACACCTTGTGAGGAGGTATCGGTGGCCACGGGACGGGAACCCCCAAACAGGCGTGGGTTACCGTGTAAAATCCATGATCAGCCCGTTGGTCTGCCGGGTACCGATTGAGGAGGCATGGGCATCCATGAAGACCAGGTTGGCGCGGCCGGACGGGTGGCGGTTCCCGTGTTTGTAGCCGACGTCGTAATTGCCGTCCGCTTGGCGTCCAAGGTTGATGATGGCCGGGTGGTTGAGTTCGTAAGACAGGTCCGCGATGAGGATCGTGTTCGCAGGCTCTCGCACGGTGGACAACTTATGAGTCTTCGGCGAGGGAAGCTGGCCCCCGGTGTTGGGGAAGTTGGTGGAAGTGTACTGGTTCATGCCATAGCTGATCTTCCAGGGGTTCCCTACGCCGGAATAATTTCGATACTGGCGATAGTGATTCTCCCTTATCCGCGTCGGGCATTTGAAGACGTTGTCGGCGAAATCGCTGTTGGTGGTTGCGGAGCCGGCCTTGAAAGTCCGGCTCTTGATATACGGCACCAGCAACGTCTGGAAATTGTTCTCGTCCGGGTTGTGATTGAGACCCCAGGCGTAGGGCAGCCGGTCGTCGTTGTCATCGACATACAGTTGGTTGGCCAGGCCCTGCTGTTTCAGATTGGAGATGCACAGGATCTGGTTGGCCTTGTCCTTGGCCTTGGACAAGGCGGGCAGGAGCATGCTGGCCAGGATGGCGATGATGGCGATGACGACCAACAGCTCAATCAGCGTGAAGGCAGCGATTTGCGGCCGAAAGGGCGCCAACCTGGAACCGGCCGCACTCGATGGGAACATAAGGCCACCGTAGTGGGCCATCCCGTCTTGCGTCAATTGCGTCACCTTTCGCTTCCCTCCTCGCCACCCCTCCCCGTAGCCTGTCAACTAGTATGCGAACGGTATTTGACGCCGGCACGTCCGAGAGAATCGCCGCCCTCGGACGCCGTGTGCTCGACGGCGGCCGCGTGGAGCGCGACGAGGCGATGTTCCTGTTCGGTCTCGAATCCAGCGCCGACATCTTCGAACTTCTGGCCTGGGCCAATCGGATCCGGGAACATTACAAGGGCAACAAAGTTCACCTGTGTTCGATCGTAAATGCCAAGGCCGGTGGCTGTTCCGAAAACTGCAAGTTCTGCGCCCAGTCCGCCTTCTACCAGACCGACTCTCCTCGCTACGGATTCATTGACCCGAAACCGGCCAAGGAAGCTGCTGAAGAAGCGGCGCGGCACGACGTGACGGCCCTGGGACTCGTGGCCGCCTGGAAAGGCCTGAATGAAGGACCGATGCTCGACGAAGTGTGCGATCGCGTTCGCGAACTGAGCGACGGGGGCAAGGTGCGCGTCGATGTGTCCCTGGGAATGATCAAGAGCCCGCACGTCGCGGACCGCCTTCGCGACGCCGGCGTGGAGTGTTACGGACACAATCTCGAAACCTCCCGACGCTTCTTTCCGCAGCAATGTTCCACGCATTCCTACGAGGATCGCCTCACGACGCTGCGCATTCTCAAGAAGGCCGGCATTCGGATCTGCTCGGGCGGCATCATTGGAATGGGTGAGTCGCGCGAGGATCGATGCGACCTGGCGCTCGAACTGCGCGAGGTGGGCGCCAACGTGGTTCCCATCAACATTCTCAATCCCATTCCCGGCACCCCATACGAGAATCTGCCTCCCATCCCCCCTTTCGAGGCGCTCAAGACCATCGCCTGTTTCCGGTTCATCCTGCCCCGGCAGGAGATCATGGTGGCCGGTGGCCGCACGAAGAACCTTCGCGACCTTCAAAGCCTCATCTTCGCCGCCGGCGCCAGCGCGCTAATGGTCGGCAACTACCTCACCACGCTCAATCGGCCCGTTGAGGAGGATTTGCAGATGCTCCGCGATCTGGGGTTGGATCCTCGCTGGGATCATGACTTCGCCGACCAGGACGAAGCCGAGGCCTTGGAATCACGGAAATCCAATGGCAGCTCCAAGCCGGCTCAGGCATCGTCGGCCAGCCGTCTTCACGAAAGTCCTTTGGCCACTGCCGACGCCCCATGAGCTACGAAGTTACCGATTTCGAGAACCAGGTCCTCGCTCGCAGCCGCAACGTGCCGGTGGTCGTCGATTTTTGGGCGCCATGGTGCGGGCCCTGCAAAATGTTGGGTCCCGTCCTGGAGAGCATGGCACAGCGCGCCGAGGGGAAATGGGAGCTGGTCAAGGTCAACACCGAGGAACAGCCCGGCCTCGCCACCGCCTACAGCATTTCCAGCATTCCCGCCGTCAAACTGTTCCGCGACGGCCAGGTGGTCGATGAGTTTGTCGGGTTCCAACCCGAGTCCGAGATCCAGCGCTGGCTCGAACGCCATCAACCCTCCCCTGCCCTCGTGCAGCTCGAACGGGCGGCGGAATTGATCGACAACGGAGATTTGGAGGGAGCTCGCAGCATCCTCAAGGAAGCCCTCGAGGTCGATTCCAACGCCGCCGGAGCCAAACTTCTCCTCGCCGAAATTCTGCTGGGCGACGACCTGCCCCAGGCCTTGGATCTTCTCCAGACCATTCCGCCGGAAGCCGACGAACGACCGCACGCCGACGCGCTGTCCCTGCTCGCGCGGTTGGCCCAGGCCGGAGTGGAGGGAATTCCGGAAGACCCTCTCAAGTCCCGCTACGCCGAGGGAATTGCCGCCATTGGCAAACGCGACTGGGAATCCGCGCTGTCCGCGTTCACGGAAATTGTGGAACGCCAGCGGCGATTCGCCAACGGCGCCGCGGCCGACGGAGGCAAAGCGATTTTCCGCTACCTTGGCATCCGACATCCGATCGCCGATCAATTCTATCGCCGGTTTAGCGGGGCGCTAAACTCCTGAGCGGTCGCGCCGTATCCACACGGCGCAGCCGCGCTGTGGGGGAACGGTGACGGAAGCATTTGTCCCGGGCCCCTCCCGCGGGGCCTTCGGCCGTTACCGCGATCGAACTTCCCCTTTCCCGCCGATCGGCTCTTCCCGTCCGACCCGTCAGCGCGGGAATTTGGGCATGCCGCCACCGAAGCCGCCCATTCCACCCAAGCCGCCCGGCATACCGCCTCCCATCTTCGCCATCATTTTCTGCAGCTTGCCCATCTTCTTCATCATCTGCTGCATCTGAGCGAACCGGTTCAGCAGGTTATTGACTTCGGACACCTGGGTGCCGCTGCCTTTGGCAATGCGTTGTCGCCGTTTGGCGTTGAGAATGTTCGGGTTGCGGCGTTCCTGAACGGTCATGGCGCAGATGATGCCTTCCATGCGCCGCATCTCCCGTTCGCCCTTCGACATCGCGTCACCCTGCATCATGTCCGATGCGCCGGGCAGCATTCGGACGAGGTTCTCCAGTGGACCGAGCTTTTTCATGGCCCGCATCTGCTCGAGCATGTCCTCGAGGGTGAACTGCCCGCGGCGCATCTTCTCTTCCATCTTCGCCGCGTCATCGAGATCGACGGCCTCGGCGGCGCGTTCGACCAGGCTGACGACGTCCCCCATGCCGAGGATGCGCGACGCCATGCGTTCCGGATGAAAAGGCTCGAAGTCATCCAACTTCTCCCCCACGCCGACAAATTTGATCGGCTTGCCCGTGACCGATTTGAAGCTCAGCGCCGCACCGCCCCGCGCGTCACCGTCGAGCTTGGTAAGGATCGCGCCGGTGACGTTGAGGGCTTTGTCGAAATGCGTTGCCACATTGACCGCTTCCTGGCCCGTCGCGGAATCGAGCACCAGGAGCACTTCCTCCGGAGTCACCAAGTCCTTGAGTCGGACCAGTTCCTGGATCAGCGGTTCGTCGATCTGCAGGCGACCGGCCGTGTCGAACAGCACGGTGTTGTGCCCGGCGATTCGGGCCTGATCGAGCGCCGCGCGCGCGATCCGGAGCACGTCCGTCTCGCCACGCATTACCAGCACCGGGATCTCGAGCTGTTTGCCGAGTGTTTCCAGTTGGTCCATGGCCGCCGGTCGGTAGACGTCCGCGGCGACCAGGAGCACATTGCGCCCCTGTTTGCTCAGAAGTCTTGCCAGTTTTCCGGAGGAAGTGGTCTTGCCGGACCCATGCAGGCCGACCATTAGGATACAGGACGGATTGCGAGAGGTTCCGAGCGAGGCATTGCTGGCGCCAAGCAGGTCCACGAGTTCGTCGTGGATGATTTTCACCACCTGCTCGCCGGGTTTGATGCTTTGGATGACCTGCTGGCCGATGGCTTTATCCTTCACCCGCTCGATGAAATCGCGGGCCACCTTGAAATTGACGTCCGCATCGAGCAAGGCCATGCGGACCTCGCGCAGGGACTCGGAGATGTTGGACTCCGAGATACGGCCCAGGCCGCGGAGATCCCGGAAGACCTTCTGCAATTTTTTGCTCAGCGAATCGAACACGGGCGCACGGTAGGGGACGGTCCGCGGATTGACAAGGCGTGCGGGCGCCTGCGTATATTGCCGCCCCCCGCACCCCGGGGGCTTCCGAGTGGTAGGATGCCGGAGCGGTCAATCGGAGCAGACTGTAAATCTGCCGGGCTAACGCCCTACGAAGGTTCGAATCCTTCTCCTACCACCACTTTTCCCCTTCATTCCTTGACCGATTGTCTGGCACGCGGGGTGCCGTCCACCTCGTTGCCGATCGAATCCGTACTTGCGCCCCGTTGTCTCCATCTTCTCTCGGTATCGGGGTCGCTATCGGAATCGGAATCGGAATCGAAGGCTTCGTTGCCCAGACTGGTCCTACTTCGACAACTCGATGATCGAGCCAGGTAGATCACCCATCAGTGTCAAATTCCCACGGCGCTGTGGGCTACACACCCTCAATATCTGCCCCCACTTGCCGGCCGGCTTCCCGGGTGGCCGGCCCATATCGTTTGACGACGTCAGGTTGTGGGAGTAGCCACGAACGGGTCCCTCAAGCTCGGTGAACATTGGGAAGGCTATGAAAAGAATCGCGC
>JAEUHG010000138.1 GCA_016795425.1 Verrucomicrobiales bacterium
TTGGTATTGCTCCGTGGCCGTTGCCGGACGCCGCCGATAGCCGAGTTCCCACCGCAGGGTTTCTCCGGGGCTGCCCGTCAACGGGTCCTCTGGCGAGCCGGTGGCGACATATCCCGGCTGGGGCATGACCGTCACGGCGTATGTTCCCGACGGAAGATTCCCGATGTGAAATTCACCGTTGCTGTCCGTGGTCGCCACTTGCTCGCCCGCTGTCCCGCTCGTCCGCACCGTGAATCCCTCCAACCCAAGCTCCAACTCCGCGCGATTCCCGTCGCCGTTTGTGTCTTCAAAAATCGTCCCTTGGAATTCGAAGGTCGGCGCGATCAACCGCAATGGGCCGACCGACAATCCCTCGTAGTTCCCATCCGTGATCCAGGTCTCGACCCAGTAAACGCCGGGCTCCGATGGTGGAATCGATCGTCCATCAAATCGCCAATCGACTGCCAGTCCGGCGGGCACTGTGATCGCCGTCGGCGTCTTCGGTTGGCCGTCGGCAATTTGCTCCATTTCCCTCAACAGAATCTCCGCCCGAGCCTTGGCCACCTCAATTCGGCGTTCGACGGGTTCGGCGGCCAGATAGCTTGCGTCCCCCGATTGGCTCGCCCGGAGTTGAATGGAACCGGCGCCCAGGAGGATCAACTGGCCCTGGTCCATCCGTCCCGGACCGGTCACCACTTCGATCGCCGCCGGCAAGTCGCTGGACGCCTGGGCCACCAGCGGAATCGGATCGTTGCCAAAAACAACTCGCTCGGGAGTCTCAAACTGGAGGGTCTGCAGACGCCGTCGAACTCCAACCTTCGCAGGAACGCTGATCACGAAGGACAGCCCATCCGACACCCGCACCTCATAGGCGCCAGCGTCCGACGTCCCAACGTAGGTCAAATCCAGGAACGCGTTGGTCGCGCCTGGCATTTCCACGCCATTGTGCAGCCATTGATAGGTGATCGTCCCCGAACCGGTCGCCCCAACCGACAGCCTCAGCGATTCACCCACCTGCGTCTCGCCAGCAGTGGGACTCTCGATGATCTGCAGGGGCTTCGGTCGATCGATGCGGAACGATTGGAGTCCCGACAAGACACTCGGCAGCGAAGGAGGGTTCCCGAAACCGCCCGTCGTCAATTGAAACAGCGGACTGGCTCCACAGGATCCGCCCTTCGCGTACACCTCCTCGAACGTCGAACCTGCCGCGACTTCCCACGCCCGCATTTGCAGCCAGGCAACTTCGCCCGGAGACACTTTCGGAACACGCACCGTGCTTCCCGCGATATAACCCGCACCGGCACCGGTTCGGAAGGACTGCGGTGTCCCCAGGGGAATCAGGGTCAGAGGATCCTTACCTCCGTACAACTGCGCCCGATAGGCTTCACCTTCCAAACGCGTGATTCCGTCGGCGCCAAAGACGGGAGCATCAGGGTTGGCACCCACCCGATTGGCGAACAGCACCGTGCCTCCGACGGTCGAGAACGTGGCGACCACCCGACGATCCCGATCCATGACCAATGACTGCTGGGCGTTGGTCCCTTTCGCATCGCCCGACCATTGCGCGAAGAGCGAAGCAAATCCCGGTGTCGCTTGCACCATCACCACCGCGCCCGGTTCATAGAGTTCCAAGGCCGGGGAAGCCGTCGCCTGGCCGTCCCCCACCACGCTCAGATCCAGCCGATAGAACGGGGGCACGGTGGCGATATCCTGAGCGTCGGTACCGCCGACATTGGACACCTCGATACGGTACGTTCCGGGAAGTGCATCGGTCATTTCGAGGACCGATTTGAAATTGCCATCGAGAATCGGCTGACCATTTCGCAACCAGAGGTAAGTGACGGGCTCCTGACCGTCGGCAATAACGGTCGCCCGAAACGGCTGGCGCGGCCTGGGCGTTTCATCGAGGACCACGGCTCGAATCGTCGGAGGACGCACGACTCGCAGTGTGGCGAAAAACTCGCCGACGGTGCCTAGTCGATTTCCGACGACGACTGAATAGGTGCCTTCGTCTTCGATTCGGGCGGCAGGGATGTCGAGCACTGGGCTCGTCGCCGAGGGAAGGTCCACCCCATTCAGCTTCCACTGATACCCCACGGGTTCAATGCTCGAAGCTGCCACCACAAAACGATAGGGACGCCCCATTCCCACGGCACCGCCCACGGGAAAGCGGTCCATGATCGGCAAATCGGGGACCGTGAAATGGGTCAGTCCCGGCACGGTGGGTGCCGGCGCTGGCGGGAACCCGCTGGATCCGGACGTGAATTGAACGACCTCGCTATACCCGCACCCCCCGGGGACCGAGTAGGCTTGTTCCCAGGAGCCCGCCGCTGTCGACTTCCAGAATCTCAATTGAACGAACGCCTCCCCGCCCGGCGCCACTCCGTCGATCAAGGCGAGCTGCGGCTGGGCGATGATACCGCTTTGAAAGGAGACCGGGCTTCCGATGGGTCTCAGGTTTTCCGTCGTCGGCCCGGCGACGAACAGTCCCAACCAATCGCGCCCCAGCGGAATTTTTGAACCGTCGACGACCGGAACCACGCGGCCATCCACCACGGAATTCGCCAACCGAACCGTACCGGAAACTGCCCGAAAATAGGCCGTGATCGACAAGGGGTGATCGATAATCAGAACCAACGGATTTTCTGTCCCGGCCACATCGCCTGCCCAACCAATAAACTCAAAACCCTTCATCGCACGAGCGGTGCACGTCAGGGTCGCGCCGTTCAGAAGACCATAAACAGGGATCGGATCCACATCGATCCAGCCTCCTTCGGTTCCTGGGCCAAAATCCAATTCGATTCCACGCAGGGTGGCCACCGTGACCGTTCTCGATTCACGATCGTTCTCCACGGTCACCGTGTATTTGCCTAACATGGCCTCGGCAACCTCCAGCGTGTCGCTCGTGCCACCGGCAATAGGTTTTCTGTTGTGCGACCAGAGATACCGGATCTCCTGGGACGGGCTCGCGATCACTCGGACTCGGAATGGCTCGTTCACTCGCGGCTGGCTCGGAACGACCTCGATCCGCTGGATAATCAGTGGCTCGTAAACGGAAATGCGGACGGGCGCACTGATGAGTTCTGCGTCACTTGGCCCCGTTCGAACCTCATAGACTCCGGCATCGGCCCAACGAAGCGGCGAGAAGAGCAACGTTCGGTTCACGAGGCTCGGTATTTTGATCCCATCGTGATACCAGTTGTAGGTCTCCAGCGCAGAAACGCCACGGGTGGACGCGAACAGGGTCAGGTTTGAGCCTGCCGGGTACCATCCCGAGGCGGGACTGAATATCGCAATGGAGCGAACCTCGCCGTTGCTCCACAAACGAATGGGTCGAAGCCCAGTCAGCGGCTGGCTCACTCCCGGCGTAACCGTCGGCATCAATAAAAGATCGCTGCTCCCCACCTTTACTTTCGACTTCTCAGCCACTTCGAACGTCGCCCCTCCAGAAGCCTCCCACACCCTCACTTCAAGACGAATGACCTGTCCTTTCGAAAGAGCGGGCAGCGCCACCAAGGTCTGACCGTCGGCCCCGAAATACCCTGCGTCGTTTCCAACTCCGAAGGTCACCGGCGAACCTAGCTTGATGGCACTGGACGTCGGTGTCGCTCCCTGGAAGGCAGCCAAGGTATAGTAGAGCTGAGCCAGATACGCCCCTCCCGCCACCCGCGTCACACCGTCGGTGTCAACCACCGGCGCATCGATGAGATTACCGTATCGATTTGCGAAGATGATCGAGGACTGCGCCGAAACGCTGGTCGGCCAGCTGGACCAAATGCCCACCAGCAACAAAACCAAGGTTGCCTTCGAGATGAAACGTCTCCAGCCCCCTTTCACGCCGACGAACTCTCGGTAGCGAATGGCCGCGCTCATCAGCCACCAACTTCTGGCGACACGGCCCAACGGCTCAACAGGTCAGTGGCGAAATGCCTAATCCGTTTCTGAGGTCCCGAAACCAAACGTCATCTACCGACTCGCCGGCCAAGACGCTGCCTGACTCAGATTCGTATACGAACCGCTCCCCGTTTCCACCAACTGCGCCACCCGTACCTGGTAACTCGCTCCCGCCGGCGCTTCGGCCTCGCGGTAAGACGCCCGAGTCAATGGTTCCGGTGTCACCCGAACATACGCCGCCCCCATTTCGCCCGTCGACCGATACACCAGATACCCCACCTGCCCCGGAACTTCCGCGGATTGCCAATTCAAGCGCACGCCACGTCCCGACCGCTCTCCCCGCAGGTTTTTCGGGCGTGGCAGACTAAAGAGCCGCAAGGTGGGATCGCCAAGGATTGCCAAGGTCCGCGTCGTGCCGCGATTCGGGTCGTTGTACCGGATGACGTCGTTCGCCGTGTAGACCTGCGCGTCGGCCAGCGTCCCGCCCCGGGCCATGACGTCCAGATGCCATTCGGTGAATCGCACCCAAACGGCTGCCAGCCCGTAGTCCGTGGAAGCGGTGATGGCTCGCAGGAGGTTATTCTCACCGACCGACCAATCACCAAACCATGATCCCATAAGCATCGCGAAATGGACGCGTGCCTCGTTCTTCGGCTCGGCCAAGCGCGCCGAGGTTACCATCTCGCGCATACCGTCGCGGATGCGGTCGATGGCGCCGCCGCCCGATTGGAATCCCCAAACCACGGCTTTTCCTTCCGGCATACGGAATAGATCCCCTTCGTGAAAGGTATCCTCTTCGAACCCAAACAGCCGGCTCCCGGTTCGATAGGCGGTGTCGAACATCGAGAGGTCGGTGTAATTGAAGAAGTACGGACCGATGACCGTCCGAGCCGCTGCCGGCATCTCTCCCTGCCGATAGCGATGTGCCTTGTCGAGATAACGCTTCAAAAGCTCGACCTCCGCTTCACGGCCCTTGCCGAACGCGGGCATGTTGGCGAAATCGACCCGTCCCCACCCCATTTCGACGCGGCGCTCGCCCTTCTCGTTGGCCCCCACCCATTCCGTGTCGAACTTTCCGTCCCCGGGTTCGTTACGCGTGATGGGAAACCGGGTCGGCGCCAAAAAAGTGGGATAGCTATCCTTGTCGGTCCACACGCCATCGACGTCGGCGTAATAGTGATCCGACGGCCACGCTCCGAAATGGTTGTCGCGCGGTCCCGTGTGCAAGTCTTCGGCGCGCATGCCGGCATAGGGAATCGGTACATGTCCGACCATGAAGAGCGCCTTGAGTTGGCCGCCGGTCTCGCGCCACGCCTCCTGTACCCGAGTTCGAATCTCGGCGATGGCATTGGTGTTCGCTGGCCACGCGTCGTCCACGTGCCGCGGCACATCCCACCGGCGCACCCGCCACCCGTCGGCTTCCAGGTCCTGGGTCCATTGTCGTAATTCCGGACCAAGGTCATCGGCCACGGTGCGGTCCACGAGCAAACCAGCCACCCCCCGCGATTCCACCGGCGGCAACCGCACGCCGGCGGTGGCGGTCAGTTGGCTGGGTCGACCGTTGGTCAGGAGTCGATACTGATAGACCACTCCCGTGGCCACACTGCGATCGACCCATTGATCGAAGCCTGTGCCCTTCTGCAGGGTCGCCCAATTGGTGGTCCCGGCATCGGCGCGCTGCACCTCAATCGTCGCGTCCGGCCGCACGCGCCACGCCAGTCGCAGGCCTTCACCGTCCGGCAACGGGCGAACACTCATCACCCGCTCGCGTTTGAAGGCTTCGCCACGGCTGAGATCGGAATCGAAAACTTCGATCTCATCCAGGATCCCGCGAACTCCCCCTGTCCCATCAAGACGCCCGCCAAAAGTCAGGCCGCGACGCAGTCCTTTGCTCGAGGGCGTCGGCACGCCCTTGGGCGACTCGTCCATCTGAATCAAAAAGTCCTTTAGCAGTCGGACCTGGCCGGGAAAGACGTTGAGGGTGAGTTCGGTCCAGACCCCCGCCTCGAACACCACCGGCCGACTGTTCACGCTGTAGGCATCGGTTCCATCCGAACTGGCGGAGAACTCGAGCTTCGTGCCGTCGGGAGTGATCGATAGTTCCCACCAACCCTCCGACGGCGTTCGACCACGGTCGCCCACGGAAATCAGACGCACCCATTGGCCGGGCCCTTGGGCTGAAGCCACGCCCCGACTGCTCCACTCCGGTCGGTACCAAAGACGAATGGCTGAAGCCGTAAGCCGAAACACCTCGGTGCCCCTGCGGACCGGCCAGTCGTAGGTCAAGGCGCCGTCCGGACTGGTGAATCGCACGCCGTGATCCACGGCGCCGGCGACCCATTCCACTGCCTTGCGCTCGCGCGGACGTTCCCCAAGCGGCCCCGGGAGCTCTGGAGCGTCGAATCGCCAGGCCGCGAGGCGATGCGGTTGGCCCATCGCGATCACGGGACACATTGCACACAGAAACCACCACCCCAACCACCAGGGTCTGTTTCTTTCGAGCTCGGGCATGCCCAAATCTGTACGAGCTTGCCGCCGCTGTCACCAAGCCTGCACTGCCACCTCCAACCCCGTTGCCCGTCAGACACCCAATCGCTGGAAGCCTTCTTCAATGGTGGTGGTGTTCTGGATGCGCGCCAGGCGAGCGTAGAGCCCGCCCGACGCGAGGAGTTCGTCGTGGCTGCCCCGCTCCACGATCTCGCCGGCCTTCAGAACCAGAATTTGCGAAGCGTTGCGAATCGTGCTCAGCCGATGCGCGATCACGAAACTCGTCCGACCGGCCAGCAGGCGATCCAACGCCTCTTGGATAAGGCGTTCGGTCTGGGTATCGACGCTCGCCGTGGCCTCGTCGAGGATCAGGATGGGGGCATTCTTGAGCAGGGCACGGGCAATACTCACGCGCTGCTTCTCGCCCACGCTCAATTTGACCCCCCGCTCGCCCACGCGGCTGTCATAGCCATCCGGCAGGGCAGCGATGAACTCATGACAATTGGCAGCCTTGGCCGCGGCCACGCAATCGGCTTCTGTGGCGTCCAATCGACCGTAAAGGATGTTCTCCCGCAGGGTGCCGTTGAAAAGGAACGGTTCCTGAGAGACCACGCTGACGTGACGTCGCAGGGTGTCCAGGGAAAGGGAGGAGACGTCCTGGCCATCGATGGTGATGGTCCCGGAACTCACCTCATAGAAGCCGGGAAGGAGATTGACCAACGTGGATTTGCCGGCGCCTGTCGGCCCCACCAGGGCGATCATCTCGCCCGGCCGCGCTTCCAACCCGATGCCGCGCAGCACGGTGCGTCCTCCGGGGTAGGTAAAGGATACGTCACGATAAACGACCTCACCCCGCACCGGCTCGCGCAGGCAACGGCGTGCGTCCGGTCGCTCCACCGGCGTATCCAGGATGTCAAAAACCCGGGCCGCCG
>JAEUHG010000158.1 GCA_016795425.1 Verrucomicrobiales bacterium
GCGCCGAGGGCGGTGACCCATCCGAAGGCCTCGACCTTCCAGGCGGCGTCCAAGGGCAGCTTCTGCCCCACCTTCATGAACGCGGAGATGATCGGGCTGTGAACGAGATAGATGGAGTAGGACGCGTTCCCGAGGAGGATCCACAGGCGTGAGCTGCCGAGCCTCCGGGTCACCCAGGTGCCCGGCCCGCAGGCGATCAGGGTGGCCGTGGCGATGCCGAAGAGGAATGAGACACCGACGTAGCCTGCCTTCATGAGGTTGCCGTACCGATTGACGTGGGCGGCACCGATGACCGCCAGGACGACGGCGGACCAGGCGGCCATGCTTCGCCATCGTTCGAGCGCAGTGTCGGTCGCTGCGCTTCGCCCTCGTGCCTGGAGATAATGGGCCAGGATTCCGAGTCCGAAAAGCAGTTGGAGCGGTGAGAAGAGAACGTCGAGAACCGGCGGCTGATAGCGCGCGGGGAACTCGCGGGCGAAACAGGTGACCAGGGCCGGGACTCCCACCATGGCGGTCGCAACGATCCCGAGCCGGCGGTTCCATACGCCGCACGCGAACGCGAGGTAGAAGAGGATTTCGTATTGAAGAGTCCAGGCGACGGCCAGGGGAGGGTCGATGCCGGTGGGCAAGAGTGCAAAACTGGCAGCGACCATCCCGGGGTCCATGGTGCGCGGGTCGTCGGCGAACTGGGGGCGCACCAGGTAGAGAAGGCACATGGCGCCATTGGCGATCCAGAAGGCGGGATAAATACGCGTCGTCCGGCGCCACAGGTAACGCGGCAGCTTCGACGGATCCCCGAGATCCCGCCGGTGGGCGTGGAAGATGATGAAGCCGCTGATGACAAAAAAGATCGGAACACCGACTTCACCAAACTCGAAGAGTCCGAGGAACGGTGCGTGCTGGAAGTGGTAAAGAGTGTTGCCCGTGACGTGAAAGAGCAGCACCAGCACAGCGGCAATCCCGCGCAGCGACTGGATGAAATCGAGTCGGTTGGATTCCGGGATGGCGGAGCGCATGCGGTCCGGGAAGACCTGATTATCGGACCAGCAGGCTGATCAGTTCGTCCCCGTGGGCGGTGAGGGTCCACGATTGACCGCGCCGGAACACCAATTTCCGGCAAGGACTGTCGCGGTAGACGGCCTCATCGACGGAGAGCAGTCGGGTCTTCTGGGGGCCGTTCAGCTCGGTTCGGGATCTGGGCACCAGGCGGAAAGGCAGGCCATTGAAGTTGAAGGAGACCTCATAGCCGACAATGCCGTCGCGTTCCGCGGTTGGATTGCGACGGATCAACTGGGGATAGCGCTTCAACCAGGGGAACGAAGTGTCGGCGATATAGACGCGAAACAATTCGCGCTGCTGCCGGACGTGGTCCAGTAACGAAAATCTGGCGCCGCGATTCTGCTGTTCCCGGAACACCTCGGCGGGATCGATGCCCAGCAGGTTCCGGCCGTTCCACATACCGTGGTCGTCGCGGGCATCCGGTTCGCGTTGCTTGAGCCATGCCGAAAACGACGGGTTTACCAGCAGGGTGATTTCAAAGTGGAGATGGGCACGATCCTTGCCGATGGGGCTCTTGGTGTTGGTGGTGCGGCCCATCACGCCCAGGACATCGCCGGCCCGGACGGACGCGCCCGGAGACCATTCGCCGCGGACCTGTCGAAGGTGCGCGTAGACAGTGTAGACTTCGAGGCCCTCGATGCGATGGCGCAGCACCGCGTAGATGCCGTAATTGGAGAGCCCGGGCTTTCGGCTGACATAGGCGATTTCGCCATCGGCGGCGGCCCGGACTTCATCCGTGGGTTCGCCCCGGCGATCCTTCTGTGTGAAAAGAATGTCGATGCCCTCGTGCATCTGCCAGCCGTCGGAGCGAACACAACCGAACTGGCCGGCGGTCCAGGTGCGACCGGCGGTGGGCGCGAAAAACCGGGCGCTGCCGGAGGGCTCCAGCAGCGACCGATTGGCGGTGGGGAATTGGAAGGCCGGGCCGGCCTGGGAAGCGATGGCGGCGAAGCAGAGTGCGAGTCGGCAGAGGGCGGCGACGCGCGGGGAGCTTCTGGCGCTTCGTGGTTGGGAGCGGAGGTGGGTGGCGGCGCCAGGGCCGGCGGAACGACCCGTGACGTCCATGAAGAGAGCGATCATCCTCGACAGCACTGGAGGGAGGAAGGCTGGGTCAATCGAGCAGCAGGCTCTTGTTCTTGCGAACCTCTTTGTTGAGCCCGCTGACCATTCGTTCCATGTCCTCGCGGGTGGCATTGGGGACGAATTCCAGCACTCCATCGCCCAGGCGGCGACGAATGAGTGGGGCGCCGAGCCAGCGTGCTTCGCCGTCGATTTCGGTCATGATGAGAAGGTGGCGTCCGGCGGCGGCGGCGGTGTAACTCTCGAGGATCTTGGCCCCGAGAGTGTTGAATGAGATTTGGACCTTGAAGCCGCCGATCTCGTCGAGCAGCGCGGCTTTGGTCACATGGACCTCATTCAGAATGGGGAGTTTCTCGGCGGTGAATTTGACCGGGTTGGGCTTGCCGAGTTCCACGATCAGGCTGCGTTCCGGGATGTCGTGCTTGGACTCGACATGCACGCGGAAGCGTTTGACGGCTTTGGGCTTTCTGGCGGCATGCAGGGTTGGGGCGGGGTCGGGGCCGGCCGACGCGGAGGCGGCGACAAACAAGGCCAGAACGAGATTGATGCAGGCAAGCGGGCCTCTCATAGTGCGCCTCCAGCCAAACGGACGATTGCTGGCCTTGTAAAGACGGATATGAGTCGCCAATACAACAAGCTCGAGAAACGCCAACGCCGAATTCGCTACCAGCGCCGGCGCAAAGACACCCGCAAGACCGCTGCCGCCGCCAAGTCGGCGAAGCCGGCGGCGGCATCCTAGGATCGGGATGCCTTGGGGCCGGTTCTCGGTCCTGATCGCTCCACCTTGAGTTGAGTCGCAGCGCCTCTCCCGCGGGGAGCGCGCTTCCTGGTGCCTTTGCCGAGGGCATTCCGTAGACTTGCGGACGTTCCCTGAATCCAGATGAGTCTGCCCCGATATTTCTTCAGTTGCGACTGGGGAACCACCCGGTTCCGGTTGCGCTTGGTGGCGTCCGCCGGCTTCCAGGTTCTGGACGAATGGGTTGAGGATGCAGGTGTCAAAGAGATCCATGCTCGACTCGGAGAGCGTCCTTCCGCGGCGGATCGGGACCGGGCCTTCCGAGAGTTTCTGGTGGAACGATTGCGTCGTCTGCGCGAACGCGCGGCCGTTGGCCGTGTCCCGGCGCCGGTGGTGATTTCCGGAATGGCCTCCTCCACCGTCGGTTGGCGGGAACTGTCCTATGCCAAAGCTCCGTTTCCCCTCGATGGCAGCGCCCTGGTGGTAGCGCGTCTCGACGAGGGCGATCCCGAAGGGAGTGAAAACGGGAACGCCATTTGGCTGGTGTCGGGTGTCCGGACGGAAACCGACATCATGCGTGGCGAGGAGTGCGAAGTCCTGGGACTTTGGCAACTCGGCGTGGGGCGGGAGTCCGCCGATGGTCGACCCTCGGTGGTCATCCTGCCGGGAACGCACGCCAAGCATGTCTGGATCTGCGAAGGGGCGATCGCCGGATTTCGGACGTATATGACCGGCGAACTGTGCGACGTGCTGGCGCGACACAGTCTGCTCCGGGTCTCGGTGGCATGGCCGTTGGAAGGCGGGGGAAGTCGTCCCGCCAATCGCGACGCCTTCGATGAGGCGGTGCAGTTTGCGTTTCAGCAAGGCATGGAGGCGGGTCTGTTTCGGGTGCGCACCCGATCGGTGTTGGGCGGCGCCGATCCGGAGTCCAACGGCTGGTTCCTGAGCGGATTGATGGTGGGCTCCGAGTTGACCGCGCTGGTGCGGGATCCGGCGGCGCCGCTCCTGCACCTGGCCGGCGGTTCCCAGTTGTCGTGGGCTTACGAGCGCGCCATTCGCCAACTGGGTGCGGCTTCGCGATTGTCCGTGACTTCGCCGGAGCAGGTCGGTGCCGCGCTCGTGCGGGCCCATGCCTTGATTCTCGACGCGCTTCAGTCCGGGCGTCTGCCAGGGGGACGGGTGTGAGGCGGTTTGATTGGACGAGGTTCGAATCGGCGCCACTGGTGGCGATCCTGCGGGGCTTCCGGAATGAACACATCCCGCGCGTGATCGAGGGATTGGTCGACGGTGGTTTCGTCAACGTGGAGATCACCCTGAACACGCCCGATGCCGAGGCGCAGATACGTGACGCGGTACGAGTGGCGGAGGGTCGGCTTCAGGTGGGGGCTGGAACCGTGCTCGACCCGGCGGGATTGGAGCGGGCGCTGAGCGCCGGCGCGGCCTTCGTGGTGACGCCGTCAACCAACCTGTCGGTGGTGGGATCGTGTGTTCGCCGTGGCATCCCGGTGATGCCGGGCGCCCTGAGCCCGACCGAAATTCACACGGCTTGGGAGAGGGGGGCGCGGTGGGTGAAAGTGTTTCCGGCGGATCGACTGGGGCCATCCTACATTCGACAAGTGAAAGAGATACTGCCGGCCATCCGGTTGATGCCTACGGGTGGTGTTGGCATGGGAACGCTTCCGGCCTATCGCGAGGCAGGCGCGAGCGCGTGTGGCATTGGGTCACCTTTGTTCGAAGGGATAGATTGGGGCGCGGACGACACCACGGTGTTTCGCGATCGGTGCCGGGCGTTTCTGCGAGCCTGGCGTTCGGGGTAGGCGGTCGATCCCGGAACGGTTGGCGCCCGGTGACCGGCCATGATTCACCCATTGGCCACCCCTCGGTTGCGGGTCTCCGCCAATCGTGCCACGGTCAGGCGACCTCGAAGCATCACGATGGTTCCGTTCCTTCGCTGGCGAGGCGGGGGAATTCCTTATGTGGCGGTTCGCCGGCACCTGCGTCCGTTGTTTTGCGACAGGGTGGTTGCTTCAGACCCTGTTCGTGAATCCCTGCGCCGGAGAGCACCCTTTCCAACCGTCCTACACCGATCCATTACTTGAATCCTGGCGCTGGCGAACGTTTCCGGAGTTGAGTGGATTGGACACGCAGTCAGTGGGAGAAAGCAGCGATGGGGCCCTTTGGTTCGGGACCGGAGAAGGAGTGCGGACCTACGATGGCCGGGTGTGGCGGAATTTTCCGGCCGCAGAATTCGGCAAGGGTGCCGTGGTTTCGATCGGCAGGCGTGCCCAGGGAGGCATCTTCCTCGCCACCCTTCAGAATTTGGTCGAGTACGACGACCGCACCGGCGGTTGGACGCGCCTGCTGACGCCGCGAGTCGCAGCGGCTGTTGGCGAGTTCCGAAAGATGGCGGTGGCCCCCAATGGCGACCTCTGGTCGGTGACCTCGGTTGGCGTGGTGCATTGGCGTCCGGGGCAAACCTCGCTCTACACCGCTGCGCGGCCCGTGGGTGCGGACTCTCAGGCAGATCGCGCCGAGCTTCAGGTCCGGCCCCTTCCCGGTCTGGCCGCGGGCGAATCCGCCGATTTTGTCGATGTCGTTCAGGGTCCGACGAATCGCCTTTGGCTGGCGACGTCCGACGGGCGGGTCTTCCTGCACGAACCTGATTTCACCGTGCCAACGGCGAAGTCGACGAACGGGATCCCGGCCGGGTTGGGTCGCTGGACGATCTTCCGGGAGCAAGACGGACTCCACGTTGGCGGCCGGGCGACTCTTCTTCCATTGGCCGATGGCAATCTCTGGGTCATTCAAGCTGGCCGTGGGGGGTATTTGGACATTTTTGATGGCACCCAATGGCGAGGCACACCACTTGCCCCGCTGGGCTTGCGAGCGGATTGCGGGTTTCCCATTCAGACCAGGGATGGGACGATCTGGTTTTCCGGAAGATATACGGTCCACGCCTTTCGCGGCGGGCGTTGGCGGACCTACCAAAGGCCAGAGGCTCCCATTCCCTCGGCTCAGAACCTGCTGATCCAATCATCGGACGGTGCGTTGTGGATCGTCGGGCCGACCACCGAGGTGCGGCGGCTCGATTACCAAACTTCAGCGTGGCTCGGATTATCGGGCCTGAACCTCCACTGGGAGAGCCCTGCTGGGGTCCAGTGGTTCCTGAGCCGTGAGGGAAGGGTGGTGCGGAACGATCATGATCAGTGGACGAGTTTTGGAGCCGAGGATGGCGTCATCGACGCTCCGGTGACCTTGCTGGGAACGCGAGGCGGAGCCGTGTGGGTGGCGGGCAGCCATGGCGGGACGGCGGCGACGGCTCAGTTTGAGGGCGGCCGTTGGAAGCGTCACATTCATTCGAATTTTTCCTGGAGCATCGACGTGCGGGCGGCCATGGAAGCGTCGGACGGCTCCGTGTGGTTTGGAGCGGCGGTGGACAGCGCGGGACCCAAAGAACATCGCGCCGGTCTGCTCCAATTTCGGGACGGAAAGTGGATTCACCACCATCAGCCGGGTCGAGCGTTTCCTGGTGAGGCCGGCGATGATCCCGCCCGGCTGCTTCCGATGACGGTGCGGCCGGAACCTGTCGGCAAGTTCCTGAGTATTGGCGAATCGAATGACGGCCGAGTCTGGGTGGGGCGCAACTTGCTGGCGTACCACGATGGATCACGGTGGATCCGACATGTTTCGCCGCCGAACCAGCCGTTGGGAGTGATCGAGACCATCCTGACCTCGAGGGCGGGGCACTTGTGGGTTGGCACCCGACAATTCGGGGCCCTGCGCTATGACGGTCGGGAATGGCACGCCTACCGGGGCCGGACGAATCTGGTCGCGAACAGCGTTCGAAGCTTTGCGGAGATGACCGACGGCTCCATCTGGGCCGCGACCGATCGCGGGTTCAGCCGCTTCGATGGCGTGACCTGGTCGGATGTGTCCTTCCCGAAGGAATTGAACCTGCCGCACGATGGCGGGCAGTTGCGGGGCACGCCGTCGGGCGGGTTGTGGATCAATCGCGTCGCTTCCGAGTGGAATCGACGGGCTTGGCCGAAGGCGGCACCCCTCGATGTCGATGGCGTCGAGTTTTGGACGGTGTGCCGTCGATTCGAGGGTCCGCCGCCGGAAACTCGCATCGTTGACGCGCCACGCGAGGTATCCTCGAGGGGGGACCTGTCCGTCTTTTGGGACGGCTCGGCCACCTGGTGCGAACCGGAGGAGGCGCGTTTGTCGTACTCACATCGATTGGACGATGGGGGATGGTCGGCCTTTGATCCCGTCAAGGGGCGTGTGTTTCTGGGGTTGGCCGGCGGACACCATCGTTTGGAGGTGCGGGCCCGGGATCACGATTTCATGATCGACCCGACACCCGCTGTCCTGGACTTCGTCGTGTTGCCGCCTGTTTGGCGCCAGGGATGGTTCCTAACCTTGTTGGCGCTGATGGGTGGTGCCGTGGCGACGCAAAGCCTGAGGATCTTCCGCGAGAGGGATCGGTTGCGGCGTGCGAATCAGGACTTGGCGGCGGAGATGCGAAACCGCGAACAGGCGCAGGCGGCTGTGCTCGAACGAGACGAACGATATCGGAAGCTGGTGGCGGCGGCGCCGGATGCAATTCTGACGACGGATCTTGAGGGACGGGTGACGTTGGCGTCGGCGAAGGCGCTCGAACTCCTGCGGGTTCCACCGGGCCGCCCCATCGAGGGACGCTCCGTGATGGACTGGGTCGCAGAAGCGGATCGCGAGATGGTGAAGGAACGTTTCGAGCATCTGGCTTCGAGGGAACCGATCGCGAGCAAAGAGCTGGCATTGAATCGCGAGGATGGCACGACCTTCGACGCCGAGATCAGCGCCGCGCCTTTGGAGTCGGTCGATGGCGAGGTCCGGGGAGTCGTCCTCATCGTGCGCGATGTCAGCGATCGCCATCGGACCGCCGAGTGGCTGCGAAAACTGTCGCGGGCCGTCGAACAGAGTCCGTCGTCCATTGTCATTACCGATCCGCACGGCAATATCGAGTATGTGAACAAGAAGTTCACCACGGTGACGGGCTACTCCGAGGCCGAGGTGTTGGGTCGCAATCCGAGGCTTTTGAAGTCAGGCAAGACGTCCCCCACACAGTACCGTGAACTCTGGCTGACAGTCACCTCGGGGAAGGAGTGGGTGGGGGAACTTTGCAACCGGCGCAAGAATGGTGAGCTGTTCTGGGAGCTCGCGTCGATATGTCCGATCCTGGATCCCGACGGACGTATCACACACTTCCTTGCCATCAAGGAGGACATCACTGATCGCCGTCGGTTGGAGGAGGAGTATCGGCAGGCACAGAAGCTGGAAGCGGTGGGGCGATTGGCGGGTGGTGTCGCGCATGACTTCAACAACATCCTGACGGCCATCCTGATGAGCCTCAGTCTGGCGAAATCAGACGCCAAACTGGGACCCGACACGCTCGAGGAACTCGACGAAATGGAGCGCGAAGCCAACCGGGCGGCCAGCCTGACCCGCCAGCTCCTGGTGTTCAGTCGGCGCCACGTCCTGGACCGTAAGCCCGTTAATTTGAATGAATTGATCGGCAACATGGTCAAGATGCTCCGGCGTCTGCTCGGCGAAGACATCGAATTGGTGATTCGCGGACAAGGCGTTCCGCTCTGGGTGGTGGCCGACGCGGGCATGATGGATCAGGTGCTGATGAATCTCTGCGTCAACGCCCGTGATGCCATGCCCAAGGGGGGTAGAATTCAAATCACCAGCGAACGAGTGGAAGTCGATGCGGAAGAAGCGCGACGGCACCCGGAGGCCCGGCCCGGGGCGTTCGTTCGGCTGGCGGTGGCGGATTCGGGATGTGGCATGGATTCGGAAACACGTGAACACGTGTTCGAGCCATTCTTCACCACCAAGGAAGTGGGAAAGGGAACGGGCCTTGGATTGGCAACAGTTTACAGCATCGTGGGACAACACCAGGGATGGATCGAAATCGATAGTTCGCTCGGCGCGGGAACCATTTTTCGGGTCTATCTGCCGGCCATGAAGTCCGAAGGTCCGATCCCGGCCCAACCTTCGCCCTCCAAACCAGGCGGTGGCACCGAAACGATCCTGCTGGTCGAGGATGATCCCGGGCTGCGACGTCTGGCATCCCTGACATTGCGACGTCGAGGCTACACCGTGCTGGAGGCGCCGAACGGCCCGGAGGCCGTGGCGTTGTGCCAGCAGCATCGTGGCAAGGTGGGTCTGCTTTTTACCGACATGGTAATGCCGGGTGGTGTTTCCGGCCTCGACTTGGCCGAACGCCTGATTCGCGAGGAGGCCGGCATCAGGGTCCTCGTGACAAGCGGTTACAGCCCGGAACGCGCCAAGCTGGATCTGCTGTCGGCGCGCGGCATCGGCTATCTGCCGAAGCCTTACGGCGATGGCGCCATGATTCGGGCGGTGCGGGCCGCGCTGGACCAACCGCCGCCACAGTCCGCGGCGTCGGAGGCCACCTGACCGCGACCCGGGCCTCCGGGTGCGTGCGGCGGCATCGCGATTCCGCGAGTTGCCGTCTTGCTTGGCCCTTGCCGGATCTCCTCCTAGAATGGCCGATATGCCAACGGGCCAGCACTATAGTCGGACGGTGAGGGGCCTTTTTGCGGTGGTCGGATGGATATGGGTGAGCCTCGCGCACGGTGCCAATCCACCGGCACCGTTCGCCCGGTCGCCGTATGTGCAATTCGGCGGCACGCAATCGATCCATGTGGTGTGGCGGACCGTGGGCCCGATTCGGCCCGTTGTTCGCTTCGGGCGATCCTTGGATCGATTGGATCGACAAGCGAGGAACGCTGATGTGGTGGTCCGCGCTGCCCTCGGCACCAATGACCAGGTTCTTCCTGACCGGTGGGCCGCGTTGCGGACGCGTTCGAATCTTGCGTTGCCCAGGCTGCACTCGGCGCCCCTGGGAACCTTTCAGTACGAAGTGCGTCTGCGAGATCTGGAGCCGGGCCATAAGTATTACTATGCGGTGTTCGACGGGGAACATCGGCTGACTCCCGTCGACGAGTCCTACCACTTTGTCACCCATCCACCCGTGGGTTCGAAGGTTCCAGTCCGTTTCTGGGTCCTGGGCGACAGCGGGACGGGACGTGAACCGCAGTCGGCGGTGTACCAGGCGATGCTTCAGACTTTGGAGAAGGAGCATCATCCTTTGGACTTTTGGATCCATGTCGGAGACATGGCGTACGGGGTGGGGCGCGACATGGAGTTTCAGAGCCGTTTTTTCGAGTCGTATGAAGGGACACTGCGGAACCGGGTCTGTTGGCCGACGATGGGCAATCACGAGGGCCGGACTTCCAACGGTCGAACCGGCATCGGTCCCTATTACGATGCGTACATGGTTCCGATGCGTGGCGAATCGGGCGGAGTGGCATCGGGCACGGAGGCGTATTATTCCTTCGACTACGCCAACATCCATTTTATCTGCCTGGATTCCCATGACCTCGACCGGCGCCCGACGGAGCCGATGGCGCGCTGGTTGAAAGCCGACCTCGACAAAGCCCGCGCGGACTGGTTGGTGGCGTTCTGGCATCATCCGCCCTACACCAAGGGAAGCCACGACAGTGACAAGGAGAAGGATCTCATCGAAATGCGGCAGCACATCATGCCGATCATCGAGCAGGGAGGTGTCGACCTGGTGCTGACGGGCCACTCCCACTCCTATGAGCGGTCGATGCTCATGGACGGCGCCTACGCAACCAACACTGTGGCGGAGAACGTGATCCTGGATGATGGCGACGGCGACCCGAATGGCGACGGCCCCTATCGCAAGAGCGCCGGCATCCATCCGCGCGAAGGCACGGTGCAGGTGGTGACGGGCAACGCGGGCCAGACCTTGGGCCGCAACGGCTCGCTCCCCGTCATGCGCAAGATCATCATCGAATTCGGATCAGTGCTGATCGATGTGAACGGAGACACGCTGGTGGCGCGCATGATCAATCGGGAGGGTGTGGAACGCGACCTGTTCAGCGTGGTCAAACGCGGAAAGGTGACGCCCGTTCGCCTCGCCCTGCCGTGGCAGCCCGAGGCGTATGTCAAGCCCACCAACACAGTCTCCATCCCCGCGGCGCCCGCCCTCGATCATCAAGTGCTGATTCCCGAGGGCGCCCGTTGGAGTTATGTGTTTGATCCGCTGCCACGAGGTTCCGACTGGACGAGGCTGGACCACGACACCAGCGGATGGATGACGGGGGAGGCCGGTTTTGGATATGGCACCGGCGAATACCGCACTCGATTGGATGCGATGCGAGGCAAGCACGGCATTCTTTACGCCCGACGCACGTTCGAGATTACCCAAGCCGACCGGGTGACAGAACTCGGACTTTGGATCGACTACGACGACGCCTTCATTGCCTATGTGAACGGCCGCGAAGTCGCTCGTGTCGGCATCGGGCGCAGCAGTGGACGAAACGCGCAGAAGATCACCGCGCGGTCCGGGAGTACTTCGGGGCGGCAGTATGTCACTCTCAAGGACGCGCATCTGTATCTCAATGACGGCGTCAACCAACTGGCGATCGAGGTGCACAACGCGTCGCTGGACAGCAGTGATCTGCGATTCGATCCGATCCTGATCCTCGAGGACTGATCCGATGGCCGTTTCGTCCACCGGGAACGGTTGGTTGCGGCAGGGGATCGCGGTCCTGTTGGCGCTGGCATGGATGCTGACTTCGGTGCGGGCCCACGAGGGACCCGAACACGAGATCGAGGAGTTGTCGGAATTGATGGCCGCGCGTGGCGAGGCTCCGCATCTCCTGATCGACCGGGCCATCGAGTACGCGGTCCTGGGCCGCAACGCCGAGGCGATGCGGGATCTGGAACGGGCTCTGCAACTCGACCCGGACTCCCTGGACGCCCTGCGCGAACTCGCGCGCCTGCAGTTTGTCGAGGGCCGGAACGCGGACGCGGTCGCCACCGCGTCGCGGGCGCTCCGTTCAAGCCCCGAGAATCCCGTGGACCGGGCCGGGTTGCTGATCCTTCGGGCCGAGATTCAAGCCGCCGCCGGCCGCCTTCGCGAAGCCCTGTCCGACTGTCAGTCGGCGCTCCGGTTACATGCCGAGAATCCCGAATGGTACCTGATTCGAAGCGAACTCCAGCGTCGGCTCAAGAAACACCGGGAACGCCTCCGCGGAATCGAGGAGGGTTGGAAGCGAACCGGGGCCGGTCTACTGAAGATCGAGCGCATTGACGCCCAGCTTGACGCCCGCCGATATCGCGAGGCTCTCGAGGCCATCGAGGAAGAAATGGCGTCCTCGCGTATTCCCGGGCCATGGTTGATCCGGAGAGGACGGGCCCGGCTCGGTCTTGGCGATAAAGATGGAGGGGTTGAGGATTTGCGGGCCGGCACAACGGCCATCGATGCGATGTTGGACCGTGACCGGCCGGACGTGTCGTTGTTGTTGGATCAGGCCGTGGCGCTGGTTTTGTTGGGCGAGGGAGGAGAGGCGCGGCAGGTCTTGGCTTTGGCGGAAGAGAAAGGGCGCGATCCGGCCATGACGGCAAGGATTCGCGAGTGGGTGACAAGAACCCGCCACGAAGATTCTTCATCCGCGGCAACGGGTCGAGCCTCCGAGCGGTTGGCCCCCTAGGAGTGCGGCTGGGAGTGCCCTGTCGCAGCGCGATAGGGTCTAACTGAGTTGGAATTGGGTCCGGTGAGGTGGCCCTCGTCGCGCTGCGACGAGGTGTGGTGGGTTCGGAGGTTCATGGAGACTGGTCTGCCCGACGTGGCGAATGTTAGCCTCGCACACGAATTGAAGGACGCAGCGAAAACCAGCCGGCACGCGTTTCTCGGGGTCGAGGGCATGACGTGCCAGAATTGCGCCCGCCATGTGCGGGAGGCGGCGGAGACGGTTCCGTCGGTGGACGGCGCGTCAGTGGATCTGGGCGCCGGGCGGTTGCGTGTGCGTTGGAAGACGGATTCAACGGCGGATCCGGATGCGGTGGCCCAGGCGGTGGAGGCGGCCGGGTTTCGGGCGCGTCTTTTGCCCAACGCAACGAACGCGCCGGCAACGACAGGACCCGGCGATGGCTGGCGGTTGAACGTCGTTCTCGGCGGCGCGGTGACCCTGGCCTTGATGGTGATGGAATGGGGATTGGGCGTGCATCACCACTCCTGGTACCCGTGGGTCGCACTGGCTCTTGCCCTGCCTGTGCAGGTGATCTGCGGCGGTCGATTTTATCGCGGCGCATGGAACCAGTTGCGGCGGGGTGCCTCCAACATGGACACCCTGGTGGCCTTGGGCTCGAGCGCCGCCTTCGCGTTCAGTTTGTGGATCCTGTTCTCTGGAAATGCAGGTCATGTCCATTTCCTGGAATCGGCCTCGATCATCACGCTGATCAGTATCGGGCATTGGATCGAAGCCATGGTGAGCGAGAAGGCCGCCGGAGCGATCCGGGCCTTGATGAACCTGGCGCCACCCACCGCCCGGCGGTTGGAGGCCGGCAGCGAAGAGAAGGAAGTGGCGGTTGAGGACCTCCTGCCCGGCGACCGAATCGCGCTGCGGCCCGGGGACCGGGTTCCCACCGACGCTGAGGTCGTGGAAGGCGCCTCCGCTGTCGATGAGTCCATGCTGACCGGCGAGTCTCTGCCGGTGGAGAAAAAGAAGGGCGACCGGATTCTGGCCGGGACCCTGAATACGGATGGACGTCTGGTGGGCCGGGTGATGGCAACTGGGGAGGCGACGGTGTTGGCGCACATCGTCGCGGCGGTGGAACGGGCACAGAACAGCCGCGCCTCGATCCAGCGCTTGGCGGACAAGGTCAGCAGCGTCTTTGTGCCGGTGGTGGTCCTGCTGGCGTTGGCCACCGCCCTCGCCTGGGGTTTGGCGCCCGAATCGGCGCGGGCGGTGCATGCCTTGCTGGCCAAAGTGCTGTGGACGACGAACCTGCCCGAGAACCCGTGGTCCGCCGCGGTCATTCATGCCACTGCCGTGCTGATCATCGCGTGTCCGTGCGCCATGGGACTCGCCACCCCGGTGGCGATCATGGCGGGCACCAATGCGGCGGCATTGCGAGGAATCTTGATACGCGATGGCGTGGCCTTGGAGAAGGCCGGCCGCATCGACACGGTGGTGTTCGACAAGACCGGGACATTGACGGTTGGGCAGTTGACCGCGCGGCGGGTGCGAGAGTTGGCGACGGGGACGATGCCGGAGGGCACGACGACCCGTTGGGCGGCATCTCTCGCCCGCACGTCGAGGCATCCCGTGGCACAGGCCATCGCGCGTTTGGCTCCGTCGATCGAGCCGGTCTCCTCGCTGCGCCTTCCCCCTTTGGGCGGTTCACCGCCGATTCACGCTCCTGGAAAACCCGCCGCCACGGGAATGCCATCGCTACTCCGCACCGACTTGAACTTCAAACCGCGCGCGTCCGCGGCCGTCGAGTGGGCGGAATGGCGGGAGTTGAGCGGACGCGGCATCCAGGCGGTGCGCGACGGGCGGACGTACCGTTTGGGAGCGCCGGGCTGGTTGCACGAGTCGGGGGTGGAAGATGTGGCGGCCGAGCAGGGCGGGGCGGCGGGCCGAGGCGAAGCGATCACGCTGGTGGGGTTGGCGGTGGACACCAAGCTGGCGGCGCTGTTCGAACTCAAGGACACCCTGCGGCCGGCAGCACACGACCTGGTGGCGTCGCTGCATGGTGAGGGAAAGGATGTGTATTTGCTCACCGGCGACGGATGGTTGGTAGCGGAGGCGGTCGCGCGGGAGGCGGGTATCCCAACGACCCATGTTTTGGCCGAGGTTCATCCCGAACAAAAGGCGGAGTCGGTGAAACGATTGCAGTCGGAGGGGCACCGTGTGGCGTTTGTCGGGGACGGTATCAACGACGGCCCGGCGTTGGCCCAGGCGGATTTGGGGGTGGCGGTGGGACCCGCGTCCGACGTGGCGAAGGAAGCCGCGGACATCATCCTGCTGGGCGGTGGATTGGAGCGGATGCCGGAGGCGTTGCGCCTTGCCGCCGAGACGCTGCGGGTGATTCGGCAGAATCTCTTTTGGGCGTTCTTCTACAATGCCCTGGCGGTCCCTCTGGCCATGCTGGGTTTTTTCAGCCCCATTTTGTGCGCCGCAGCAATGGGTATCAGCGACCTGCTGGTGGTCGGGAATGCGCTGCGCCTGCGCTACGGCTTTGTTGGGGGTAAGCGCCCGCGCTGACATGCTTCTCACGGAGGCGCCGTCGGGACCGATGCGGCCGGGCGGTACGTCGCGCGGTTCTCCACGACCGGGTGGGCGGTCTGGCCGGGAAGCAGGTTGACTCGCGTGTAGGAGATGATGCGGTTGGGCTGTTGGGGATCGACCTGGGTCAGGCGAAGTTCCATGGCACGGGGCGGGACCCGCGAAAGGACGAATCGACCCTCGGGATCCACCGGCACCTCGAACTCGTGGTTGATGGGAATGAGCAGGAAGCGGGGGTTTTCCCCGATAGGCAGATCCACCATGACACGGAGCTGTTGGGCAGGATCGGGGGGTGCGGATAATCGGCCCTGGATGGAGGCCCAGGGACGCAGGCGAATCACGCCGTTGGTCGCGGAAGGAGACGCTTCCCACTCGGCATAGCCCCACTCCGGATGAGAGATGGCCAGTCGTAGGTCCGGTGCTCGGCGCTGGACGACGAAGCGGCCCTCGGAATCCGTGCGGCGGATCCCGACCCCGTCTTTTGGATCGCCACCGGAACCATGCAACCGGCCGCCGATCAGCAGCAGGTCGCCGTACTGTCGCATGGCCACCGTGGCCTCCGGCACCGGCTTTCCCTCGGGCGTTTCGACACGGCCTTCAAATCGGTCCGACCCTGGTCGCAGCCGAAACTGAAACTCCCTGTCACCAGGGCCAAGGTACCAGGGAGAAGCCTCCGGCTGGAACCCCGGGGCCGTCGCCACGAATCGGACTTTGCGTCCGAACAGGTCCTCTTCGTCGATCACCGGCGGGTCATCGGGAAGTCCGTCGCTCTTGATGTGCGGTTCCCACATCACGGCGTGGTCGCCGAGATCATCGCGAACCCAGCCGCGGACGATGCGAAACTCGGTGATCGCGGCCCCGGTTTCGGCATTTACCGCGGTGGCGCTGAAGCGAAGCCTTTCGGTGGCTTTGGCCGGGCAGAGCAGGGTGGTGACCACGGCGCCGACCATCCACAGCGAACGGAGCGGGGCAGGCATGATCCTGAACTAGGCGAGCTGATGCCGCCTGTCGAGGACGGTTTCCACGCCGCCATGCGTTGGGTGCCGCCCGCATCCTTGACTCGGGGGCGATGCGCACCACCATCGGGCCCTCGGTGGCGCTGTTCAGCATCAACAACAAGTTTCAGTACGACGTCGTCCGCCAGATCGCGGAGGGGGGGATGGGCATCGTGTACGAGGCGGAGCAGTTGGGCGCGCATGGATTTCGAAAGCGCGTGGCGATGAAGGTGATTCGGTCACAGTTCGCCAGCCAACCCAGTTTCGTGGAGAACTTCATCGGGGAAGCCAAGTTGGTGGCCGACCTCATCCACACCAACATCGTCCAGACCTATCATCTGGGTGAGGCCGGAGGGCAGGTCTTCATCGCCATGGAATACATCAATGGCGTGAACCTGGATGCGCTGTTGGAACAGCACGCCTCCAAGGAGCGCCGGTTGCCGGTGGAGTTGGCGGTATTCATCGTCAGCCGGGTGGCCCGCGGTCTTGCCTATGCGCATGCCAAAACCGACGGCCAGAATCACTCCCTGGGCATTGTTCACCGCGACGTGAGCTTCAAGAACGTCATGATCGCCTTCGAAGGCGACGTGAAGCTCACTGATTTCGGCATCGCCAAAGCCCGCGGTTTCCTCAAACAGGAGGAAGGGGAAGTGGTGGTGGGCAAGGCGGATTACATGAGTCCGGAGCAGGCCGATTTCCAAATCACGGACCGGCGCTCCGACATTTTCTCGGCGGGGGTGGTCCTGGCCCACCTGTTGCTGGGCGACAATATTTTTCACGGAGAGACTCCGGAAGAGTCGCGGGATCGCATCCTGGAATTGCCGATTCCGGATTTCACGCAGCGTGATTCCCGCGTCGACCGAAAACTCGACGGCATTCTCCAACGGATGCTTGCGCGGGAACCCTCCCGGCGATTTCAGACTGCTGATGAATTGCTGAGTGCCCTCGAGCGCTACCTCTACGAGCCGGGGTTCGGTCCGACCAATGAAAAACTGGGCGCCTACGTCCGCGAGTTGTTCGGCCAGGAGATTCCTCGCGGCACCCATTCCCAGTCCGGGTCCACGGTCGTGATTTCGAATCCATGAAGCGAACGAAGCGAAACTCGTCCGAGGTAGTGCTCGGGTTGCTCCAGCACGCGTGTTCGGAGGATCCGAAGGAGAACCTGGGGAAATGCCTGGATGCCGCCGATCGGGCGGCGCGGGCCGGGGCGCAGATCCTCTGCACCCAGGAACTGTTTCGATCCCAGTACTTCTGCCAGTCGGAGGATCACGCCCAGTTTCAACTGGCGGAGTCCATCCCCGGACCCACGACGGAAGCCTTTTGCCGCCTGGCCAAGAAGCGGGGCGTGGTGATCATCGCGTCGCTGTTCGAGAAGCGGTCGAGCGGTCTTTACCACAACACGGCGGCCATCATCGATGCCGACGGCACGATGCTCGGCATCTACCGGAAGATGCACATTCCGGATGACCCGCTGTACTACGAGAAATTCTATTTCACCCCTGGCGACCTCGGATTTCGGGCGTGGAAGACGCGCTTCGGAAAAATCGGGGTCCTGGTGTGCTGGGACCAGTGGTATCCGGAAGGCGCGCGCCTCACGGCCATGCAAGGGGCGGAAATCCTGTTCTACCCGACGGCGATCGGCTGGCATCCCAAGGAAAAGTCGGAGTACGGCGAGCGCCAGCACGGCGCCTGGGAACTGATCCAGCGGTCGCACGCGGTAGCCAACGGCTGCTATGTCGCGGTGGCGAACCGGGTGGGACTCGAACGCCCCATCGGTGGAGATGGCATCGAGTTCTGGGGACAGAGCTTCGTGGCTGGCACGAGCGGGCAATTGCTGGCGAAGGGAAGCGTGGATGCCGAGGAAAACCTCATCGTTCCCATTGATCTCGCCAAGGTGGATGTCACCCGCACGCACTGGCCGTTTCTTCGGGATCGTCGCATCGATGCTTACGGTGACCTGACCCGGCGGTTTTCGGACTGAACGGCCCGACCATGGAGCGGCACACGGTCTGGATCACAGGCGCGGGCGGACTCATTGGAAGCCAGTTGGTTCAATCGGCATCGCGGTGGGCGCCGGCCGTTCGCGTCCTTCCCATCCTGCGCGATCGCTGCGATCTCACGGATCGCCATGCCGTGGAGCGATGCTTCGCGGAAGACTCCCCGGACTTGGTGATCCATTGTGCCGGACTGACGAGGAGTCCGCTTTGCCAATCGGATCCGGCGTTGGCGCGCCGGTTGAACGTGGAAATGACCGGGTGTCTCGCTGAGGTGGCGGCCGCGCGGCGACTCATCTTCCTTTCGACCGACCTCGTCTTTGACGGGCGGCGTGGAATGTATCGTGAGACGGATCCGCCGAATCCGCTGAACGTCTATGCCGAGACCAAAGTGGAGGCGGAAGAGCGGGTCCTGGCGCATCCTCGCCACGTGGTGGTGCGCACCTCGTTGAATTTTGGGGAATCACCGACAGGTGACCGGGCATTCAACGAGGAGATGGCGAAAGCCTGGCGCGCCGGAAAGACCCTGAGTTGCTTCACCGATGAGTATCGTTCCGTGATTCCTGTGGAGTCGACGGCCCGAGCGTTGTGGGTTCTCGCGAGGTGGTGGCTGGATGAGCCCGCGGGCGACCACCATCGCATTTTTCACCTGGCGGGCGCTGAGCGGCTATCGCGTTGGCAGATCGCCCAGTGGGTGGCGGCGCAATATCCGGAATGTCGGCCCAAACTGGAACCAGGATCATTGCGCGACTACCAGGGCGGACCGCGACCCGCCGACACCTCGCTGGACATTGCCAGGATCCAGAAGCTCCTGGATTTTTCCCTGCCACGATTCTCGGAATGGGTTCGGGATCGATTGGCACAGCGATCGAAGGACACTTCCGTGGCGCCTGGCGCATGAATGCGGAAGGGAAGGAAGATCGCCGGGGTTCGCGGGCGCGTGGATATCGGGGACGGCTGGCACCATCACCTACGGGATTTCTGCATCTTGGGCACGCGCGTACCTTTTGGACGGCTCAACAGCGGGCCAGGAGTTCCGGCGGGACACTGGTGATGCGATCGGAAGATCTGGACAAATCTCGGTGCCGACCGGAATTCCGTGACGCGATGTTCGAGGATCTGCGTTGGTTTGGGTTCGAGTGGGATGAAGGACCGGACATCGGAGGTCCAAGCGGACCCTACGAACAGAGCAGGAGAATCGAGTTCTATCGGGAGGCTTTTCGACGATTGCGGGACCGGGGGTATCTTTTCCCGTGCCGCTGTTCGCGGCGGGATATTCAATCGGCCCTCGCGGCGCCTCACCTGGGTGAGGAAGAGCCGGTGTATCCAGGCACCTGCCGGGCACGTGAGGCGACTCCCGAAGATCAATCACGGGCCGCCTGGCGATTCCGAGTGCCTTCCGATGAAGTCATTGAATTCGTCGATGGAGGCCAGGGCATTCAGCGCTGGGTCGCGGGTCGGGACTTCGGAGATTTCGTGGTGTGGCGCAACGACGACGTGCCCAGTTACCAACTCGCGTGCGTGGTGGATGACGCGGCGATGGGAATCACCGAGGTGGTTCGAGGTGCGGACCTGCTGTTGTCCACGGCACGCCAGATCCTTCTCTATCGGGCCTTGGAACTAACGGTTCCCAGTTTCCATCATTGTCCCTTGGTGACCGATGAACTCGGGGTGCGATTGGCGAAGCGACACGATGCCTTGAGTCTGCGGCGACTCCGAGAAATGGGGCGGTCTCCGGAGTCGTTACGGTCGGGATGGGCGAAGGATTGAAAGTAGGGACGTTTCAGCGGGCCGTGGCCGTGACGCGATAGAAGGCGGGACCGGGCTGGGGGGAATAGTCGAACAGCGTGACCGTAGGGTTCTGATCGTCAACGGCCGTCCAGGTGTTGGTCACGGTGGACCATTGGGCGGGCGAAACGACGGCGGAACGTTCCAATCGAAAGAGCGTTCCCAGTTCCTCGGATACCGAAAGGGCCATGGAACCGTCGGGCAGCCGTCGAGGGGAGATACGGGGTGGCTGGGGCGTCGGATGATGGAGTTGGGTGAGACGCTGGGACAGGGCGTTATAGGCCGCGCGCTGGCTGGCGTTGAGGTTGGAAGACGAGGCCGGGGCGCCCAGGAGATTGTTGGATTCGAGGGCGTCGCTGATCAGGTCGAAGAATTGTTCGCGGCCATTGTCGAGTCGGATGAGCTTGTATCGGGAGCCCCGGATGGCCACGCCATGGAGGGCGAGAGGAATGGAGCTGCCGAAGTTTTCGGCGAGAATGGTGGTCTCGGCAGGATTCCATGAGTCATCGCGCAGGATCGGGAGGAAGCTGCGGCTATCAAAGGTGAGTTGGGAGGGGAGCGTGGTGGCAAGGTCCACTCCGGCGAGTTCGAGGAGAGTGGCGAACAAATCGACCACATGCACCACGGCTTCGGAATCGCGATCGGGGTTGGCGACTCCTGCTCCGGCGATGATGAGCGGTATGCGGATGCCGCCTTCGGCGAGCGTACCTTTGGCATTGGCGGAGTTAAAGGGAGGCTGAATGACCTGGCCGGGGGTGCCGTTGTCGCCCAGCACCACGATCGTGGTTTCTTCCAAGTCAACGGCGGTCAGAACCCTGGCCAACTCGGTGTCCAGGGCTTCGACCATGGACTCATAGTAGCGGCGTTGCGATCCGTTGGCTGGGGGCGTGATGGGAAGGTTGTCGTAGCTGTGAAGGTCGTTCGGTGGCTTGTGATGCGGGGTGTGGGCGGAATTGAAGGCGAGCCAGAGAAACCAACGGTTGGTGCCTTGCGCCTGGAGCCAGTGGATCGCGTCGTTGGCGTTGTCGGTGGTGGCGTAGTTCGTGGTCCCCGCGAAGACCTGACCGTTCACGACCTTGGTCCAATGAAAGTAGTCATCGAGATCCGCCTCCAAGGCTCCTGAGAAATGATGCCAACCTCCGATGAAATTCGGGTCCGTGGGCTCCGGGCTCAAATGCCACTTGCCGATATGGGCGAGGCGAAAGCCCAGTTGAGGGTTCGCCTGGAGCGCCTTCGCCAGCGTGAAGTCGCGAGGAGAAAGTTGCGGGTCGCCGGGACTGTCGATGGCGGCACCGATGCCGGTGCGAAACCCATAACGGCCGGTGAGAAGGGCGGAGCGCGTCGGCGAACAAGTGGGGTAGCCGTAGGCATTGCGGAAGCGAATCCCTCGTTCCGAAAGGCGGTCGATGGTGGGCGTGGGCGGAAAGGAGGCGTTCGGATCCGCGTTGAACTGCGACAGGCTGTCCGTGCCGACATCATCGGCGACGACGAGCAGGATGTTTCGGGTGTTGGCTAACGAGGCGGCGTCGTTGCGAATCGGGAACCAGGAGACGATCACAGTGAGCAAGCCGGCCAACCAAAAGCCGAAGACCCTACGGCGCATAGCTAGGGTATCGGAAGAAAACGCGCGGGTTTAAAGGATCGAGAAGCTACGGAAGGAGTCCCCCGGTGCGGAAGGTGTCACGAGCCGATGGTACGAACCATGGACGGAATTTTACGAGTGTTCCTCTGGGACTCTGCGATCTCTGGGTCAGAACCCAGGCATTTCAGGGCGGCATGATCACTTGGCGAACGCGGTAAAAGGTGGAGCCGGGTTGGAGCGGAGTACGGAACGCCTGTCCGGGAAACCGAGAGCCCACGATTTCCCAAGTCACGAAGTCCGAGGAGGATTCCACAATGAGATGGGATCCGACGGTATCGAGGGTGAGAAAGGCAATCTCCGGCGGATCGGTGTCCCGTTGGATCAGGGTGAGGCTGGGTCCTTTGGGCGGTGGTACTGGGGATACGGCCTCGATGGCACCCAGGTCAGCAGTGGGACCGCTCAACCGCGGTAGCCCTCGCTGATCGGTTGGCGGCAGATCCAGGACTTGAGCGGCATCAATCAAGGGGCTGTCGGGCAGGGGAAGGCAGCTCAGGGTGCCGTCGCCGTTGTCTCGCAAGGGGCCGAGCTGAGCATTCAATCCGGTCAGATCATGGCGCTTGAGACCCTGGGCACCGGCCGGGTTCTGCACGAAATTGCGGCTGAGGCTGATGACGGGTCCGGCGAGGTCGCCGTTGGTTGCCGACTGGTTGGCCGCCAGGACGACGGCTTCCAGCGACACGGTCACGTTGCTGGAACGGCACCAAAGGCCGCCGCCGTCGCCGCCAGGGACGCGAATCGGGGGAGAGAGGATGCCGGTGTAGGTGTAGTCGGGAACGCCGGCTGCCACGTTGGAGGCGATGGTTAAGAACCGAAGCGTCACCTGGCATGCCGCCGAACCCGACTGGCTGCCAACAGCGATGCCGGCACCCTCCGTTTGATGGTTCAGAGGTTTTTCGGCGCGGTTGGCGGCGATGGTGGAATTCTCGATCCGGGCCTCGCCTGCTTCAATGGCGATGCCAGCGCCATAGGCGTTGCCCATGCTGACGGTTCCGCGCGGACCGGGGTTGTCTTTGCCCCCGAAAACCCGGTTGCCAGTGAAGCTCGAAGTTTCGATGGTGTTGGTTGACGCGATCGATGCTAGGCCACCTCCGAAGCCAGCGCCACCGTTGGCGCCATATCGGCCGGTGCCACCGATACCACCACGACACACGTTATCTTCGAAACGGGAGTGGGACACCCGAAGGCGGCCTTGATCCACCACAAGTCCCGCGCCAGCAGCGAGGCCACCCTGGCCGCCCCCGTAATTGAATGGGACTTGGCTGCTGCTCCCGCCCTTGGCGCCGGTGGTGACATTGCTCAAGAATCGGCAGCGATCCACGTTAATATCGGCGTTCACCGAGTAGAGACCGGCTCCCAAGGCGCCTCCGCCTCCTCCTGATGCCTGTCCGGAAACGTGTTCATCATTCTCAGCATCCAGGCCCAGACCGCCGACCGCTTGATTGTTCCTGAAATCAACGTCGACCATCACCACCGAACCGGTGCGAGCGAAAATGCCTGCTCCCATTGCGGCACCACCGCCTCCAGACTCGATCCCAGCGCCAACGCCCGTGTACCCGCCGCCGAAGCCAGGAGCTTCGCCGCCTCCTCCATATCCGCCCGTCCCGTTCCGCCATCGAATGGGGGTGCCGTAGTAGTGTCCGCCGCCGCCGCTGCCAAAGCCACCATCGGCGGAACCTTCGGGCAGGGCTTCCGAGCTGCGGGGGACACCCCCTGTGGGTCCGCCACCGCGACCCGTGCCTTGGGGCTTTGGAATGGAGCCGCCGTCGCCACCGCGCGCGCGGTTCGCCAGAAAGACGGTGTTGGTCAACGAGACCCAGCCGGACTCTTGAAAGAGACCTCCGCCAAGTCCGGCTCCGCCGCCACCTGGTCCGATGTAGTAGAACCATTCGATCGACGAGAACACCGAGCCAGCGTCGCCAGGTTCACCTTCGGCGTGATTGGATTCAAAGCGGGAGTCTGTGACATACAAACCACCCCGATTGTAGACCGCTCCGCCCCAGCCGTGGCGGTTGGTGTTTCGCAGGAACCAGCAGTTCTCGAGTCCCAACCATCCGGCATTGGAAATGGCGCCTCCATGGCGATACCCCGTTGCCAACGCATCCACCAACGCCAGTCGTCGCACCCAATTGGACGTTCCTGAGGCGAACGACAGGATCGGAATACGAGAGTTGCCGCTGATGGACAATTGATCGGGGCCGGGACCTCGCAGAGTCAGGTGGGCGGTGACTTCCGGCAGCGGAGTGGAGAGATAAATCACCCCTTGCAGTGCTTCGAGGTGGATGACCCCGGACCCGGCGGCATTGACCTCATGGATCGCCGCCCGCAGCGAACCAGGGCCGTCGTCGTCGAGCCGTGTGACCGTCACCTCGGCGCCTCGGGAAGACCAGGGACCGACCAGAAGGGAAACGAACAAGGAGAATTGACTGAGTGCCAACAGCAAGTCCCAACAAGCCGTCACCTTAGGGATCATGATGGTGACAGGATCTCATAATTCATGGCGGCGGCAACTTGATGTTGGCGAGGTGCCATTTCTACTCCGTGATAGGGAGTAATCTGACCTCATCCTAGCCACCTGCGAAAACAGGTCTGAATCCGGCCTCTTCCAGAATGCGCGCCACCTCCGTGCGCTTGTCCCCTTGGATCTCAATCCGTCCTTCCTTCACGGTCCCGCCTGTTCCACAGGCCTTTTGCATCGCCTTGGCCAGGCGTTCCTTTTCCGGCAGGCCGATCCCGATAAAGCCCTTTACCACGGTGACCGTCTTTCCGCCGCGATGGGCGGTCGAGCGGAGGATATCGACCCGGCCTCGATTCTTTTTGGAGGCGGGGGAAGCCGGTGCCGGGTGTTGGACGGCACTGGAACTGGGGGCGGCGGGGAAGGATTCGGGCTGAAGTTGCGCAAATGGATTCTGGCCGAAGGGATCCTCAGGAACAGGCGTCTGGGGCGATGTCTTTTTCATCGTGGCGACCGAGAGTAGCGACTTTTATGCCCGACGTCATGGGGGCACCATCGAGCGAATTTCGCGGTGGGTAGGCAGGAAGGCGACGAAATCTTGGCGTGGCGATCCCCGTGTCCATCGAGTGCGCCGGCGGTGAAAGGTCGTCGGAAACATTGTCCGTGACTCGTTGAACCTGGTGGCGAAAGACCGGTTTCCTAACGATGGCGTCCCGGGGGGGAACTTGTTCTGTCAATCGTTTCACGCAAAACGCGTTGATGCCTATCGCGTTGTCCGCAATGCTGACGCCGTCAGCCAATGAATCCGCAGGTCAAGCTAGGTCTGTATGCCGTGTCCTTGCTGTGCACGCTTGTCTTCGGAACTTTATTCGTGAAGGCGTGGCGACTGGCGAACCCGCCCACCGCAGAAGCGGCGGCGGGCCAAAAACCCACTTCGGGAACGGGCGCAACAATCGCCAAGACCAATGCGACTCCCCCGGTACTTCCGGGGAAGACGAACGGGCCGGCCGCCACCAATGAGGTCGGAGCCGCGGCTGCCGAGGAGGTGCCGCCGGCAGAATCCACACCGGAACCAGAACGTGAGAATGTGCCGACGCAGGTGCATGCCACTGGAGTGGGACGCGGTTTTGCGCGGGTCATCTTGTGGGGCCTGTTGGCGTTCGGTTCGCTGGCGGTCCTGGCCTCGATGGGGGCCTATGACATGAGTCAATATGCGGCGAATCGTGCCGAGCGTTCGCTCTTTGATGACGAGGGCGAGACGGTCCGCGAGACGACTTATGAGTTGGTCGAGAAGGCCTATGCCGCGGGTGACTTTCTCGAGGCGATCCGGTTGCTGCGGGAGTTTCTCAAGGAAGATCCCAAAGCCGTTCACGGCCAAATTCGCATCGCCGAGATTTACGAGAAGGACCTGAATAACCCGCTGGCCGCCGCCCTGGAATACGAGGAGGTCCTGACGAAACCACTCGAGCCCGAACGCAAAGGTTGGACTGCGATCCATCTGGTCAATCTGTACAACCGTCTCGACCGTCCGCAGCAGGCGGTCGAGTTGATGAAGCGGATTATCGCCGAGGTGCCTGAGACGCCGGCGGCACAGAAGGCTCGTGAACGCCTCTCGGCCACTGGCATTGAGTTTGAAGAACCGCCACCGTCCAATCCGGACACCCCTCCCGGCGAACCGCCGCCAGCGGGCGATTTGCCCAGGGGATTTCGAAGAAAGTAACGCCCCGGCCTCTTGGGGCGGGAGAGAACTCCCACGGACGGCCCGCGCCCGCACCTCTTTCTATGCAGTGGATTGTCATTGTTCTGCTTCTCCTGATCTTGGCGGTGATTCTCGTACTTAAACGTACGGGTCTCATTGCGGTGGCCGATGCCATCACCCATCTCAAGAATGGTGCGGTGGTGGCGGACGTGCGCACTCGACGTGAATTCGAGTCGGAACACCTCGCGGGTGCCATCCACCTGCCCCTGGGCGATCTGAAGACCACGCCAAGGGAAGCCATGCCCGACCCCGACAAAGTGCTTCTCTTGTATTGCTACAGCGGTGGCCGCAGCGGCATGGCGGTTCGCATCCTGGCTCCCAAACGCCGGGCACCCGTCTTCAACCTCGGCTCCTACGAGCGCGCGGCCCGCATTCTGGCGGCCGCGGCGAAAAAGGACCTCGCCGGAAAGTAAATAGGATGCACCGTGCGCGGCTCGCTCGGTCTTGAGTGCTCGGCCTTACGATTTTTATTTTACCCGGATATTATTGACGACGCATTTTCATCCGGGTGTTATCTCCGCCGATGGCTTCCACCGAAATAGTTGAGAGTCGTCGAGCTTACACGGCCTTTGCCGGGGAGGCTCGACTGGTGTCCGGGACACTTGCGGATGTCGCAGTGGCAGTGGCGACGGCGATGCGGCGCGACCCGGATCTCGCGCACCATGTCTTCGACGACGCCACCGGGAATCTGGTGGAGTTGGATTTGCGCGGCACCGAGCGCGAGATCCGTCGGCGGATCAGGGAGACATACGGCGCAGAGGACGGAGTGAAGGCGACCGGAAGCCCGGTGAAAGCGGAGCCGTCGGAAGCGGCCTCGGAGGCGCCCATCGACGGGGTGCGACGGCGAGGTCGCCCTCGATTGGGGGTGGTGGCGAGAGAGGTGACGTTGTTGCCTCGACACTGGGAATGGCTGAACGAGCAGCCCGGGGGTGCCTCGGTGGTATTGCGGCGATTGGTGGAAGAGGCGCGCAAGTCGAATGCAGACAGGGATCGACGACGGCGGTCACAAGAAGCGAC
The DNA here is from genome assembly GCA_016795425.1 of Verrucomicrobiales bacterium. Taxonomy (GTDB): domain Bacteria; phylum Verrucomicrobiota; class Verrucomicrobiia; order Limisphaerales; family CAIMTB01; genus CAIMTB01. The sequence goes on from JAEUHG010000158.1 coordinate 26,699, forward strand.
GTACCAATTCATGGTAGTCATGGCCGGGAATCGCGAAGGGTTCGAAGAGGCGACGCGGGCGCTCTTTGCCGGGGATGCAAGGCGCTTTGACGCGCACACGGCGTCCTGGCCGATCGCCATCGCCGACTATTCGCGATCCCTGGCGCGAGGCACTCTTGGCGATCGGAAGACTGCCTCAGCGCTCTCCTGAGGCGGGCCACGTTCCGGCTACGGGGCGTCGGCACGATACAAGTGGTCCCGGAGAATTAGCTCCCCGACCGGTGTCGGGACGAGGTGTTGAATGGGTTGGCCGGCCATGACGCGGTGGCGAATCTCGGACGAGGAGATGGCCGTCTGAAATCCACGCAGCTGGTGAATTCGAAATCGGTCCTCCGCCGGTTGCGGTGTTGCACCGGGTCTCGGTATGACGACGAATTCCAAAAGTTCGGCCAGGACGTCGGCGTCACGCCAGCGAGGCAAGGCGGGGACATGATCCGTCCCGATGAGCCAGAAGAGGCGAGCGTGCGGGAATCGGCCGCGATATTGGCGAGCCGTGTCCACGCTGTAGGAGACGCCGCCGCGTTCGAGTTCCTGGAGATCGACTTCCGTGCGTGGCCATCCGGCGAGAGCGAGGCGCAGCATGCGGGCGCGGATCGCACCCGGTGTGGGTGGCGAGGTGGGTTTGAATGGCGATTGCGCAGCGGGAATGAAGAACAGGCGGTCCAGTTGAAGCTCTTCGAGCGCAGCTTGGGCCACCAGTAAATGGCCCAGATGCACCGGGTCGAAGGACCCGCCGTAAAGTCCGATCCGCGTCATGGTCCCTTCAGTCGAGGTCGGGTTGGCGCCTAACCGTGACCTGGACGGTCTTTTTGGCACCGCGACGGGGTGTGGCGGCGTCCGGTCGTGGCGGAGTTTCCGGGGCGCCGTTTCCGGCGGCCAGCTGAAGCAGGACTTCCTGGGATCGGTAAGGTGACGTTTTCGGCGCGGGCTTCGGGGGGCGGAGGTATTCTCCTGAGGGTTGGAGGATTCGGGCCCGGGCGTTATCGCGCAGGTTGGCCTCCAGCACCTCGTGAATCAGGCGATGGCGCAAGACCCCGTCTTCGATCGGAAAGGCCACTTCGATGCGTCGGAAGAAATTGCGCGGCATCCAGTCAGCACTGGCGAGGAATACCCGCGGATTAGCGGCGTTCTCAAAGTAGAAGATGCGGCTGTGTTCCAGGAAGCGGTCGACGATGCTGCGGACGCGGATGTTCTCGCTCAGGCCGGGCACACCAGGCTTGAGGCAGCAGATACCGCGGACGATAAGGTCGATCTGGACGCCGCTTTGCGAGGCGGCGTAGAGGGCGTCGATGACCTTTGGATCCACCAGAGAGTTCATCTTCGCGATGATGCGCGCGGGGAGTTTCCGGGAGGCATTGTGCTGTTCCGCCTGGATCATGGCCATCATCTGGTCGTGCAACTGAAACGGGGCGACCAGGAACTTGCGCATCGGCTGGAACTGGCAGATGCCGGTGAGCAGATTGAACAGAGCGGTGGCGTCCTCGCCGAAGTCGGGACGGCAGGTGAGCAGGCCGAGGTCGGTGTAAATGCGCGCCGTGGTGGCGTTATAATTGCCCGTGCTGAGGTGCACATAGCGGCGGATGCCTTCGGTTTCCGCCCGAACGACGAGCGCGACCTTGGCGTGGATCTTGTAACCCAGGAGGCCGTAGACGACGTGCACTCCGGCTTGTTCGAGTTTCCGAGCCCAGACGATGTTGTTCTGCTCATCGAAGCGGGCCTTGAGTTCGACGATGGCGGTGACCTGCTTGCCGTTCCTGGCCGCTTGGATGAGGGCGTCAATGATGCGGGCATCGCCGCCGGTTCGGTACAGCGTCTGTTTCATCGCCAGGACACCCGGGTCCCGGGCGGCCTGTTCCAGGAAATCCACCACCGCATTGAAGCTCTCATAGGGGTGGTGCATCAGGATGTCACCCTCGCGGATGGCATTGAAGATGTCCGACCGACCCTTGAGTCGCGGGGCCGTCGGGGCGAAAAAAGGCGGGTCTCGCAACTCGGGACGCTGGAGGCTGTCTTCGACGGACATGATCCGTCCTGGATGCAAGGGGCCGTTGATCCGGTACAGGTCGGAAGGCTGAAGGTCGAGGTGCTTGAGCAGGACCTGGCAGACGTCATCGGGGCAGTCATGTCCCACCTCGAGCCGGACCGCTTCGCCTTTGAGGCGATTGCGCACCTCCTGTTCGACCGCACGCAGCAGGTTCTCGATCTCTTCGCGTTCGAGATACAGTTCGCCGTTGCGCGTCACGCGGATGTTCCAGTGCCCCAGGATCTGCATGCCGGCGAACAGCCGGCTGAGCGAATGGGCAATGATGCGTCCGAGGAAGAGGTATTCCTGGCGTCCGTCGGAACGCGGAAGCCGGACGAGGCGCGGGAGGTTCTGGGGTACTTGCACGACCCCCATCTTCTCCTTTGGCGTGCCTCCCGTGGTGTCGACCAGCTTCACCACGATGTTGAGCATCTTGTTCAGCAGCAGCGGGAACGGGTGAGATTCGTCGATGGCCAGCGGCGTGAGAACCGGGTGTACCCGTTCGCGGTAGAAGGAATCGAGCCAGGCCAGGTCGCTGGCGTCGAGGTCCTCCACCCGGACGAACCGAATGCCGAGTCGAGCGAGTTCGGGGACCAACTCCTCGCGCCAGCAGGTGTACAGTTCATCGACCTGTGCCCGGATCCGCGCCTGCACCTGGGCGATGGCCTGGGCTGGAGGCAGTCCGTCGGGCAGCGGTTCACTGACGCCGCCGGCGACTTGCTGTCGCAGACCCGCGACCCGGACTTCGAAAAACTCGTCGAGATTCGAGCTGGTGATGCAAAAGAACTTTACCCGCTCGAGGAGGGGATTCGAGGGGTCTCGTGCCTCCTGCAGCACCCGCTGATTGAATTCGAGCCAGCTCAATTCCCGATTCAGCAATCGGGACAGGGACGAAGCTTCGCGTGGGCCACTCATGCCGTGAGGGCAGCCTAACGGGTAGCGCCGTCCGCCGTCAGTTGCTTTCGCCGGACGAAAGCTGTTGGAGGGCGTCGATCTGCCGGAGAAGGGTACTTTCGCATCCCGGGCAGATCCCGTGAGTGGGGAGCGGCTGAACCCGTCGGGTGAAAAGGCCTAGGTCGGACACGGCTTGTTCCACCTCGATCCAGTGTCCCAGGGGATGGGCGATCCTCTTGCACCAACTGCAGATCCGCACAAATTCGTCGCTGCGTGGTTGCTCCGTATCGATAAACGAAACGTACCGCCGCTCTTCGTCAGCGAGGATCATGGACCGGAACTGGCAGATGCCTTGCCTGGGACGCGACATCTCCATGCGCATGTGCCGGCGGTGCGTGGGGGAATCGCAGCGAAATCCAAACGTGGTGGGGGTGCCACGAAGGAGCACGATGTCGACCAAGGTTCGGTAAATAGAGCGGGTCGAAGGGTCGGAGATGAAATCCCAAAGCGATCGTCCAATGAGTTGGGCGGGCGTAAGATGACTGCCTTGATTGTGGCTGGCGAAGTCGTGCCAATCATTGGCGATCCAGCGGATGCGATGCTCCGCGTCGACCGAGTAAACACAGATGGTGCGAGTTGGCGATTCGTTCTCCACGGCGACGACCGCTGACCTTTGACAAAGATATCGGCAAGTCCGCAGGAGTCGGCAAGCACGCATCTGTGCCTCTGGCTGCCAGCTCGGCCAGGAGACGGCGGCGCCGTACTCCCATCGCGTCACTGCCCGGTTTTCGAATCCGGAACGCACCACAACAGTCCGGGCCGATTGGAGCGCTGTTCCCGGAGGAAATCCTCGAACTTGATGAAATGGACCTGACCGCTGAAGCCGGTGATGACCGCACCTTTCTTGTGGCGGCGGCCGATGCCTTCCTGTTCGTCGGGATACTGGCTGGCATCGTGGCCGGGGTTGGCCCCCCAGACACCGTCCCATAATTTAATCTCGGGCTCCCACATCACGTAGGCCGCGGGATTGAAGGCGCTAAGGTTATGGGCTTTTCCGGCGGGCAACCGGGCAAACGAGCAGACCGCGCCATTCATCACATAGCTGGAAATCCGTTGGCGCCGCTTCTGCCAGGAGACATGGTTGGTGCGGTCGAGTGGACAGTTGTAGACTTTGCGTTCCTTGAGATAGGGCCACCAGAGGCCCGCCTCGATGTAGGACCATTCGTTGGTGCGCAGGGGATCGGGGGCCCGGCCGCTGACGGGCTGGTAGAGCCAGCCGGGACCATAGTCATTGGCCCAGTTTGGCCAGGGCATCCGATCGTCGTTGTCGCTGGAGTACATCGTCATCGCCAGCGCCAGCTGTTTGTTGTTGTTGATGCACAGCGTGCGGTTCCCTTTCTCCTTGGCACCCGCCAGCGCTGGAAGGAGCAGAGATGCCAGGATGGCGATGATGGCGATCACCACCAGCAGTTCGATAAGCGTAAACGCGCGGCATCCGACATGGCGTCGGCAAAAAGCCTGACCACTGAAGAGCATAAGGGGATTTACGGAGGTTCGGCGGATTTTGCACCATCGAAACCGGATAGGCGGCGGCGAGCGGACTTGGGGAGGTCGTGGGATGATGAAGCGCGGTTAATCCAAGCTTTCAGGTTGCCAGGATCTTTCGAGTTCAGCGCGGCGGGATTTGGAGGGTTGGAACGAGAGGGGGCGATGCGGGTGGTAGATCGTAAACACGTGGATTTGCACCTTGATGAGTCGAGCGTCACCCATCAAACTCACGGCACGTCGCCGCCCCTTCACCCATAAGAAAAACTATCGGCGCACAACGCATTTGATACCTGCCATTGCGAGGCCATGAAACCCCTTGAACGACCGAGAATCTTAGGCGGACTGGTGTTGGTGTGCCTGGGTGCGACCCTGGGATGGGGACGATCGGCGACCGCCGCCGAAGGCATCCAAACCGAGAGCCGGATGTCGTATCGGCATATTATTCCGCTGCGGGACATCGACGGGAACATGATCACGCTGCCGCCCGCGGTAGATGAACAGGGCAAGCCGCAGGAGCCACGCGGCAATCCATTCTCGACGGCCCAGACGTGCGGGAAGTGCCACGACTACGGATCCATCAGTGCCGGTTGGCACTTTAACGCCGCGAGCACGAACGTTCCCGCTGGGCGTCCGGGAGAACCGTGGATTCTCACCGATCCGGCGACCAGGACGCAGATTCCGTTGTCGTATCGCGGTTGGACCGGAACGTTCAAGCCGGGTGAGATCGGCATGAGCGATTATGATTTCCTCCTGCAATTCGCCCGGCACATGCCGGGAGGTGGCGTGGGCGAACCGCCGAAGGACCGCATCGTACCCACCGATCCGAAACTGCGCCGGATGCTGGTGACGGGCACCTTGGAGATCGACTGCCTCATTTGCCACAATCAGCACGGGGAATACGATCACGAGGCGCGATTCAAGGCAGTGACGGCGGAGAATTTCCGTTGGTCGGCCACCATCGCGTCTGAGTTGGGAGTGTACGGCGCCGCGCGTTCCGCCAAGGCATTTGCCGATGCGTGGCGTCCGCCCCGTCCGGCCCCGACCAATCTCCCGCCGATCAAATACGTGCGCGAGCGATTCGACGCCGGCAACCACGTGGCCATGGAGGTCACTCGCAAGGCTCCGGTCAACAACTGCTATTACTGTCACACCAGCGAATCGAACCTGGGTGACTCCCGTTGGCATTCGGATGGCGACGTGCACATCCGCGCGGGCATGACCTGCGTCGACTGCCACCGCAACGCCATCGATCACATGATCGTGCGCGGGTATGAAGGGGAAACCAAGGATCGCGTCTTGACCGACGACATGATCGCCCTGCGCGCCAAACTGCTGACTCGGGATCAGCCATCGCTGAAGGTGGAGGAGGCATCCAAGGCGGCGCGGGTGGCACTGGAAAGCGAGTTGGGCCGGGCGGAAACGCTGTCGTGCCGGGGATGCCACTATGGCTCTGAGGATGGTTCGCAACCCGGGCGCCTGGGTGCGCCGGCTGCCGCGCACAAGGGTTTTCCTCCCATACACTTCGAGAAGCTCACCTGCACGGCGTGCCATTCCGGACCGATTCCCAAGGATGCGACGGAGATCGTGCACACGTCACTGGCCCACAAGTTGGGGCTGCCGGCACCGACGCGCGGCGAGAACACGGCGCCCCAGATTGTGCAGCCGGTGTTCCTGCGGGACAACCACGGGAAGATCGGCCCCCACAAGATGGTTTGGCCGAGCTACTGGGGTCGGCTCAGCGACGGCAAGGTCACCCCGATGCTGCCAGAGGACGTGGCCAAGGGCGCCGCGGACAAATTGCCGACGCAGAGTGCCGAGGACGCGGCGCGGGATCCCTACAACACGCGGCCCCTTACCGAGGCGCAGATCAAAGACGTGCTGACGGCGTTGTCAGGATCCAAGACCAATGGAGAACCGGTTTTCGTGGCCTCCGGCAGAATGTTTCAACTCGAAGGCGGCAATCTGAAATCGGGAGAACACGCCGCCGCGAAACCGTACGCGTGGGCGCTGGGCCATGATGTGCGTCCGGCGAGCCAGGCGGTGGGTGTGAAAGGGTGTGCGGATTGTCATGCCAGCGATTCACCGATCTATTTTGCCTCGGTGACGGCGCGCGGTCCGGTGGAGCCGAAAGACGGTGTCACCAGGGATCAATTGGCGATGCGGGGTGACGATCGGTCGGTGGTTTCCACTTTTGCGTTCACCTTCAATTTCCGGCCGATGCTGAAAATCATCGTGTTCGCCTGTGCGCTGGCGCTTCTCGCGGTGCTCGTGGGACGAGGCGTGGCGTGGGCGGCGGGGACCAACCGGCAATCCAAGTAACCAAGTCAGGAGTCACCATGGGCCAAACAACTTCCCCTTCCATGAACTCGAGCGTCGGCACACCGGTCCAACCCTGCTGGGTGGGCAGGGCTTCCTATGGGTTGATGTGGCTGGGCATTCTTGCCTTGGCCGCCTCGGGCATCGGCACCTTTGCCCTCGGACGTGCCCCCATGTCGCATTGGATTCTCATGGCGCACGTCGGTGCGTCGCCGTTGTTTGCGATCGGCATTGCCGGTGTGGCCTTGAGCTGGCCTGCGCCGGAGCTGCGCCGCGGTCCGATGGAGGCAATCTGGTACTGGCTGCTGCTGGTGGCGGGACTGGTGGTGATCCTGTCGGGTGTTCTACCGATGACGCCGCTCTTCGGAACTCATGGCCAGGAATTCCTCTATCTGGTGCACCGCTACAGCGGTATGGCCGTGGCCGTGATCGCGGTGTTGCACGCGTGGTCGCGACGGTAGTCGACCGCCGGTGCCGTGCCCGCGTTGCGTGCGGTCGCTGCACCTCGCTTTGGATCTTCATTCCCATTCGCGCCGCTGGGCGCTGACGCCGGGTCGACAGCGACGGTGCGTCCTACTGCCGGGGCCCGGGTCCAGGCCGACAGCTCCGCTCCGTGGCACCGGTCCATGAACCCATTGCAGTCGACCCGCAGGCGCGGATAGGTTGACACGCATCAACATGATGCGATTCGCATGAGGCGCGCGATTTCCTGGATGACATGGGCCGGCGTGATCGTGCTGGGCGTTTGGGCCTACCTAACCATCGCCTGGCAACGTTCCGAGCCGATCAATTCGGCGACCATCATCACGGCGGCGTTGTGCACCTACGCCATTGGGTATCGCTTTTACTCCAAATGGATCGCCGCCCGCGTGTTGGCGCTTGATGACCGCCGGGCCACGCCGTGCGAGGTCCATGAGGATGGCAAGGATTTCGTCCGGACCAACAAATGGATTGTGTTCGGGCATCACTTTGCGGCGATCTCGGGACCGGGACCGTTGGTGGGGCCGGTGCTGGCGGCGCAGTTCGGCTATTTGCCGGGCACCTTGTGGATCCTGATCGGTGTGGTTCTGGGGGGCGCGGTTCAGGACCTGGTCATCCTGTTCGCTTCGATGCGCCGCGATGGGCGGTCGCTGGCGCAAATGGTGAAGGAGGAGTTGAACTCGTGGGCCGGCGGCATCGGCCTGATCGCCATTCTCTCCATCATGATCATCTTGCTCGCCGTGCTGGCGTTGGTGGTGGTGAACGCCCTGGCCGAGAGTCCTTGGGGCGTGTTTACGGTGGGCGCCACCATACCGATCGCCATGTTGATGGGTGGATACCTGCGGTTTTGGCGCGTTGGCAAGGTGTTGGAAGTCTCGATGATCGGTATCCTGGGATTGTTGCTGGCGGTATGGGGCGGCCAATTCGTGCACTCCGACCCGGTGTGGTCGGAACGTTTGCGTCTCCCAGCCGAGCCGCTGGCCTGGATGGTGATTGGCTACGGCTTCGCCGCGAGCGTGCTGCCGGTGTGGCTGTTGCTGGCGCCGCGCGATTACCTGAGCACCTTCATGAAGCTCGGAACCATCGTGGCTTTAGCCTTGGGAACCCTGCTGGTGTTGCCGGAACTCAAGATGCCGGCGGTCAGTCGGTTCGTGGACGGCAGCGGATTGGTGGTCCCAGGTTCAGTGTTTCCCTTTTGTTTCATCACTATCGCCTGCGGGGCGATCTCGGGTTTCCACTCGCTCATCTCCAGTGGCATCACTCCCAAGATCATCACCCGAGAAGGACACGCCCGATCGATCGGTTACGGCGCCATGCTCTTGGAGTCGCTGGTCGCGATCATGGCGATGATCGCGGCATGCACCCTGGATCCAGGGGTGTATCTGGCCATGAATGTTAAAGGGGCTGGACCGGACGCGGCGGCAATCGAGGTCGATACCCAAAAACGCATCGAAGGCAGCGGCTTTACCTGGCTTCGTCCAGACCCGAACGCACCCGGCCGATTCACGGAAACCGCGGTGACGTTGTCGCGCGAGGAGATGCATGCGTTGGCGGAACGCATGGGGGAACACACCCTGTTTGGTCGGACGGGAGGTGCCGCCACGTTGGCGGTGGGGATGGCGAACATCTTCTCCCAGCTGACCCGCGGTCGGTGGCTGGATCTTTGGTATCACTTCGCGTTGATGTTCGAGGCTTTGTTTATTCTGACGACGCTCGATGCGGGGACTCGCGTGGGGCGGTACTTGATTCAGGACGCCATTCGCCAGGTGGCCCCGCGCTGGGGCGATCTCAAAAGTGTACGCGCCAACATCCTGGCGAGCCTGCTCATCGTGGCTGCCTGGGGATGGTTCCTCATCAAGGGCGTACGGGATCCGGAGGGAGGCATCCGCGCCCTGTGGCCGATCTTCGGCATCGCGAATCAATTGCTCGCCAGCATAGCGCTCTGCCTGGCCACCACGATTCTATTGAAGATGCACCTTCGGCCCGCGAGTTCCGCACCGTCGCCGATGGCTCCAGGAAGCCGGAGGACCGCTGGACCGGGGATCGCTCTAGTGACCTTGGTTCCGTTGATGTGGCTCTTGACCGTGACCGTGTCGGCCTCAATCCAGAAAATCTTCCACGACAGTCCCCGCATCGGATTCCTGGCGGCTGCAAGGGCCACCGAAGCCGCCCGGCCGGAACTCCTGACGCGTCACGACGAGGCCGCCCGGAGTGGGGATCCCGTTGCGATCGCCGCCTCCGAAAAGGCACTGCGAGCCAACGCGGTGAGCCGGGATAACCATCGAATCGACGCGGTGGTCACGGGGTTTTTCCTGGTCCTGGTGGCTTCGGTCGTCGCCATCAGCGCCCGGGAATGGCTCGCATTGGTGCGTCGGCGAAAGGCGCCGGTTCTCGGGGAGACGGCGCCCGTTTGGCTTCCGGCGTATGCGGTGCGAGAGGCGGGAGGCACTCCGGGCGGCGTGATGGGAGCAATGACCCTCGGAGTGGCGTTGCTTAAGGAACTGACCGACGAAGCTGGGTTCGAACGCTCCCAATCGTTGCCGCGAGCGTGCGTCTGTGAATCGGTGACGGATCACGCTCCTCGCGCTGACAGACCGGAAGGCAGGGTGCTAGGAGCGGCCGGGTCCGGCGATGTCGTGAATTCCGCCAAGAACGGGAAGGCGTGGGAGTCAGCGCTGGCGGACCGCTATCGCAGTATCCGTCGATGCTGCTGACTTCCGCCCTCCTCGCCATCGGCAAAAGGAGTGCGACTCCCGGGGCGCGAACCCGTCTGGAGCAACCGTACTACGGTTGGTCGCTAACCGGTCGCATCGTCCAACCGGCATCTGACGCGGCGTCCGCATCGGCTGCAGCCCAGTGGCGTGTGGAGTCCGGATGATCGACACCCGCGGATTTTGACGACGAGGCACAGCCGGTCCCCACCAGAGCGGCGCCGAGAACACAAAGGATCGTGACAACAAACTTCATAACACCTCCTAAGGGCGTTCTTTATAGGGGGTTCGCTTATTTTAATGCAAGCGATCATTTTCGCAGCGATCGAGGATGGAGCATGAACCCACGGGATCGATAGAGGGCACCGGCCAGGTTTGAACGGGTCGGAGAGACCAGTTTTCCTGACAACGGGCGGTGAATTCCATGGCCCTCATCCATTAGCTACCATGAATGTTGCCATGACGCCGGCTTCAATCTTGGCGGATGCATGTTTGGGATTCCTAAGGTGCCGATGTTATAAGAGTCGTGAATGCCAAGGCAGCTCCTTACTTGACGGTGCCGAACGGGATGGGTTTCGGCCGGTACGTGACAGCGGCGGTGCTTCCGTGTCTGTGGATGTACGGCACGGGGGTCTTCGGGGCTTCGCCCGAAATCAAGTCGCCGACGAAAACCCAGACCTGGGTTCCGACGGTTTCGATCGCGGTGAAGGAGGAATTCGACAGCAATGTTTACCTTCAAGATATCGGGACGTTGGGGGATGCCTCGTCGTTCGTAACGACGGTGCTGCCGGCTGTGGGGTTGAAATACCTCGGTGGGCCTGAGGCCACGCTCTCGCTCAGTTACGCGCCCGAGGTCGCATTCTTCCATTCCGAATCCAGTGAGGATCACGTGCTGCATCGCGTTGGGTTGGGAGGCAGCGGCAAGATTTCGCAAACCGAATGGGACGTGCAGAACACGTTGGTGGTGATCGACGGCAGCGACGAGGGGTTGGTGTTTTCGAGCCCGGGTGGCGCTGGGGCGGCTGGTGGACCGCGGGTACGCGATCGCCGCGATGCGACCATGTATCGGGGTGGCGTGAAGGTGACCCAGGCCATCGGGAAGGTGTTGGTCCGGCCGGTGGTGTCGGCCTACATCCACGATTGGCAGACCCGGCATTCGGCGGTGCCTGGCTACTTGAATTTCGTCGATCGCAACGATTTCAACGGCGGGGTCGACGTCGGGGCGGTGGTGCACAAAGGGACGCGGGCCTTCGTCGGCTATCGCTATGGCCGGCAGGACCAGGCCAAGCTGCTTTCCTATCCGGAGGAGTACGACAACGAGTACCACCGGATCCTGTTCAGCCTGGAGGGTACGCCATGGAAATGGCTCAAGGCGGGAATCAGTCTCGGTCCCGAGTTTCGGCATTACGGGGACAAGGTGTCGCCGCTCTTCCAGGACACCGATGAGCTCAATTTGTTCGTGGACGGCTCCGTGACGCTGACTCTGGGGGCAGCGGATACGGTGGTGCTCTCGGTGAAACAGTTCGAGCAGCCGGGCTTCGGTGGGCGCAGCACCTACGAAGACCTGACCTACGACCTCACCTGGCGGCACAAAGTGGGTGCCAAACTCACGTTGAGCGTGGTGGGACGCGCCTACAACACGGACTTCACGTACCCAACCATGCGCGACGATTGGGTGCTTTCGGGGGGTGTCGCGGCAACCTACAACCTGACCCAACAGCTCAATGCGGAACTTTCTTACACCTTCGAGGACGGCGAAAGCCGTGTCCCCAACACCTGGGCGCGCGACTACACCCGCGAAGTGGTCGCCCTCGGCATCAAGTACGTCTTCAAGTAAAGGCGACGAGGAGGAGTCGAGTCCCAGCTCGCGGTCAGCCGGCGCCGGAGGCTCGACGAGCCTGAGGCGTCGGATGCTTCTGCTGCCGGCGATCTTCCTCGTTGGATTGGCGGTGGTGCAGGGGGTCGCCTTCCTGTTGAACCGTGAGGTGCACGAGAAGGTCTTCTATTCCCGCCTGCGCCAGGAGATTCTGGAGAATCACAAGTCCACCCTGAAATCCATGGTGGACGTGCAAGCCCAGGTTCTGGGTGCGCGGCTGAAGGGCGTGGCCACTCGCGAGGAGCAGATCGCGATTTTGATTCGTGAGACCGATCCCCTTCGTTTCTTCGACGATGCTTCGGGATACTTCTTCGCCTACGACCTCGCCGGTGTCCGGATCAATGTGCCGGTGAACAAGTCGCAGAATGGGCAGAATACGCTGCAACTGGTGGATCCCAAGGGAACAAAGTTCATCCAGCGGATGGTCGACGCCGCAAAGTCCGGGGGTGGCTTTGTCGAGTACTGGTTTGAAAAGCCCGGAAAGGGCGTTCAACCGAAGCTGAGTTATGTCGTGCCCGTCCAAGGAACCGACTTCTGGGTGGGTACCGGGGTCTATATCGACAACGTCGAGTCGGAGTTGGCGGAGATCCGGGCAGGTGTGGACGCCCTGGTGCGACGGTACCAATGGATCTTGATCGGGCTTTGTGCCGCGGTGGGTGCCGTGACGCTGGGGCTTGCCGGTTGGGTGGCTCAGCGCATCGCGGCTTCGATTCGAAGCATCGCCTCCCGCGTCGAACATACGGCAACGGAAGTGGATTCGGCTGCCACGCATGTGTCCGAAGCCAGTCAATCGCTGGCGTCCGGGGCCAGCCAGCAGGCCGCGTCCCTGGAGGAAACCAGCGCTTCCCTGGAAGAATTATCCAGCATGGCTCGGCGCAATTCCGAGAGCGCCGTTCGGGTCAATGAATTGGGCCGTGAGGCCAGGGCGGCGGCGGAGCGCGGCGCAGCGGACATGGAGGCCATGAACACGTCGATGCAGGCCATCCAGGCTTCCGGCGAGGACATTCGAAAGATCCTGCGAACGATCGATGAGATCGCCTTCCAAACCAACTTGTTGGCCTTGAACGCAGCCGTGGAAGCGGCCCGGGCGGGGGAGGCGGGCATGGGCTTCGCCGTAGTGGCCGATGAAGTGCGCAGCCTGGCTCAACGCAGTGCCCAGGCGGCCCACGAGACCGGCGAAAAGATCGAAAGCGCCACCGCCACCACAGCGCGCGGCGTCGAGTTGAGCAAAAAGGTCGCGGCCGGCCTGGAGGCGATCCTTGCCAAGGTCCGGCAAGTGGATGAATTAACCGCGGGCGTGGCATCGGCCTCGCGGGAGCAGGATGGCGGCATCCAGCAGATCAACGGGGCGGTCGGGCAAATCGACCAAGTGACCCAATCCTCGGCCGCCGCCGCCGAGGAAACCGCCAGTGCCGCGCAAGAATTGCGCGCTCAGTCGTCCCGACTGAAGGATGCCACCGTCGAGTTAGCCTGCCTGACGCGTTGATTGGAAGTGCTCGCGGTGCGCCGATGGTTAGCGCCCGAGTTCGAGGCGGTCGGCGAGGCGAGGAGGGAGTCCCGCGTCACGAATTTTCTTCTGCGCCTTGGCGATGTCATAGTCGAGGCGACGCAGTTCGATCGTGTTGTCGGTGGTATCGTAGACCACGTAGGACGCTTTGGGATTGTTGTCCCGCGGTTGGCCGACGCTGCCCACGTTGATGAAGTATTTCTTGCCGGGTTCAATGCGGAACCGGGAATAGGTGCCGCCGCGAACCATGCTGTCGCGGACGAAGGCGACCGGCACATGGGTGTGGCCGAAGAAACAGAGAGAGGTGTTCTGGTAGGTGAAACTGGAGGCGGCTTCGAGTTTGTCGAAGACGTATTGCCATCGTTGGGGGGCGTCGAGGGTGGCGTGGACGATGGTGAAGCTTCCGACGAGGCGGAGGTATTTCAGGTCGTGCAGCCACTTGCGGTCTTCGGGGCTGAGTTGCTGGCGGGTCCAGGCGACCGCTTCGAGCGCGAGAGGATTGAACCCTTCGGCGAAGGCGTCATTCGAACAATACTCGTCGTGGTTACCCTTGACGCAGGGCATGCCCATGTCCCGGACGATGTCCAGGCATTCCTTCGGGTTGGCGCCGTAGCCTACGACGTCGCCGAGGCAGACATAATGGGTGCAGCCCTTTTCACGGGTGTCGTTCAGCACGACCTCGAGTGCTTCGAGGTTCGCGTGAATGTCAGCGATGATCGCGTATCTCATCTTGCATGTACTACCGCAGGATCTGGAAACCACGCAGATCACCGTGTGGCTCGGACCACTCGACCGCCTCATGACGGATCATGGCACCAACGCCCGAGTCGCGAATGGCCTGCCGAAATGCCTCCAATTCCGAGGGGAAGCCTTCTGCAACCAATTCCACGCGACCGTCGCCAAGATTCCGCACCGTACCGCAAACGTCAAAGCCCTCAGCAACTTCGCGCGCCGCATACCGGAATCCGACCCCTTGGACGTGTCCCGTGTACCAGACCACCACGCGCTGTCGATTCGACTTCACATTCCGGCTTGGCCCGGCTTGGCGTCCATCATTGAACGTTCCCCAGCCCGGGGCAGTCGCGGAAGGGGATTCAACCTGAAGGACGCCGCAGCCCTCAACGATTTTGTCTTCGTGCGCGTAAGAACGCACAGGCGGTAGGGTTAACCCGCTCCGCCGTCTTTGCCTGCGGTTTCCCGCCCCACAGCCGCATGCAGCATCGCGGAAAGGTACTCCCGGTTCATGCGGGTGATGAAATCCAGGCTGATCCCCTTCGGACAAACCGCCTCGCAGGAACCCGTCACCGTGCAATTGCCGAAGCCTTCTTCGTCCATCGTCCCCACCATCGCCAAAACCCGGCGATAACGCTCGGGTTGACCCTGCGGGAGGAGGCTGAACTGCGAAACCTTGGCGGACACGAACAACATGGCACTCGCATTCTTACATGCGGCCACGCACGCCCCGCACCCAATGCAGGCCGCGGCGTCCATCGCTCGGTCCGCGCATTCCTTCGAAACCGGTATGGAATTGGCATCGGGAGCCGAGCCCGTCCGGACCGAAATGAACCCGCCGGCCGCCATGATGCGGTCAAAGGCCGTCCGGTCGGTCACCAGGTCCTTGATAACCGGGAACGGCTTGGCCCGGAACGGTTCCACCACGATGACGTCACCGTCGCGGAAGCTCCGCATGTAGGTTTGGCAGGTGGCGACCGATCGGTGAGGGCCGTGTGGCTTGCCGTTGATGACCAGGGAGCAGGTCCCGCAAATGCCTTCCCGGCAATCGTGAGCAAAGGCGATCGGTTCTTCGCCCTTGGCGGTGAGGTCATCGTTGACCACGTCCAACATCTCCAAAAAGGACATGTTGGGGTTGAGGTCCGGAGTCGGGTAGGTCTTGAACTCCCCGGGCGTTCCCGGACCTTTCTGGCGCCAGACTTTGAGGGTGACTTTCATTCGCGGAGGCGGGATTTGGCGTGGTCGGGAACGGTTACTTGTAGTTCCGCTTCACCATCTTCACGAACTCGTATTGCAGCGGTTCCTTGTTGAGGATCGGGGGCTTGCCCTCGCCGGCGTATTCCCAGGCAGCCACGTGGGCATACTGTTCGTCATTGCGATCGCACTCGCCCTCGGCATCCACGTGTTCCTCTCGGAAATGGCAGCCGCAGGACTCGTCGCGCTCCAAGGCGTCGCGGCACATCAATTCGCCGAGTTCGAGAAAATCGGCGACGCGATGGGCGCGTTCCAGCGATTGGTTGAGGGTTCCGCCGTCGCCGGGAACCTGGACGTTGCTCCAGAATTCCTCGCGCAGCGCCGGGATTTCCTGGAGCCCCTTCTTGAGATGGCCGGCATTGCGAGCCATGCCGCAACAGTCCCAAAGGATCTTGCCCAGCCGCTTGTGGAAATGGCTGACGGGTTGGCGACCCTTCGAGGACAACAGGCGCTGGACCGTGTGGCGCACTGCCGTTTCGGCCTGTTCGAATTCAGGTGCCTCAGCTTTCGGACGTGTGCCGGGTTTCACGCCGGCGAGGTAGTCGCCGATGGTGAAGGGGATCACAAAATAGCCGTCGGCGAGACCTTGCATCAGGGCCGACGCCCCGAGGCGATTGGCTCCATGATCCGAAAAATTGGCTTCTCCCAGCACAAACAACCCGGGAATCGAGGACATCAGGTTGTAATCCACCCACAACCCACCCATCGTGTAATGCACTGCCGGGAAGATCCGCATCGGATTCCGATAGGCATCCTCGTCGGTGATCTCCTTGTAGATGTCGAAGAGATTCCCGTATCGCTCACGCACCGCGCTCTCTCCCAAACGACGAATCGCGTCTGAAAAATCAAGGTAGACCCCCAGCCCGGATTCGCCGACGCCGCGGCCTTCGTCACAGACCTTCTTGGCCGCGCGCGACGAAATATCGCGTGGTGCCAGGTTTCCGTAGGCGGGATACATCCGCTCCAGATAATAATCCCGGGCGTCCTCCGGAATATCGCCGGGCCGTTTGAGGCGATCCTCAGCCTTCTTGGGAACCCAGATGCGCCCATCATTGCGGAGGGATTCCGACATCAGGGTGAGTTTCGACTGGTAGTCGCCCGATACCGGGATGCAGGTCGGATGAATCTGGGTGAAACACGGATTGGCGAAGCAGGCGCCGCGCTTGTAGGCGCGCCAGATGGCCGTCGCGTTGGACAGCCGACCGTAGGTCGAAAGGTTGAAAACGTTGCCGTAACCACCGGTCGCCAGCACGACCGCGTCTCCGACATGGCGTGAGATCTCGCCGGTGATCAGGTTTCGGCAGATCACCCCCTTGGCGTGCCCACCGATGACCACCACGTCCATCATCTCTTCATGGGTCAGCATCTGCACCGCGCCGGCACCCACCATCCGGATGAGCGCGGAGTAGGCGCCCAGCAGCAATTGCTGGCCCGTCTGGCCGCGGGCGTAGAACGTGCGGGACACCTGGGCGCCACCGAAGGAACGATTGGCGAGCAGCCCGCCATATTCCCGCGCGAACGGGACGCCCTGGGCGACGCACTGATCGATGATCTTCACCGACACCTGGGCCAAGCGATAAACATTGGCTTCCCGGGCCCGGTAATCGCCGCCCTTGATGGTGTCGTAGAACAGGCGAAACACACTGTCGCCGTCGTTCTGATAGTTCTTGGCCGCATTGATGCCTCCCTGCGCGGCTACGGAGTGTGCCCGGCGGGCCGTGTCGTGATACACGATGCATTTGACCCGGTACCCGAGTTCCGCGAGCGAGGCTGCCGCCGAAGCACCGGCGAGGCCGCCCCCGACCACGATGATCTCGTACTTCCGCTTATTCGACGGATTGACCAGCTTGATGTCGCCGAGGTGCTTGGTCCACTTGTGCTCCAGCGGACCGCCTGGGACCTTCGATTCGAGTTTCATGGCCGAAGGAAGACTGACTGCTACTGAACAAGACGAAGAAACACGGCGAGGGGTATGATGGCGTACCCTGCAAAGATGAGCCCCGCCAACACCTTGGAACCGGCATCAAGCCGGCGGCGCCACACGCCTTCCTGGACGCCGAGCGATTGGAACATGGCTTGCGATCCGTGGCTCAGGTGGATGCACAGGAGGCCAATGGCCACCAGGTAGAACAGCGTCACCAAGGGCTGCTGGAACCCCGCCACCAGCATGCGATGCACGTCCCGGTACCCCTGTTGCGGTCCGGAGGTCACCACGAGTTGCGTGAAGTCCTTGGCCTCGTGGTTGGCGGGCAGGAGGTTCACCGCCGGCGCCTGCAGGGTGAAATGCAGAAGGTGGTAAACGACGAAAGCCGCGATCACCAGACCGGTCATGAACATGTACCGGGAGGCCCAGGAGGCCCCGTAGGGTCCTTGTGCGCCGGCGTAAACCTCGGGTCGGGCACTCTTGTTCTGGGCGTTGAGGGTCACCGCCGACCACACGTGCAAGCCGACGATGGCCAACAGACCCAGGCGCACGCACCACAGCAGCCCCACGTTCGCGTGCAGCAGATGGCCGTAGGCGTTGATCCGTTCCTTCGGCAGGAAGATCTGAAGGTTGCCCACCAGATGGCCGATCACGAAGAGAAACAACAGCGCCCCAGTGGCGCCCATGATCACTTTTTTTCCGATGGAGGACTGGAAGAGGAGCTGCAGCGGTTTCATGACAGGCCTTGTGCCGGGTCCCCCCGGCTTCCGGCTGCCGGGAGCCGAGGACCCCGACCCACAAGGTCATTAGTTCCTGTCCGGCTTCCGGTGTGTATGTTTTCCAAATTCTTATGAAGCGCCGGGCTCTGGGTCAACCATCCGGCGTAAGAAATTTTTGCGCCCGTCCTTCGGGGCGTCCCGTTCCGGAGCGCGCCACCCATTCCACCACCTCTTCCAAGGACCGGATTTGGAGGTCCCGCGACGTGGCATCGCGCCTGAGGTGGAGCGCCGCCAACCCGGCGCTCATGGCGCCGGCGAAGTCCTCGCGGAGGGCGTCGCCGACATGCAGCACCGTGGCTGCCGGACAGCCCAATTGCCTCAGCGCCTCCTGGAAAATCACGGGTGACGGCTTGGCAAAGCCGGTCTCGCAGGAAATGGCGAAACATGAGAAATAGCGGTCGAGACGCAGTTCCCCAAGCAGTGGCCGAAGCCGTTCGTCCCAATTCGAGACGATGCCCAGGTCGACACCCTGGCCGGCGAGGGCTTCGAGGGTGGGAATGACTTCCGGCAGGACCCTCCAAGCCCGGGCCCGACCGAATTCCTCGTACAACTCTGCGAAAAAGGTTTGGCTCGGTGGGGTTGGTGACAGGCCTTCGAACACGGCATCCACCAGACTTTCCCACTCCTCGCGGCGCTGCGGGGACGAACGGGCGGCGTGCCAGGCCTTTTGAAAACGTTGGTCCAGCAATTCTGGACTGGTTCCGGTAACGCCGTGTCCGACGGCGATTCGATGATACACCTCGCCCACTGACGGGTGCGGCACCACCAATGTGCCGCCCACGTCGAACGTGACCGCCTGGATGGGATGGGTCAGGGGTTTCGGGCGATTCATTGGAATGCGGCAGTCTAGCAAGTGCCGGGTGCCGGGTCACGTTCGTGCCACCGCCCCGGGTCGTAGATGGTGTCAGACCAGCTTGAGTCGAGGCAGATCCTGCAGGTCCACCATGCCGACGGGCTCCCGGCGCGCATTGATCGCAATGAGGTCGTCGATGTTGCGTTGGTTGAAGATCTTCAGCGCTTCCGCTGCCAGGCTGGATTCCCGGATGACGATGGGTGACCGGGTCATGACCTTATGCAGCGGATGGTGCATGACATCGCCATCCGCCGCCATGTGCCGGCGGAGATCGCCATCAGTGAAAACGCCCACCAACCGGCCCTTGCCATTCACGATGGCGACGCTGCCCGCCTTGGCGCGTGTCATCACCAGGAGCGCATCGCGCACGGTGGCATCCTTCGAAATGACCGGGTTGCGGTCACCCGTTCGCATGACATCGCAAACTTTGAGCAGCAGGGCGCGCCCGATGGAGCCCGCGGGATGAAACTTCGCATATTGCGCATGATCGAATCCGCGGGCGCGCATGACCGCGATAGCGAGCGCATCCCCCAATGCCAGCATGGCGGTCGTGCTGGCGGTCGGCGCCAGGTTGAACGGACAGGCCTCCCGGGGCACGCGGACATTGAGCACAATGTGACTGTGCCGGGCCAAGGCGGAACGCGTGCCGCCGGTGATGGCGATGATCTTCCAGGCCAAACGCGCCAGCGCCGGAAGCAGGTGCAACAATTCGTCCGTTTCCCCGCTGTAACTGAGGGCGAGCACCACATCCCCATCATTGACGATGCCAAGGTCGCCATGCACGGCGTCGACGGCATTCAGCAGCACACTGGTCGAGCCCGTGCTGGTAAGCGTGGCGGCGATCTTCTGTCCGACGTTTCCGGATTTGCCGATGCCGACGACGATCACTTTGCCGCGCTTCGACAGGCATTCCGTGATGCAGTCGACGGCGGCCGTGAACGAGGCGTCCAATTGCCGGAGCAGGGCGCGCAGCCCTTCCATCTCGATTCGGAGGACGTCCCGGGCGCAGGCCAGGTGAGTCATGAGAGCGGAATCTTCGCGAGACCCGGTTGGCAATGCAATCCATCGCCGGTGCGCCATTGATTTCATCACGGTCGACCCCACATTGCCGCCCAGCGAGCGGCAGGGCGGACCAGAATTTGCTCGGCAGGCAGGGTCAGGTGCCCGCACATTGCCGCCCCTTTGAAGGGTATGGACGTTAAGCTCCCGAATCTCGGGGAGGGTGCTGATTCCGGTACGGTCATCAGTGTCCTCGTAAAACCCGGCGCCCCGGTCAAGAAGGGGCAGAACATCATCGAACTCGAAACCGGTAAGGCCGTCGCACCGATTCCTTCGCCCGCCGACGGAACGGTGGGGCGTATCGCCGTGAAGGAGGGTGACAAGCTTGCCGTCGGCCAGCTCATTCTCGTTCTGGAAGGCACCTCGAAAGGGGCTGCCGCAAGCGACAGTGGGTCGGTGGCTCCCGCCCCAGCCTCCGCTTCCACTTCCACTTCCGCACCTGCCCGCAAGAAAGCTCCCGAAGGGCGTGCCGCGGTTCCCAAGGCTGAGCCGACGCTCACGATGGCGGCCGCCGATTTCGAGCAGGTGGTGAATGAGAATCCGGTGGCGGGTCCGTACGTGCGTCGCGTGGCGCGGGACTTGGGCATCGATCTCCGCTGGGTGGTGGGAACGAGCAAGAGCGGTCAGATTCTCGCCTCGGACCTGAGGGATTACGTGGCGCGATTGCGGGCGCTGGCCTCCCAGGCCGCCGCGGGAGCGCGCACCGACACCCAACCGGAACCCAAACCCGTGGTGAAACCAGCGGCGGCGCCCGTGGATTTCGCTCAGTGGGGCCCGGTGACTCGCAAGCCGATGACGCAGCTGCGGAAGACCATCGCGCAGCGCATGGTCGACAGTTCTTCCTCCCTGCCCACGGTCACCCAGTTTGACCAAATCGACGTCACGCGCCTTGACGAGCTTCGCAAGAAGCATGGCGCCGCCTATCAAGGGAAGGGGACTCGCCTGACCCTGACGTCGTTCGTGCTTCGCGCGGTGGCATCCACCTTGCGGAAGCATCCCATCTTCAACGCCAGCATCGACGACGCCACGGATGAAATTGTGTACAAGGACTACGTTCATCTGGGCCTGGCCGTCGATACCGAGGCGGGGCTCTTGGTTCCGGTGATTCGGGATGCCGATAAGAAGGACCTTCTGCAGTTGTCGAAGGAGGTTCAGGACCTGGCAGCCAAGGCCCGCGACCGCAAGCTTGGTTTGGCCGACATGCAGGGCGGGACTTTCACCATTTCCAATCAGGGCGGGATCGGTGGAGGCCACTTCACGCCGATCATCAACAAGCCGGAATCCGCGATTCTGGGACTGGGCCGCGGCGCGTCGGCGGCGGTCGTGCGCGACGGACAGATCGTGGTGCGTACCCTGCTGCCGGTGGCCCTGACTTACGATCACCGGCTTATCGACGGCGGGTTGGCCGCTCGATTCGTGGTGGATTTGGTGGCTGCTCTGGAGAGCTTCCCCGAATCGGAAGTGAAGTTGTAACCGACCGTTTCTCTCTTTGTGACGATGGAACCTGTAAAGACCGAAGTGGTGGTGGTGGGTGGCGGCCCGGGGGGCTATGCCGCCGCCTTTTATGCAGCGGACCTCGGGAAAAAGGTCAGCCTGATCGAAATGGACCGACTGGGGGGCGTCTGCTTGAACCGCGGGTGCATCCCCTCGAAGGCACTGTTGCATGCCACCAAGATGATCGCCGAGGCCCGCGAGTCGGCGAACCGCGGTATCCAGTTTGGCACGCCCACCATCGACCTCGACAAGCTCCGCACGTGGAAGGATTCGATCCTCACGAAGCTGACTGGTGGCATCGGCCAGCTCGCCAAAGCCCGCGGCGTGGAAGTGCTGCACGGCAAGGCGTACTTCGAAGACTCCCAAACCATTCGCGTCGAGACGGCCGAAGGCCAACAATATCTTCGCTACGAACACGCCATCCTCGCCGTCGGATCCATTCCGTCACTGCCCAAAGCGTTCGACCTCGGCAATCCCAGGATCATGACCTCGACCGAGGCTTTGGAGGTTCCTGACATCCCGGGACGACTTCTGGTTGTAGGCGGCGGCTACATCGGAATGGAACTGGGCACGGTCTATGCCCTCCTGGGAAGCGAAGTTCATGTTGTCGAAGCCGCCGATTCGTTGCTCGCTGGATCCGATCCCGACCTGGCCCGTCCCGTCCTTGCCGCGGCTCAAAAGAAATTCAAGAGCCTGCGGTTCAAGGCTAAAGTCGTTTCGATGGCCACCGCGGGAAAGCAGATCCGGGTCGTGGTCGAACATGAAGGCAAACAGCACGAGGAGCTGTACGACCGGGTATTGGTCGCAGTGGGACGCCGACCCATCGACATGGATCTGGGTCTTGAGAACACGAAGGTTCAACGCGATGAGCGTGGCTTTGTGAAGGTGTCCGAACGATTGATGACGGACGATCCCGTGATCTACGCGATCGGCGACATCGTGGGCGGCGCCATGCTGGCTCACAAAGCCGCCAAGGAGGCGCGCGTCGCGGTTCAGGCCATTGTTGGCGAGACCGCGCCGACCCGCGAGTTTGTCGTTCCCGCGGTCGTGTTCACCGAGCCGGAATTGGCTTGGTGCGGACTCACCGAGGCGGAAGCCAAAGCCAAAGGTCTCCAGGTCGAGATCGCAAAATTCCCTTGGGGCGCTTCCGGCCGCGCGTTGACCTTTGATCGCCCAGAAGGCCTCACGAAACTGGTCATCGAATCCGGCAGCGAACGCATCCTCGGTGTGGGCCTTGTCGGCCATGGCGCGGGTGAATTGATCGGGGAAGGCGTCGTTGCCGTGGAGATGGGGGCGACCGTCACCGACCTCGCCGAATGCGTGCATCCGCACCCGACTCTTTCCGAGACCTTGATGGAGGCCGCGGAGCTGTATTTCGGGCACGCCACTCATGCTTACCAGCGACGTCGGACTCACTAAGCCGTCGTCTCAGCTTCCCAGATACGGAAAGGCCGGAACACGCATGTTCCGGCCTTCGTTTTGGCTGCGATGAACGGAGAGGCGAAGTCGTGGTTATTGCTTCAACCGGTAGAATCCTCCGGAAGGTCCAGGAGTGACCACGTGCGGATTGGCAGCACCCGAGATTTCCGTCCACGGACCGGAAGCGCTGGTGGCAGTCTCCAGCTTCGCCGTCTGGCCCTGCGGCCAGCTGACTTGGACCTTGTCCGCGGAACGCGCAATGGCCAGCGGGCCCACGGCGGTGTTGGCCGAACCGGCAGTGACCCGGATGTTGTCGACGGCGAGAATCTCGGTCCACCAGGTCGAGGCCACCCGGATTTCCACCACGAGGTCGGTGGCGCCCGCCGGGACATCATAGGTGAAGTCCGCAAACTCCTTGGTCAGGCGCCGGGTATAGCCCTGCTTCTCGTCGGCGAGCCAGGGTTGAACGGCGTTCTGCACGCCCCGGAAATGGGCCAGGGTTACCGGACTACTGTTGGCTCCGTTCGGGTAGACGATGACATCGATGAAATCGCTGTCCTCGAAATCCACCACCGTCGCGGCGAGCGCCAGGGTGAGATGCACATTGGTTTTGCCCGCAACACTGACCGGATTCAAGCGGACCGACCGGTAGGTCTGGCCGTCCGGATAGGCCCATTTGTTGATCCCGGCGCCGCCGAGGAATCCGGAACCCTCGAAGTTGGTGAAGCGTCCGCCGTCGTAAAAGCCGCCGGGGGGATTATCCGCGGGCCCGTTGATGGCAATGATCAGCGGCTCCTGCTGCTCAACGTTGGGGCCGGTGGCGCGATACGCGGTCACGGCAGCCGAACCGGTCAACTTGACGGGTGACGTGCCGTCCGACGCGCCCAGCACTTCCCAGTACCCTGAGTCCAGATTGTCATCGGGAACGTCGCCCGCCGCGTTGGCGACCGAAACCTCCAAGCTTCCGCCGCCGCTCGAGTTGTAGGAGACCACCCGAAGATCATAGGTCCCGGCGGCGCTAAACTGGACATTGGCATAGGTGATCTGGTGCGCATGCGGCCCGGCGTCCTCGATGACGTTGTCCGCGGGGGTGAACCCGTTCTTGTCCCGATCGATTTGCAGGCGGGCGCCGTCGTCGGAGCCGACCGCGAAGCGATAGGTCCCGGCTGCGCCGACGGTGATCTTGCCCGTCACGACCAATCCCCAGTTTCCGGCGTAGCCACCTGGCAGGGCGTTGTCGATGAACCACTGGCCGGCGCTGCCGTCGTTGAAGTCGATTTGGTCCACCGTGCCGGCGGTCTGTTCGTGGGTTTTGGTTCCCGCCACCATGGCATCGACGTCACCGAGATTGTTGACCGCGGGCGGTACGATACGGGTCACGGTGGCGATGGTCTTGGCGCTGGGCGGCAGGAAGTTGCCCTTGAGCTCAAACGCCTGCTGGGTTGCCACGAAGCCCGTGAAGGAACCGGACTTTCCGCCGGCGGCGGGATGCGAGGCGTCGGTTATGGTGATTTGGCCGGGATCAAACGTGGCGGCCGTGCCGATGCTGCCGACCAACATGTCGTCGTAGTCCGGGGCGTTCATCACCAGGACAGGCTTCGGAACCAATACAAAGCGGCTGGCGTTGTTGGCGGCGGGTCCATGGATGAAGAGATCACCCGGAACATCCGCTTCATTCGGATTCGCCGAGGTGTCGTCGTCGGTCACGGTATGACCAGCGGCGGCCAGGCGATCGGCCAAACCCTGGATCGATGCCGCATTGGGATTCACCACGATCTGGGCGTTCTTCTTGCCGGCGAGCAACCAATCGATGGTCGAATCAAACAGCTTCATCAGATCTTCGTTCGCTGCCGCTCCGTCCACGCCACGCCAGGTGAAGATCGCGCGGCGCGCGGGAATCTCCGGATTGCCGGCGTAGGAGACCTTGAAACTGTGCTCCCAGTAGATCGGCCCCTTTTGGTCGAAGTTGCTCAGCTCGGTGCGAATGCGTTCCGGCTCGAATAAGTCTCGACCCGTCATCGTGTAACGTTTCGGATTCGACGCCTCGCCATCGTCGTTGAATCCCTCCCGCAAGAGGACTTCCTGCGAAAAGGCAGTGGCGGTGATGACAAGTCCGGCCGCGCAGGCGGCCCTGGGCATAAGGATTGCGAAGGATGGACGCGAGTTCATGCGGGTGACCTTTGGAGTTGTCCCATCCATTCCGCCGTCTTCCTTCAACGGCACAGGACAGCCAGGAGCGGCTGCCGGTGGAACTTGCTGGGAACCCGGACTTTATCCGCGTCCAGCCCGCGCCTGGTCAAATCAAAAACTAAACCAATCCATTATGGCACCTGCTGACCGGTTCCGAGTTTTCGGAACATCAACCACTGATGGAGGGGTTCGCGCGTGAAACCCAGTGGCTCAAAAACATGCTCGCCATAGGCCTCGGGAAAAATGGCCGGTGCCGACCAACGGTGTTCCGGGAACTCGGCCATGACGCGGAGGGCCGCGCTCTTCAGTAGCGACCACGGCGAGGCGGCCGCCGGCGGCGGCAAGAGCGCACACCAACGCATGCTTCCGGGTTCGGTCTCATTCACCACCGCGAGCGTATCCGCGATGCGATAGGCCTTGGCCGAGGCGGGCAGCCGGGGCACGGCCATGCCGGAAACCTGAAAGGGGAGTCGGGGAAAGGTGAATGCGTATCCTGCGTGGCGTGGGTCTGATGTCTGCCACGCCGACGCTTCACCGAGCGGCACCCGTATCATGGAATCCGCACCGTGCCCACTCGGCGCCAACGCCGGCGCGGCGACCAAGTCCCGCCGCCAGCCCAGGAGCCGCACGTGCCTTAGGAAGCCTCGACTGAGGTAAAGCTGCAGCGCAGGCGGATTCTGTTCAAAAACCTCGAGTGTCATGCCGTGGTCCCCGCGTGCTTCCGCTTCCTCCAGGAGCGCATCCAAGAGCGCCCCAGCGGCACCGCGCCCACGTGCCGCCGGGACCACTCCCATGGCTGCCAATCGACACATCTGGTTGGAGCGATGGATCAACCCAAAGCCGGCCGGGGCACCCTTCGCGGCCACCAGCCGACTCCACGCCAAATCAATGCCTTGTCCGGCGAGAAGCCGCTGAAATGCCGGACCATCCATCGGCGGGAATCGAACCAGGTAGTCGGCGAACGCGCGGTTGAACAGCGCCGCGAATGCGTTGAGGTCCAGGGAATCCGTGTGAACCACGGTCCACTCGGTTGAGGCATTCATGGAAGCATGGAGAGCGGAGGCGATTCTGGAGCGAGGCGTCGAGCAAGTTCAGCCATGTCTGGCACGTCGGCGGCGGGCACAACCGGGATTCGCCGCGATGCGGAGAACTCCTGTCGGTCGTGCGAACGGCGAACCCACACGCTGATCAGGCCCAACGCATTGGCCGGTGCGATGTCGTGAAAGAGGCTCTCCGCGGCGTGAAGGTGGCGGGCCGGAGGCAGTCCCGTGCGCCTTAGTAGTTCGATGAAATGACCGGGATCGGGCTTGTAGGAACCCACCGCCGACGCGGTGACGATGAATTCGAATTCGACCTGTAAACGGCGGGCCGTCGCGGCGAATAAGTCGTCATCAATATTGGAAAGCACGCCCAGTCGAAACCGTGTCGCCAGTCGTCGCAAGGCCGGCACGGTGTCAGGAAACGGCCGCCACTCCGGCAAGGAATCCGCCAACGCGTCGCGCTCGCTTTGACTCGGATGAAATCCGAGGCGCGAACCGAAGGCGACCACTGTCTCGCGCAGAATGGTTCGATAGGACCGGAATGGGCCCCGTTGAAGTTCTGGTTCAATCTCGGAATAGAGCCGCAACAGATGTGCATCCGTCGCGGCCGCCCCATGCCGCGTCAGGATCGGTCGGAGGGCACCGAGGATTCCTGACTCCCAATCAATGAGCGTGCCGTAACAGTCAAACGAGACGACCTCGAAACGGGAATCGCCGGTGAATAGCTCTGGGGATTGCATGCGATCTCGTGCAGACCGTTGTGTTCGAATAATCGAATCGTCGGAGAAATGCGACCTTGGTCGTATTGCGGCAAGTGCGGCGGCGCGTTTGACTATGGTCGTGAGCCCCGTGATGACCAACGGGGGGTGCCGCGCAGAAGTATCGTGGCACCACGGCTCCTCCCCGGCATCCGGGGAAGGGCATCGGCTCGCACTCGAAAACGCTGTGAGTACCACCCGCCCCGGCCGCGTCGATCTGGCGCTGTACGCAGATCGCATCGGCTTTCGCGGCGATCTCCAACCCAACGCATCGACCTTGCGGGCCTTGCACCTCGCGCACGTGTCGAAGATTCCCTACGAGAACGTGGACGTTCTCCTGGGAACACCCATATCCCTCAATATCGGCCGGTTGATGGACAAACTCGTGGTCGCGCGTCGGGGGGGGTACTGTTTTGAACACAACACCCTGTTTGCCGCGGTGCTCGAATGCATCGGATTCCGGGTGTCCCGACTGACCGCCCGGATTCGATCGTACTCGACCCTCATGGTTCCACGCACCCACATGGCGTTGCTGGTGGACGCGGAAGGCGTCAAGTGGCTCGCCGATGTGGGGTACTTCGGCTGCGGACTGCTCGAGCCCATCAACCTCTCGCTGGACCGCGAAATGCGCCAAGGGTTCCGCAAACTGGTGCTGCGACGCGATGGCATGGAATGGGTTCTGATTTGCCAGGGCGTCGAACAATATTCCTTCACCCTTGAACCGCACCTGCCTGTCGATTTCGAGCCGTTGAACTACTATTGCTCCACGCATCCGGAGATACCGTGGACCAAGGAGCTTCGTGTGCAACTCTCCCTGCCCACGGAACGACGAACGCTGGTGCACCGTCTTCTCACGGTCTATTCGGAGCACGGACCGGAGTCGGTGGAACTGGCTGACGAACCCGCATTCCGATCCGCGCTTAACGAACGGTTCGGACTCGACCTGCCGATGGCGTGGGATGCGGT
This sequence comes from Verrucomicrobiales bacterium, assembly GCA_016795425.1. GTDB lineage: Bacteria > Verrucomicrobiota > Verrucomicrobiia > Limisphaerales > CAIMTB01 > CAIMTB01. Next base: position 54,561 of record JAEUHG010000158.1, read on the forward strand.
CCTCAGGACCTCGAATGGAGGTCGTGCGACTCCCTGCGATGTGTCCCCGCCCGCCGCCGAAAACCGGACGGGTTGAGCCAATCCGTCCAGGGTGGCGATTGGGCCTTGGACGTCGCATTGGGCGCATCGGCGGGGAGTTCTGTGACTGGACAGGCAACTTCTATTCGGCGTTCCCGAGATTCGGCATTGGGTTGGAGTCGGTCTTTGGGGCATGCTAGGGATGCTCATGGAGACGCGCTTTCTATCCGACCAGGTGGTGCGCTGGCGTTTGCCTGCTTATGCCGGACCACCACCGACGGACTCGCCGGTGGCGAAACGTCTCTTGTTGCCTCAGGGCGAATTGGCACAGATCCACAGCGGGCAGGACCCGATCCGTTACCTTGCCGCGATCGAACTGCACGAGGGCGGCATTCGCGGGAACCACTATCACCTGGCGAAGTGCGAGACGATCTACCTGATAACCGGTGCGCTGACGGTGGTGGCGGAGCGACGTGAGACACGGGAACGGGTGGCGATCGAAATGTGCGCCGGCGACCGGATCTATATTTCACCGGGCATCGCCCACGCCCTCCGGATCACCGCGTCGGGGTGGGCAGTCGAGTACGCACCGGATCCTTTGGATGTGGCCGACATCCATCGGTACCCGCTGGTCTAGCGAGCAGGAATTCGCTCCGGGAAACGACGCGCCGGACGCCTGGCGCACTCTGCCGCCATGGAAGGATTCTGTCCCGACCCGTGAGCGTTCGCCGGTCGAATCCGGAAGATGGAGGTGCGGGGCCAAATGCCTGAGGGGGTGGAGCGGCGCGCCCGGAGTCGAGGTTCGGCGATGGGCGTCTATCCGAATGGGATTGGGGATGGGAATGGGGATGGGAATGGGAATGGGATGGGGCGTTCTCTGGGTGTCCTCGACATCCAACCCATCGAGCGTATTTCGGTCCCGATCCTGATGGCGACCCGACTTCGGGGGGTGAAAGTCCTGCAGCAATTCGAATCGCCTCGGCCCTTGGGGCATTTTTCCCTGTTGAATTGAAGCCATGGACCCTCGTACGGTTCCGGTCCCGCGGCGTCCGCCGCGGATCGATTGGGTCGGGACGTAGCGTAGCTTGGTAGCGCGCTTCCTTGGGGTGGAAGAGGTCGTGAGTTCAAATCTCACCGTCCCGACCATTTGATCTTCAACGACTTACAGAAGTTTTCCTCCCTCAAAAATCGTGGTGCCAAATCGCTTGGTGCCGGTATGGTGCCGGCATTTTGCTCGATTCGGGTCGCTCCGAGTGAGGTTTTAGAAGGCTTCAGTGGGCGTCGATAAGTCGATTCCCGCATCCGTTTCACCCGGCATTTCGAGAGTCGCATTCCGAGGATTTGGAAGTGGTGGACGGCTTCGTCGCCGATTCGAACTCCTCGTCATTTGGACCGCGGGGTGTCCCAGCACGCCGCACTTTGTCTCGCTTGCCGATTCCATCGCCGCGAAGTGAGGACTCTTGGCCGTCCGGGAACGCCATACGCGACGTCGCGGATCGATTGCTGGGGGTTCTGCAATTCGTCGCTTCCAGCCTAGCGGCAGATTCCACAAACGAATCCATAGGCGCCCACTCCTGGCGACATTCGAAGCGTCAAGGAGGACCGCAGCGCAGCGAGGAGGTCCTTGAGCCATGGCGCACGCAGCGAAAGGCGCAGGTACCCTGCAGCGGGATTCGCCCCA
>JAEUHG010000159.1 GCA_016795425.1 Verrucomicrobiales bacterium
TTGCGCCCGTAGCTCAGTTGGATAGAGCAACTGCCTTCTAAGCAGTGGGTCCCGAGTTCGACTCTCGGCGGGCGCGCCAGAAGACGGGAAGAGGGAATGGGGATGGGGGAAGGGTCCGTTCGGCGCCTCCTCGCGTGCCGCTTCGATTTTTTCGTCGGCACGGGAAGTCACCGACCCAATCGATTCAGCGAGGCCGGCCCGTCTCGGCCAAAACTCGGTTCGCCCAGGCGATAAAGTGCTTCATGTTGGTCCGGTCCTCGTGGCCGCCGTCGTGCTGGCGCCAGGCGAGTTGTCCGTCCAGCAGGCCCTGGTTCACCGGGGGCATCTGGGCTGTGCGATAGTCGTTGGTGTCGCCGAGATCCCGGGCTCCCAGCAATCGAAACGCCGGACCCGCCGCCACTGCGGCCATGTAACTCCCCTGCTGATCCAACCAATGCGCGTCGCCCCGTTCCGGAATGCCGTAGCTGATGAAGGTGGGGCGTGGGGCGCACAACGCGATCAGCAGGTGCGAATCGACCGGCAGATCCCCGGCGTTCTTCGCCCCAAAGGTCGATTCGGCCGTGCCGTACTTCAGGTAATTCCCCGCCATCCAATGGTATTCGCCCGATCCGGTCAGGTTCTCCACAGTTTCGCCGAAGTTCCGTCGATGCAGTTTGGCACCGCCGGCACCGGAGGATCCGACCAACACAACGGCGAATCGGGTGTCGAACGCCATCGTGACCAAGGCCGCCTTGCCAAAACGTGAAACGCCTTCAATTCCCACCTTTTTGGCGTCCACGGTCGGGTCGGTTTCCAAATAATCCAAGGCGCGCGAGGCGCCCCAGGCCCACGCCCGTAGCGCGCCCCAATCGTCGGGTTTTCGCGGTTTCCCTTGGTTGACCAAACCGATGATGCCTTGGGTCAGTCCGGCACCGTTGTCGGCCTGGATGCTCGCCGGCGAAAGCACCGCGTATCCCCAACCCGCGGCGATGAGTTGGTCTTCCGAAGGCGGATCCGCGAATTGGGGCGTCGGAAATCCGCGGGGCGGCGCAGGAGGCGGTTCTCCCGGTCGACGCGGCATGCCGCCACCTCCGAAAAACCCGCCAAACATGATCAGGACCGGAACCGGTCTTTCCGCTTTCGCCGGAGTAACCAGGGTCATCCGCACGTTGACGGTGATTTCGGGGAAGGACGAGTTGTCGACACGGCCTTCCAACTGTCGGGCAAGGACGGGTAGGTTCCCCACGACACGATCCGATGCCTGATTGGTGATGGCCCAATTCACTTTGGGGACGTTGGCTGGGATCCGGCCGTAGACCTCGCGTTCGAAGTCCTCCACGATTTCGGGACGGCGCTTGCTCCACCACTGCGCGGCGTTGGTAACGCGCCGTCCATCCTTCATGACGAGCAGTTCGGGCAGGTGGTGAAACGGATTCGCCTTGGCGGGATCGTAGTTCGCCGCGTTGGTGGCGTTCGCTTGACCGCTGGGTCCGGGGCGGAGTCGGGTGATTCCGAGTTGCCGCATCATGTCACGATGATCGTCCTGGTTGGTCCAGCGGGGTGTAGCCGACGCTGGAGGTGCGGTTTCGGCGGCGACGGCAGCAACGGCGGCGGCGGTGGAGGGAGTGGAGGCGGGGAAGAGAAGAGTGGCTAGGAGGCAAAGTAGGAGAAGATTTTTGACATCGCGCGGAGGCGAGGCGCGGTGCCGTCCGGCCGCGGGACGGAGCGTCTGGTCCAGGGGCCGAAGGATGGTGGGGTGTGGATTCATGAGAAATGGGGGAGGCCTGAAGGCGGGAACGCTCTCAAGGCTTTCTGTGTGGGTGGTGAGGCAGGTTAAGGCCGGCGCCGTGGGACACGGCGAGGTCCGGGAAGAGGCCCTGCCCTTACGCCAGGATTTCGCGCACCACATGGCCGTGAACATCGGTGAGCCGGCGATCGGCGCCGTTGTGACGGTAGGTCAGGCGTTCGTGATCGATGCCCATCAAGTGGAGGATCGTGGCATGGAGATCGTAGGTGGAGGTCTTGTCGATGGCGGCCTTCCAGGACCACGGATCGCTCTCGCCGTGGGTGACACCAGGCTTGATGCCGGCCCCGGCAAGCCACCCCACAAAGGTGCCGCCGTTATGATCGCGCCCGGTGGCACCCTGGGTGAATGGCATCCTGCCGAACTCGGTGCTCCATACCACGAGGGTATCCTCGAGCAATCCCCGCGCCTTAAGGTCCTTCAGCAGTCCGGCGATGGGGCGATCGGTGGCATGCGCCACCTTGGGAAGTTCCGAAATGATGTCGGTGTGGTTGTCCCAATTGTCCTTGGGCCCGCCGGCGCCGCTCCAGACCTGGACGAATCGAACCCCGCGCTCGATGAGGCGGCGGGCGGTGAGGCAGCGCTTGCCGAAGTCGTCGGTGAGCGGGTCCCCCATGCCGTACAGCGTTCGGGTGGCTTCGGATTCCCGGGAGAGATCGAAGGTTTCCGGGGCGGCGACCTGAAGTCGGGCGGCGAGTTCGTAACTGCGAATGCGGGCTTCGAGACGGGAATCGACCGGACTGGAATCCCGGTGTCGCTCATTCATGTGCCTCAACAACTCCAGCCCTTCCCGCTCGCTGGTCTCGTGAATGAAGGACGCGGTCTCGGGCGGGCGCAGATAATGAATGGGGGTCGAACCACCCGCGTTCAGGATCGTGGCGGCATGGGTTGCTGGAAGGAAGCCGGCGGAGAAATTGCCGCGTTGATTGTAGGGCAGTCCGCGCGGGTCTGGGAGCACGACGAATGTGGGCAGGTTGTCAGTGAGACTGCCGAGGCCGTAGGAGATCCAGGCGCCCATGCTGGGGAAACCCGGGAGGAGAAACCCCGTGTTCATGAGAAAACTCGCCGGGCCATGCACATTGGTGCGCGACTCCATGGCCATCAGAAAGGCGAGATCATCCACGCACTGGGCGACGTGGGGAAATACACTGCTGACCCACCGCCCGCACTGGCCATATTGCCGAAATTCGAACATCGGCTTCATGACCATTCCCGGCTCGCTGGTGGCCGCTTCCACCCGGGCGCCGTCGCCCGGATCGAACTTCTGCCCATGCCGACGGAACAGCTCCGGTTTGTAGTCGAAGGTGTCCATCTGACTGGCCCCGCCGTTCATGAAGAGTTGGATGACTCGACGAACTCTGGGCGTGAAATGCGGCAAGGGAGACGCGGCACCGGTTCCTGTTGGCTCGCTGGCCGACGCTGCGGGGCTGAGCAAGCCCTCCCGCGCCAGCATCCCGGTCAAGGCAATGCCCCCCAGTCCGCCACCGAACCGCCACAGGAACGAGCGGCGATCGAGGCTCCGACCTTCGCCCCGACGGTCGAACCGCCCGTGGTCACTGGAGAAAATGGTACTCATTGGAATTGAGCAGGAGCCGGCAAAGATTGGGCAGTCCGTGGCGGTCGGCGTAACGGGAGAATTCCTCGGCTTCGGAAGCATCCGGGTCCCGGAGCCAGACGAGGCGAACCGCCCGCTCGATGCGTGCGGTGGGACTGGCTTCCTCGGCGACAAGACGTTCGGCGAAGCGCTCGCTTTGGCGGACGATGAACGGGTGATTCAACAACGCGAGGGCCTGCAACGCCGTGAACGACTCACCACGCACCGGAGCGGATTGATCGCCGGCCGGCGTATCCAGCACATCCATCATCGGGTCCGGCAGCGTGCGAAACAGGAACCGATAGATCGATCGACGACGGTGGCCGGGCGCATCCACGGCGTAGGCGCCGTAATTCACCATCGGGGTCACATGGATGCCGGGCGACATGGCGAACTGTTTCTCGGAAGGTCCGCCCATGGTGAGATCGATTGAATCGGTAAGCCGCAGAAGACTGTCGCGAAATGTCTCCGCATCGAGCCGACGTCCCAACGGCTGGAGTGGATGGGCGCTGAGCGGATCCGAAGATCGCTGGCGCCAGGTCGCGCTGGTCAGGATGAGCCGATGCAGTGACTTCATCGATCCCTGGAGGTCATCACGGAAGGTCACCGCCAGACCGTCGAGCAACGCCGGTGCCGAGGGTTTCCCGCCCATTCGGCCGAGGTCGTTGGGTGAGTCGACGATTCCCCGGCCAAAGTGGTAATGCCAGACCCGGTTGACGATGGTCCGCCAAAAAAGTGGATTGTGGGGATGAGTCAGCCATTGCGCGAACTCGGCCCGCCGCTGGCTTTCGTCGTCGCGGGTCACAAATCGGGATGGCAATTCCTGGATGCAGGCCAAGGCGCCGGGTTTCGCCTCTTCGATTGGGCGCAGCACTTCGCCGCGACGCAGCACCTGAATCATTCGCGGTCTGCCGAGCGGCTTCTGGTTGGCGTTGGGAGGAAAAAGCGAGGCGCCCGCATAGACACGCAGCGGTTCGGGCAAGCGCGCGAGTTCCTGGGTGGCACGCTGGGCCAAATAATACAGGCGCACCTCCAACTCGTCGTCGGCGGCTCGCGCTCCCGCCGGTGTCCGCAGAGCACGGGCAACCGCTTCGGGAAGTCGGCTCGCCCGGATCGGCGGCGCTTCTGACGTCGTCGAAAGTCGGAACCGACCGATGGTGTGCTGTCGACCGTGCTCCTGCTTCAGCACCAGCCGCAAGTGGGTGGACGCGTCGGCTTCCGCGGGACCGAGGTCGACTTCGAAGACCGCCTCGTGAGTCTTGCCTTCCTCGGGATGAATGCCCCATCCCGACGCCGGCTCGCCATCGATGGCTTTGGCGATGCCCCAGTCCTGTTGCTCGAAACTGGCGGACACCGCCAGGACCTTCACCGGTTCGCCTTCAACCGACTCCGCGGCTCCACGGGGCACACGGAAGATCCGGAAATCCGTCAGGTGCAGGTTCCCGTTCTCTGCCCTCCCCGGGCCCTGCTTCGGCAAAGAGGCATCGGTCAGGACCTCCAGACGGATACCGGTGATCCGCCCTGGCGGAGCGGGCGCATCGACGCGGTAGACGTCCGCGGGCGGATTGGTCCCGGACGCGACGATCGAATGGTCTTCTCTGACAGTGAGCACCACGCCGTGTTCGCTGGCAACTCGGGCGGCTGGCAGCGCCCGCCAAGGATAGGATCGCGCCGCCTGGGACGATTCCCATTCCCTGAGTTCTGCCAAGAGCGCGTCATCGAAGGTCGCCTCCACAAGTGCGGGGTCGCGGCGGTCCACCGCGACTTGCGCGCGCATCCAACGCTCACGTTGTTTCAGAATCGTCGGGTCGAGGTCATAAAGGCGTTCGGCCTTCTCGGTTCCGGCGAACACGGCCTGCAGCGAGTAGTAATCCCGCTGGGAGATGGGATCGAACTTGTGGTCGTGACACCGCGCGCAATGCGCCGTGGTGCCGGTGAACGTGGACATCACGTTGGCAACGATGTCGTCGCGGTCGAGGTAGCGACCGATCTCACGGTCGATGACATCCTCGCGTATATCACGCAGCGAGCTTTCGTCCCAAGGCCCGGCCGCCAGGAAGCCCAAGGCGGGGATCAGTTCGGGTTGCGACGGAAAGAGCACATCGGCCGCGATCTGCTCCTGGGCAAACCGCGGATACGGAGTGTCGAGATTGAAACTGCGGATGACGTAATCGCGATAGGGCCAGGCCGATTCACGTGGCCGGTCCTGGTCGTGACCGTGCGTCTCGGCGAAATGAACCACATCCAGCCAGTGCCGAGCCCATCGTTCCCCATACCTCGGCGACGCCAGATAACGGTCGACCTGACGCCGAAATGCCTCGTCATCGGATCCAGGATCCGCCTCAAACGCCTCGACCTCCGCGGGGTCGGGAAGCCAGCCGTGCAGATCAACGGACAACCGTCGAAGCAGCGTGCGGCGATCGGCCGTGGGCGCGAGTTCGAGTCCGCTGGCCGTCAACGCCTCGGCCGCCCACGCATCGACCGAATGGGTTATTCCGAGGCGCGGGACGGTTGGGCGGCGCAGCGGTTGAACGGCCCACCACGCGGACTGCCCGTTCGAGTTTGTCGTCGGACCCGATCCAGAGACGCGAGGGTCCGGGGCCCCTTGCCGTACCCACGAGATCAGAGTCTGGATGTGTGACGCCTCGAGCGCCTGCTTCGGTGGCATGGCAAGGTCTGGATCCAGTCGGCGAATCGCTTGAATCAATCGACTCGCCTCAGGATCGCCAGGAACGATGGCGGGGCCATGCTCGCCACCGTCAGCCCAGCCACTCCTCGAATCGAGGGTGAGCCCTCCCTTCATCTTGCCGGACTGATGGCTGTGACACTCGAAACAATGATTCTGCAGAATGGGTTCGACGTGCTGCCGGAAAAACGCCGTCGATTCAGAGGCTACGACGGACGCAGGAAGGCTCCCCGCCAGCAAGAGGACCACGGCCGCGACAGAGCGCAGCCGGAGTGGGGCCTCGAACCGGAGCATCCCCGGTGGATTACCTATGTTTCACCGCCATCGTCGAGCCCGATTCTCGAGGAACGAGACCTCGGCGCGGCGCCACAAGACCCGGAAAGCGAAGGCGTGGCGACCGGTGTCATCCAGCGCCCTCGCGGCACTCCTTCCCATGCCGGATGCGCAAACGCCGCACACCGATCGTCCCGCTGGTGTGCAAAAACGAAACATCGCCCTGTCCGAACGTCGGTGGAGCCCTCAGGCCCTAGGAGCCAGCTGAAGCGCGCGGACCAAGTGGTCCCAACGCGGACCAAGTAGGGTTTCGCGGCGGACCATCGGGCTGTCCAAAGGAATTCCTTAGCATGGAGAACCATGGATCGCGACGTCTCTGGTCAGGTTGGCATATTGTGTGCTAAACTTCGCCCTCGTGACCGTGGTTTGTTGTTTCAGGGGAGGCCGACGCGCTTGGTTGCGTCCGGTGGTACTGGCGGCATGGCTAGCATCGGAAACAGGAATCGGTCGGACCCGTGCCGAGAATCGGTTGGATTACCGATACGAGGATTACTCCGAGGACGGCGGCCGGATTCAGATTCAGACCCACGGCGCGTTTCTTGACGCCACGTTGAACCCGTGGCTGGCGCTCAAGGCGAATTTCATCCACGACGCGATTTCGGGGGCGACCCCGACCGGTGCCCCGCCGATTCCCGGATTGAGCGATGTGGCCAAGGTGACCATCGAGGACATCCGCCGTGCCGGATATGTCGAACCCGCGTTCAAGATCGAGAACCACACCCTGAGTCCGCAGTTCTCCTACAGTGCCGAAAGCGACTACGAATCCACGGGAATCTCCTTTTCCCATGCCAGCGAATGGAACGAAAAGAACACCACGCTGACCTGGGGCGTGAGTCATTTGTTCGATCGCGTCCTGCCCAGCGAAGGGGCGAGCATCAGCGACGTCGAGGACAAGGACACCACCGACTTCCTGGTGGGTGTCACGCAATTATTGGGTCCGAAGACCACCCTCACGGTGAATCTGACTCTGGGTTACTCGGACGGTTATCTCGCCGACCCCTACAAACGCGTGCTGTTCGAGGATTTTCCCTATACCCCAGGCGAACCGTACACGGTGTTTCCGGAAGTTCGGCCGGGCCACCGATTCCGGCAGGTGTTGTTCGGAGAACTGCGGCACTACTTCGAGTCCCTGAACGGCGCGATTGAGGGCAATTATCGTTTTCATCACGATGACTGGGGCATTTGGGCGCACACCGTGGGGTTGGCGTGGCATCAGAAGATTGGAAAGGCCGTTACGATTTCGCCGTTGTTCCGCTTCCACACCCAAACGGCGGCGGATTTCTACGGTACCTCGTTTCCGGGCGATCCGGGTTGCCCGCCGGAAGATGATCCAAGCTGTCCCCCCATCGCGCTGCCGGACCATTACTCCGCGGATTATCGACTCTCGGAGCTCAACAGCTTCACCTATGGCATCAGCGCGGAAGCCCGGTTGCACAAGAACATCAGCGTTCACATTTCCTATAAGCGCTACGTGATGGACGGCACCGATGGTATCACGGCCGAGGACCAATACCCCAGCGCCAACGTCGTAGGAGGAGGCGTCGCCATATGGTTCTGACGGCGGCGCCAACCATCCGCCAACGTGTCCGCCAATCGGCTGTGATCCGGTCGAAGGACGGTCTCACCGAACTGACGTTCCACGCCATGGGCACCTCGTGCCGGGTGAGCCTGGTGGAACCGGATCGACGCACCGCCAATGCCTACCTGGACGCGGTGTTGAACTGGGTCGCGGATTTTGAAGCCAAGTATTCGCGGTTCCTTGAAACCAGCCTCATCGCGCGCATCAACGCAGCCGCCGGCGGTGAATGGGTGGACATCGACGAGCAAACCTCCGGACTGTTGGACCTCTGCGGCCAATTGCATTTCCTATCCCGCGGCGCCTTCGACGCCACGGCGCTGCCGCTCCTGCGCCTCTGGGATTGGAAGACGCGCCCAGCGCAGGTACCGGCGGAATCCGTCATCACCGAGGCGCGCGGGCGGGTCGGCTGGCACAAAGTCGAACGCCGACCGGGCCAAGTCCGATTACCCATGCCAGGGATGTGCCTGGACCTGGGTGGCATCGGGAAGGAATACGCCGTCGATGCCGCGATCGAGCTGGCTGCCACTCACGGTGTGAGGCAAGTCATGGTGGATTTCGGCCAGGATATTCGCACCGCTGGCCATCCGCCCGGACGTCCCGCCTGGCACATCGGATTGGAGAATCCACGGAATCCGGGCCAATGCTGGGCCAGCGTCGCGGCGATGGACATGGCCGTGGCCACTTCCGGCGACTACCTGCGTCATACGGTGATCGACGGTCGCCGATACGGTCACATCGTCGATCCGCGGACAGGATATCCGGTGGATAACGGGTGCCTTTGCGTAACCGTGATGGCGCCGACGTGTGCACTGGCCGGGGCGATGACCACCGCGGCTTTCATCCTGGGTCCGGAAATAGGCCTGCCGCTAATCCAATGTCAGTACGGGGTCAGCGGCGCCCTGATCACGCAGCGCGAAACCCTGTTCACTCCTCAATTCCATGCCTATGTGGTCCACATTCATTAATCCAACACGGCGCCTGTTCGCCCGCGCCCTCGTCCCCATCCTGCTGGCGGTGGCGGCGCTGTCGAACTCAGCCATCGCCGCCACTCCCAAGGTCGGGGAAGCCTTTCCGGATCTGACCAAGGCTGGACTGGAAGGTGGATTGCCGGACCTTTCCGGCAAGATCGTCCTCGTCGATTTTTTCGCCTCTTGGTGCGGCCCGTGCCAGGAGTCATTTCCCGCCATGGAAGAGTTGCAGAAGAAGTACGGGTCCAAAGGACTGGTGATCGTGGCCGTCAATGAGGACCAGAAACGCGAGGACATGGACTCCTTTCTGAAGCAACACAAGGTCACCTTCACGATCGTCCGCGATCCTGGCAGCGGCCTCGTCAGCAAGGTTCGTATCCCCACCATGCCGACCTCCTTCCTGCTGGACAAGGAAGGCAAGGTCCGGGCGATGCACCGTGGATTCAAAGGCAAGGAAACCCTCAGGAAGTATGAGGAAGACATCGAGGCATTGCTGAAATGAACACTCCGTTCCGACGTCTCTTCGCCTTCTCGTTGTTGGCGGGTGCCGTGCTTGCCATCACCGGCTGCGCCCACGTCCAGCCCTGGGAACGTGGACACCTGGCAGACCGTACCATGAGTGCTGATCGCGACCCGCTGGAGACGGCGATGGCGGAACATATGTGGTTCTCACGCGAGGCCGCGACCGGCGGGCGAGGTGTCGGCGGTGGAGGGTGCGGGTGCAACTAGTCTGCCATTCCGAACCAGAAAGGCGGCCTCTCCTGCGCTTTCTTCTCACACTTTTGCTGGCCCTCGCCGCGCCTCCGGTGATGGCCAGCGATGTTGCCAACGCCACCGAGGACGACGCCGACGCGGCGAGTCCTTTCGAAATTGTGGTAGGATTTCTGCCTCGGACATCGGCGACCGGTCCAACACGGTTGGCGGTACGGTTTCAGGTGCCGCCCGGTCATCACCTCTACCGGGATTCGCTGGTCTTTCAGTGGGACGCCCAGCGAATGACGTTCGACCTGCCTCCCGGACGGGAATTCAAGGACAAGTTCAGCGGCCGAACGCGATCGGCGTTCGAAGGCGATTTCGGAGCGACCAATGAACTCCCGGCAGGAATACCCCTTCCGAGCCGGTTTCAAATCACCTTCCAAGGCTGCGGCGAGGATGAGTGCTTCTTCCCTGAGACCCGTGCCTGGAGGGTGAGAGAAGACGGAGCGTTTATTCTCGACGACGAGTCGTTGGAGAAAGAGGCCGGAGCACGGGAACACCGCGGACGGCTGACGGAAGGCTTCCGGGTGTCCGGCAAAGCCTCAGGGTATCTCGGTGCCAAGGAACTGCTCGACCTGCTGTCGCATGAACCGAGTACCAAGGATGGTGCGCCGTCCGTGGCAACGTCGATGAACGGATGGACGTGGCAGATGGCCGGCACTCTGGGGGCGATCCTCGCAGGAGGGTTGGCACTCAATCTGACGCCGTGCGTCCTGCCGATGATTCCCATCAATCTCGCACTGTTGGGTGCGGGGGTAAGGAGCGGCAACCGCCGTCGCGGCTTTTTGTTGGGGGCCACCTACGGTGGCGGCATGGCCTTGGCCTATGGCAGCCTGGGATTGGTCGTGGTGCTGACCGGCGCCAAATTCGGATCCTTGCAGGCGTCGCCGTGGTTCAATTTCGCAATCGCCGGCATCTTCGTCCTGCTTTCCCTCGCGATGTTCGATCGATTGGTGATCGACCTGTCGGTGTTTCAGGGACGGCGTCAGGCGCCGGCGACTCGCGAAGGCGGGGGATCGTTCCTGGCGGCGGCGGCGATGGGCGGGGTTTCGGCATTGTTGGCCGGGGCGTGCGTCGCACCGGTGGTAATCTCGGTTCTCCTACTGGCGACCCGCACCTTTCAGAGCGGAGACCGTCTTGGTTTGCTGCTTCCCTTCCTGCTGGGAATCGGCATGGCGATTCCTTGGCCATTCGCGGCGGCGGGCCTCTCCCTGCTACCCAAGCCCGGCGCCTGGATGGCTCGCATCAAGCATGCGTTCGGAGTCATCATCCTCGCATTTGCCGCAGGGTATGGCTGGCTCGGATGGGGCCTGTTGCAGTCAGCCAAGCCGGGGAATGCCGGTGGCGTTTCCGCAACCCGTTCCATCCAGGAACTCCGACTTGCCTTGCGAGAGTCTCAACGCACCGGCAAGCCGGTGCTGGTGGATTTCTGGGCGTCATGGTGCAAGAACTGCTCGGCGATGGAGCACACGACCTTCGTCGATCCCCAAGTGCGGGACCGCCTCGGTTCCGTCCATTTTGTCCGATTCCAAGCCGAACACCTCGGCGACCCTGATCTGGAACCGGTTTTGAACGAATTCGGCGTCCTCGGTTTGCCCACCCTGGTCCTGCTCACCCCGGAGCCGGCCAAAGCCAAGGAGATCGCCGGCCCCACGAACGTGCCCTAAACCCGAAACGCGAATACGTATCATGCGTCCTCACCTCCTGCTTACCGTCCGCCTGCCCTCCCTGGCCCTGGCGGCGATTCTTCAGATCCTCCCCATCACGCGCGCCGCCCTCCCGGTCATGCATTCCGCCAACCAGGTGCTGGCGATTGTGTTTCGATGGGCCGCCGGCATCGCCGCCGCCATGGGCGGCGTCCAGGCTGTCTCCGGGGCGTCGACGACCATCAATAGCGCAAAGACCGCCAACGGGACCAACGGTGTTCCCTTCAGTTTCCGAGTCACCACTGCTCCCGATCAGGCAGGTTATTGGACGGCGACCGGCCTCCCGCCGGGCCTGTCGCTCTCCGGAACTTCAGGAAAGCCACTTTGGCGGATTCAAGGGACGCCCACGGCCGAGGGCGTGTATCGGGTCAACCTCACCGCGCGGGAGAAGCAGAGCAGCACCGGCAACCGAGTGACGACCGGTGTCCTGACCATCACTATCCGACCCGGAGCCAGCCCGCCTTCCCTTACCACCGAACCTCAGGACCTCTCGGTGATCCATGGGCAGACCGCGAACTTCGCGGTCGAAGCCACCGGCCCACCTCTCGCCTATCAATGGCGCTTCGAAGGACAGCCGATGTCCGGCGAAATCGGTGCGACCCTTTCGGTCACCAATGCCGGCCTCACGGAGGTCGGCGGATATGATGTCGTGGTTTCCAATGCCTCCGGCAGCGTCACCAGTCGGGTGGCTCAGTTGACCGTCCTATTCCCGCCCACGGTGACCACCCAGCCCACCGGCGGCACCGTGGAGGTCGGAACCCACGTCGTGCTGTCGGTCGCCGCCGACGGAACGTCGCCGCTGACCTATCAATGGCAACGGGATGGTGTCGATCTTCCCGGTGAAACGGGCGCCACACTGGATCTCGGAGCAGTCACTCTGAGCCAGGGTGGCTCCTACCGAGTTGGGGTGTCGAACGTCGTCGGCACGGTAACGAGCGATCCCGCAGTCCTGGTGGTGCAGGAGAAGGTCACAGTCCCCGCGCCGCAATTCGCCGTGGTGCGCCTCGATGGCACGCGAATCGTGGCGGAGTTCCAGGGAGCGGCGGGGGCGACCTATGCCGTGGAGCGCTCGACGGACCTTACGCGCTGGGAACAAACCGCTACGGTGGGTCCATCCACCACTGGCGGAACGCTCATCGCCGAACTGGAGACGCCAGCCACGGTCGTCGGGTTCCTGCGCCTCCGCGTCCTGCCCTAGTCAACGGTCCGGATTGGCGCCACTCAGACCTGGCCGCCCTACAACGGCCCGGTTTCCCTGCTGTCACCGTGCACTCCCAGGACCGCAGGACGCGGCAAATCCCTCGTCGCAGCGCGACGAGGGCCACCTGATGGGGAACAATTCCAACCCATTGCTGCCTTCGGTGCCGTGCATGGCCCCACAAGAAGGCGACTTCCCTCGGGCGTCGATGTAACCTCGCCTCCATCAGGTTGTCTTTGGGGCGAGGACATCGTGACAACCAACACTACATCCACCCAGGGCGATCACGAGATTGTCCATGCCGTGCGCGCGGGCGAACTCGACCGCTTCCGCGAACTCATCGAGCGCTATGAAGGCCAGGTTTATGCGGTCGCGTGGTCTCGACTCGGCGACGCCTCGTTGGCCGAGGAAGTGGTCCAGGAGACCTTCATCAAGGCCTACCGTTACCTGGGATGGCTCCGGGATCCGTCGCGGTTTGGAGCCTGGTTGACCCGGATCACTCGTGGACTCGCCATCAACTTCGGCATTCGCCACCGGCGTGAACTCCATCGGCGCCAACGGTGGGCGCTGGACCTGTCGGCGACCGGGACCGGGGAAGCCGTTCTGGAGGAAGGTCCGCTCGTATCCCACGACGCCCTCCGCGAAGCTCTGGCGGGCCTTTCGGCCAACCACCGGGAATGCCTGGTTCTCCACTACCTCGAAGGCCGTTCGATCCAGGATGCGGCCCAGGCCTTAGGGATATCTGCCGGCGCGTTCAAGGTTCGACTCCATCGCGCCCGTGCCGCCCTGCGTGAATCGATCGAAACTCGACTGGGCGATTCTCTGCGACAGTTGGGTCCCCGGACCTCGCAGGCCTCGGCCATCATGGCCGCACTTCCCGGGATCGGATCGGCCGGTGCCGGTTCGGGCCTGCTCGCCGGACTTGGTGTAACCAAGCTTCTGCCGATGAGTTGGGTAGCACTGCTTCTGCCGCTCGTCTCAATGGTCTTTGGCGTCGGTGCCGCCGCCTGGTTGGCGAACGCCGAGCGAAAAAATTATCTGGAACCAGCCGGATTCCGCGCCCGCCTGCATTATCGGGCGACGCTGCGAAACCTGATCCTGACCGCGGTGGTGCTGACCCTCGTTCTGGTCGGCCAGTTCTGGGCGCCAGGCGGCATCACCTCCCTTCACGTCATCGTGGTTGTCGCCTCGATCCTGTGGGCCGTTAGCCTACGCATTCTGCAAATCAATCGGCGTCCCGAGATGATCATCCAGACCCTGTCCACCCTACCGCTGTTGGTCGTCGTGGGCGTGGGTCTGTTCATCAAGATCCCCACCTGGTGGCTGTTCGGCGCGCAAATCATCACCTTTGCCGCCGTCGCCTTTTCGATGCGGTCGCGCCCATTGCGATTCGACTACAATTTGTTCCTTCGCGCCACCAAGGGAATGCTCCCGGCAGCACCCTCAGCACTCCCGATTCAACGTCACACCCCGTCCGAGATCATGGCGTTTGGGCGTCTGCTGGGGTCCCATTGGCTCATCTGTTCGTATCGCCGAAATCTGCGGGAGGTCTCCTTTGGACTGACTCCGGTTCGATCCAGCCCGTGGCAATGGGCCTGGCCCATCCTGGGTCAACGATCCTCGGTTATCCGCATCGGAGTCGACGGGACGGTGACGGCGCGACCCGGTATCAATGACCGGACCGCGATCGAAGAACTGGCTCCCGAACACGTCGAATCGTGGACACAACGGGAAACATCCGTGGTCCTCGCCGTCCGCCAAAGCCTGGAGCGCTTTTTCTCCGGCGACGGGAACGGTGCCATTGCCGCTCTGGGCGGAACCTCTGAGTCTGAAGTTTTCGTTCAACCTCCCGATCGATCCCGCGCCTTTCTTGTCCAACGGGCGTTCCTGATCGGTGGGGCCCTGGCCGCCCTGCTCTTCGCCATCCTGGAATTCCGCAAGAAGCCCTGGGACGTCTTCGAACGCAGTGCGGCCGCGTTGTCTCCAACCTCGCTGACACCGGAAGTGGCCCAGCGCTCCATGGCCCGTCTCAGCGTCGTTCGAAATACCGATTCCGCACGCCTCTGGCGCGAACTGTCGGCCGGCCTCTCCACCAGCGACGTGCTCCCGCCTGGCGATTGGTTCAGCCCGGACGGATTGAGCCGCTTACGCTCCAATCTGCTGGTCTCGACAATGCGCCAGGTCGATGGGACCGAGGCCTATGTCGACATGGCGCTGGGTCATTGCCGAATCCAGAAGGCCCTCGTCCACGGATGGATCACCACCAACGACTTGTTGGTGTACGGCATCAACACCGCCACCATCCGGAGGACCGCCGCCTCCTGGGAGAAGAACCACCGCGACCGCCGGCTAGGCCTGGAGACCAGCTCGGTCGCCCAGCGGACCAACCTCACCGTTCTGAACGTGGACGACCTGCGCTGGCGCATGGAAATGCTGCGCGTTTATGGATGCCTGGACCTTGTCCAGCGCGACGCTGTGGTGAATACCCTGTTGGCCCATCAAGTGGTCGACGGACGCAGTCGGCCAGCTGGGCGACGCACGGACCTGGATGTTGACGCCTGGCGCGGACTTTTCGCCACGGCTGGATGGTCTCCCATCGACGAAACATCGGCAGCGGTGGCCGTGCTGGGAATGCTTGGGGCGCTGGACCGGGTGGACCGCGTCGCGTGCCTCAATGGTCTGCTGCGCTACCATTACGGCCAAGGAAAGTTTGGCCCGCTGGATCCGACCAAGGATGTCTTTATCTCGGCCTCGCCACTAACGACGCTTCGAGTTCTGGAGACCTTTCATGCCTTCGGCGCCCTGCACGAAATTGCCGACCTGGATCAATGGGACTTCTGGCTCCCGAAAGGGCTCGATTCAACGCCGGCCGAGGGATCGAGCCGGGATCTCGTTTGGGGCGAAATCGAAGCAGTGCTGGGAAGACAGCACCTCGCCCTGCTGCGCCAAGGTATCGTGCGTGCCGCAAAGTAGTCGGAACACAACCGCCTTGGACTGCGCCGTTCTTCATGGCATCAACGCCGCGGCGCATCCAAGGAAGTGAAAGTCCCTGACTTCGACCTTATTCGACCCATCGGATCCGGAAGCTACGGACAGGTGTGGCTGGCGCGATCCGTGACCGGCCTGTGGCGCGCGGTCAAGGTGGTGCAGAGCGGTGATCGAGGGGACCGACGATTGCTCGAGCGGGAACTCGCCGGCATCACCCGCTTCCAACAGTCCCTTCCCGGCGAACCCCGACAATTGGCAGTGCTCCATGTCGGCCGCCTCGGTGATGGGGCCTTCTACTATGTCATGGAACTGGCGGACGACGCCGGCGGATCGACGGAGATGAATCCGCAGACGTACGTCCCGCTGACTCTCCGCGAATTCCAGATTCGACGGGGACGCCAACCTCCCGGAGAAGTACTGCGTTTGTCCATCGACCTCGCTCGTGCCCTCGATGGCCTGCACCGCCGCGGCCTTGTCCATCGCGACATCAAGCCGTCGAACATCATCTTCGTCCACGGCGTGCCGAAGCTCGCGGATGTCGGCCTCGTTTCCTCCTCGGACCAAGGCATGACCTCCGTCGGGACCCGGGACTTCCTGCCCCCCGAGGGTGCCGGCAAACCCTCGGGCGACATCTACAGCCTGGGCAAAGTGCTCTATGGTTTGCTCACCGGTTTGCCTGCCGATCAGTTCCCCAAGCTTCCGGTCGAACTCATGTCGAAACCGGACCTTCCCTTGGTCCGGGAACTGAACAAGGTCATCCTCGCCGCATCGGAAACGGCCGCGGCCGACCGTCCCGCATCGGCGGCGGACTTGCTCGAACGCCTCCTGCGGGTGCCGGCTGGCGGTGAGATGGAAATCTTGCAGCGGCGGTTGAAGCGGCTCGGACGTTACGCGCGTACCGGCCTGGCCGTCGGTGCCACGTTGGTCGCGGTGCTGGCGGCGTGGGCGAGCATTGCCGAACATCGCCGCGCCGAAGCCGAGCGTTCGCGCCGGCAACTCGCCGAGGCCGACGAACGCCAGTCGCGCTACACCGCTGACCTCCGGCGAGCGGTGAATGCGCTGGCGAGCAGTGATTACGCCAGCGGACTCGCGGCGTTGGCGCGTCAGGAGAACACCGCAACGGACCTGCGCGGATTCGAGTGGCACGCGCTGCGGCAGGAATTCTACGACGACGCTCAAAGCCACTTCCGCGTCGCAACCGGGGTGCCCCATTCGCTGGCCGTGAGTGCCGATGGCTCCCGCTTCGCGGCGCTGTACGACGATCGAACCTTGCGCTGGTGGTCCATCTCCGGCGCCTTGGTAGGTTCCGCCACGCAATGTACGCGGCTTGCAGGAATCACCGCGGACGGGAGCCAGGCACTGGTCCATCGTGAAGGGGCGTTCCGCCTGGTGGATACCAACGGAACACCGACCGAAGGCGTCGTGGTGGCGGATCGCGCAGGGGCCCGGTGGCCGGGGAATCTGGCGCTGCTGTTGCGCGAGACGCGACCCGCCGAACTGATCGTATGGGACCTCGCCACCCGCCAAACCAAAGGCCGTGTGGTCCCGGCGGCGGATTGGCAGTCCTTGGATCTGTTTCACGCTTCCCTGGACGCCACGGGAAGTCGCGCCGCCGCGGTGTGGCTGCGCTACACCGGCATGGAAACCCGCTACCGTGTGGGGGTTTGGCGCGTCGAGGACGGGAAGGAGCTTTTCGCCAAGGAATTCGACGAACCCATCTACTACCCCCGATTGTCCGCCGACGGACGATGGCTGGCCTTTACCGAGCGCCTGGCCGGCCTGGCGATCTATGACGTCGACACCGGCCAGTTGCGGCAGCGCCTCAAAGGGGACTTCAATCGCATCGATAGCCTGACGTTTTCGCCCGATGGCCGGTGGCTCGCGTCAGGCGGCGGCAACCAGGTGGTGCGTCTGTGGGATTGGATGACGGGGCAGCCATTGCGCACCTGGCAGGGCGCCGCCGGTCCGGTATACGCCATTGCGTGGATTCCCGCCGCGGATGGAGTCCTGGTGGCCAGTGCCGAAGGCGAGGTGCGCCGATTCGACGTCCATTCACCGCCGTCCCCGGCCCTGCCTCGCATTGTCTATGGCGACGAACGTTTCGGCGACGCGGTCTTAAGTGACGATGGCGCGGCCGTGGCGGTGACCACGGTGGACCATCGCGTGGAAGTCTGGGCGACCAGCGACTTCTCCAATCAGGGTGCCTGTGTGGATCTATTCCACCCCCTTCGTCTCGCCCAGGACGGCGAGGTTCTCGGATTGGGGGCCGATTGGTCCATCCGCCGACAGCGACCAGGGTCATCGACCTTCACTCCCGTCAGTGGCCCCGTGTGGAATGAGACGAATGCCTTTCCGGAGGCGTTGGCGGTGACCCGCAACGGGCAGCATCTGGCCTGGGCCGATACTGCGGGGCAAGTAAGCCTGCTCTCGATCGTCGATGGTGCGCGCCGAACCATTGCCCACCGCCATGAAGGATATGCCACCGCGGTGGCGTTCTCGGGCGACAACCTATGGCTGGCCAGTGGCGGCGACGACGGCGTGGCCGCCTGGACCTCGGTCGAAACCGGCGGCGAACTGGGGCGCATTGACATCGAAGGCGGCATTCAACGACTGGCTTTCACTCCCGATCGCAGCGGCCTGGTGGTGGCACGCAAGGATGCCATGGTCGAGGTGTGGTCGTTGGCGGAACGGCGTCGCCTCGGGGTCCTGCCGGGGCACAGCCGTTATGTGTACGGCATGGCCTTCGTCGACGAGGGCAGCCGCCTGGTGACCGCGGGCACCGACGGACGTCTGGTTTTCTGGCGGATGGACAACTTCCGGCCGGTGGCGGAGATGCCCTTCTTGGAACGGGTGGCCACCGGCGGCGACCAGAGCGCCTATCACCTGGAGAGTTCCGCCAACGGCCGCGTCCTCATGCTCCGCACACAGGACGGACGCCTCAAGATCTGGCGCCGCCCTTGAAACAACCAGGCCTATCCGAAGCGGGTACCGGTCAGGACTCCTTGCGGGGATGATTCCCGCCATCCTGACCGCGGTCGCCCGTTCGCCAGACGCAGTATCCACCCTCCTTGACCGTCACGGCATAAGCGACGCCCTCGGCAAGGGTGAATTTCTTGGCCGTCCATTTCTTGGGCTTGGGAGCAACCATGCAGGCACCGTGGAGGACCTTGACCTCGATGGAGGAAGGCGAAGCTCCAAGGTCGTGGTCACCGGCGCCGAAGACATGAACCCCCTCGGTGTTCTTACCGACGGTGTAGACGAAAACACTCACCGCGCCGGAGTCGCGGTAGACCTGCTTGATGCGGCGCTGATTTGGCGCGGCTTTCTTTGGCTTCATGGGAAAACGTCGACCGTCACCTCCCACCCGGAAACGCCTCGCGCAACCGACGCCAGGCGCGACCCAGATCACTGGCAACGGACCAAAACTCCGGCCCCCGACCGATGCGTGCTTCCGTATTCAGCGCGTCGTGCAGGATACCGATGGGACGCACGCCTCGTTCGAGCCAGATACCTTTGCCGCTGTCGCCGTCCTCGGAGAATAGCGGTCCGTGTTCCTCATCGGCATTCTCACCCGTTCCCCCAAGGGGTCGAATGACATAATCGGCGAACCAGGATCCACCGGAGTTGTCGTCCCGTTGCTGCAAGTTGAACCCCACAATCTCCCCCGCCTGCGCTCCACGCATGGGCCCCGATGAAATCACGCGTTCACCGAGCGGCCCGAAACCAGGGCGCCAGGGATCCAGCTCGTACGGCTCGACCGCGTCCTGTGGCGCACCTTGTTCGTCCGGCCAACCCACGCGGCGCACGGCCGCATCGAGGCGAATCCAGGCAACGTCGAGCACGTAGGTGGCCTTTCGTCGTCGGGCGGACAGCGGAAGGCCCTTCTTCAAATCGGCCAACCGACCACCCAGATAGGCCTGAGGGCTCTCCTCTTCGCAGATCATGGCCACTTCGCCAATGGTCCGCCTTCCCTGGAGGATGGGCTGGCCCGGTGCGTTCCTTGCCTCGACCACATGCCGGGCGGTGGCCGCATAGACCTGCCCGCTGAAGGTGAGAATCGGGCCAAGAGCCCCGATGGATCCACCGGCACGGTGTATCGCGCTTCCGGGCCGCAGCGGGAGACGGCGGAGACGCTGTTGCAGACGGAGATTCTCCGGTCCGAGTTCGGTGGGCTGACGATCGTCGCAGGCCATCTCGCCTTCGTCCTTTCCGGGCACCACTTCGACCCAGCACCACAGCGGACGACCAAAGGGACTTTGGGCCGCATACAACATGGCGCCCGTTCCACCGATCGCGCGCTTACGTTCCACCCACGTGCGCTGAGGCCCCTTCGGCACGACGACGATCACCGCCGGTGCATCAGGAATCGGACACCGTGCCCGCGAATCCCAACGGAGACCCAGGCAACTCCCGGAGAGGCCGTTGGCGCGGTCGATCTCGGCGAAGAACCTCTGTCTCAGCCACCAGAGTTCCGCGAGGTTGGCGACCCGGAGTTCGGGATGCGCGGCGAGCCGTTGGGCCGTGGATTGGTCCACGGCGACGCGATCGAGGTTCGGAAGCACGCGGTTCATTGCGGGGAGGGAAGGCGAAGCCTCACGTCATCTTGGCGCGAAGTCGCGTGATCTCCTGCTCAAGATGGGTGCGGATCCGATGTACAATGAGATCCACATTGGCGCGTTTGATGCCGTGGATCGACGCGACCTCGGCCGCCGGCCGGCCCTGCTCGATACGCAGATCGAAAATTTGCAGGTCCCGTGCCGAGACCTGCTTTCGAAGTGCCGCCATCGCCGCCTTGAGAATGAGGGAACCCTCCTCGTCCGCCCACAACCCATGCAACTCCGGCTCTGTCGGAATGCGTTCGATGGGCGCCGTGCCGGTCCCGGTGGGATCGACGGTCAATGGGGCACCCAGGCCTTGGGCGCGTTCTCGCTCACGATACTTGTCGGTGATGCGCCAACGGGTTTGCTGAAGCAGCCAACTGCGAAAGGACCCGTGTTCCTGGCCCACCTGAAACTCGGGAAGCTTGCGCGCCACTTGAACAAAGACATCCTGGACCACTTCGTCCGCCTCGCCCTCCGACAGCCCGGCATGGCGCGCGGCGGAGGCCACCAGCTTGCGGTAGATCCGAAACAACTCTTCCCAGCTCTCCTCGTCCCAGGAAGCCGCGCGCCGAAGCAGACTGGACCTCGTCTGAAAAGGATCCGCCAGATCGGGTGCGTCGCCCATCCGTCGAGTACACTGGAATTCGCCGCCCCACGGCAAGAACCGCATCCCGCGAATCCGTGTCTCCAACCCGCAAGTCCGGCAGAAGAGCACATGACGCCCGCTGATACCATGTCGTAAGGAACCTCCATCCAACCGCAGGGTTGGGAGACTCAAGCCGGGGAGGTCGGGCAGTGGCCAGCTCTCCAGACCTGTTCGCCGATCGAAGCGTCAATCCGCACAGGGTGGCGAAGGCCATCCGATCTCTCCTCTACCATGGGCCAGCTCAAGTCGACCCTTTACCAGCAAAGAGAAGCGCTGTATTCAATGCTGTATGTCACGGGTGTTAACCGTTCGGATCGAACCGGATTTGTTAAGCCGAGCCGAAGCGCGCGCCGCTCGGTTGGGGCTCGACCGCGCTGGGTACGTACGGGAGTTGATCCGGCACGACCTGGAAAACGCCGCCGACACCAGCCAACGCCAATTCGCATCCGAGGATCTCGTTGGCAAATATCAGTTGGGGGGCCAATCGGCTACGAACGAAAAAGCCCGCGGCCAACTGCGGAAGTCCGCCTCATCCCGACGTGAAACCCATCGCTGACACGGGTTTGATTGTGGCCCTGCTGGCTGCGGACGATCCCGCTCATGTGTGGGCGGCGGATGCGTTCCGCCGCCACAGTCCTTTCCACACCTGTGACACGGTGTTGGCCGAGGCTTGCAGCTTCTTCTCCAGTCCCAAACCCGTGCTGACATTGGTGGCGCGCGGCGATCTCATTCTTGATTTCAATCTGGCAGAGGAACTGCCACCGGTCCTCGCACTGGTGACCAAATACGCCGACCGCCCCATGGATCTCGCCGACGCGTGTCTCGTCCGTATGACCGAATTGGCGGCGTGCTGCAAAGTATGGACCGTGGATCGTTCCGACTTCGCCGTCTATCGCCGGCACGGCCGTCAACCGGTGCCGTGCGAGTTCCCGATGGGTACGTGAGAGTGAGTCGTCGTTGCTCGGGGAAGTCGTCAGGGGCAACACCCCGGCGAGGCTACCCATCGTTCAGCGACATTTTGGAATTTTGAGCGCCCCACGCCCAGAGAACGGGGTCTGGCCACACCAGTTCCGCGGCCCACGGTCGGGTGATCGGTAACCCGCCGCGGGCCGCGGAGTCGCGGCCGGCATCCTACCTCGGACCAGGACTCCCCAAGCCTGACCGATGAATGCGCCGCACAACATCGACGCATTCTCCAGGACGACGGCGCGAACCTGGCGCACCTACCGATGGCGTCCTCACCTTCAGCAGCACCATCGACGAGACCACGGCCCGCAAAGGGCAGATCTTTCATAAAACTTCAAAAATTCGCGGGCGCCCTCCCACTTCTGCTAGAATACCGCCCGCATCATGGGGTCCTCCGACGCTGTTCCAACACTGCCCGATACCGTTCCGTCCACTTCGGACGGTGGCCTCGGTGCCGATTCCGCTCGGGACCGTCCCGAATTGCTGGCGCCGGCCGGGGATTGGGAATGCGCACGGGCCGCCGTCGAGAATGGGGCTGACGCCATTTACTTTGGACTCTCCCGCTTCAACGCCCGGTTGCGCGCGAACAATTTCTCGGAAGCGGACCTTCCCGAACTCATGGCGTGGCTCCACCGCCGCGGTGTCCGCGGTTATGTCACTTTCAATACGCTCGTTTTCCAGGACGAACTCGAAGAGGCCGAGGAATACCTGCGCACCATCATCCGCGCCGGAGTCGATGCCGCCATCGTCCAGGATATCGGGATTTGCCGGCTGATCCGGCGGTTATCTCCCGACTTTCCGATTCATGCTTCGACCCAGACGACGGTCACCAGTCCGGCCGGGGTCGCATTCGTACGCGAGTTGGGGTGCCAGCGCGTGGTCCTGGCCCGTGAGAACAGCGTCCCGGAAATCCAGCGAATCCAGGAAGAACTCCGCGTCCAGGGCACCTCCCTCCCCCTGGAGGTCTTTGTCCACGGCGCCTTGTGTGTGGCGTATTCCGGGCAATGTCTCACCAGCGAAGCCTTGGGGGGCCGCTCCGCCAACCGAGGCGAGTGCGCCCAGGCCTGTCGCCTGCCCTACGAACTGCTTTCCGACGGCCAAGCGGTGCCCCTGGGCGACCGCCGGTATCTCCTGAGTCCACAGGACCTTTCCGGCCTCGAGTTGCTGCCCGATCTCCTCCGCGCCGGAGTGCGTTCCCTGAAAATCGAGGGCCGCCTGAAATCCCCCGAGTATGTCGCCAGCATCACCCGGGTCTACCGCGCCGCCATCGACCGAATCGCGGACGGACCCAATCCACCGGCGACGAACCCGGATCGATCCGGAGGCAGCCAGGCGCGCTACGAACTCGAAATGGCGTTCAGCCGCGGCCTCTATTCCGGATGGCTCGGGGGCATCGATAATCAAAGCCTGGTGCACGGGCGATTCGGCAAGAAGCGCGGGGTTTATTTGGGACGTCTCACTCGAGTCGGTCACGACCGGGTTTGGTTGCGTCCGGAAAATCCCCTGAAGGCGGGCGATGGGGTCGTGTTCGACGCGGGTCGCCCCGATGCTCCGGAGGAAGGCGGCCGAATCTTCACGGTGATTCCGGGATCCCGTGGAATGGAAGCGGTCGAGGTCGCCCTCACCTTCCGAACGGGCGCGGTCGATTTCCGCCGCTTGAAGGTCGGGGACCTGGTCTGGAAGACAAGCGATCCGGAACTCGAACGCCATCTCCGCCAGTCGTTCGAGGGTGAGGCGATCCGCCACACACGTCCCGTCCATGCGGAAGTCCACGGACGTTCGGGAGGTCCGTTGACGCTCGTGCTCAGGGACGATGACGGAAACCTCGTTCGGGTGGATTCCAACCTCGCGTTGTGCCCGGCCGAACGCCACCCGCTGGGTGAAGAGCGGTTGCGCGAACAACTGGGTCGATTGGGTGGCACCCCATTTCACCTGGGTCGACTCCAGATCCGTCTCGAGGGTGGGCTGATGTTGCCCGTGGCGGAGTTGAACCGTTTGCGCCGCGACGCCGTTCAACAAATGGAGCAACGACGGGCTGAGCCGCGTCGTTGGCGATTGTCCGCTGGGCCCATCGCGCGCGATACCCATGCTACCGAAACTGCGAAGGTTGAATCGTCTCGAAATGAGACGCATGCCGTCACGCAACCGGTGGAACCCGACCTCGTCGTTCTGGTGCGAACCCTGCCTCAGCTCGAAGCAGCCCTGGGGGCGGAAGTGCGGACCATCTATTGCGAACTCGAGGATCCCAAACGCTTCCGTGATGCGGTCCGCATCGTCCGAACCCGATCCGGAACCCGAATCTATCTCGCGCCGCCCCGCATCACCAAACCCGGTGAAGATTGGATCCTGCAATGGGTGCGGACGGCGCAACCGGACGGCATTCTTGCTCGCAACTACGATCACCTTCGCGAGTTCCGGGATTTGGAACGGGTTGGGGATTTCAGTCTGAACATCGCGAATCGCTGGACCGCTGAATACTTCCTGGAACGGCACGGTCTCCATCGGGTCACCGCCAGCTACGACTTGAACGCTGACCAACTCGAGGCGTTGTTGCGTGCCAGTCCACCCCACTGGTTTGAGGTCACGCTTCACCAGCACATGCCCATGTTTCACATGGAGCACTGCCTCTTCTGCGCCTTTCTTTCGAAAGGAAAGGACTACCATGATTGCGGACGCCCGTGCGACCGACACCAGGTCCATCTCAAGGACCGGGTGGGGGCCACTCATCCCATCAAGGCGGATGCCGGCTGCCGAAACACGGTCTTCAATGCTCGGGCGCAGACGGGCGCGGAACACGCCGGTCGCCTCATCGGTGCCGGGGCCCGGGTGTTTCGCCTCGAAATGCTCAATGAAACGCCGTCGGAGGTGGGACGTTTGATCGACCGTTATCGCCGATTGCTGCGCGGGGAGATCCAGGGAGAAGCTCTTTGGCGAGAGTTTCGTCTGGTCAACCAATTGGGAGTCACGCGCGGGCAGATGGGACGCGCGACGGGGGCGGACCTGGGTGTCGACCGCTGGACGGATACCAAGGCCTACGCAGCGTCCTGGTAGTCCGTCAGTCCAATCCCCGTTCCTCAAGATCGATCTCGTCGAGACCGAGGTAGTGACCCAACTCGTGAAGATAAGTGGTTTGGACTTCGTCGAGGAAGATCTCCTCGTCCTCCTCTGAAAATTCCCACAGGTTTTCCAGGAACAGGAGAATCTGGGACGGCAGGGCCGAATGATGGCCATCCTCGGCG
>JAEUHG010000175.1 GCA_016795425.1 Verrucomicrobiales bacterium
CGCAAGACGGTCCAGGGCTTCGCTCAAAGCCAGCAACTGTCCGTCGTCGATCGCCGGCGCGACAATCTCGACGTCGTCGAGCTCGACGTGTTCCGCGCCTTCGCCACGTCGAAGGGCCAGTTTGCGTCGGGCGCGGTCGACGAGGATGCGGCGCATCGCTTCGGCGGCGGCGGCGAAGAAATGGGCGCGATTCTGCCAATGGGGTTGCGCGTCGGCGCCAAGTCGGAGCCAGGCCTCGTGGACGAGGGCCGTGGGCTGGAGTGTCTGTCCGGCGGCTTCACGCGCCATCTTCTGGGCCGCAACGGACCTCAACTCCTCGTAAACGCGTTCGAAGAGGCGTTCCGTGGCGGCCACGTCACCCGATCTCACCGCGGCCAGGATTTCGGTGACGTCAGACATGGGTGGATGCATTCAAGGAGCGTGGAGAGTGTCTTCCTTGGACTCCGCCGCGGCGATTTCCTCCCACGACGGCGCGCTCCAGACATGCACCAGACCGGTCGGGTTTCCAGTGCCGATTCGGTGGCCATCCGGGGAGAAGAGCGTCTGAGTAAAGAAGGAGCCATCGGCGTCGAGCGTGATCAACTCAAGCTGGCTTTCTGCGTCCCACACTTTGAGGGCCTCGAACCCTCCGCTGGTCGTGGCGATTCGCCGGCCGTCGGGAGAGAAGGCGACGGACTTACCACCCAGCATGTGCCCTCTCAGTGGGGCCAATTCATGGAAACCCGGAAACGCCCACAGGCGAATGACGTGAGGTTCGGTGGCCACGGCGAAGATCCGGCCATCGGGTCCAAAAGCCGCATGGTAATGTCGACCCAACTGAGGAAGTTGATCGTTTCTCAGATCCGTCTGCCCACCCTCCTTCAGATTGAGCATCCGATGGAATCCGCCGGGATCGTTCAAGCACACCATCCAGTCACCATTGGGAGATGGGACATAGTTGAAGAAATTCTTCGCCAGCGGCCAGAAATGAATTTGGCGCCCGGAGGCGTAATCCCACAGATCGAGGTGTCTTTCGCTCCTTTCGTCGCGTTCGGTGAAAACACGATTCTGCGCCGGGACCAGTCCAACCGGGCGGGTCGCACCCGATTTCGGCAGACTCATCCGCCGGGGAGCACTCATCGGCGTGCGCAAGGCGTAGGTGAGCAGGTGGCCGTCGTCTGAGACGCGGACCGCCGCGTCTCCGTCGTCTGAAAGGATGACCGAATATGGATCCGAGCCCGGGGGAACGAGGGCAACCCGTTGTCCGAGTTCCGAGCCGCTCCATTGAGTGATCTCGCCGTGCGAGCCGACGCCGATCAGCGTCCCCGGCTCCCTGCCGAAACCATAGGAATAAACCGTTCCCGGCAGGGTGACATGGGACGTCCGGCGAACCGATCTTCGCCAAACCCACGAGTAAATCGTCCCGTCGCTGCCCGCACTGGCAAGGGTCCGCCCGTCGGGCAGCGCGACCAGCTCGCGCTCTTCCTCCCGATGCCCGGACAGGACACCGAGGTGGTGCTCCTGTCCCCAGGGCGTCTCGGAGGGTTGATGGGTGATCAGATTCAGGTAGACCAACTCGGCTGGCCCGGCCACCAGCCGACGGCCGTTGTGGGAAACCGAAATGAACCCGAACTCCTGCCTTCGGTGGAAGATCCCGGCCGTCGCGTCGCTCCGGCAGAGTTTCCACAGGCAGCGCCACTCCCAACCCCGCAGGTCCTCCGCACCGGCGGAAGGCCGGTAACGGTCGAGGAGTTCGATTGCCCGGCCAAGGTCGTTCCGTTCGATGGCGTGTTGCGCCAGGCCGATGTCCGCTGCGTCGACGCGCAATCGGGCCGTTCGTTCCTGGACCACGGCCGCATGTCGCCGTTGCGACTCGCTGGCGGTCGCGGCTTCGGCGACGACGCCGCAGCCGCCCTCGCCGAGTTTCTCCAGAAGTCGGTAGCGCCCGAGTGTTTGTCCTACCGTTTCGTCGGGTGCCTCCGTGAACGGAAGTTGAATGACGGGATCCGCGTCCACCCGCGTGGCGAGCGGATTGGCGGTGGCGTCGTGGGAGGCGAGAAGTCCTTCCACGTGGGCGCGAAGGTCCGCATCGCCGAGACAGGCGCCGTCGAGGAACGCGGCTCGTTCGGCGTCAGGCCGTTCGAGTGTGGCGGCGAACAGGGCTTCTTCCCGGGTGAGCTTCATGGCCGTGGAAATCCATTCCTAGACTCATGGGTGGACGCATTGTCATCGAGTTTCGACATCAGCGACGTTATTTGACATCAAAATGAGATCTCGGCATCATTAGGACATGAGAACGACGCTGACGTTGGACGATGACATCGCTCAACTGGCGGCCCGCCAGGCGAAGGCGCGTGGTCTGTCCCTGGGGAAGACGGTGTCCGATCTCGTGCGCCGCGGACTCAACGCGCCGACGTCGTTCACCGAGAAGGATGGTCTCGTGATGCTCCAGCTTCCCAAGGACTCACCCCAAGTGACCATGGACGACGTGCGCCGCATCGAGGCGGAGGGCGCATGAAGGGCTACCTGCTCGACACCAACGTGCTCATCGCGTTGCTCTGGCCAAGTCACACCCAGCATGACCGGGCGGTGAAATGGTTTGCGAGGCATCGCGGCAAAGGCTGGGCGACCTGCCCGCTCACCGAAGCGGGTTTCGTCCGGATCGTGTCGAACCCCGCATTCTCCCGCGATGCCGTCGCCCCGCGGGAGGCCATCGGCGTGCTGGCCGCCAACAAGGCGGCTAAGGATTACGCGTTCTGGCCGGATGACCTTCCATTCGCCGATGCCGTTGCGTTTGCCGGGGCCCGACTGGTCGGTCACCAGCAGGCCACGGATGCGTATCTGCTGGGTCTCGCTCTCCGCCGGGGCGGCATCCTGGCCACGTTGGATGAACGGATCATGGCGTTGACCGAATCGAAGTCGGCCGAGCGCAAGGCGCTGGAGATTGTTGCCTAGGGACAGGATCGGGGCCGCGCGCCGCCTTTCGGTCGGCTGGATCCAGGCGAACTGGAGCGTGGCGAGCGGGTTGGCGGTGGCGGCCTGCGAGGCGAACAGGGCCTCTTCGCGGGTGGAATTCATGGAAGAGAGGGGTGGGCCAGGACGGAGTCTACTGGGTCATTATGGAGTTTCTACGACGCGGAAGAACCGAATGGGGGCTTCGTACGTCACGAACAAGCCGGTACCCGTGGTCGTCTCCCAAAGGGTCTCCCAGTTCAGCAGAATGACGCTGCGCTGCACCGACACGCGCTTTCGCGGCGCGCCATGGATGTAGGCGTTCAGGGGTCGGCCAGTGATGCGTCCTTCAGGCACGAGATGGAGCCAGGCACCGAGGATGGTCATCGATCCGGAATATCCGTTGAGCCAGAGCCGGGAATGATCGGTGGAAGCCGGCAGGCCCAAGTAACTCGGAGGATTTCCTAAGGTAGAGTCCCGCCACACTTCCAGAGACTCCAGACTCGTGAGTCCCCACGGCAATTCGGCGCTGAGATGGAGTTCCTTCAAGCTGCGGGCAAACTCCAAACCGACCAGGGACCGAATCGGCGTCGCCACTGAGGCCAGACGAGTGACTCGGCTGGCATCCAGAACGGTGAGGCTTTCCATCTCGGTGACCGAGATGAGGCCGGAAGGCTTCTGGAGAGCCTGGCGGACCGAACGTTCGAGTTCAGGGTCCACGAATTGGACGGTCGTTGCGGAAGGCGCGGATGCAGCGGCGCTGGCCAACTGGGGGTGGAGTGCAGCAGCAGTCGCCAGGACTGCCAGCATCAGAGGGTGAATCGCGATCATCGGGTGATGTTGGGAGAGTCCGAGGGTGGCA
>JAEUHG010000182.1 GCA_016795425.1 Verrucomicrobiales bacterium
TTCGGGCGTACGGACCGATCGTGATGGCCGGTTCCGACTTCGTCCGAGCCCCGGGGCGAAGTTCCTCCAATTCGTGAACGCTGACGGATTCGCCATCCGAGCGCTGGCTGCGGGGAACGACACGGTGCATCGGTTGGAGCCGTGGGCTTCGGTCGAAGGTCAACTGACCGAGAACAACCAACCGGTCTCAGGGGCGACGGTCCGTCTCGTCCCCGGGTCTGTCGAACCCGCCTGGGGTAACCTCCCGGGGCCTTCATTCGCCTTCGAGGTCGTGACGAAATCCGATGGCGCCGGACGCTTCCGATTTGAACGTGCTCCCGGAGGTGCCTTGCAGGTGGTTTCCGACAACGCCTCGGCCTCTGTGCAAGTGAGGAGCGGGCATTCCGCGTCGGTCGTTCTCCAGCGATAGGTCCGGCGGTGCCAGCGGCAATCTTTCGTGGAGAGCCGCCATTTCCTTTCAGCACGGCATACGGATGATGAAACAGGACGGGATTGCCCGGTCGCAGCGCGACAGGACAGAGAAGAAACAATGGCCAACCCCTCCTCGCAGCGCGAGGAGGGCTACCGTGAGTTGGAAAATGGGCCCAGTGAGGTGGCCCTCGTCGCGCTGCGACGAGGGAAGCTGGGTTCAGCGGTTCATGGGTGGCGCCACGGAGAGGAGTTCGCGCATCGGGACCGTGAACTGGCGTCGAGGTCGCATCGAATAAGGGGCCTCTGAGCATCGAAGCCTCCACCTCTTGATCTGAATCTCTCGGTCGACCTGAATTCGCGTCCCCTTTTCGTTTCAGTGGCGATAATAGAGAGAGTACGCGCACGATGAACGACTGGGAACTGATTCGACGCTTTGCCGAGACCCGCGACGAGGCCGCGTTTGAGACGATTGTGGAACGTCATGGGCCGATGGTTTTCGCGAGCGCTCGGCGCCAGGTGGGGCCGGAGGCGGCGGCGGACGTGGTGCAGACCGTCTTCCTGGTTCTGGCGCGAAAGGCCTCCTCGTTGCGTCGGAGCGTCGTTCTTTCCGCATGGCTCTTCCGGACGACCGGATTTGTCGTGGCCCAGGTGCGTCGGAGTGAGGCGCGTCGTTTGCGCCGCGAAGAAGGCACAGTCATGACCCCGACCGAACCCACCAGCGCCGAGGCACACGACGAGTCACATCAGAAGTTGGGTCTCCACTTGGATGAGGCTATCGCCGCGTTATCCGAGTCCGAGCGTCAGTACATTCTCGTGCGGTTCTTCGAACGAAGGAAGTTTGCCGAGTTGGGCGAACGATTCGGCGTCAGTGAGGAGGCCGCGAAAAAGCGGGTGGCGCGGGCGTTGGATCGAATGCGTGCCTTTCTGACGGCGCGCGGGGTCGCGCTGTCGTCAGTGGCTTTGGGAGGTCTCTTGTCTGAATCGCCCGTGGAGGCGATGCCGTTGGGGTTACCGGCGGAAATGATCCGTCGCGCGGTTCTTCACTTGAATCGACCCCTTTCAGGGAGTGTATCAAGTGAACTGGAAAGTGCCGCCTATCGGGGTTGGAAGCGTTTGTACTTAAGTCGAGCCGCTGCGCTGAGTGGATGCGTATTGATCCTGGTGACGGGTGTCATTGGGTTCATTCAGCAGTTGGCGCATGAGGGCGACGCTTTTGTGCGTCCGAGCCCTTCAGCCGTCGGTGTGGTCGGCGAGTCGGTGGTTGGAGCGATGCGGGCCCGGGCCGAGGCGGCGCGCGAACAGAAGCGCGAAGGCGGTGGTTTGGAGCTCGTGGTCCTTGATGCGCCATCGGGAACCCCCGTTGCTTCCGCTGTTGTCGAAGAGAAACGCTTCGGCGGGTTGGATCTCGCCGCCTCCTCGGAAGAGACCTACATGGTCGATTCGGAGGGAAGATGTTGGATCCAGGTCGAGGATCGGAGCTTTGAGAGGTTGGAGTTGGTGGTGTCCGCGCCTGGACGGATTCCCGTGGAACTGCGCTGGTTGCCACACGAATTCGGCCGGGATGGACTGCGGTATGTTTGCAGCCTGTATTCTGGCGTCGGCATCGTGGGCCAGATTCTCGACCCGAATGACCGCCCAGTACCCGGCGCGGTGGTTCGGTTTCGTTCGACGTCGATGAACGCGGGTGAAGGACGTGAGCGGCCGATGTGTGAGTTGGAGACCTTGAGTGATGGGCAAGGTCGTTTTGCATTCGATCAGGTGCCGCCTGCCGAGTTCAAGAGAGTCGATGCGGGAGGCGTCATGGGTTGGACGGGGCGCCGACGGACCATCCAGGTCTCCCATGAGCACTATGCCAGGAAGGTCTTCGAGTTTCCGATGAACGCCGAATGGACCCGGCCGCTGATCCTTCGATTGGCCCCGGGAACAACCCTGAGCGGGGTGGTCACCAAGGTGCAGGGCGGCCCGGTGGCTAACGCGGTGGTGAGCGAAGAATTCCGTGACGAAGTCTACGGGCGCGATTTGGCGTGGCTTTCCCGGGGTGACAGCGATGGCGCCACGCGACGCGGAATCTCGGCCGTCACCGATGAGCAAGGACGATTTGCATTGCCACATTTCACCTATCCCGACGAGACGGGCAGCGCTGATTTTCTGGTGGAAGCGGACGGATTTGAACCCTATCGCGGCACGGTGATCGGTCAGGAAGCCGGCTTTCCAGAATCCACCTTGTTCAACTCCGAAGGGCGACCGAGACTTCGCCCCGCCAAAGGCATCTCGAATTCGCGCGGGTTTCATGCGGCGACGGTCGATGAGTCGCATGGCCTGGACGACACCCGGCGGATTCGAGTCAGCGTGGAACTTGAACCGTGCCCGACCGTCGATGAACAACAGGCGAAGCCCCAGGTGGCGGGCCAACCGCTGCGTCTGACGGGGCGGGTGGTGGACGGCGATTCCGGCGCAGTGATCCCCGCCTACCGCGTCTTCGGTCGGATCGCTGGCACCAGCAACCAACGATTCCTCGGTGAGGGACGCGATGGGGAATTCGAATGGGATTTGGGGTCGGATTGGCGGAACGCGCTGCAATTCGAGGTTCAAGCAGACGGCTATTTGCCCGGCGAACCCGATCGTCGCGAGGAAATCCCCGGGGGATTGAAGTTGGAATTTCGGCTGCGCAGCGATGTCGACATATGGGGCTGGGTTGAATTGCCCAACACTCGCCCGGCCATTGGGGCGTTGATCTCGACTCTTGCGGCTGGAGTTCCGGCGCGCTGGAACATGGCAGGGGACCCAAGCCTCGAGGAGGACCAGCAGAAGGGCGTGCGAGTGGGGCGGGATGGCCGGTTTCGCCTTCGCCCGGACCCAGGATCAAGTTTCATTCGAGTGCTGCACCCCGACGGTTTTGTCCTGCGACCTGTCGCGTCTGGAAACGACACGGTGTTGCGCTTGGAGCCTTGGGCTTCGATTGATGGTATCCTGACTGAGAACGAACAGCCTGTGGCGGAAGCCGCGATTCGCCTCGTGCCGGGGTCCATCGAGCCCGTTTGGGGAATCAACCCGACGCCATCAATTGACTTCGAGCTCATGACCAAATCCGACGGCGCCGGACGTTTCCGATTTGAACGCGTTCCGGGAGGAGCTTTGCAGGTCCTTGCCGAAAATGCTTCGGTCGCAGTTCGAGTGAAGGGCGGACAATCGGTCTCGGTCGCTCTGCGGCGTTAGGCCGGCATCGGCGCTGAGTTCTCAACGGACCGCGCATCAGGAACAATCTCTCCGTGGCCTCGGTGCTCTCGGTGGCAACACCCCTTTCTTCCTTCCCTCTCTTCCCTGATCCCACCATCACTCGGCCACCCGTCGTCGTCGCGACCACATCGTGGCCAGGATCAACAGGACCGCAATAACGCCAAAGACCGCCATCCATGGAGCGAAAACTGCCAGTGCACTCGCAGCCACCGCTCCTCCCAGCTCCGCCGTGGCCACTGCCGGATTCGCGAGTCCACCGGTGAGAGAGAATGACACCCCTCGAACGGCGACGGACAACGCCTGGACCGTTCCCGCGAGCCCGCCTCCAGCGATGATGGCCAGGGTCCATTTAAAAAACGGATCCATGTCCGACACAAAGGACGCCGCGACGATGCTTCCAGCCACGACCGCTGCCGGTGAGGCCAGTGTGTCCAAGCTGTGATCGAGCCAGGGAATGTAATAGGCCGCGATCTCCAGTCCGGTCGCCACGCCGAACGTCACCATGGCCGGAACCGATCCCAGCCAGGCGAATTCCGCCGTCGGCACGATCAGGCCGGTGTGGATCGCCATGCTCGCGATGAACAACGGCACGAAGACTCGAAACCCG
>JAEUHG010000024.1 GCA_016795425.1 Verrucomicrobiales bacterium
TGGATGTTGGGAATGACGGCCGCCTCCGTCGTGTTCGGCCTTGCCAGTTCCGCAAGGCTCCAAGCCGAGACTCTCATCGTCCCAGGTTCGGCCGATCCTTGGCTCGCCGGAATGCCCGACGGATCCACCGCCAGTTGGGAAGACACAGCGCCGGGGCAATCGCCGGTGCTCTATCTCATCAACTCGCCTCAGATCGTCGGCCTCTCCTTCTCCGCTACCGGCTCCACCCATCACGGGCCTGGCATCCTGCGCGACGCGGACGGCGATCCCTCCATGGAGGTCGTCAGCCACAGCGCGGGAGCTGAGAACGGGATCTCGGACGTGACCTCTCCCATCAGCTCGCTGCTCGGTGTGTTTCTCGACGATACCCAACCGGACCAGTCTTCGGCTCCGTCGGCCCTGAGCTTTTCAACCGCCGAATCGCCCGACTACCTCGTACTAAGCCCGGGTTTGAAGCAGGTCTTTTTCATCGGCGACGGCTTCAACAGCGCGTCCCAGCTCCAAGTCGTTGAAGTGCCCCCGGGAGCCACGCGGTTATTTCTCGGAACCATGGACGGCTACGGATGGTGGAACAACGTCGGCGAGTTGGTGGTTGAGGTGCTACCGATTGTCACTGATCCCGTGCCCGTACCCGAGGGGACCACGGTGCTTTCGGGCCTTGCGTTGGGGACCTTGATCGCCGCAGGGATTTGGCGCCGACGTCAGGCGCAAAGCTGACCTCGCAGCGGTCCGAGTCGTTACCACGCCCGGCTGCATCCGCGTCGGACTTGCTACCTCGGCGCCGAGGCCACGGCGGCTGGAAATCGCCGTCGGCTTCCGCTTAACGCAATAGGGCCCCAACGACCGATGCAGGCACGGCCAGCGCCGTCCCGTGCCGGGCACCCTTCGGCATCCTCACCTGTGGACTGATGTCCTCCCATTTCACGAAGTCGCGTGTCCGCATGGCGCCGTAGTATTGAGGCTCCCGATAGTGATCGAAATAGACATGCCACCGGCCTCCGACCTTCAAAACGGACGGCCCCTCGACCCACGAAGCGCTGAAGGCAGGAGAGGCCGGAGACCAGGGACCTCTGGGATCCTCGGACCAGGCCAAACGCAAATGCTTCCGCTCGGGCTTGAGAGTCTCATCCTTCACGACCATCCCGTAGCGGCGCCCCTGTCGGAAGAGCGTCGCATCGATCCCGTTGAAGCCGCCGTCGTAGAACAACTCGGTGGGCGTCAGCGATAGGAAATCGCGCGTTCGCGTGCCAAAAATGCGGTGGTTGTATCGATCTTCACTGCTGCCCTCAGTGGTCGGAAATCGACCCGGAATCGTCGTCGCCCAAAAGACCAGGAACTCGTCCCGGCCCGCATCAAAATACAACTCGGGAGCCCAGGCATTGCGGGCGGTGGGCTCGTGCATCATGACCGGCAACTCCCGTTGATCGGTCCAACGACGGAGATCTTCCGATGAAGCATACCCAATCACACGGTCATTCCAACCGGTGGTCCAGACCATGTGAAACCGACCCTTGGCATCGCGCCGCAGGCAGGGGTCCCGCATCAACTTCGTGCCCACCATCGGTGGAAGAAATGATTTTCCGGGAGGCGGAATCTCCGACCATTCGAGACCGTCGCGGCTCCAAGCCAGGTAAAGTCCGTCTTGCCCGTTGTCGCGAAAGAACGTGAACAAGTAGACTTCCCCGCGCCGCGGAACTTCGGGAGCGCCCTTCGTCGCGGCGACGGCGGCAAGGTCTCCCTGCAGGAATCCCGCCGCCAACCAGGCGACCAGCAACCACCCGTGTTTTCGTGGAGTCGAGAGGCGTCTCATGGATTCAGGGGACGTTGGATTTGACCGCCGCGGCCGATCGAGGTTGAAGAGCGAGCGCCACCAGTTTGCGAGGATCCCTTCCAAACCAACGCCCGTTCGCGATCGCTGGATACGCCCGCGTCCCGGAACCCAGGACCTGGGTGCGGGCCAGCTCCTTGTATCCCGTCGCCTTCGCTTCCGCCGCCAACCACTCGCCTCGTTCGGTCAAGATCAGCAATTGGCCGCCCGCAATCAGCACGGAACCGGCACCCAATCCGTCCTTGGTCCACCGCACCTTTCCGGTCTGCGCCTCCACGCAACGCAACTCGGTGCCTTGTTCTTGTCGTCCATGGAATCCAAAGAGCATTCCCTCGTGCAACACGACGGACGCATAATGACAAGACAGGGCCTCGTCTGACGACCAGACCTTCGACGGAGTCCTCGACCGCAGGTCGAGGAGAATCGCACCCGTGCCGTAACTCGCGCTCAGGAATACCTGTTCCCCCATCACCAACGGCGTTGTCGCATTGACCGAAGCATGCTGTCGCGACCGCCAGGGATACTCGCAACGCGTGGCTCCGGTGTCGGGATCCATCACCCGCAGACCGTCGCGCGTCAGGAATACCGCCTGCGTCGCACCCCAGAATTGGGAGAGGACAGGTGACGCGTACCCCGCCTCGTGATCACCCGACTTCCATCGCAATTGGCCAGTCCCAACCTCAAATGCGGCGATCCCGGCCCCGGGTCGCCCCCCCAAGGCGACCAGCACCAGGTCGCGATGAACCAAAGGCGAACAGGCGAATCCGAAGAAACCCTTGGCCGCTCCCAACCTCTTGCCCGTGTCCACACTCCACAACGGCGCA
The DNA here is from genome assembly GCA_016795425.1 of Verrucomicrobiales bacterium. Lineage (GTDB taxonomy): Bacteria > Verrucomicrobiota > Verrucomicrobiia > Limisphaerales > CAIMTB01 > CAIMTB01. The sequence continues at coordinate 2,653 of JAEUHG010000024.1, forward strand.
CCGTCGGCGAGCGATGCGCCACTCAATTGCCCGTTCGCTCCCAGGGCAAACACTCTTCCATCCGCCACCGTCGGAACAGCGCGCGGTCCGTCATCGAATCCGAAATCATCGCGATACGTTGCCGGATGCGACAGGGTCCAAAGGGACGTCCCGTCCTGAGCCTTCCAAGCCTCCAACACTTCCTGACCGCCACGCCGGTGATGCAAGAGCACGCGGTCTCCCACGACGACCGGCCCGGCGAATCCCGCACCCACCTCGCGCGACCACAGCGACGAGGGCTCGATTCCCGCCTCGAAACGGAGCGGTTCCGAGCATACACCATCACGATTCGGTCCGAGGAACTGGGGCCAATCCCCGGCCGAGGCGCCTTCCCTCCAAGCCATCAGGAGAACTGACACCCCCAAACAAAGGGACCATTGGAGTTTTGGACGGTGAGCCGGCACGGGTTTCATGGGATCATTGGCCTGCGAGCAGGCGATCATCCACCGACCGCAACCGTTCCGCTAATTGGCGCGCCAGATTCTCCATGATGCGCGCGTAATCCAGCGGATATCGGTTGAGAACCAGTTCGAAGGCAATGAAAGGCAAGAGCACCAGCCGAGCGTCGACCACCGCCTCGACACTGGCCGAGCGTTCTTCGCGATCCAGCAGGCTCAGCTCACCGAAATGCCCGCCTTCTCGCAGGCGCGCCAATTCACAAAGCCCACGATGGCCGGTTTTGAAGACGCGCACAGCACCGCCGGCCAGGATGAATAAGTGCCGACCGGGTTCTCCCTCCCGGATCACGAGGTGTCCGGCTGGAACCCGGGATTCCCGCGCGTGTTCCGTCAAAATTGCGAGCGCCTCGGATCCCAATCCGGAAAACAAGGAAACACCCACCAGCAGATCGCGCATGCCTCCAGTCAAGCGTCATGGGGCGAGCCTGACAATCGCGCTCCCGTGTTTTGTCTGGGCATCGCCCGGTCCGGAGGCTTAGCCTTCGGCATCACCTCACGCGCAATTCCTTATGGACTTCACTTTTAAATGCCCGAATTGCCAGCAGGAGTTGGAAGTGGATATCGCCGCCGCCGGCACGGTCGTGGATTGCCCGGCGTGCAATCGGAAGCTCAATGTGCCGGTGCCTGAAGTCTCCCAGCTGCACGTGGCCCCGCACGGCGCCGCCGGCGCCAACGATCCCAATCGCGAGGAGAAGCATTTCGTCGTTCCCATTCACGAAGGACCCTCTGAGGCCCTCATTAAGAAGGCCGCTCCCACGCTCGAGGTGGCCTCCCGCGAACCCGACAAGAAGATCCGCATCAAGACCTTCCGACGCGTCGACACCATGACGGTGAACAAGGATCACTTCGACGAGACGGTCTCCGAATTCCTCCAACGGGTGGGCCAGGAATACATCATCAGCGTCACGCCGCTGACCTACACCTACAAAGACCTCGCGACCGAACACTACGTCACCGACTACGGCGTGATGATCGTGTTCCGAGGCTGATTCCGCGGGCATTTTCCGGCGCCCTCCGGCTCGCTCAACCATCTCATCCCGGCTGCCGCCGCGGTCGCGGCATTTCGTGCCTTTGAACGTCACGGCGATCGCGAGGCGGACCTGCCCACACTCGCTATTGGACCCTTGATGCCGTCCTGAGCCACCCCGCGGTTTCTCCACTTCACCCCAGCCCACTTGGCGGTTGAATCAGGTCCGGTGATAGCGTCCAGCCAAGATCGTCGTACAGGGTGGATCCGGTATTCGCGCGCCCAGAGGGCGAGCTCCCGACGCCCTCGTGTCGGGATCCCCAATCAACGCTATGTGGTCACCGGCTCCCCAAGGACGGCACTTCGCGAACCTTCGCGTGGGTGCCATCGTTTTGCTGACCACTCTGGTAGGTTGCGAACCTTCGCCACGAGCACCCACTGCATCGTCGACACCCTCCCCCTCCGCAACCACCCATCTTCCCACTCCCGTCATCGCTCCGGGACCCAACGACGGCTTCAAGGATGTCACCTCCGAGGCCGGCCTCCGGTTCGTCCATCAACTCTGCGACGACCACCTTTCCAACATCATCGAGTCCAACGGGGCCGGCGGTGCCATTTTCGATTACGACAACGACGGCTGGATGGATGTCTACCTGGTCAACTCCGGACCCTTGGAAGGCGTCACCAAGCACCCACCCGGCACCCGTCGAGAACCCAATCGCCTCTTTCGAAATCGCCACGATGGGACCTTCGAAGACGTCACGGAAAAGGCTGGCGTCGCGGGCAGCGGCTACGGCACCGCCGCCGCCACGGCGGACTACGATAACGACGGCGACACGGATCTCTACGTCGTCAATGTCGGTCGCAACCTGCTCTTTCGGAATCGCGGCGATGGAACCTTCGAGGAAGTGGGCGCCGCCACCCAGGTGGACGATCCCGGAACCGGCATCGCCGCGGTGTTCGTGGATGTCGATAACGACGGGCTTCTCGATCTGTTCGTCGCCAATTATCTGACCTTCGATCCGACCTACCGTCTGTACTTCCAACCCGACGGCTTCCCTAACGCGCTGGCCTACAAGCCGGAGTTTAACGTCCTGTATCGCAACCAAGGCGACGGCACGTTCACCAACATCAGCGAACGTGCCGGCATCCGCATCGCCGGACACCGCGCCATGTCCGCCATCGCCCTCGACATCGACCTTGATGGCGATCAGGACCTCTACCTGTGCAACGATCTATCCCCAAACAGTCTGCTCCTGAACGACGGCAAGGGGCGTTTCACGGATGAAGCCGCGCGCCTCGGGGTCGCCTACAACGCCCTCGGCGAGGCGGCTGGTTCCATGGGCACCTCGGTCGGAGACTCCAATGGCGACGGACGCCCCGATCTGCTCGTCACCCGTTTTGGGTACGGGTCCCTCTACCTCGCTGATCCACGCGGCCCATTCTCCGACGCCCTCATGGTTTCGGGAATCGCCGCTGTCACCGCGCAGTTTGTGAGTTGGGGGGGACTGTTCCTCGACTTCGACAACGATCGCGATCTCGACATCTTCATCGCCACGGGCGATGCGCATTTCCTCGTCGGTTGGCAGAGCCTGCTGCTCGAGAATCGCGGGGATGGCACCTTTGCCGACGCCGCCGAAAGAGGCGGCGCCGTGTTCCATTCTAAGCTTCGCGGACGCGGTGCCGCCGGCTTCGACTACAACAACGATGGTCGGCAGGACCTCCTGATGACCACCATCGCCGATCGACCGTTTCTCCTGAAGAACCAGATCCCCTCCGACCGGCATTGGCTGTTGATCAAATTGGAGGGGACCCGCAGCAATCGGGATGGCCACGGTGCCATCGTCCGCGTGACGGCCAAGGGCCGGACCAGTGTCCATCTCCCCGGCGCCACCACCGGCTTCCTCATGCAATCGGATCCCCGCATTCATGTGGGGCTCGGCGACGCCCCGGTGGCGGATCGGATCGAGGTTCGTTGGCCGAGCGGCACGGTTCAGAACCTGGAGAATGTTCCGGCGGATCGCCTGCTCTCCCTTCGCGAACCCTCCACTGCCGAATCCTCGCGTCGCGTCCCCCCGTCGCCATGATGTCGTTGCTCCAGCGCGTCGGGACAGGCCATCGCCGCCCGCCGAACCCCGTGGCACGAACCCTGACCACAGGCCTTGCCCTCGTATCGGTCGCCGTCGTGGCCATCGGTGTATTCGCCGGATGCCGCCCAAACCCGTCGCCTGCTCCCCGAAATGCACTTGTCGTGGTCCAGACTCCACAGGCCAGCCGTGGGGGACCTATCCCGACCACTGTCCTCGATCTGCGTTACCCCGACGGCAGTCGACTTCTTTATGTGCCGGCCATCACGAATCCGGACCGTTCCATTCTTCTCTCGCGCGGGTTAGTCGCAGCCGGGGCCCCGGTGCTCAGCCCCGACGGACAGTCTGTGGCGTTCGTTGGCAAAGCCTCAGCCTCGAACCCATGGCAGATCTACCTCACCTCGCTCGCAGGTGGCGAACCGCGGCCACTCACCTCATTCCCGCAGGGGGCTATGGACCCCGCGTGGATTGGGTCAACCCGAGTCCTCTTCACGACTCCCATCCCGCGTCTGACTTCCGGCGTCGCAACTTCGGGCTCCGACGTTCCGGCTCTCCATTCCTTGGCCCTCACGGGCGGACCACCCGTTCGACTGACCTTCGGATTGGCGCCGGCCGGAGACGGCACCGTCCTTCCCGATGGTCGAATCCTGTTCGTGTCCACCGTTCCATCGTCCGCCTCAACAGCCACCCCGGCGGGAGGCCAATCCCTTTTCACCATCAACAACGATGGCACCGAGATCTCCGCCTACGGCCTGCAACACGACGGTCCAGCCGCTATTCGCCGCCCCCGGCATCTGTCGGATGGCCGGGTCGTGTTCCTGGCCGCCGGTCCCGGCACCACGGTCCTCGACGGGCGTATCGAACAGATTCTCTCTTCCCGCCCATTCCGCAGTCGGTCGGTCGTCTTTCCCCAGATGACGGAATCGTTTCGGTCGGCCGAATGCGATCAGGAAGGTTGCCTGTTGGTGACCCTGCGCTCCACAACCTCCGAAACCTACGCCGTGTATCGCCTCGGCCCGGGCGCGACCACCTCCGGTACGCCCTGGCTGGACGACCCCGGTTGGAACGAGGTCGAGGCCATCCCGGCCGACACCCCACCGCGCACCGCCGGCAGGCTTTCCACCATCGATCCCGACAAGAACACCGGCGTGCTCCTCTGCCTGGATGCACGCCTTACCGATCGACATCCCTTGCCGGCCCATGACCCGGCGCCCTCAACCTTGCGAATTACCGCTCATCTGCCGGGCAGCGCACCCCAGATTCTGGGAGAGACACCCCTCGCCGCCGACGGCTCCTTTCTCGTCGAGGTACCGGCCGATATTCCGCTGGGATTCGACCTGCTGGATCCGGCCAAACAAGTCGTCCGTCGCTGTCCACCCTCGGTGTGGACGAGGCCGGGGGAAAATCGCGCCTGCATCGGTTGCCACGAACCCCACTCCACGGCACCGGACAACCTCCGCCCGCTGGCGGTGAAGAAGGGTCCCGTCCGTTTTCAATCCTCGATCGTGCGACTCACGCAACGACCGACGAATCCATGAAGCGTCGTCTGATCATCGCCCTGGCCACAGCCGCCATCCTCGTTGCCGGACTCGGCATCGCGTGGTCCCGCGCGGACAAGACGATCCGTCAAAACGCGCGCATCCGTGTGCTCGACGTTGTTCATGGCGCCGGGTTGCGCCTGCCGGAACGGGACCGCGAACATATGCAGGACCGCTCGGGGCTGGAGGACATTTCCAATGTCAGTTGCCGCGACTGCCACGGGGCCACCACCAACTCGCTCCCCTGGGCGCAGCCTCGTCCGCGGCACGCCTCGCCATCCGGCCTGGCGGTCAGTGCCCGTGGCGACCGCCTCTTCGCCGCAGCACCCGATACCGACGAGGTGATTGAAGTCGAAACCTCAACCCTGAAGGTCCTTCGACGGGCCGCGCTGCCGGGCCGTCCGACGTCGGTTGTCCTGCATGAACCCTCGGGCTCGCTCCTGGTGGTCTGCCGCGACCAGGACCGCGTCGCCCGTCTCGACCTCGGAACGTTGACCGAGAAGGAAAGCGTCTTCGTCGGATTGGGTCCCGTGGGCTTGGCGATCGCCTCGCAAGGTGCCATCGAAACCACCCGCGTAGTGGTCGCCAATACCCTTTCCGACGATATCTCCCTGCTCGCCCTCCAGCCCCTGCGCGAAGTCCGCCGCCTGCCCGCCGGCCGTGAGCCCTATGGCGTCGCGACCTCCGCCGACGGTACGGCCGCGTACGTCGCCAACCGATTGGCCGTCATGCCTGGCATCGATCGCGCACCGGCTTCTGAACTAACCGCCATCGACCTCGTCACTGGCCGCATTTCGGCGCGACATCGACTGGATTCCGCCCATCTCTCCGAAGCCGTGGCCACGTTGCCAACGCGCGGCTGGATCCTCACGCCCATGGTCCGAGTGCGGAATCTCGTCCCCATCACCCAAGTCGCCCGCGGTTGGGTGATGTCGGCCGGCTTGGCGCTGGTCACGCCAGACCATTCGTCGGTCATCCAAGTGCCCACCGACGAAGCCAACCGCTACTTCGCCGATCCCTCCGACCTCGTCATCGATCCCGTTCGCGAACGCGCCTATCTGGTTTCGGGTGGCGGCGACGCCGTCAGCGTCATCGATCTCCAGCGCCTCCATCTCTGGCTGCAAAGCGCCAGCGAATCCACCCTGCGGACCGCCATTCATCAGTTGGAGGTCTCCGGCGATTACGTCCTCGCCCGCATTCCCACCGGCCGCAACCCGCGCCGTGCCACGCTTTCTCCCGACGGCACTCGTCTGTTCGTTTCGGAATACCTCGACAACGCCATCCTCGCCATCGACACCACGACGCTGAAACCCCAAGGACGCATCGTTCTCGGAGCCGCTGGACTCGACGATCCCATCCGCCGGGGGGAGCGAATGTTCACCTGGGCCGGGAAAACCTTTCAGGGCCAGTTCTCCTGCCGATCCTGCCATCCCGACGGTCATGTCGACGGCCTGAACTACGACTTCGACGGAGATGGAGTGGGTGACAACCTGCTCGACAATCGGAGCCTGCAGGGAGTGGCCAGCACCTGGCCCTTCAAGTGGAACGGCAAGAACCCGAGCCTGGAGATCCAATGCGGTCCCCGCTTCGCGAAGGTCCTCATGCGCACGGATCCCTTCGAAGGCCAGGCCCTCAAGGACCTGACCGTGTACATCCAATCCCTGCCTCCGGCACGGACCCGGCATGCCCAGGAACGCGCCTTGTCACCCGCCCAGGAACGCGGGCGCGCGCTCTTCTACGCCACCGAGACGCCCTCCCGCATTCCCATCCCGACGGAGCGCCGTTGCACCACCTGCCACCGCCCCCCTCTTTTCACCAACCGCGCCAAAACCGCCGTCGGCACCCGCGGTCTGAACGATACCACCGACCATTTCGACACTCCGCACCTCTTGGGGATCGCCGCATCGGCACCCTACCTCCACGACGGCCGCGCCAAATCTCTGGAAGAACTGTGGACCCTCTACCAAACCAATGACCTCCACGGGGTCAGCAGTTACATGTCCAAGCAGCAACTCAACGACCTGGTCGAGTTTCTCAAGACGCTCTAAGGACCACCCGCCATGAAGACGACGTCGCACCCCAACCGCTTCTCCCGCCACACCGCAAACCTCGCCGCCGTCGTCGCACTCGGCCTTGTCCCATCGGCTCCCTCCGCGGATCCGGAGACGCTTCCCTTTCCGGTGATCACACGGTTCGAGAACTTCCGCATGGAACAGGGAATGCCCAGCCACAAGATCCACAGTGTCCTCAAGGCCAGCGACGGCCGCCTGTGGGTCGGCACCTGGGAAGGGTTGCTCGTCCGCGACTCCAAGGGCTTCCATCCCATCACCACCGCCGACGGACTCAGCCACAAGATGATCCTCGGCCTCGCCGAGGACCCGACCACCGGTGACATCTGGGTCGGTACCATGCGCGGTCTCAACCGCGTCAGCGGCGGCAAGGTCAAAGCCTACCTCCAGACCGACAGCGGCCTGCCAAACAACGTCGTTTACGGCGTGGACGTCGTCGGGGATCACGTCTGGGTCGCCACGGCCGCCGGCACCGGCGACCTCAACACCCGCACCGGCGTCTGGCAGATCTACGATCACAACAACGCGGTGATGCATGAACCCTGGTGCTATTCCATCAAGGGCGCCGGATCCGTGGTCTATATCGGCGTTTGGGGCGGCGGCATCGTCGAACACGATCCTTCTCGCGGCACCTTCAAGGAATACCGCGATCCCGACGCCGACTTTCATTATGACCTCGTCCCGGACGACGGCCCGGTGAACGACATCACTTCCTGGCTGACCTGGGACGACGGCGTTCTCTGGCAATGCACCTACTTCGGATTCTCTCGCTTCGACGGACGCCGGTGGCGCACCTGGGTGGAGAGCAAGTCGCCGTTGCCCTCCAATTTCACCCAGTTTGTATGGTCCCACCGAAAGGTCGCCTGGATCGGCACCGACAAAGGTCTGTCCACCACCGACGGCGAGACCTGGGTCAATTACAGCGTCAGCGACAAAGGCACCGGCCTCATGGAGATTCATCGACCCTCGCAGCCGGTCGAAAAGCATACGACGGATACCGCTCTGGCCCACGGCTTTGTGCTGGGGGTTTGGGTGGATGATCAAGAGGCATGGATCGCGACCTCCGACGGCCTGAGTCACGGGCTCCTCTCCGCCGCGCCGGGCCGGAGAATGGCCGCCCATCCGACTCTGCCAAATACCCCAAAAACCTCGACGGATTCCCACCCAAACAACATCACAGCCCCATGACAGCCAGTGTAATTGACCGCGAAACGCTTGTGGACAAACCCGTCACCTACAGCGAGGCCGAACGCGCCGAACGCCGCTTCCTGGGCCTCCCAGCCTTCGAACCGTCGCCGGTCGGCTTGCTGAAACCGCCGGCCTCCGCCCATCCGTCAGTCTCCAAGAAGGCCATCTGCGCGCCGCGTGTCCTGAATGAGGCGCCCGACTACGGCAGCGCCTTCAGCCGCGGCCTGCGCATCGACCTTCCCGGCGGTGTCACTCATCTGCTCATCAGCGGGACCGCCAGCGTCGGAGAGGACGGACAGACCCTGTACCCCGGCGATTTCCGCGCCCAGCTGTGGCGCACCTATCGCAATATCACCAACCTGCTCACCGCCGAAGGCGCCACCTGGAACGACATCGTTCGCACCACCTGCTACCTCCGCGACATCGAACGCGACTACGCGGAGTTCAACAACGTGCGCAACGAATTCTTCGCCGCCCTCGGACTGAATCCGCTGCCCGCCAGCACCGCCATCCAGGCCCGCATCTGTCGTAGCGATCTCCTCGTCGAAATCGAAGCCATTGCCATCCTGCTCCGAACCTAATCTCACCCCGCCTTCGGTCTGCCCAGCGGGAGCCAAGGGTCGGTTCTCTCAACGACGCGTTGCGGCGAGTGGACCCTCTCCAGAGGCTCACGGTCAGACGCCACGCAGCACCGATCCATCACCGCCGGAAAACTCACCTCCCTCCACGCGTATGATCCGCCTCCTTTCCCGCTGTCTCCTTCTGGCGGCCTCTTCCTTCACCCTCCTCGGGGCCTCCTACGAACGAAAGGAATCCCCCACCCCGCGGACGACGGAGGCTCCCGCGGTCACCTTGCCGGCCGCCGACGCCGAACGTGATACCGGCGCGCCGCCACCGGTCAGTTCCTATCCCTACTATGCCAACACCCCGGATGAGCTCATCCCCTTCCGAGGTGTTGAACCCTATTTCCGCTACTGGAAACAGCGCCTTCCGTTTCGTGGGCCCGGCCCCGACTTTCCCGACCCACCGAATCTGAAGACCCTCCGCATCGGTTTGCTTAGTCCCAACCGGCTCGGGCCCGAAGGCCCTCGCGGTGAACGCACCAAGCAGGGTGTCCTCCTGGCTTTCGAGGAGGAGGAAGCTGGGCGTCGTCCGGATCAACTCCCCTTCGAGATCGTCTACAAGGAGGATTCCCCGCAATGGGGCAGCGCCGCGAATATCGCGGTGGAATTCAAAGACGACGAGGTTCTCGGGTTTCTCGGCACGATCGACGGTGACGCCACGCACGTGGCCCTGCGAGTCGCCCTCAAAATCGAAACCTACATGATCAACACGTCGGATCCCGATCCGACACTCACCGAGACGCAGATCCCGTGGTTGACCCGCATCTTTCCCGATGACCGCCAGCAATGCTTTCGCCTCGCCCTCCTGGCTGTGAAAGAGAGGGGATGCAAGCGCATCGCCATTCTTCGCGAAAACAGCCGTCCGGGTCGCGTCGGAGTCATGCACTTCGCCCATTACATCCGCCGTCTCGGGGTTCCGGCCGCGCAGCATCTCAACTTCAAACCGGGCGACACCAACCTCTCCGTCCAAATCGAGGCCATCCGCGCCTCGAATGCCGATGCCGTGCTCTTCTACGGACAGCCTGAAGACGTTGGACGTTGCGCCAGCCAGCTCCGCGCCGCCGGGGTCCAGGCCCAGTTCTTCGGCTTCGACCGTCTCAAGGAGGAGGGGTTCCTGAAGAACGCAGGCGCCGCCGCCGAGGGCATGACCATCACCTACTTCTTCAACCCGGACCGGACCGACAAACCATGGGTCGATTTTGTCGGACGTTTCGAGAAGCGATTCGGCCGGCGGCCCGATATTTATGCCGCCTATGGCTACGATGGCGCCCGCTTGATGATCGAGGCAGTTCGCGCGGTCGGTCCCAACCGTTATCGCATTCGGAATCACCTCGGGGCGCTCGAGGAATGGAACGGCGTGACGGGCCACATGATCTTCGATGGTCGCTGGGACAACATCGTCCCCATCTCCATCGCCCATCATCGGTCCGGGCATTGGGAATTCGACGCGCCACCCGAATTGAAGCGCAGCGACCAGCACGCCAGCGCGGGTTCGCCGTGAGCTTGCTCGCCCCTGTCGCCTCCGCCCGGTCGCGGCGGCTCGCCCTTGTGGCGGCGTTCGCCGGCCTGTTTCTCACCCGATCGGTCGCGCCCGCTGCGTCACCCATCCCTGTTGTGGGTTTGGTGGTTTCCACCAACGAACCCGGCCACTTGGCCATCCGCCAAGCCGCTCAACTCGAATCCCAACGACGCCAAAGCCTCGGTTTTCCGCCCATCCGACTGGTGATCCGAAGTGGTGACGGACAATGGGGCAGCGCCGCGGATGATGCGGTACGCATGGTGTTCGATGACGCCGTGTCCCTTGTCATCGCGCCTCCGGGTGGCTCCTTCACCCATCTATTGCTGCAGGTTGCCGGCCGCACCCAGATCCCCGTGATCTCACTCAACGCCGATGCTTCCGCCTCCGGCGCCGGCATTCCCTGGATGCTTCGGCTGGTTCCCTCCAACTTCGATCAGGCGCGCCGTCTGCTCCCACTGGCAGCGCGATGGACCTTGGTGGTGCCGCCGGAACGCGACGGCCGGGAAATCGCCAAGGACCTCGGTGAAGCGGCCCGGGCGCTTGGACTCACTCCGTCGCGTGTCGTGGTCGCCGCGATCGACCACGCCGATGCCCAACAGGCCGAGACCCTCGCTTTGCATCCGGACGGTATCCTTCTTTGGCTCCCCCCCCAGACCGCAGGACAATGGGCGAAGGCCATGAGGAACCGCGGCTTTCGCGGACGTCTCGCCGGTCCCTGTACCCTGCGAGCAGCCGCCTTTGTCGAGGCCGCCGGGCGGGCGGCCGAAGGATTCAGGATCGTCCGCCTGGAGGCGATGGCCACTCCCTCGGCGGCGGCGCAGTCTTTTGCCCGGGACTACCACCGGGACTTCGGAACCTCCCCCGATGAACTCGCCTATTTCGGGGCCGATGCGATCGGCCTCGCCGCTGCATGGCTCGCCGGTTCAAAAGTCGCAACGCCGCGCAACCTGGGCCTCGGCATCACCGGTCCTTGGCAGTTCTCCAACGCCGGCGACCGTATCGCAGCACTGACGATGGCGGAATTCCGCAATGGACAGTGGGATCGCTGCGACGATTCGCCGCCACCCAGCGACAACGCCCAGTCCGGGCGGTAATCGCGGGAGCACGGTCCTTCAACGCCTCTCCGTGAAGGGCCTGTCCGTCCGTGCCGAAGCCGGCACCCTCATCCCAGATGTCGGCTCACGATTTCCTGGGCCTCGGCAAAGGTCATGCCTTGCGGCAGACTCAGATAGATGGAGAGGTAGGTTTCCCCCTGTGCCGCGAAGGCCACCAAGCCGAAGATGTTCCCGCGCAGGTATCGGAAGACGCGGTAGGTCAACGAATACACCACACCCGCATCGCCGGGCGCGGTGTCGCAGCGAAGCCGGTACAACCCGGGACGCCATTCCTGCAACGTCGATCGGACCTCCACCCGCGGTAGCGTCGCCTCGTCCGAGTCGGCAATATGCCGTCGTTCCCGGATCGCCGCCTCGATTCGTTCGGTCACCTCCATTCCCAAAGGCGGCCCGCCCGGAGCCACGTGAAAGAAATCGAGCACCAACCCCTGGTGCATCGCCGAGAAGAGATGGGCCTGCCGCACCTGGATATGTTCGCGCCATAGCGCGCCACAGATGCACGCCGCCAATCCTCGAAAATCCCGGGATGCCACTCCGAGAATGATCGACGTTCCATCGCGCACGACGCTGACCTTTGGACCTGCCTCCTCGCCGCCCGCTTCGGTCAATCGAACCAGGTGAGAACCGAATCGATTGGCATACGTCCGATACCGGCCTTCGAAGAAGTCGGCGCCGAAATCCTTGAGGATGGCCAACTCCTCGGGTGCGTACCCCGCCCGCTCCAACGAACTGGCGATGTCCAGTCCCTTCCCAAAGCGCGCCATCGCCTTGGTGTACAGCTCGCGGATGTTGAACCAGCGCGTGGGTTCCGCCGCCTCCCCCTGCCACTCCCCGCGGTCGGCGCAGGTAAACACAAACAGCGAGCGCACCCACCCTTCGTCGTGCCGGCACAAAGCATCGAAGCGCTCCACCTGCAGGGGATCGTTGATGCCGTGCTCGGTGCTTTCCTTGAAGGCGCGCCGATTTGCCACCAGGAACTCGGCCAGCCGGATCGTTTCCGGAGTGAATCCCGCCAGGCGCTGGTACGGCTCGTAATAGTCCTCGAGCGGTATCTCCGACATGCCCGTGCACAACCGCTCTCGCCACGGCAGGGCCGCGTCGCTGAGCGCCACCACATCGTCCTCCGTGACCGGAAGGCGTTTGGTCTTGAGCGCCAGTTTCACGGCGGCCAATTGGTCGGAGTCGAGCAACGCCGCCTCGATCGCCACCGATACCGCGCCACCGTTATCCAGGGAACTCGAACCCGCCGATACTGCGCCACCCAGTTTCTCCTGCCCTTCCCGAACCCGTTCTTCCAGGTAGGCCAACTTTCGTCGTTCCAACGCTCCGCGGAGTTCCTTCCGCTCCGTCAGCACGCGGCTATCGCAGGAAGCCTCGAACCGCGCGTAGCCAGGAAACAAGCGTTCCTGCGCCCCGTCGAATTGCGACAGGAACACAAACGACTCCGCCAGACTGCCACGCGTCTCGTAGAACAAGGCGGAAACCTCCGGCACCAGCACCAACCAATCTCCGGCATTGCGGAAGGTTGTTTGGAGTTCCGCCGCATCAATCGGCACTCCATACCGCTGGGATGCCAGCAGCAGGGATAACGCGGCCCGGCTCTTTTCCTGCGGGGTTCGCAGCGGAACCGTCGATTGATGATACAAGCCGCCCACGCCATAGATGACGCGGCTTCCCGGACTGACTTCCCGCCCGTTCTTCAATTCCCGTTCAATGACGCCCTTGGTGAACTGCGCCACGCGCCGTCGCGCCGCCAGCAACCGCGCCCTCACTTCGATCCCGACATCGAACCGCCGCCGCTCGTCAGCACCCGCTGGCAATAGATCGTCAAAGGCCGTGAAATCGTCGAACCGCATCAGGTCCTGCTCATGGCTGCCATCGGCCGCCCCGTGCATCGTCGGTCCCCGTCGCGAATGCACCAACGCCCGCAGTCGCATTAGAAAATCGTACGCCGCCAAATCCCGGGAATCCTCCAAGAGCGGATATACCTCATGGCTGTGAATGAACCGCGCCCCCGCCAGCGTCCAGATCCCCGCCAAAAACACCCGCAAGCCTTCGTTCTTGATATCAAACCGGTCCACCCGTTCGAACTCCCCCGCCGCCTGCGCCAGGTGATCCCGCCAAAACCCGCGCACATGAAGAAAATGTTCAAAAGGATCAAACGTCGCCCGGACTCGTTCCCGGAATTGACCCGACAATCCGTCCGGATCGAACACCGGCCGCATATCGAGAAACGAGTTCAATTGTTTGCCGGTGAGGCGAGGCGCCTCGTCCAAATTGAAGGGCAAGGGCTGAAAACCGAAACCATACCGATCCTCGAATTGCGTCGAGTGCAACACCTGCCGCTGCAATTCGAGCAGGAATGAGTTTCCTTCCAAGGTGTCATCGAACAGAAAGGCGAAATCGAGGTCGGAGTAGGGCGCCAATTCGGCCCGTCCCGTGCCTCCCAGGGCCACCACTGCAAACGGCCTCCGGTACCCGACCACCTGCCTCTGCTCCGACGCCCAATGCCGCACCAGTTCGGTGTAAATCGCAGTCCGCGCGCTGGCCAGCGCCCGGCCGTTGCCCAACTCGGGCTGCCGAATCGCCGCATCATTCTCGGCGATCAATTGCCGAAAGGCCGACAGCGGTCCCAGCCGTCGAATGATCTGCCGCACCCGCGTCTCGATCTGAAATGTCATGATTGGCCCTCCCTCAGATTTCCACCCATTTGCCCGGCACCGGCACCGGGTACCGGCCCTGCCCATCCTCGCGCACGGGCGGATCACTCTCGAAGGTCATCTGCTCGAGGCCGGGACAAAACTGGAAGTTCGACGCCATCGCCTCGTCCCAGGTGATCACCCGCCCCATGTGCACCGCGGCGCGACCCATGATGTCCGCCAGATTGGAGAGGGCCGCCCGCTTCGCTTCGTTGTGCGGCAGGTCCAGTCGAATCGCCCGGAGAAACGCATTCCACTCCGCCTGCCAGGGCGTCTCCGTCTCCGGTGGCGCCTGCCATTCCACGTTCTTTGGAGCGATCACCTGGTTCTTATAGGTTCGCACCGTTCCGGCACGGATGTTGCCAGAGAACTGCGCCGCCCGCCGGGTGCCATGGATGTAGGTCGCGAATTCGTCGTGGCAATTGGCCAGGTACCGAACCACGTCATACGCCTTGGTGCCGTCCGCAAAGGTCCATTCGATCGAGAATGAATCCAGGTTCTGGCTGCAATCCGTGCTGTCCACCGCCCGACCACCGATGCCATGGGCCGACACCGGCCACGCATCCTTGATCCAGCAGATCTCGTCGATCTGATGAATGTCCATCTCGGCGAACAAACCGCCTGAAACCCAAAGGAAGCTGGTGAAGTTCCTCAGTTGCCACGCCAGTTCCTTTTGCTCGACCGGACGTCGACCCAGCGGTCCGACGGGCTGCATCCGGCAGGCGCGGATCATCTGAATCTCGCCCAGCTCCCCTTCCCGCATCCGGCGAATCAATTCCTGCCGATTCCGCGAATGTCGGCACATCAATCCCGCCGCGATCTTCAGGTTCTTGCGCTCCGCTTCCTCCCCCGCCGCAATGATCCGCCGCACCCCGGGCGGGTCGCAGGCGAATGATTTCTCCATGAACACATGCACACCCTTTGCCACCGCATACTCCAACTGCGCCGGACGGAATGCCGCGTAGCCGGTCAGCAACGCGATGTCCCCCGGTCGCAAGGTGTCGATCGCCTTCCGATATGCGTCGAACCCGATGAACCGACGGTCATACGGAACCTCGACCCGGTCCGGATACTTGTCGCTCAGCGTCCGCCACGCCCCTTGAAGCCGGTGTTCGAAGAGGTCCGCCATGGTGAAGAGTCGCAACGGCCCATGTGGCGAATCGAACGCGTCCACGATCGCCCCGCTGCCCCGGCCGCCGCAGCCGATCAACGCCAGATTGAGCGTGTGGTTCTCGGCCGCATGCACGTGAGGCAAGGTTGTTCCCGCCAGGGCTGAGACGGCTCCCATTCGACCCGTCTGCTGCAGGAACTGGCGACGCGAGGTTCCGTTTGGAAGGGGCTTGCGCATCGACTCGATCCTCGCGATGCCGGCCGGACGCTGTCAATCGACCACCTCCTCCCGATGCTCTCCATCAGGCGGAGCCTGTCGCGCTGCGACAGGCCAGGCCCGCGTCCTGCGGGCCTCTAGGTTCGTCGATAAAACGATCCGCCATACTCCAGCCCCGTTCGGAACATCTCACGAATGTTCTCGATCGGGATGCCATCGTGAAGCGAATGGTCGGAAGCCAGGATGTAGCCTCCGCCCGGAGCCGCGATGTCGATCGCCTCCCTCACCTCCGCCGCCACTTCCGCCGGGGTCCCATAGGGCAACGTGCGCGATGAATCGATGTTCCCTATGAGGCACAGTCGCCTTCCGTAACGTTCCTTCATCGCACGCAGATCCATCTTCGCCGTTCGTTGCATGGGATGGATCGACCGAATCTTGGTCCCTGCCAGGTCCTCCAGAAACGCCGAGATACAGCCGCACGAGTGGAGCAAAACTGGAACCCCAAGCCGGGCCACTTCGTCCACCAGTTCGACAAAGGGCGGAAGGACATGGCGCCGGTACTGTTCCAACCGGAAGAACCCGCGATGACTGTCGCCCAGATCCTCGCTCACCCACATGCCCACACAACCGGCTGCCACCGACCGCTTCGCGGCTTCCATGAAAAACTCGTTGGAGAGACGAAAAACCTCAGTCAGAAGACCGGGATCGTCATGCAATGCGTAACAGATGTTCTCGTATCCCATCAGCAACCAGGCGGTCGTCAACGGACCTTGCACGCCGCCAAGCAACGCCAGGTCGCCGGTGTTCGCGCCGCGCGCAGCCACGATCTCGGCGTCTCGACCCGGCAACGTCGGGTCCGGCGGCACGTAGCCCTTCAAGTCCGCGCGTGTTCGGATCGGGTATTCGATGGGGGCGTCGATCGGCCAGGATGCCGGGTCCTTCTGATACACCGTGCCCCATTCGTCCTGGTAGACTCGGTCTCTCAGAAACTTGGGCCGATACCCGCTGAAACCGCCAAACGGCAACCACACCCCGTCGTGGTTCAACGCCAAGGCACAGGCCACCGCATCACGGCCGTTATAGTGTTCCGGCCGGCGTCCGATGAGCGCCTCATAGAGCGGCTGCTGGAACAGGAAATCGAACATGGGCACACGGTCCGGTTGCTGTAGGTCGAGCGCCGCCAGAAAACGTTCGCGCGGGGTCATGAGGAGCCTTTCGCCAACGCGCCGGCGACGACGCCGGTCGGGTTGCGAGTCACTGTGGGTCGATGATTCTTCGGCGGCAACAGACCTGGGACCGGCCCGGCGCCTCATCCCACTTCGCTATCGCTTCCAACCGCCGCAACTGGTAGCTCCGCGTCGAGTCAACTTCGCGCATGCGATCCACCCGGACACCCCCCACATCGCGTTCCGCAGCGACCCGGCGTTCCCCGGTGAACCGCCGCGCCCAAGGTTCGGACACCACCGGATCGGTGATCCATTCCTTGCCGCGGCTGACGGCCATTGCTGCCATGGCTACCAATCGGGTTATCGGCAACGGCAATGCGATTCCCTGGCGGTTGCCCGAAGACTTTCGGTGGTTTCGACAGCAAACGCTGGGCAAGGCCGTGCTGATGGGCCGGAAGACCTTCGAGAGCGTGGATCGGCGCCCGTTTCCGGAGCGGCTCAACATCGTGCTTACCCGACGACCGCGCCGCTATGCCAGCGAAGTCCGCCAAAAGGATCCCCTGTTGCGCATTCGCATTCGGCTCAATCCCATTTCGCGCACCTCCTCGGGTCGGATGATGGAGCGCACCTTGAAACTGGGCTCCGGCGACGTGGTCTTCATCCGCAGCCTCCATCAGGTGCTGCGCTATGCCGAGCACCACGACGTCATGGTCTGTGGCGGCGCCAACGTTTACGCCCAACTCCTGCCACTTTGCTCGACGCTGTTCCTGACCCGGGTGAAACAGGAGGTGGCGGGGGATGCCTGGTTCCCGGCCTTCGAGCATTGGTTCGAGCGCGCCGAGATCCTGCGCGACACCCCTGAATTCACCATCGAACGCTGGCGCCGCACCGGTTCCGACTGAGGGATCGCGGCACTCCACCTCACTCCCGCTTCCACTTCCGCTTCAACCTGGGGTGGCCGGATCGCTCTCCTCCTCGCTCCGATCGGCCACCAACCGCACCTCACCAGGATCCCCTTGGCAGATGAAAGCGCCCCAGAAGAACGGATCCGGATCCGTGGCGCGCACCACCATCTGCGCCTCCCGCAGCGCTTCCACCTTGGGCCGTCCGGCATCCAGCGCCCGATAGAACTCCGCCATGAGGCGGCTGGTCGGTTCGTCAGGCACTTTCCAAAGGCTCATCACCAAGGTCCGCGCGCCGGCCACCGTGAAGGCGCGGCGCAGTCCGTAAACGCCATCTCCGGTGCGCACCTCGCCCAATCCGGTCTCGCATGCCGAGAGGACCACCAAATCCGTTCCCACCAGATCGAGACCCGTCACATCCTCCGCCGTGAGGACCCCATCCTCCAGGGCTCGATTCGACGTCCGACCCTGCGCCCAGGTGTTCGCGCCCGCCAGCGCCAGGCCCGACCTCAACATCGGATCACGAGCCTTCTCGAGACGGGACCACGCACTGGATGGCGGGGCGCCCACGTAGGCAAGAAAGCCATCACCCGCAGGCTCCGAGGTTCCCGGTGGGGCATCGAGGAAGAAGCCATGGGTGGCCACGTGAATCATCGCCGGGAGTGGCCCGCTCTTGAGCAACGGTTCCGTGGCCTGTTTCCCCATGAAGAGCTCGGCCTGCAAGCATTCCGCCACCATTTGTCCCTCATCGATCGTGCCCGGCAGCCGCTCGAAAGGAACGCCCGACCTCCAGTCCCGGTCGTCGCTGGCGCCAGCATCGTAGTCCGGGTCGGCAATCACCCAAGGCCGGCCCGCCGGCATCCCGGGAATCGGCGCTCGCCAACGGAGTAGATCCCGTCCCGTTGCTACGTAGCTGATGACATGGTCGTCCAGCATTCGACCGCCGCCAGGGATCGGCAACGCCTCGAAAGAAACGCGCGACAGTTCGCTGTCGGGCGCCAGGATCAGGCGTCGCGATCCCTGCAAGGCGGCGATGAGCGGCTGGTAAACTCGCCGCCACAGCGCTTCACCCGCGGGCCGTTCGTCGGCCGATTCCTGGCCACTGAAACTGGCATCCGCGCGTGAAGGGATCTCAAGAAGGCCGCTGCGCAGGTCGGTCGCCCCACGGTCGGCATCGCCGGCAGCATGGGGCGAGTCTTCGCCGGTAATGGCGAATCGCCAGGCCGCGACGCAGGCATCCAGGGAATTCGCCTCTCCCAGATCCACCAAGCACACAGCATCGGGCGCTCCCGCCGGCAGCACAAAAGCGAGATACCGCTCACCCATCCACACCGATGACGGCTCCTTTGCGGCGTCGGCAGAGAATTCACGCTGCCGCAGGCGCACAAACTCGATCAGGACCGATCCCTCGGGCAGGACTTGCGCCACCGTGGCCGCATCGCCGCGAAACAGGCGCTGTTCATATTCCCATTCGGGAATCCGGGACGATACCGCCACCTCCAGGGTCTCCGCCTCCAACTGCCAAGTCTGCAACACGGCCGCGTGGGTCGCTTCATCACCGTCCAACGGCCGCGACAGACCATGGTTGGCAATGCGTTGCCGCAGCTCCCGCAACTGGCGCACCAGCGGAGCCAACTCCGCGCTGCGTCCTTCCCAAACCGCCATCCGCTGCGCCAGCGTGGCATCAGCGAGCAGTCCCTTCCGTCGCAACACCAGTGTCATCGCCTCGGCCACGGCCGGCGGCGCCTGCGAAAACTGCTGCCAAACCAGCGACAGCAGAATGTGGAAATGCTGCTGCAAACGACCCTGTATCTGTCGCCTCTGATTCTCCGACGCCGCGGGCAGCATCTTGACGAAGCGTGTCTCGTGGCATTCCGCCGACTGCCGCAGCATGGACAACGCCTGGTCGTGCAGGCCTGCCGACGCCGAGACCAGGGCTCCGATCAGGAGCGTGTCCGCCAAGAGCGACGGATCCTTCGTCGGCTCGCCCTGAAACACCCCCAACGCCTCGATCAACGCTCGGCTGGCTCCTTCGACATCCCCCTGCTGGCGATTCAGTTCCGCCAGGTTGACCAGGCAATGCAGGCCGTCCGGATGCGCCAGCTTGCCGTGATCGCGATACAACGACAGCGCTTGATTCAACAGTCCGATGGCGGTCGGGCGGTCGGCACCCGCACCCAACAGAACCAGGCCACTGTTCTGCAGGAAGTTGGCGAATTGGCCAAGGAGCGCCGGATGTTCGGGACTGTTGCCGACCTCCAGGAATCCGGCCAGGACCTGCTGTTGCAGGGTGATGGCTTTGAGATGATCGCCGCTCTCCGCATACAGCAACATCAGTGACATGCGAATCACCGCCAGATCGGTGTCGGCGCGCAACAACACCTCCGTCGCCTCGCCGCCGCTCCGTCGAATCAAATCCTCACGCAAGGCCACCGCTTGCTCCGTCAATCCCACCGCCCTCGAAGTGTCGCCCACCGTTTGGGCCAGCACCGCCCGGGCCAGCAGCAGCTTCGGGAACACCGCCATGTCGACTTTGGAATGCCGTTGGAAAACCTCGATCGCCCGATCGAGATGGGTCATGGCGGGCACAAACTCGCCCAGCTTGAACTCCATCGCCCCGATCAAGCCCTCGGCCTGCGCCACCACGATTTCCGCCATCACCTTCAATTCGGGGTCGTCGGCTCGCGCCGCGCGCAGCAACTCGTCGGCCATCGCCCCAGCCTCCGAGGCCACCTCACGCGCCGTATCCAAGGCCTCGCGAAATTTTCCAGCCGCATACATCTGGGCCGTTTCGGCGGCACGATCGACCACCTTCGACTGGAGGATCTTCTGGACTGTCGTCCATTCTTCACCCTGCTCCTTCGCCAGTTCCTTCGTGGCAAAACCCGTCAGCAGCCGGTGGAACTCCAACTGAAACCGCTCCGGATCGTTCCCATGCACCAACATCAACCGAGCCGCCTCGCGGGCCATCGGCTCGGGGAAACCCATTTCCAGGTAAAGATCCCCGACCTGTCGCTCGATCGTCTCGATGTCCGCACCGCTTTGCAGAATGCGAACCAGCGCCTCGGTGAATTGGGTCTGATCCATCGTTGGTCCACGGCTCGATGTCCGGATCACCCATCCGACCACCGAACTTCCGGCTTTGCCCAGTTCTTTTCCCAGCCCCGCCCACCTCGGCCGGCTTCCGACCTCAGGTTCGGCCGGCCTTGACCTCGACGAGGGCCTTCCGACACACCCCGAATTCATCGACGCGCTGCCCTTGGGATGCCTACACTGCCGCCAAGTCCCAGAGCCATGGCCAAACCCGACGGACATGCCCCTGCCGCCCCGCGTCGAACCCGCGCCCGCATCGTTATCGTCGGTTCCATCAACATGGATTTGGTGGTGCAGGTCCCGCGCCTTCCGAAACCCGGCGAGACCCTTTCCGGCAGCGGGTTTCAGACCCTGCCGGGAGGCAAAGGCGCCAACCAGGCCGTCGCGGTCGCGCGCCTGGGCGGGCGTGCCACCATGATTGGCTGTGTGGGGGACGATGTCTTCGGCACCCATCTGCGGCAGGGCCTGCGCGGCGAGGGAGTGGACATCCGCCACGTCGCCGTCATTCCCAAATCCAGCAGCGGCGTCGCTGTCATCGGCGTGGAGGCCTCTGGCCAGAATTCCATCGCCATCGCTTCCGGCGCCAATGAACGCCTCCGCCCTGCCGACCTTCGAAAACTCGAGTCCGTCATCGCCTCGGCCGACGCTCTCCTGCTTCAACTGGAAATTCCCCTCGACACCGCGGCGACAGCTCTGCGCCTGGCACGGCGTCATGGTGTCCCGACCGTTCTCGATTGCGCCCCGGTTCCGCCCGACGGGTTGCCGGATACCTTCCGCGAGGTGGACATTCTCAGCCCCAACCAAAGCGAGGCCACGTTACTCACCGGTATGCCGTGTCACACCGCCTCCGAGGCCGTGGCCGTCGCGGATGCCCTCATCCACCGTTACGATCCGGGGGTGGTGGTCGTCAAAATGGGGGAACTCGGCGCCGTCGCCCACGCCGGTATCGGCGAGGCCCTGGTGACTCCCGCCTATTCGATCGAGGCGATGGATACCACCGCGGCGGGTGACGCCTTCACCGCCGCTCTGACCCTTCGTCTCGCCGAAGGTGCCAATCTCGGCGAAGCCATGCCCTTTGCCTGCGCCGCTGGCGCCCTCGCCGCCACGCGCCTGGGCGCCCAGAACTCCATGCCCAAACGCACGGAAGTCAACCGCTTCCTCGCCGCCCGGAAACCGAAATCCCCGCGCTGAATCGTTCCCGTTGCCGGGCCACCCAAAGACCGCTCGCTCCATGACCTCGCGATCCTCAACTTCCGCCTCCTTCCCCGCCCTGCTCGCCGCCCTGCTCACCCTGATCCTGGCGGGTTGCGGCCCCTCCGATGCGCCTTCCCCGCCTGGCGCCACCGAGGCGGCAAAGGCGTCCAGCAAACCGCGCGTCGCCCTCATCATGAAGTCACTCGCCAACGAGTTCTTCCTGACCATGGAGAATGGCGCCCGCGCCCACCAAAAAGCCCATGCCGCCGACTACGAACTGCTCGCCAACGGCATCAAGGACGAACTCGATGTCGCCCGTCAGATTGACATGGTGGAGCAGATGATCGCCCAAAAGGTCGATGCCATCGTCATCGCCCCGGCGGATTCCAAGGCCCTGGTGGCGGCCTGCGCCAAGGCCCAAGCCGCAGGCATGGTGGTGGTCAATATCGACAACAAGTTCGATCAAGCCGTTCTCGATGAAAAAAAGGTCCGCATCCCCTTTGTCGGACCCGACAATCGCCGGGGTGCCCGGAAGGTTGGCGATCACCTCGCCAAGCAACTGAAACCCGGCGACGCAGTGGCCATCATCGATGGAGCCCCAAATGCCTTCAATGCCGTGCAACGCCAACTCGGTTTCGCCGATGCCATGGCGGCGGCCGGCATGAAGGTGGTGACCGCACAATCGGGCTACTGGGAAACCGACAAAGCCAACCAGGTTGCCGCCGCGATGATCACCGAGCATCCCCAGCTCAAAGCCCTCCTCTGCGCCAACGACAGCATGGCGCTAGGCGCCGTCGCCGCCCTGCGCGCAGCCGGTAAACAAGGGCAGGTCCTGGTTGTCGGTTACGACAATATCGGAGCCGTCCAATCCCTCCTCAAAGAAGGCCGAATCCTGGCCACCGCCGATCAGCACGCCGATCAAATCGCCGTCTTCGGTATCGAGTACGCTCTCGATTTGCTCAAATCCGGTGTCGCCCCGGCCGACAAGGAAACTCCCGTCGAACTCGTCACCGCGCCCGCCCCGACGCGATGAGCCCCGCACCCGCCCCTTCCCATCCGGCCCCGGTGGTCCGCCTGCGCGGAGTCGGAAAGACCTACGCGACGCGAGTTCTCGACGGCATCGATCTCGACCTTTTCCCAGGCGAAGTCCACGCCTTGGTCGGGGAAAACGGCGCCGGAAAAAGCACCCTGTGCCGGATCCTGTCCGGACTCACCCCCGCCACCGATGGCGGGATGGAACTGAACGGGCAGCCCTACCGTCCGCGGTCCAAACGCGACGGCGAAGGTGCCGGTGTTCACATGGTGATGCAGGAACTCAATCTCATCGGCACCCTGTCGGTCGCCGAGAACATCTTCCTGGATCATCTTCCCCACCGGGCCGGTTGGATCGATTTCCCGAAGTTGTACCAGCGGGCGACCGAAGTGCTCGACCGTATCGGCATGCGCGATCTCGACCCGCGCACCACCGTCGATCAACTGGGCGTTGGCCCGCAACAGATGGTGGAGATCGCCGCCAGCCTCTGGCGCCAGTGCCGGATCCTGATCCTGGACGAACCCACCGCCGCCCTCACCGAGCCGGAGGTCAAACAGCTGTTCGAACAGATCCGCAACCTTCGCGCCGCCGGGGTCGCCATCCTCTACATCTCACATCGCCTGGAGGAAATTCGGCAGATCGCCGACCGCATCAGTATTCTCCGGGACGGTCGTCTCGTCGGAACCCAACCCGCCGCCAGCCTTACCCTCGATGAGATCGTCCGCCGGATGGTCGGGCGCGAACTCGGCGCCGAATCCTTCGCCGAAGGGCGCACCGCCGGTGCCGTCGCCTTGTCTGTCCGCCACCTCCGTCGCGGACACCAGGTACGGGATGTGAGTTTTGACGCGCACCGGGGCGAGATCCTCGGTTTCGCCGGACTCATGGGCTCGGGACGCACCGAGACCATGCGGGCCATCTTCGGCGCCGACCAACCCGACGCCGGCGACGTCTTTCTCCATGGCAATTCCCAGCCTTCCCGCTTCCGCTCCCCGCGCGAAGCGGTGCAGTCCGGGCTCGCCCTTCTGAACGAGGACCGCAAAGCGCAGGGTCTGTTCCTATCCCTCGGCATCCGCGAGAACCTGACCATCAACGCCCTCCACCGCCTCTCCGGCTTCGGCGGTTGGCTGCGCCGGTCCGACGAAACTTCGGTCGTCCGGTCCTGGATCGACAAACTCGCCGTGCGATGTCATTCGCCCGATCAGGGAATCGTCGAATTGAGCGGCGGCAATCAGCAGAAAGTGATCGTTGCCCGCTGGCTGTTCCGCGACTGCGACATCCTGATCTTCGACGAGCCCACCCGTGGGGTGGACATCGGGGCGCGGTTCGAGATCTATCACCTGCTCGCCGACCTCGCGGCCCAGGGTAAGGCCGTGATTGTGGTATCGTCCGACCTGCTCGAACTCATGTCGCTCTGCGATCGCATCGCGGTGATGTCGGCCGGCCGGCTGGCGGCGACGTTTCGCCGCGGCGAATGGACGCAGGACAAAATCATGGCCGCCGCGTTGAGCGAACATCTCGCACCCACCCGCGCAACCGCGGCATCCGCGTGACACCGAGACCTGGTACCCACCTGTCCGCCACCGTGGCGGGCACGACACCGGCATGGCGCCATTGGATCGGGGAGTTCCTGGGGCTGCTTATCGGACTCGCCGCGTTGATCACGGTGTTCGGCCTAACCACCGATCATTTCCTCAGTGGCACCCATCTCCGCACCATCGCCAACCAGATTCCGTCGGCGGTCCTCGTTGCCACCGGAATGACCTGTGTCCTGATCCTGGGCCAGATCGATCTGTCGGTCGGGTCGGTGCTCGGCTTCGCGGGCGCCATGCTCGGCGTCGCCATGACTCGATGGCACCTTCCGCTGCCGCTGGCCGTCGCCCTCGCACTTGCGGTGGGGGCGATCTGCGGCGCCTTCAACGGACTGGTGTCCATGCGCTGGCGGCTCCCGACCTTCATCGTGACCCTGGGCATGCTCGAGATGGCCCGGGGAGCCGCTCACGCCGTCACCGGTTCCCAAACCCAGTACATCGGTTCCGCCGTCGGCAGACTCGCCGATGCCTCCATTCTCGGCTTCTCATTGCCCTTCCTGGTCGCGCTCGTGGTGGTGGTAGCCACCCACATCCTGATGGTCAAAACCGTGTTCGGCCGATACACCGTCGCCATCGGTACCAATGAAGAGGCGGCTCGATTGTCCGGTATCGACCCGCGCGGGGTGAAGCTTTCGGTCTTCATCGGAACCGGCGTTCTGTCCGCCCTCGCCGCCGTCATCGACACCTCGCGCTTTCAAGCCGCCAATCCCAATGCGGGATTAGGACTGGAACTCAACGCCATTGCCGCGGCCGTGATCGGCGGCACCAGCCTCATGGGCGGTCGCGGTTCGGTGCTCCGCACCTTCCTCGGCGTGGTGATCATTGCCGTGCTCAACTCCGGACTCGCCGCCATCGGCGCCAAGGACGAAATCAAGCGACTGATCACCGGCGCCGTCATCATCGCGGCCGTGATTGTTGACGTTTACCGCCAGCGCGGCGTCCGGCGTCCGGCCTGAATCGACTCCCGCTCATCCCCGGATCGTTGTCTCGCCTTCGATCGCTCTGATAAGGCTGGTCCCATGAATCGGGCCGCACCCTACCTCGTCGCCTTCTCTCTCCTGGCCGCGGTCGCGACCTCCCCCGCCTCCGCCCGCGAACCGGATCGCGTTCTGTCCCGGGTCGCCCTGTTGGATAAAATCCGCGGCGGCTGGGCTGGTCAGATGATCGGAGTGTCCTATGGCGCACCCACCGAGTTCAAATCCAACGGCAAGATCGGCGAATGGGATCTGCGCTGGACCCCTGACATGATCGACAACGCCATCGGGCAGGACGATCTCTACGTCGAAATGACGTTCTCCAAGGTCATGGATGATCTCGGACTCCGCGCCACCTCCAAGGAATACGGCGACGCCTTCCGGAACTCCCGGTACCACCTTTGGCATGCCAATGCCGGTGCCCGTCGACTTCTCGGACAGGGCATCGACGCCCCCCGTTCCGGCCACCCGAAATACAACATCCACGCCAACGATATCGATTTTCAGATCGAAGCGGACTTCATCGGATTGATGTGCCCCGGTCTTCCTCGTGAATCCAATCGCTACTGCGACCGCGTCGGCCGGGTCATGAACTACGGGGACGGTCTGTACGGCGGCATGTTTGTCTGCGGGATGTACGCCGCCGCGTTCTTCGAAACCCAACCGCGACGCATTGTCGAAGAGGGCCTCGCCTGCATCCCGGCCGGCAGTGAATACGCCCAACTGATTCGCGACCTTCTCGCCTGGCAGGCGGAATCCCCCAATGACTGGCGCCGAGTCTGGCATCGCGTCGAGGAAAAGTGGGATCGCAACGACCCCTGTCCCGATGGCGTCGAGTCGCCCTTCAACATCGATGCCAAAATCAACGGAGCCTACATCGCTTTCGGACTTCTCTTCGGCGGCGGCGATTTCCTTCGAACCATGGAGATCTCCACCCGCTGCGGTCAGGACTCCGACTGCAACCCGTCCAGCGCCGCCGGCGTGCTCGGAGTCATGCTCGGCTATGACGCCATCCCTGACACCTTCAAAGCGGGCATTCCTGCCCTGGCCGACAAGAAGTTCTCGTTCACCGACTACTCGTTCAATGCCATCGTGCAATCCACCGAGGCTCGAGCCTTGAAAGTCATCGCTTCCGCAGGCGGCCAGGTCAGCGATACTCAGGTCACCATCCCCGTCCAGAAACCCAAGGCTCCGAAATTGGAACAATGGAATCCGGGAATTCCGGACCGTCGCATCTCCGTCCGCGAGCCGGCATGGACGTGGAAGGGTTCCTGGACTCAAGAGGGCGAGGAACGTCTCTCCTCTGGCCCCGGCAACGAAGCCACCCTTGTCTTCGATGGCGTGGCCGTCGCCATCCTGGGCCGACTCGACCAAGCGGGTGGGCGTGTCGATGTGTACCTCGACGGGCGACGCAAGGGCGTCGCGGACGCTTACATTGTGGAGAACACCCACGACAACTGCCTTTGGCACGTGTACGGACTGAAGC
This sequence comes from Verrucomicrobiales bacterium, assembly GCA_016795425.1. Classification (GTDB taxonomy): domain Bacteria; phylum Verrucomicrobiota; class Verrucomicrobiia; order Limisphaerales; family CAIMTB01; genus CAIMTB01. The sequence goes on from JAEUHG010000024.1 coordinate 29,719, forward strand.
CAGGTCGACACGAGGTGCGACTGGTCACTCGACCCGACAGCGATCCACGCTCGAAGTCCGCCCGCGTCGGACTGTCCCTGGCCACCACCTACCGGGCGCGGTAGTTCCGTTCGTCCATCCGTTGCCTCCGTTCCCCGATTGCGGCGGGGCTCGCTCCGCCGCCTGAGTTCAGCCGTCAGCCCGTCAGCGCTTGCGATGTCGAGCGCACCAGGTAGCCTTGATGCGTGAGACTGCGGATCCACGCCCATCACGCTGCCTTCCTTTCGGCGGTGTATTTCCTTCTGGGCTTAGCTGGAGTTGCCAACACCGCCACCCCGGCACCGACGGACCCGAAATCCCACTGGGCCTTCCAGCCCCCCGGTCCCGTCGCACTCCCAGCGGTTCAGAACACCAACTGGCCGCGGACGGCACTCGATCGTTTCATTCTTGCTCGATTGGAAGCCGTCGGCGCAGAACCCGCACCCGCGGCGGACCCTCGGACATTGGTCCGCCGGATGACGCTGGATATGACCGGACTTCCTCCCACCCCCGAGGAGGTCGATCGATTCGTTGAAGACTGTCGACGTGCCCGCTCCATCGAGCTCTCGCCCCCTCTTTTGAATCGCGGTCAACCGCTTCCCGAGTCGGCGATCTCCGACCTCATCGAACGCCTCCTGGCTCGTCCCGCTTACGGGGAACGCTGGGGCCGCCATTGGCTCGACATTGCCCGCTATTCGGACACCAAGGGGTACGTGTACGCCCGCGAGGAGCGCCGGTTTGTCCATTCCCCAACCTATCGCGACTGGGTCATTCGCGCCTTCAACGAGGACCTGCCTTACGACCGCTTTCTGCTTCTCCAGATGGCGGCGGATCAAATGGCGGACCCCGATTCGCCCGACCTTGCCGCCATGGGTTTCTTGACCGGCGGCCGACGGTTCATTGGGGTCACCCACGACATCATCGACGACCGCATCGATGTCGTCACCCGCGGCACCATGGCGCTCACGGTCCAGTGTGCGCGTTGCCACGACCACAAGTACGACCCAATTCCCATTCAGGATTATTACTCCCTCTACGGGGTCTTCCACGGCTGCGACGACAAGCTCACGCCCCTGTCCGAGATCAACGACGCCGAACTCGCCAAACGTCGCCAGATTCTCGATGAGGCCATGTCCAAACATCGGGAGGAGGCCGCGCAACGGCTGCGCCAGCGGGTCGGGGAATACCTCACCGCACAACTCGAACTCGAGAAATACCCCGAGGAAGGCTTCGACCAAATCCTGTCTGCCGACGACATCATCCCAGCCTCGGTTCGACGTTGGCGCGATTTCCTCCACACGTCGGCCTCCCGCGATTCCGTCCAATCCATCCTCGGTCCCTGGCTCGCCGTGGCCGCGCTTTCGGAATCCGAGTTCGCCGCTTCCGGTGCCGCCACGCTCGCGTCCGCTCTCCGTTCTCCGGGCATCCACCCGTGGATCCTCCGTGCGTTCACCAGCGCCCCCCCTCCGAAGTCCATGCGTGAGGTGTCCGAGCGCTACGGAAGAATCTTCACGGAGGCGGAGACCCAGCCCGAGACGCCTGAGACCGCCGTCCTACGCGCGTTCCTTCGGGATCCGGATTCCCCGACCGTCGTTCCCGAGACTGGCATCATCAATAACGAGGCGTTCTTTCCCACGTCGGTGACCGAGTCGCTCTGGAAGCTCCAAGGCGACGTCGATCGCCGCTTGATTGAACTCGGCGTGCCAGCGGCATTGATCGTCGCCGACCGCCAACCCGGACCCAACCCACGCGTCTTCAAACGCGGCAGCCCATCGCGCCTGGGAGAGTCGGTGCCCCGCCAGTTTCTTGGAATTCTTGCGGGTCCGGAGCGCAAACCGTTCGAGCACGGGAGCGGCCGCCTCGAACTCGCCCGAGCCATCGCGCATCCGAACAATCCGCTCACCGCCCGAGTGATGGTGAACCGCCTCTGGCAGCATCATTTCGGAGTCGGGCTCGTTCGCACCGCCAGCGACTTCGGTCTGCGCGCGGAACCTCCCACTCATCCGGAACTTCTCGACTGGCTGGCCCTCCGCTTCATGAGCGAAGGCTGGAGCATCAAGGCGATGCATCGGCTCATCTTGGCGAGTGCCGTCTACCAGCAATCCTCCAGGCCATTCTCTCCGGCGCCGGCGCCGCCCGCGACGGCCCGTCCGGACACGATCGCCCACACCACGCCCTTGATTCAGGCAAAATCACGTTCACCCGTTCGCCCGCCCGGCCCGCCCGCGCCCTACGCCTCGTTCCCGGTGCGCCGCCTGGATTTCGAGCAATTGCGCGACTCCATGCTCTTCGTTTCCGGCGAACTGGATCCCGCCGTCGGCGGCCGTTCCGCGGATCTGCTCGATGGCGGGAATCGACGACGAAGCGTTTACGGTTTCGTGGATCGCCAGTTCCTACCCGGCGTTCTCCGCACCTTTGATTTCGCCAATCCCGACATTCACGTCGCGGTGCGTTACGAAACGACCGTTCCTCAACAGGCGCTCTACTTCCTCAATGGTTCCTTTGCCGCTCAGCGCGCCAAGGCGCTGGCGGCGGCCACTGACTCCCTCGCTGCGCCGGAACGCATCCGCCGGCTCTACTCCCTGCTCTTCCAACGGACTCCGACGGAACGTGACGTCGCCACCGGCCTGCGCTTCCTCGCCGACGTTGCCGCTGATCCACCGCCCGCGCCGCCGCCCGTGCGGGAGACACCGTGGCGCTACGGAACGGGTGAGTACGACTCCACCCGACATCAGCTTAAGTCCTTCGTGGCCCTTCCGTATTTCTCCGGGGAATCGTGGCAAGGCGCCGCAAACTGGCCAGGCGGCGCCACAGGCTGGGCGCAATTGACGGCCGAAGGCGGGCATCCCGGAAACACACTGGCCCATGGCTGCATTCGACGCTGGGTCGCGCCGATCGATGCCGTGGTGCGCATCACCGGTTCACTCCACCACGAACCCGAACCCGGCGACGGTGTTCGCGCCTTCATCGTCTCCAGCCGCCAGGGCGAGTTGAAGTCGGCCAATATCCACCACGCCGAAGTCGACATGGGCCTGAACGATATGTCGGTGAAGGCAGGTGAAACCATCGACTTCATCGTCGACATCGGCGGCACCCTCAACTCCGACCAATTCAAGTGGGCTCCCAAGATTACCTCTGCGGAACAGGCTTGGGATGCGCGGAAGGATTTCACCGGCCCGAAGCCGGAACCGACTTATCTCGCCCCATGGGAGCAATACGTTCAGGTGCTCCTTCTCTCCAATGAGTTCGCCTTTTTGGATTAATGCCAGAGCCACCCATGAACCGGAGTCCCCTTTACCCCCCCACCCGCCGCGAATTCCTCAAACGCTGCGGCATGGGTCTCGGCGCCTTGTCGCTCGGTGGCATGCTGGCCCAGGCCGAATCGCCACTCGGCATCCGCGCCTCCCACTTCGCTCCCAAAGCCCGCCGCGTCATTCACTTCTTCCTCAATGGCGGTCCGTCTCACGTCGATACTTTCGATCCAAAACCCGCCCTGGCGAAGTACGCCGGTCAAAGTCTTCCGAGCGAGAACCTCCGCACCGAACGCAAAACGGGGGTCGCCTTTCCCACCCCCTTTCAATTCCAACGCTACGGTCGCAGCGGACTGGAGATCAGTGAACTCTTCGCCCGCACCGCGGCGCACGCCGACGACATCGCCGTCATCCGTTCGATGCACGCGCTGGTGCCGAATCATGAGCCTTCACTGATGTTGATGAACTGCGGCGACAGCGTGCAGGCGCGGCCCAGCGTCGGATCCTGGGTCCTCTACGGCCTGGGCACCGAGAATCAGAACCTGCCCGGGTTTGTCGCCATGTGCCCCGGCGGAATGCCCATCAAGGACTCCGAAAACTGGCAGGCCGGCTTTCTCCCCGGCGTGTTCCAAGGGACCTTCGTCGATCCCCAGCATCGGGAGGTGGAGAAACTGATTGAGAACATCCGGAGCCCGCATGCCACGTTGTCCATGCAGCGGCGGCAACTCGATCTGCTGCGCCAACTCAACGCCGACCACGAACGTCAGCGCGGCAGCGATCCCCGCCTCGAAGCGCGTATTGAATCCTTTGAACTCGCCTTTCGCATGCAACTCGAGGCCACGGATGCCTTTGACCTGCGTCGCGAGCCGGCCCACATCCGCGAAATGTACGGAGATCATGTGCACGGCCGGCAAACCCTCATTGCCCGGCGACTGCTCGAGCGCGGCGTCCGCTTCGTTCAACTCTGGCATGGCGCAGGACAACCCTGGGATCACCACGAGAATATCGAAGCCAGCCTCCGCAAGAATGCCGGCGAGATCGATGGCCCCATCGCCGCCCTGATGACCGATCTCAAGCAACGCGGCATGTTCGAGGACACCCTGATCCTATGGGGTGGTGAGTTCGGCCGTACGCCCTCCGTTGAACTGGGAGAAGGCGGGAAATCCAAGCTCGGACGCGATCATAATCACTACGGTTTCAGCGTCTGGCTCGCCGGAGGGGGAATCCAGGGAGGTCAGGCGTACGGTGCCACCGATGACTTTGGTTTCCGGGCGGTGGAGAAGAAGGCCAGCGTCCATGACCTGCACGCCACGATGCTGCATTGCCTCGGCTTCGATCACGAACGCCTGACTTATCGCCATGCTGGTCGCGACTTCCGATTGACCGACGTTTCCGGAGAAGTCCTTCGCCCGTTGGTCTCCTGAATCCCGGTGTCTTCCTGTTCGCCCCTTCCCGCCATGAACCGGTTGGCGCCGCGACAACGCCGATCGGGACCCACTCCTCTTCCCAACTCCTCGTCGCCTAAAGATGGTTTCGGTATCCGGTGACCTCGGCCTTGTCGTCGAGAACGACGGCCCGAACCGCCCACGGCACGCACTGATTCCGACCTGTCGCCCCAGGATTCACGATCTTCCACGCCTGAACCTGCCATTCACCCCGCCCACGGCCTCGCTCCACGACGCAGGCGATATCCGTCCATCCGTCGTATCGCTTCACCGCCACTTTGGCCGCCGCGATCAGGGATTTTTCAAAGTCCGACTTGGGCGGGGGTGGCCAGGAGGCCGATCTCCGTTCGCAACCCGTCATCAGCAAGGGAATGACGACCCAAGCGGAGACGAGCCATCTTCGACGGTTGTAGGAGCCGCCCACGGTCCCTTCATCGGCCGACTTCGCCCGGCCCTTAAGGTCCCGATGCCTCAACGCTTGGCGCGCATGGCTTCCCAGGCCTCCACCGTCGCGGGCCAGTCCTTTCGCAGCAACGGCGACAGGGCCCGATCGGCCAATAACTTCCCACCCGTCTGACATTTCGGACAATAATTCGTCTCGTTCGCAGAATGCACGATGCGTTGAATCGGCGTGCCGCACGCCGGACACGGCTGGCGAAATTTGCCGTGCACCGCCATCTCCGGGCGGAATGCCGTGACCTTTTCCGGAAAACCCTGTCCGGCCTCCTGCCGCAATCGCTCGATCCAGAGGCGCAACACTTCGCCTGTTGACCGAAACAGAGTCGATACCTGTTCCGGTTTCAGTGAGGTCGTCATGGCCACGGGGGAGAGTTTGGCCGCATGCAGAATCTCGTCGGAATAGGCATTGCCGATGCCGCTGAAGAGGTGCGGATCGGTCAGCGCCCGCTTCAAGGTGTGTCGCTCGCTTCGAATCGCCTGCTCAAATGCTTCCTCGGAACACTCAAGCACCTCGAGGCCTCCCGGTTGATGCTCTCCCAAACCCGCCTCTCCTGCCACCAGGTGAAGCGAGGCACGCCTTTTCGTTCCTGCCTCGGTCAGACTCAACCAGCCATTCTCAAATTCCAAAACCGCCAGGGACTGCGCACTCGGTTTCGCCCGATCCTGCGCTTTGGCAAACCAATGCAGGCGACCCGCAATCATCAGGTGCAGTACCGCCCAGAAATCGCCTTCGAATCCGAAGGCCAGTCGCTTCCCGAGGCGGCGCAATCCCACCAATCTCCGGCCGGCCATCTCCTCCGGCGTGGGTTTGAAGGTCCGCAATAGAAACGGGCTCCGCACTCTCAACGACACCAATCGCTGCCCCGCCGTCCGTGACTCGATCGCTTCGAGATAGACCGTGATGTCCGGTAACTCCGGCATGGAGCCCAGCCTAGGTCACGCCTTCGGCACCGTCGATGCCCTCCCGATCACTGGCGTTCCAAAACGATCAGGGATACGCCCTGTCGAGGAAGGTCGAATTCGAGTGTCACCTCGCCCAGCGGGGTGACACTCGCCTGTTGGGGCGCGCCAGCGAGAGCGGTCAGGCGACTGGCCACCGTCAACGCGTCGTACTGCTTCCGATTCGGCGCGAGTGGCGACCCCTGCCGCTTCCACGTCGCATAGGCGTTGCTGTGGTCCTCGTCGATTCGCCAATGCTCCAGACGCGCGATTTCGCCCGTTCCCGGCATCCCGCGGATCATCAACGCCACCTTGGCCGCCGCTCCCGGCACATCGTCATCGTGGTAATGCCACACCATCACCGCCAACCGTTTCCCCTCCAAGGCAGCCAGTCCTGACACGTCTGGGCGCTGTCGCACACCGTCCTTTAGCATCTCCTCCAGGGGCACGCCCGCCGAGCTCCCGACCGTCACGCGCTCTCCCCGCATCCGGCCCATCATTCGGAAGACGTTCAAGACCGGGAGCGGAAGACCCGAGCTCGCCAGGGCGCGGAATCCTGCGAAGTACGGTTGATCTTCGAATTCGAACGCCCAGGTCAACGCGCCTTCGAGGTTCACTCCATGACGCGCCGCGAGATCGTGTTTCCTGGCAAAAGCCGCCGCGGTGTAACTCGAATACATCGTGCCGTTGCGATAAGCGAGTTGCGGTCCCTGGCAGGCCGCACAGCCCTCCGGGTCGGATTCGCCAATGACGATCGGAGTGCGGCGCAGTTCAGGATAGGAGGCGATTAGCGCAAACCCGCGGTCGATCTCGCGAAGGTGGGTGGCGATGCCCATCCGCACATGGCCCTCGATCGTGGTTGGGGCTCCCTTGGCGTGGAAGGACACAAAGTCCAGCGGCGTACCGACTCGGCCCGTCGCGTAGTTGGTACCCCGCAGACAATGGTCCAGGAAGGCCCGCATCCACTCCCCGCCATGCCCCGCACAGTCCGGTCCACCCACTCGCGCCGTAGGAATCACCTGTCGCACGGCTTCGACAGCCACGTCGTGCAGACGATGGAATTCCTGCGATGTGCCTTTCCAGTACCCTATATTGGCCTCGTTCCACGTTTCCCAGTACCAACGTTCGACCTCGGCCGTGCCCCATTTCTCAACACAATGCCGGGCCCACGCTTCAATGAATCGGCCCCACTTGGAGAAATCACGAGGAGGATGGGCCCAACCCGTGTAGATCTCGTCATAAGGCAACCCAGGTCGCCATTCGTGTTGGTAGGGATCCGGCTGTCGCGACAAAGCCTGCGGCATAAAGCCGATCTGGACGTAAGGTCGAACGCCGCGTTCGAGGTAGGTCTCGAAGATGTGATCCACCACGGACCATTCGTAGATAGGAGCGCCGGATGGGTCTTCCCGATACGCGCCGGTGGATCCCCACTTCAAAGCAGGCGTGCCATCGCCCGAGGTCAGCAGATTATGGGTGCGAAAATATACCTGTGGCGCGCCCAAGTTCCCCAATTCCGCCAACAATTTGCGCCCGTCCTTCATCGTGGCGTAGTTCGGCTCATCGGCGCCAAAGAACCGCCAGATCGGTTTCAGCGGACCCAGGGAATGCCTGGCGTCGACCTCCATTTGCACCGCAAACGCTGCGCTCTCCGCCGGCACGCGGCTGTGGGCTACGCCGTTGAGGCTGAGAACAAGCAACCATCCTGCCATCGCTCGGCGACGGCGTTTCGGCATGGACATAACCCGACCATGATCGATGCGACCTTTGACGGCAACGCGCCGATGCGGATGAAGATTACGGACCGGGCCTACCTGAGTTGGAATTGGATCCAGTCAGGTGGCCACTCGTCGCGCTGCGACGCGTGGTGTTCCACCTCGCGAACCCGCTAGTCGCCGGCCCAAGCCGGGGGACTTCCGATTCTCTCACGACTCACCCGTCACCTGGTCGTAGAATTCCAGCACGTCACCCTTGGCCCCTTTCAACTCGGCCTCCTTGAATCGAATCGCGGTACGCGGATGTTGATTCAGCATCCCGGTCAACAGATACGGCAGGTCGTAGCCCCACAGCAGTTTCGCCCGCAGGGGTTCGATGTGGTTCTGCACGCAATCCAGGACGGGGCGCAGGTTGAACTTCGGATTGCGCAGAAAGGCGAGAATCAGCTCCATCGGGCAATTCCCCGCGCCACGCCCCAATCCCGCCATGGTGGCATCCACGTAATTGGCGCCCTCAATGATCCCTTCGATCGTGTTCGCATAGGCCAACTGCATGTTGTTGTGCATGTGCACCCCGACGTCCTTGCCCGTGGCCTTGCAGGCGGCGAGATACTTCTTCACCAGGTAATGCACCTGCTCGCTGTAGAGGGATCCGAAGCTGTCGACGACGTAAATCGCCTTGGCCTCCGACGTCGCCATCATTTCCAGCCCCTCGTCAATCTCACGGTCCGGCACCGCTGAGGCCGCCATCAGGTTCAACGTGGTCTCGTATCCCTTGTCATGCGCGTCCTTGACCATGTCGAGCGCCGTCGGGATCTGGGTGATGTAGGTCGCCACCCGGATCATATCGATCACTGAATCCTTTTTGGCCGGTATGTCCTCGTGGTAATCGCAGCGTTCGGCATCCGCCATCACCGCAAGTTTCAGCGAGGTCTTGTTGTCACCCACGATCCGACGGATGTCCTCCTCCTGGCAGTACTTCCAGCAACCGTGTTCTCCCTGCTTGATGCCCTTTCTCGACGCCTTGTAGCCCAATTCCATGTAATCCACCCCGGCCGCCACGCACGTGTCATAGACAATCTTGACGATTCTATCCTCGAAATGATGGCTATTCATCAGGCCGCCGTCACGGATGGTGCAATCGAGCACCTTGATCTCGGGCCGATAAGACAACCAACGACTGGTGGCGGACGCCTTGGGCTTGGTGGACTTCATGACAAACCGATCAGGTAAAAGAATGGGAAGGGTGGTTGGACGTGCGAGCGCGCACTCTGATCCGCGCCGAATCCCGTTCAAGGCGTAATTCGCCCGCAATCCGTCGCATTTCTCCCTTCGCCGAACCGTGGCGCGTCCCTCGATATGGCCCCTTGCCTGCCTTCCATTTGCCCTCTTGCCTGAGACCGGGGAGCACGGCAAGGTCGACACATCCCTACCCGTCTGGCGGTCAACGCGGCGATCCCGCGTGCCGTCATAGCGCCTGAACCAACCAAGAAGCTACCTGTGAAAAAGCACCTTTTCACCGTCGCCCTGCTCCTGGCGGCAGCGGTGTATTACACCACCCATTTCACGACAGGCGCCGTCGCGCTCCTGATTCTGGCTGGCATCGTCGAGGTGGCATTCTGGGTTCGCTATCTGGATATCCGCCGGCATTGAGCCGGAACAGGACATGAATAGCACCCCCAGGAAACCCTCAGAGCCTAAGCCCGGAACGGGAGGTGAGGGCCGGGCCCCAACGTGCCGGTCCAAACTGGGATGAGGCACCCCGCCGGTCTTGTCCAACGTCGCCCATCACGACGCTGGATGACCGTCGCCGGGTGGCTCGCCGTACTTGCCTTCGGTTTCTTCCAATGGCGCTCCATTTCGCAATTGCGCCGTGAGAACGAGGCCCTTCGCGCCCAAATTCGACTCGCGGAACTCACCACCCCGCTATCGATCCATCCCGGCGAGCCCGTCCCGGCTCAGCCATTGCTAGCGGCGCGAGTCGATCCACGCGCGCGGCTTCACTCGCGCAGCGACGCAGAACCGCTCCGACAGCAGACCGACCTGAACGGCTCTCTCACCCCATCCACGACGGCGGTGACCCATTCGGAAACAGCGCCCGCACCCGCAGGAACGGCCGCCACCGCGCTCATTGAGGAGACTCGCCGCCTGGGTGAGGCGGTGCTGCGCGGAGAGTCAGCTGCCCTCGATTCCCTGGCACGAATGGTGGCGACCGCATCCAGCGGAGATTCGGAAGCCAGGGACCAGGTCTTTGCGGACATTCGTTCGACCTTCCATGCTCTCGGCCAACGGGCTGGGCACGGCGACGCCACCGGCCTTCTATCTCTTTGGCAGGCCTCTCGACTTCCCGACCTCGAAGGGTTCGCAACCGAAGGATTGGGACAGGCCGCCGGCTTGGGGAACGAAGAGGCCCTTAGACCGCTGCTCGATCCCGAGAGCTACCTGATCCTGCGATCCTCGGCGACGTCCGCATTGAAGCCTGCTGCCGACGCCGGCAACCAACGCGCCATCGCCGCCCTCGCCGCCACCGCATCAGATCCGGAACGACGTCCGTTGTGGTTGCTGGCCGCCCAAGGGTTGGAAACAGCCGCGACCGATGGAAATGGCATCGCGATCGATCGACTCGCCACCCTCGCCGCCATCCCTGATCAGGATCCGAACGTCACCAAAATCGCCCTGCTCGCCCTGGAGGCCGCCGCCCGGAGAAACCACGCGCGCGCCGAGGAGGCGTTGCGACGTCTGGGCTGGCGGTAAGAGGCGCCGCCGTCGTGAAGAGGTCGCGATACCCCCGGGCGCTGATGGCTCTGGCCATCGCCGTGCTCACCTTTATCGGGGCGTTCGACTGCGCCAATCGACGAGGGTTCACCGCGCCTCGCCTCGCTCTGGACCTGATCGCGCTCCACCGATCCCAGCCAACCACCCGCCCCTTCCAGACCTTGCTTCTCACGGGCACCAACATTCCCGTTTCCCTGCACCGGCGAGGATTCAATGCGGTCGTTTTAACTCCCTTTGCAATCAGCTGCGATCGTGGCGGGCAGCTGTTCGGTATTCGGATTGGCCAATCTTACCATGTCCGCATGACCGGAGACGCCACGTGGTCGGTGTCCCGTGAATACTCGCTTGGGTCATGGTCCCGCCGCTATACACTTGGAACCGTCACCAACTCGCCAACTCAGCCGTCCCCATGACCACCCGTCATCCGCGCCGCGACGCCAAGATCCGCATCGTTGTGTCCGCGCTTCTGACACTGTCCGCGTTGCTCGTCGCAACCCAGGAGAATCAACGGTTTCTGGTCGGCGGCCTTTTTTTGGCGGCGTCGTATGCCATGCTGCCTGCGGGGAGCCTCAACGCGACCTCCGCCGTAGGTCGCCCGTCCGCACTTCAGCGTCGAGTGCGATGGGTGGGGCCGCTCTGCTGCCTCGCGCTGGCGGCCTATTACCTGCTGCTGGCCGGGAACCCTCTTCCCGCTTGGGTCGCCCTCCTCCTCGCGGCCCAGCTCCTGATCTCTACGATCACCCTCTGGCGGGAGGTGAGCACCGCCAATGAAGAGGATCTTCAGAACGCCTTCGCGCGAGAAGAACTTAACCGTCTCCCCTGACTTCTTCATGGGTCAACCCGCCTGCGCGACGATGCGTCCCGCTCTTGTCGATCTCATTCCTCGGCGGCACGCTGCGTATTGGCCATGTACACACCGAGTCACTTTCAAGTCGACGACATCGAGAAGCTCTCGGCGCTGATGCGGGATTACAGTTTCGCGACGCTGGTCAGCCACGATGGTCACGCGCCTTTTGCCTCCCACTTGCCGATGCTTTATCGGCCCGATCCGACTGGAGACACCCGCGGCACTCTGCTGGCCCACATGGCCCGGGCAAACCCGCAATGGCGCCACTTCGCCAGCGGCACCGAGGTTCTCGCGATCTTCCAAGGACCTCACGCCTACATCTCTCCGACCTGGTATGCCCAGCCACCTGCGGTGCCCACGTGGAACTACGCCACCGTCCACGCCTACGGCCGCGCCGCCCTGGTGGAATCCCACCCCCGCATCGCCGCGATTCTGCACGAGACTTTGTCCGCCTATGAGCCGCATCCCTCGACCCCCTGGTCGGAACTGGTTCCCGACGATTACCGCGACCGTTTGATTCAAGGGATCGTGGCATTCGAGATCGCCATTCATCGGCTCGAAGGAAAATTCAAACTCAGCCAGAATCGGCCGATGGTGGATGTCCTCGGTATCCACCATGCCTTGTCGCAATCGCAACAGGCAGAGGACCGCGCGATGGCGGATCTGATGCAACGGGAATGCGCCGCGCTGCAAAAACCAAAATGAGTTTGGGTCCGCGCCGATCCCCAACGTCCCTCGTCCATCCCCGGACCGGGAATCCGCCGCCCGCCATCCGATTCCCTCTGCCTCACGGGGGGTAGGATCAGCAGCAGCCGCCCATTTCACCGAGCCTTTCCAGGATCAATCGGGTCGCGGCAAGTCAAACCGGTCACGCGTTCGACAATACCCGTTGGGCGACGCCATCCGTCCGATGAGTTGAAGGTTCTCAGGGCGGATGCGCCGCCGTGGTGCATCCCAAAACTCGTCGCGCAGGTGGACACGGCGCACGAGTCCGATGACCACGCGATTTCCGCCGATCTGAAGCGTTCCCCATTCCGCACACTCCAGACTGACCGGGGCTTCGGCCAGGCGCGGCGTTCGGATCGAGGTCGAGGCCAACGGAGTCAGGCCGGCGTGGGCCAATTCACTGGTCCCATACGGCAGTGAGGCGGCACATCGATTCATGGCTTCTGCGATCGATTCGTCGACCAGGTTCACCACGAACTCACGATGCATCCGTATATTCCGCGCGGTGTCCTTCGGCGTGCCATCGTCGCGGTCCCCGGGTGCAATCGCCACGATCGGTGGCTCGGCGCCCAGGACATTGAAGAAACTGAACGGCGCCGCGTTGATGACCCCGTCGGCCCCCAGCGTGGTCACTAACGCAATCGGACGCGGCATGACCAAGCTGGCGAGTATCGGATACGCGCGGTCGGCGTGTTCGTGCTCGAGGTCGAGTTCCATGCCTCTGATCTCAGGCCGGAACCGCAACCCGGATCAAGGAACAGCTTTGGGAATATCCCAATGCCCGCTTCAAGGTGGGGAAGAATCGCGCGCTGGCTATTCCGAGGCAAAGTTCGACCAGGCCCGCATCTCCATACCGCTGGCGCAACCGCTCCCTCAGCCCGTCCTCGTCGCTGGCCGACACTGCGACCGCGAAGGCAAATCGCACCACATCCGCGAGATCCGACGGGAGATTCTCAAGCTGCTCCGACAGCACCGCCCGCAGGAACTCCGGAGGCACGCCCGCCTTTCGGGCCAGGTTCACCTCAATCTGCACGCACTCGCCGCAATCCTCGACCCGAATGGCCTGAAGCCTGGCCAAGTGCAGGGCTTCGGGCGGGAGCCGACGGCGATGTGTGGCCAGGGGCTTGATAAGTCCCAACTTCGCGACCGCCACGGGATCGTGTTGGTTGATGTAATGCAAATAATCGAGCGGAACCCCAAGGGTTTCCTCCTGCTGCCGTATTCCGCGCTGAATCCATGAACTCAACATGATCGGGCTCCTCTTTCTGACGTCGTGCGCCGGCCGCAACCTGCCGCGATTCCCGTGAATGCGTAATCACTCCAAAGGGGTAGCCAGGACACCATGCCGCCGGCTCCCACCGCCGCTCCTTCCGTCACGCCTCACCAGGACCCTGGCAAATCCTTCAGCGTGGCCCGCAGGATCTCCCGGATCACCCCTTTCTCATCATCCGGAAGGTGCCTCCCCAAGGGGTCCTCTTTCCCCGGCTGCAAGGCCTGCGCCAGACGCCGATAAACCCGCGTCTTCATCTCTTCCGGCAAACCCTCGAAGACCGGACTGTAGATCATGTAACTACAGCGATAGCGCAGGAGTCTCTGCCGCAGATCGAGGTCCTTGAGAGACCGACCTCCCACCTCCCGCCGTGCCCGTCGAAAATCGGCGATGTAGGCGCCATCCCCCGTCACTCCGCCCGGCGGCAGCAAGACCTCGTCGACAAAGAGCAGATAGCGCACGACGCGGTCGGCCTGATTCTCGAGTTCCGCCGAAGTCTCCGGAGTCAGGACCCCGCCGCCCACGTGAAGGGCGGTGCGTGCCCGATAGGCCGCTTCGACCACACGATTGACGAACCCTGCCTGGTGTTCGTGCAGGAGTTGCGGCAGCAGATCGCTCGTCCGCCGAGGGTATCGATCCCACGCCACCTTGTCCTCCGCCGGATTCACGATGCGCACCAACTCCCCGTCCGAGAATCGGCCCATGGCATTGCCCCAATGGTTGGTCCAGTTGCCATGGCCCGTCAGATACCAGCCTCCGAAACGTTCTTCCAACGGAACATCGTGCCCGGTGCGTTCGAGTCGAAAGGCATCGAGACTTCCGCCATTGGGACCCGACACCACGGATTTCACCACCAATCCCGGCACGTGTCCCGTGTCGTCGCCCGCGTGGCAGTTCATGCAACGAGTGGCGCGTTCGACCTGGATCGGCGATGGATGGGCTCCTCGTGGAATATCGAAAATGTAGAATACCGCGCCGAGATCACGGTCCAACGCCAGCACTTCAATCTTCCCGCCTGGAATGTAGCCGAGGTACACCTCGTCATTAAAATAGAGCGCACGCGGATTCGACGGCGTGATGCGGCTCAGTTGAAGACTGGTGGTTGAAAAGACCAGCATCTGCGACGTCACCGGAATCTCCAGGAGCTCCAGCAAGCCGGTGAGGAAACGAACCTCCGTGTCCGCGGCCAGCGACGCCGTCGCCGTCTCGAGCCGCGACCGCAGCTGGGCAAAGCGATCGGTCGGCGTCCGCGCAAAGTAATCATGGGGCGGCTGATTGAAGGAGCGGTAGTCGGGACCTGAACCGGAAGCCATGACCTTCATTCCCAGGGCCACGGAACAACCCGCGATCCCCACTCCTTGCCGCAGGACGGCGACCCAATGGCGCAAGCGACTGCGACAAGCGTGGGGAGCGGATGTCGGTGTGGACCTCGAGGTTGGCGATGGCGATGGTGATGGTGATGGCGATGGCATGCTTTGGGGCGCGGCCGGACGGCGCGCAACCTAGCAGCGGAACCGTGCCGAACCAGTCTTCAATGCATGGATGTCCCGTCACCCCGGCCTGGCCGTTGCGTCTCCTCCGACGATCCCATGGAGATTCCTTTCATGCCGAAGCCGCCCGCAGCCCGGCCATGAAGGAGGGCCCACTGGAGGTTCGGAGCGGCGCCCTTAGATTCGCGGCTTTCCGATTGCAGGGGACATGGCGCTGACCGATGCTGCAGCCGACCCAAGACTCCAATCCGCTTAATCCATGAAACCAACCTGGAGCAAAAATTTTACCAGGCGTGATTTTCTCGTCACTTCCACCGCCGCGACCGCGTTTGCGTTCACGTTCCTTCCCAGCCGGGTGTGGGGAGCGAACGAACGCCTGCGCCTTGCCGGCATCGGCGTCGGCGGCAAGGGCTCGAGCGACATCGATCAGGCCGCCACACTGGGCGACGTCGTGGCCGTCTGCGATTGCGACGACAATCCGCTGAACGAAAAGCTGAAGAAATGGCCGAGCGCCAAGAAGTTTTACGACTTCCGCGAGATGTTCGACAAGATGGGCAAGGAGATCGATGCCGTGACGGTTTCGACCCCCGATCACACCCATGCCATCGCCGCGGCGCATGCCATCGTGCGCAAGATCCACGTCTACGTTCAAAAGCCGCTGACCCATGATGTCTGGGAAGCGCGCTATCTCCGGACGCTGGCCAGGAAATACAAGGTGGCCACCCAGATGGGCAACCAGGGTTCCGCCGCCAACGGCCTCCGCCGCGGCGTCGAAGCGATCCAAGCCGGTGTGATCGGGCCGGTACGCGAAGTTCATGTCTGGACCAACCGCCCGGTCTGGCCGCAATCGCCCGCGATCAAGGCGCGACCGGCCGAGAGCATGCCGATCCCGGACAACGTGAAATGGGAACAGTTCATCGGCACCGCCCCCATGCGCCCGTATCACAAGGCGTACCACCCCTTCAATTGGCGGGGTTGGTGGGATTTCGGCACCGGCGCGATCGGCGACATGACGTGCCACACGGCCAACCTCGCTTTCCGTGCGCTCAAGCTCACCATTCCGACACGCATCGAGGCGCAAAACGAACCGCTGAATCCCGAGACCTTCCCGGGCTGGGCCACGGTGGTCTATCACTTCCCGGCCCGTGGCAGCCTGCCACCGGTGAAATACACCTGGTACGAGGGCAAGCTCCCCAACGGTGAAAAGAACCTGCCTCCGAAGGATTTGTTCCACGGCCAGGAACCTCCCGGATCGGGATCTCTCCTCGTCGGCGACAAGGGCATCCTGTACTCGCCCAACGATTACGGCGCCCAATGGATGCTGCTGCCGGAGAAGAACTTTGAAGGCTGGCAGGATCCCGCACCCACCCTCCCGCGCAACGGCCGCGACGACGTCGGCATGAAGGAAGAATGGGTCAAAGCCATCAAGGGCGGACCGCCTGCCTACTCGAACTTCGACTTCGCCGCCGACATGACCGAAGCGATCCTTCTCGGCAACATCGCCATGTTGGCCGGCAGCCCGATCGAATACGACACCAAGCGCCTGCGCATCACCAACAACCGCGATGCCAACAAGTGGATCAAGCGGCAGTATCGCAAGGGCTGGAAGATGCCGAGCTAGTCGGTTCCGAATCTCAAACACCGCAGCAACACTTAAGCAACCCCAGCGCCCGGCGCACTCGCGCCGGGCGCTTTGTTTTGCGCTTCAAACCCGGGGGGGGACGGCCCCAAACTCAGACCATGCAGAGCGTTTTCACCGGACCGGTCTATGTGGTGCGCGACAATATCGACACCGACCAGATCATCCCGGCGCAGTTCCTGAATCTCGTGCCTACCATCGCGGAGGAATACGAGAAGCTTGGCAGCTACGCCCTCTACGGTCTTCCGGATTCCCTCTACCCGACCCGCTTCATCGCCGAGGGAGCCATGGATACCACTTATCCCATCGTCGTGGCCGGCCGTAACTTTGGCTGCGGCAGCTCGCGTGAACACGCCCCCATCGCCCTGGGCGCCGCGAATTGCCAGGCCGTCATCGCCGAGAGCTTTGCCCGCATCTTCTTCCGCAATTGCATCGCCACCGGCGAACTGTACCCGGTGGAGTGCGTCGAGCGCCTGTGCGAGGTATTCAAGACCGGCGACGTCGCCACCATCGACATCGACGCCAATACCATCCGCCACCACGGCACCGGAAAAACCTATGCCCTCCGTGCCATGGGCGAAGTACGCCCCGTGATCGACTCGGGTGGCATCTTCGAATACGCCCGCAAGAATGGCATGATGCCCAAAGCGGTCTGACGCCGGTGAGCACCGCCCCCATCCGGTTCCTCCACCGGTATACGGGCCGGGTCGAAACCGAGACGGTCTATGGTGAGGCCTGGCTGCGGTGGGCCTACGAAACCGCCATCGGTCGATTCGCCCTCAAATCCCTCGCCGTCCGACCGTGGTTCTCCCGCTGGTATGGCTGGCGCATGGATCGCCCTGGCAGCCATGCCCGGATCCGGCCCTTCATCGAACGCTACGGACTCGATCCTTCAGAATTTGCCAACCCGCCGGATTCCTTTCGGAGTTTCAACGAGTTCTTCTTCCGAAAACTTCGAGCCGGGGCACGCCCCGTCGACCCCGACCCGCGCGTCGCGGTTTTTCCGGCCGACGGCCGTCACCTGGGCTTTTCCGATCTTTCCGCCGCCGACCAGTTCTTCGTCAAAGGCCAGCGATTCGACGTCGCGACCTTTCTGGACGATCCGGAACTGACGAGGCGTTTTACCGGTGGTACGGCGGTCTTTTCCCGACTTTGCCCGGTCGATTATCATCGCTTCCACTTTCCCGTGGCGGGTGTCCCCTCCCCACCCACGTTGCTTGAAGGCCCCCTTTGGTCGGTCAGCCCTATCGCCCTTCGACGCAACCTGGCCTACCTCTGGAGGAATCGCCGATGGCGCATCCTCATCGAGACGACCTCCACGGGGCGGGTCCTCATGGCCCCGATCGGAGCAACCAATGTCGGGAGCGCCCAATTCACCTATGATGAGCGCCAACCGGTTTCCAAAGGAGACGAAGCTGGTTACTTCCGGTTTGGCGGCTCAGCGGTTCTCACGCTTTTTGAACCAGGCCGCGTCAGACTCTCGGAGGACCTGTTATCCGCCACCGCATCAGGCCTGGAGCTTTACGCCAAGGTCGGCGATGCCATGGCTCAGATCATCGAATAACCGGGACCGCGAACAGCACCCCGCCGAATAGCAGCCACGCCAGCAGGAGAGTCCAAACGACATTGAACGCCTGCGCACCCGTGAACGCCATCGCGGGTCGACCCTGGTCCATGCGGATGAGATCCCCGAAATGGGTCTCCAGTCCGATCGAAACAAATGCCAGCGCGAACCAGAAATTGCGCAGTCCATTGAGTGTCGGCTTGATGGTCTTGACCAAAGCCGGGTCCAGGACAAACGAGAACACGAGCGATGCCCCCATGAACCCCAGCACGAACTTCGGAAAGCGCTCCCAAATGACCCGCGCCGTCGGCTTCTCAGCGTTGGCTCCCGACGATCGCATGGTCCACCACAGCGACAACACGAAGGCCGCCACACCGATCAGCACGTTCTGCGAGAACTTCACGATCACACCCGTTTTCATGGCGGCCTCGCTGATCTGTTGTCCGGCCGCCACCACCGACCCACTGGTATCCAGCGTCCCACCCATCCAGGCCCCCGCCACCAACTCCGGAATATGCCAGGCCTTTACCGCCCAAGGCATGAATACCATCATGGGCACAGCGACGATCAATACCAGCGACGTGACATAGGACAGTTTCTTGCGATCCCCCTGGATCGCGCCGCACGCCGCGATGGCGGCAGACACGCCGCAGATCGAGACGGCCGTCGCCATCATCACGCCCAATTCCTCGTCCACCCGCAGTTTGCGGGACAGCCAATAGGCCGCGTACCACACCACCGACACCACCATCGCGCCCTGGGCCAGCCCGAGGGCCCCCGCCTGGAGCAGTTCCTGGAAGAGGATGGTGGCCCCCAGGATCACGAGCCCGCTCTTGATGTAATACTCGGTCCGCACCGCTTCGCGCAGCCAGTCGGGGACACCCACGGTGTGGTTGATCAATAATCCCAGGATCAACCCGAAGATCACGTACTCCAATCCCCATGCCTGAATCGTCGTCTGTCCGGCCATGATTTGGGCCACCCAGGCCAGAACGAAGACTCCCACAAATCCCGGCACGAAACGCCCCACGTTGGAGCGCATGAAACCCATGGCAACCGTTGAGAGCGCCAGAAAAACACCCCCCACAGCGAAGGTCGCAAAGGTGTTGGATGAGGAGAAAACGGTCCCGAGGCTCGCCGTCGTCGTCCATTTGAACGCAGGCATCACCGGCCGCCAGAACACGAGCACCGCCACCAGCATCAGAATGCCAGTGAAGACCGCGAGCCAATCCTCCGTGCGCCACCAAGCGGGGGTCTCCTGTCGTTGCGACGTGCTCACGCGAAAATCGTGCCTCATCCCAGTCCACCTTGACCAGACCGGGCATGCAACCCCACCTCACTTCACCTCACCCTCGCGAACCGCGCCGTAGCATCCTCTCCCGGACCGCGTCCTGCACCCCGGCGCTTCCGACCAGCACCGCCTGCCTACCCACGTCGACTTCGACGCCGTTTCGAAGACGTTGCCGCGATATCGAGTGCCGACGTGAAATCAGAGATGAGATCCTCGATGGACTCGACCCCCACCGATACCCGCATCAAGCCATCCCGAATTCCCAGGGAAAGCCGCTCCGCGGCCGAGAGTTTAACGTGGGACGTCTGCGCCGGAACACAGATCAAACTCTCCAGTCCACCCAGGCTCAGGGCGGGCGTGACCACCTGGAACCGACGCAGCACCGACCTCACCAACTTCGGCTCGCGCAATTCGAAGGACAACATGCCGCTGAATCCCCGCATCTGCCGCACGGCCACGGCGTGGTCGGGATGGGAAGGCAATCCGGGATAGTTCACACGCGACACCGCCGGATGGGCCTCCAGGAATTCCGCCAATGACGCCGCATTCTCATTATGTTGTCGCATCCGCAAAGCCAGCGTCTTGAGCCCGCGTTCCCACTGGTAACAGGCATGCGCATCCAGCGATCCCCCGAAATTCATCGCCGCTTCACGAATGCGCCGCATGGCCGCCGCCGAACCAATGGCTGCCCCGCAATTCATGTCGCTGTGTCCGTTGAGATACTTCGTGCCGCTATGCACCACGACATCGATTCCCAGAGCCAGCGGGGTTTGGTTGATGGGCGTGGCGAACGTGTTGTCGATGATTGTCGTCAGACCGTGCTTCCGTCCCAACTCCCCGATCCCGCCCAAATCCACGCATCGCAACAGCGGATTGGAGGGTGATTCGACGTAAATCACGCGGGTGCCCGGCCGGATCGCCGCGCGGAATTCGTCCAGGGTCCGGGCGAAACTGACCTCGACACCGAGTCGCACCAATTCGCTGGTGACCAGGTGAAGCGTGCCCCCGTAGAGGTCTGCCTGAAACACGGCGTGATCCTTGGGCCCCAGATGCGCCAGCAGCACCGTGGAAATGGCCGCCATGCCGGAACCAAAAACCAGAGCGGCCTCGCCTTGCTCCAGCGCCGCCAGTTTCGCCGCCACGGTCCGCTGATTCGGAACGTTGAAATACCGCTGGTAGACGTTCTCACCTTGGGGATGGGGGTGGAGGTACGCCGACGACGTGAAGATCGGCGTGCATACTCCGGCGGTTGCGGCATCGCGATGGGTTCCCGCATGCACACAGAGCGTCTCGGGTTTCCACGTCGACCGCGCACCCTTGGATGAATCAGCAGACATAAACCCAAGCCTGTTGCTTTTGCTTCGAGCCCAAAACAACAAACTCCGCGTCGCCGGTCTTCCGTTCCCCGCCATGGATCGGGATCGCGGCCCGTCATTGCCTGGGAATCAACGCGGGGCCATCATGATGCCGATCCGGGAAACCTCCATCGCTCATTGTCCATTGCCATGCATGCCTACCGAACCGTCCTCCCTCTCGCGGCGTTTCTATTGAGCCACCTCGCCGGATTCCATGGTATCGCCACGATTCACGCCGCCGAACCGTTGCGCATCATCTGCTTTGGTGCCCACCCGGACGACTGCGAGATCCAGGCGGCCGGAACCGCCGCCCTCTGGGCCGCCCAGGGGCACAAGGTGAAGCTCGTCTCGGTGACCAACGGAGATATCGGTCACTGGCGGGACGCGGGTGGACCACTCGCGAAACGCCGGTTAGCCGAGGTTCGCGCGGCCGCGGAAGTCCTGGGTGTGACCACGGAGGTCCTGGATATTCATGACGGCGAATTGTTGCCGACTCTCGAGAACCGGCGGTGGCTCACCCGCCTCATCCGCGAATGGAACGCCGACATCGTGATGGGTCCGCGTCCCAACGACTACCATCCCGACCATCGCTACACCGGCGTCCTGGTCCAGGACGCGGCCTACATGGTGACGGTGCCGTTCTTCTGCCCCGACATCCCTCACCTGAAGCGCAACCCGTACTTCTTCTACTATCCCGATTCCTTCCAGAAGCCGAACCCGTTCACGGCCGAAGTGGTGATCGCCATCGATGAAGTGATGGAAAAGAAGCTGGATGCGCTCGATAAACTGGTCTCGCAGTTCCACGAAGGCGGCGCCAACGGATCCGCGGACCTCATGCCGTCGGATCCAGAAGGTCAAAAGAAGCGGGCTCGAGAGGTGCGGGAATACTTCCGCAACCGCCAAAAGGGCCTGCGCACCCGGTTTCAGGACCAGGTCGTCGCTGTCTACGGCGCCGATCGCGCTGCGCAGATCCAGTACGTGGAGGCGTTTGAGGTCTGCGAGTACGGCCGGCGCCCCGACAAAACCGAACTCAAACGCCTGTTCCCATTCCTCCCTTAGTCTCGTCGACGATTGGCCGCTCATCCGTCGCACGATTGCATTCGTATGCAGACCGCCATGGCCATGGTTCTAGCCTTTACTGGGGGGTTCGTGGTGATGGTCCTTGAGATGGTGGGGATGCGACTGTTGGCCCGCGACTTCGGCAGCTCGTTCTATGTTTGGACCAGTCAGATTGGCATCGTGCTGGTGGCGCTTACCCTCGGTTACCTGCTCGGTGGTCTCGTGGCCGACCGGACGCATCGTCCCAGGTGGCTGGGCGTGGGGCTGGTCCTCGCGGCGGCGTTCACGGGAGGGATCCCGAAGTTCTCAGCCTCGGTCACTCACTATCTCGTGAGCCGGCATGCCGCGGACCAGGAGATCCCTCTCCTTTGGCAAAAGCTCGATCCGGCCCTGGGCGCGATGCTGGTGTTTCTGCCTCCCTGCCTGATCCTCGCGATGCTTCCGCCCTGTCTGATTCGTTGGGCGGCGTCCAGGGTGGAGCACGTGGGTCGAATCAGCGGATTCATTTACGGCGCCGGATCGCTGGGAAGCATCGCCGGCGTCTTCGTGTCGGGATACATCCTCATCGACGTCCTACCCCTGCCGGCGATCTTCCGCGGAACGGCGCTGGTGATGGTCGGAATGGCGGCGGTGTGCCTGGGGTGGAATCCTGAACCGCAGCGACGACTCTCCGCCACCAATGCCTGATCGACAGCAACGGGCGCCGTGGACCTGGTTGCTCGCGGGAGCCATTCTCGCCGTTCACGCCTCCGCCTGGGCCGCGGTGGTGTTCGAAGCCCAGTCGCCGTATCACCACATTCTGGTGATCGACGACCGAGGACGACGGGTCCTGAGTTTCGATGGGACCCAGGAGACTCGCATGTCGCTGCAGGACCCGTTGCAGGGACACTTCGGCTACACTGAGCTGTTCCACTACGCGTGGCTATGGAACACCAACCTTTCACGGGTCCTGATGCTGGGACTCGGGGGAGGCAGCAGCCAACGGTCCTTTCTTCATCGCTATCCCCAGGTCCGCGTCCAATCCGTCGAGATCGATCCCATCGTGGTGCAGGTGGCGACGAATTTCTTCCAGGTCCGGATCTCCGACCGCCACCGGGTCCAGGTGGAGGATGGCCGGGTGTTTCTGCGTCGAACCCGCGAGACCTATGACCTCATCCTGCTCGATGCCTACGTGAAACACCGGTACGGCTCCCAGATTCCCCAGCACCTGGCGACGCGTGAGTTCTTTGAGTTGGCCAGGGACCGCCTCAGCACGAACGGAGTGCTGGCTTACAATGTGATTACGGTGAGTCGTTTGGGGGGACGCGACGCCGCTCCGGCGCTGGCCAGGACCCTCTTGTCGGTGTTCCCCCAGGTTTACACGTTCCAGGCCCAGGACTCCCTGAATGCCGTGCTGATCGCCACGCGCAGCGCCCGTCGACTCTCCAATGCCGAGCTCGTGCAACGCGGCATCCAACTTGCCACCTCTGGACTAAACGCGCCTCCGGGTCTTTGGCAGCGGGTGGGTTCCTACCGGACGTCGCCACCGGCTGGAACGCAACAGGCCCTGGTGCTCACCGACGATTTTGCCCCCGTCGAGTCGCTCGATCGCCGATCCCGTTGAGCCTGGGCCTTCCCAGGCCGTGGGCGGTCCTATCAGCGATCCTCGGCGGGAAGGCCGGCCACGAAGCTTCGCAGTTCTTCGAGTTCGGTCTCGAAGCCTCCGCTGAGAATGGGAAACCGGCACCACGTCTTCGGGTCCAGGTTCTCGTCGTCCAGATGGAAACTCGGGGCATACCGTTCCCGTTTCCATTGGTTGCGACACCACAGGCGGAAGAAGCGCTCCACCCAGGCGCCGAGCTGTCGTGCGCCGTACTGGGGAAAAACGAGACGCATGCAGCGGAAGGCTTCCAGCGGGGATTGTTTGTCCCGGATGGCGGCACGCTCGATGGCGTCCAGAAGCGGATACGGCATCAGATCCGCTTCATCGGTCTGACCTCTTTCCTGGGGCCGCAATTCCGCCGTGGGCGCCTGGACATTGACCGTCGCCAAGGCCGGAATGGGGGTGAGTCCCTCGGGCCCCTGCTTTTCCAACCACACGAGCCACTTCCTCAACCAGGCCTTGTCGATGCCCGCAATTGGCGCCAAACCCCCGCTGGTATCGCCATCCATGGTGGCGTACCCCACCGCCGCTTCGCTCCGATTGCTGGTCGAAAGCAGCAGGGCTCCCTTCACGTTGGTCAAGAGCCAGATGCCGGGTGATCGAACCCGCGCCTGAATGTTCTGGAGCGCCACGTCGTCGCGGTCCCAAGCCAGTTCACGTCCTAAAGCCGCGGCGATCATCGCCACATAACCTTCGTGAAGGGTCGAGACATCCAGTTCGTGGTGTTCGGCACCTACCGCTTCCGCCACGGCTTTTGCGGCGCCCCGTGTCACAGGCCCGCTGTTTCGCGTGGCCTGGTAGGCCGTGGTCAGCAGACGGCCAATGATCGCCCTGGGCGTCGCCACCTGCGGCAACCGCGGGATATGCGCCAGCTTTCGAAGAAATCCGTCCACGCCCAGCTCGCGACATCCGAATTCCACCATGAGCGCAACCAGACAGGCGATGGAGGACGAATCGGCGCCGCCGCTCAGCGACACGACGAATCCCATCGACCGGCTCTTGCGCAAATAGTCGAACAACGCCAGCGGCACCGCGCGGGCGAATTCCTCCTCCTTGATCTGCACGGAAGTCTCCCAGCGTTCCGTTTGTGGAGTCGACTCGCTCGGCGCGATCTCCGGCCATCGGAACCCCGGCATTTCCACACAATCCGGATCTGGCCCGAGAACCGGTTGGAAGCTCGCCAACCGCGACTGCTGCAGCCGGGTGACGTCGAGGTCCACGACGGCCGAAGTGACCCGGTAGTCGGCATAGCTGAACCGTGGCCCCGTCGCGACCAGTTTCCCGGCGGTCGCGATCATCGCTTCCCCGTCGTAGATGGCGCGTCCGGCCTCGTTGCCGAGAAGATTGGCGTAGAGGTAGCTGACTCCGAAGGCGCGTGAACCCTCGAGCACAAACCGCTGCCGCACCTCGTTCTTGCCGAAGGCGAAATGGCTCGCGCTCGGATTCAGCAACAGATCGACGCCCTTCTGCGCCAGTCGGATCCCGGGACGCGCCGCTGCCCAGGCGTCTTCGCAAATCTCGAATCCAAGCCGTACCCCTCCCAGGTCAAAATAGAGATCCCCCACCGGGTAGGTTCGCGTCGAACCCTCGGCGTCATGGTGCATGGCCACGGTGTCCTGGACCCCCATCGGCCACGGCTTGAACCAGCGGGGTTCGTAATGGATCCCGTCGCCCGCGAGATGTTGCTTGGCGACGAATCCCAGGATCTGTCTGTCAGCCACCATCGCGGCCACGTTGAACAACCCGTTGTTCACCACCAACGGCAGGCCCAATGAAACCACCATGCCGTCCGTGTCCGGCAACACCTGGTGCAGCAGACGAATCGCCATCCGACGCGTGTTCGGCGACTGAAACGCGTCCTCACACCCATACCCGCACAGGCAGAGTTCCGGCAGGCAGAGCACCGTGGCTCCCTGCTGGCGGGCCGCCGCGATCGCCGCACGAACGTTGGCCAGATTGCCCCGCCAATCGAGCGGAGTCTGGTTCAGCACGGCTACAGCAACGCGGAGCAACTTCATGATCCGGGCGCCACCTTAGACCGCGGTCAGCCGGCAGGCGAGGCGCGAGAGAGTTCGGCTGGACCCTAAAACGCGCTGCCGCACTCCCGCCAGCGGGCTTCGCCACCACAAGGAAAGGTTAACGTCCGCCAAGGCAGGATTAGCGGTTCTAACTTTCCTGGAAGAGGCTGTGACAAAACCAACCGATGTCCGCCGGGGCGCCCCGCCTGCCTCGACCCGGTGGCGTCCCGGAAGCAATTCATGAAGCCCACGGTTGTTCTCTTTGCGGCTCTCGCCATCGTCTGGAGTCTCGCCGCCGTTTCAGTGACGCATGGGGCGGAAGCCGAGGAATGGGTTCCCAATGACAAGTGTCTCGAATGCCACGGGCAAAACGATCTCACCAAGACCAACGCCGCGGGCAGGACCATCTCCCTGTTTGTGGACGAGGCGGTGATGAAGGGATCGGTCCACGCCACCAATTCCTGCATCAGCTGCCATCGCGACCTCGCCAAGGCTTGGGAGCATCCGGACGACGGGCATGTGGTCGAGCCGGTCAACTGCGCGATTTGCCACGAACAGCAATCCCTCACGGCCAATGCCAGCGCGCACGCGATTGCCTTGCGCAATGGGACCCTTTCCGCCGCCACCTGCAAGGACTGCCACGGCCAGCACAACATTCTCGCCCACGGCGCCCCGGATTCACCCACGCATTTCACCCACCTCGCCGAGACCTGCGGCCAATGTCACACCGAGGAGGCCTCGCAATTGGCGGAGAGCGTCCATGGCATTGCCGCCGCCCGCGGCGACCGGCGGGCACCCACCTGCATCGATTGCCATTCGGAGCACCAGATTGAGGACCTGCGCGGAGCCTCCCCCATCAAAATCGCCGAGCAGGTGTGCGGCAAGTGCCATGCCTCGCTGCGTCTCAATACCCGCTTCAATGTCCGCCGCACCGAAGTCGACACGTTCCTCGACAGTTACCACGGCCTCGCCGCCCAAGGGGGATCCACCAAGGCCGCCAACTGCGCCAGCTGTCATGGCTGGCACAACATCCTGGCATCGACGGATCCTCGATCGACGATCCATGCCGGCAACCTGGTGAAGACGTGCGGACAATGTCACCCGGGCATCGGGACCAATTTCGCTTCGGGCAAGGTGCACATGGATGACACCGGGGACAGCGAGGTGGGAATGGTAATTAACCGATGGGTCCGCCGAATTTACCTGGCCATGATCGTGGTGGTGGTGGGTTTGTTGGGACTCCACAACGGGGCGGCCTGGTTCCACAAGGCTCGGGCCGCCTACCGGGCCGCCGGGCGAACCGTGATCCGGATGGATGTCTCGCAAAGACGCCAGCACCTGATCCTGCTCATCAGCTTCATCGTCCTGGCCATCACCGGGTTCGCGCTGCGGTTTCCCGACTCCATGCTCTTCTGGATGTTGGGAACCGAGGAGGTGCGGCGATGGTTGCACCGGGCGGCCGGAGTCGTGCTGCTCGGCGTGGGGGGATGGCACATGGTCTATATCGCCGCCTCAACGGAGGGGCGACGGTTGGTCCGCGACTTGTGGTTCCGGACCCAGGACTGGCGCGACCTGAAGACCCAGGCGGGTTATCTTGCGGGCCGCCACACCCAACGGGCCAAGTTTGGTCGCTTCGGATATGCCGAGAAGATCGAGTATTGGGCGGTGGTGTGGGGCACCATCATCATGGGTGTCACTGGGTTGGCGATTTGGTGGAAAGTGGATTTCACCCGCTTTCTCCCCCGCTGGCTGATCGATGTGGCGATCACCATCCACTATTACGAGGCCATCCTCGCCTGCCTCGCCATCATCGTCTGGCACTTCTACCACGTGATCTTCGACCCCGACGTCTACCCGGCCAGCTGGGCGTGGCTCGATGGACGCGTCACCAAGGAATGGCAGAAACACGAACACCCGTTGGAACCACTTCCCGAGACCACGCACGGAGTGAAACCCACACCAGGCGAAGCCACGACAGGCGGTCGGGAAAGCCACGGGCGCCACCCGCGGAAACCGTCGGGAACCGATCCCGCGAGCGAGATCTAACCCGCTTCCTTCGCCATCCAGGTTGCCTCCCGCTCCGTCTCCGGGCCCGCGGCGCCCGCGCCGGTTGCCTTCGCGCCAACGGCGGCTCAACCACCGACACGATCGGGTCCGCCACAGCCCAAACCGCGTTGGATCCAAGCCAACCGACGGTTAGAGGTAGGCAATTCAAGATTAGCTGAACTTTCGGATTCTACCGAACCTGCTTCAGGAAGAAAGAGTCCTGCCGAACCGCCAATGGGCCGCCAGGACCGAACGGGCCCCATGAATCTGCCACGAAAAATCTTAGCTCTCCTGGCCTTCCTTCTCGTTTCGGTTGCCCCCCAAACCGCGCTGGCCGCCGATCCCGAACCGGTTCCAAATGATAAGTGCCTCGAATGCCATGGCCAGAACGACCTGACGACGACGAATGCCGCCGGCAAAGAGATCTCGCTCTTTCTCGATGAGGCGATTCTGAAGGCCTCGGTGCATCGCACGAACCAGTGCATCAGTTGCCATCGTGACCTCGAGTTCCGCTGGGAGCATCCCGAGGATGGGCACAAGGTGGAGCCCGTTTCCTGTTCCAACTGCCACACCAACGAGGGCACCCAGTACGCCGCCAGCATTCACGGGTTCAATCATCAGAAGGGTGGATTCGCCGCATCCTGTGTCGATTGCCACGGCAAGCACCAGATGGTGCCGGTGAAGAACCTGGAATCGCCGGTGTTCAAGCTGAACCTTCCCCAAACCTGCGCCCGCTGCCACAACGACCCCAAGGTCACCGAACAATACCGCATCAACCTCCCGGAAGCCGCCTCTCAATACCTGGACAGCATCCACGGTCAGGGACTCTTGAAGATGGGCCTGATCGTGGCTCCGTCCTGCAATGACTGCCACGGCGTCCATGACATCATTCCCGGCACGTTCACCAACTCGCCCGTCTTCAAGGCCAACATCAGCCGCACCTGCGGCAAGTGCCACGTCAAGATCGAGGATACCTACAATCAGAGTGTTCATGGCCAGTTGTACCTGAAAGGGGATCCGCGCGGGCCGGTCTGCACGGACTGCCATTCGGCGCACGCCATCGAACCCCCGCGGAAGAATGGGCATTTCAAGGCGGTCAGCGATGAACGCTGTGGGAAATGCCATGAGGACCGTCTGGAGCACTATCGCGAGACCTACCATGGAAAGGCCATGGCGCTGGGACGGCCCAACGACGCCCCGGAAGTGGCGGCCTGTTATGACTGCCACGGGCATCACGACGTGTTGCCGCACACCGACCCGAAGTCACGGCTCTCGAGCGCCAACATTGTGCAGACCTGCCAGACCTGCCATCCCGACGCCAACGTGGGCTTCACCGGATACCGGCCGCACGCAAATCCGTTGGATGGCGAGAATTATCCGGCGCTGCATGCCGTCTTCCTCTTCATGACCACGCTGTTGATCGGCGTGTTCACGTTCTTCGGCGCGCACACCGGATTCTGGCTGCTGCGCTCGGCCTGGGTTTTCCTGCACGACTCCAAGAAGTTCCGTGAGGCCCGCATCGAGGTGCAGCAAGGGGACGAATGGTTCACCCGCTTCGTGCCCTTCGAGCGGTTCCTCCATTTCCTGGTGGTAACCAGTTTCCTGCTCCTGGTGATCACCGGCATGCCTCTCAAGTTCTTCGACACCCGCTGGGCCCGGGTGATGTTCGACCTGATGGGTGGCCCGCAGGTGGCCCGCAGCCTCCATCATTTCGGCGCCTTGATCACCTTCCTCTACTTCGCGCTGCACATGACGCAGCTCGTCGTGAACACCTGGCGCAATCGCAGCCGCATGCGCGATCCGCAAACCGGAAAGTTCTCCATCGCCCGCATCCGCGCCGGCATGTTCGGCCCGGATTCCATGATCCCCACGTTGCAGGATTGGAAGGATTTCGTGGCCCACCAAAAGTGGTTCTTCGGCAAGGGGGCGAAACCCCAGTTCGATCGCTGGACGTACTGGGAGAAATTCGATTACTTCGCCGTGTTCTGGGGCGTGTTCGCCATCGGACTATCGGGATTGATCATGTGGTTCCCGGAGTTCTTCACCCAGTTCATGCCCGGTTGGATCATCAACATCGCGCTGATCGTCCACTCGGATGAAGCCCTGCTGGCAGCCGGCTTCATCTTCACCATCCACTTCTTCAACACGCATTTCCGTCTGGAGAAGTTCCCCATGGACACCGTGATCTTCTCTGGCCGGGTGTCGAAGGCCGAGATGCTCCATGAACGGCGGCGTTGGTACGATCGCCTCGTGTCGGAAGGACGGCTCGATGATCACCGCGTCAAGGACGAGTGGTTCCAATGGAAGAGCATTGCCCGCTCATTCGGTTACCTGTTCTTCGGCCTCGGCGTGCTCCTGCTCATCATGATCGTCTTCGCCATGGCCAAGCGGTTGTTCTGATTTCATCCGAACAACACCCCACATCACCGAACCACCCCGGCGGATCGCGGGCCCCGCTCCCAACTCGCGATCCGCCGTCTTCTTGGCCGCAATCGACTCGCCAGGACGCCACTGTCCCGCGAAGATCCGCCCGCCGGACCTGGGAGGGCCACCGCACGATTCGCGAACTCGCGACGGTCTTTTCGTGCCCTGATGAAGCAACCGCTCGGCGCGGTCGCGGCTTGGCTGGCGGCTGGCATTCTGGTCGGCCGCTATTTGCCGGTCCCGCTGACCCTCCTCTTTCCCATCAGCCTCGCGGTCGGTCTGGCCGTGCTCCTCGCCCGACAATGGACCCGGGAGTGGTGCGCCCTGTTCCTGCTCCTGACCGGTTGGACCAATCTGGCCTGGCGCCAAGGTGCGCTGGCACCGATCGACCTTCGGCATCTCGCCGTCGCCCCAGAAGAACTGTCGACGTTACGCGGATGCCTCGCCTCGACTCCCGAACAACGACTCCACTCTCGCAACGGCGGCGTCGCCACCAACACCTTCGCCGTCCTGGATTGTGTCGCTCGGCGGATCCCCGGCGGCGCCTGGAGTCCTGCCCGCGGCCAGGTCCTGGTGTCGATCACCGGAACTCTGCCCGCAGACTTTCATCGCACGTCGCCAGTCGAAATCTCCGGCATCCTTCGACGTCCTTCGGGACCCTTGGCCCCGGGCACGTTCGATTACGCCACCTTCCTGCGATGGCGCGATATTCACTTCGAGTTGAGGACCGCGACGCCCGCGGACTGGCGACACGCGGATCCTGGATCGGAGGTCGGACCGCCTTGGGACGAACGATTCCAGGCCTGGGCGAAACGAACCTTGGCCCTGGGCCTTCCGCGGACGGATACCGAGATGATGCTCTTGTGGACCATGATCCTCGGGTGGAAGACCGGTCTGACCGAAGAGGTTGAGGAACCGTTCATGCGAAGCGGGACGATGCATATCTTCGCCATCAGCGGACTTCACATCGCCCTGATCGCGGAGATCCTGATCGGGGTCTTGCGCTTCGCGAACCTGCCGCGTTCCGTTGCCGGCCTGGTTTCGCTGCCTCTGGTGTGGCTCTACACCGCCGCCACCGGATGGCAGCCGTCGGCGATCCGTGCATCGTTCATGACCTCGGTCGTGGTGGGCGGCTGGGTGCTGGCCCGTCCTTCCAACCTCCTCAATTCCCTCGGAACAGCGGCTACGTTGATTCTCCTTTGGGACCCCACCCAATTGTTTCAAGCCGGCTTTCAACTCTCCTTCGCGGCCGTGGCGGCCATCGGCGCGCTGAGTCCTCGCCTGCTCGCTCTGGCCGCTCGCCAGTTCGCCCGAGATCCCTTGCTGCCCGCCGAAGTCGAGCCTCGCTGGAGCCGCATCCTGCGATACCTGGGTATGAAGTTTGCCGAAGGCATCGCCGTGTCCGGTGCGGCCTGGCTGGGGACCCTGCCTCTGACCGCGCACCATTTCCATCTGGTCAGCTTGTCCAGCCTCGTTGCCAATCTGATCGTTGTGCCGCTGAGTACCCTCGCGTTGGCCAGCGGCATGGCCAGTCTGGCATGCGGCGCGTGGCTGCCGTCCGCCAGCGTCCTCTTCAATCACTCGGGCTGGTTTTGGATGCGTGCGATGATCCGAATCAGCCAATTCGCCGCGGACCTCCCCGGCGGATGCTGGAACGTCGCGTCCCCTTCGATTGCCGTTCACGCCCTTTGGTACCTCACGCTCGGTGGGATCGTGACCCGAGTGTGGCGACCCTGTCGCGCGCGGCGTGTGGTCGCCGTCGCTGCGATCGCGTTAGTGCTGGCAACGGCGTTGCCATGGTGGTGGCACCGCGACGACCGGCGCCTCGTTGTTTTGCCCTTGCGCGGAGGTCACGCGATCTGGATCCAGACTCCCGAAGGCACCGGACTGGCGGATACCGGCGACGAACGGTCCGCCAAGGCGGTGGTTGATCCCTTTCTCCAGGCTCTGGGACGAAATGGTCTGCCCTGGCTATCCCTAACCCATGGCGACATCCGGCACGTCGGCGGCGCCGCGTTCCTGGCCGGACGCTACCCACCGTCGAACCTGTGGATTCCGGATGCCCGCTTCCGATCGTCGGCGTACCGCAGCGTCGTCACCCAGATGGTGCACCAAGCCACGGGATCGCCACGCCTGTGGCGCGTGAGGGACGGTGATCGGCTGGATTCTTCCCACGGGATTCCCCTGCCACCCATGGAGGGTTCACCGGTGACGCGACCCGGTCGCACGCTTGCGGCACAGCAGGATGATCGTCCGCGATGGCAAATCCTCCACCCAGCCGCCGGCGAACTCTTCGCCCGGGCCGACGACGCTTCCCTCGTGATGTATCTTCGAACCGCGGAGACCTCGATCCTCGTCACGGGCGATCTCGGTCCCAAAGGGCAGCAACGCCTGCACCAGCGTCATCCGGATTTGCGGTCGGAAGTGGTGATCACTGGACTCACAGACCGTGGGGAAGGTCCGGCGCCACGACTGCTGGAGTGCTGGGGAACCCGGATTCTGGTGATTGCCGACGCGCAGGATCCAGCGACTGCTCGCGCATCCAAGGCGCTCAAGGAGGAACTGCGCCGGGCGTCCGACCTGAGCGTGCTCTTCACCAGTGAGCACGGACCGCTGGACTTGCGCTTTCACCGCGGGCGATGGGAGATCGTCGACGCGCGGGGTCGGACCGTGCTTCCTGGGCCCTTGGCGCCCGGGCCTCGCGCGGGGTCAGCCGCGGACGAATCCGGGATCGTTGCCAGTGACGAGATATAAGACCGCCATGCGGACCGCCAGTCCGTTGGTGACCTGTTCGAGAATGACCGATCGGTCGCCATCGGCGGTGTCGGCATCGATCTCCACGCCGCGATTGATGGGGCCGGGATGCATGATCAGCACATCCGGCTTGAGCCCGCGCATGCGGGCGCGGTCGAGACCGAACTGGGCGCGGTACTCGCCGATGCCGGGGAACATGCTTTGTCGCTGGCGCTCGTGCTGGATGCGCAGGAGGTTCACCACATCGGCATCGCGCAATGCCTCCTGGACATCCCAGGTCACCCGGCAACCGAGTTTCTCGAAGACCTTGGGAACCAGCGTGGGCGGCCCGCAAAGCGTGACCTCCGCGCCGAGTTTGCGCAGCGCCCAGATGTTGGACCGGGCGACGCGACTGAAAAGGATGTCGCCCATGATGACCACCTTGAGACCGTCGAGCTTGCCGCGTTTCTCCCGGATGGTGAAAACATCCAGCAGCGCCTGCGTGGGATGCTCGTGGGCGCCGTCACCCGCGTTCACCACGCTGGCTTGAAGAAATCGCGCCAGAAAATGGGGGGCGCCGGCAGCGCTGTGGCGGATGATGATGATGTCCGCGTTCATCGCCTCAAGATTGCGCGCGGTGTCCCGCAACGTTTCCCCCTTCTTCAACGACGAGGTATCGGCACTAAAATTGATGACGTCGGCCGTCAATCGCTGGGCCGCCAGCTCGAAACTGATCCGGGTGCGGGTGGAGGGTTCAACAAACAAGTTGATGACCGTCTTGCCGCGCAAGGCAGGGACCGTCTTGATGGCCCGGTTCCCGACCGCTTTAAAACCCCTGGCGGTGTCGAGCACCGTGAGTAGTTCTTCGGTGGACAACGATTCAATATCCAGCAGATGGCGGCGGTTCCAGGTCATGGCGGATTCAGGTAAACGCAGTCATCGCCGCCGTCCTCGGCCCACTGCACATCCACGCGTTGTCCCGGACGGGTGGGAAGCTTTCTGGCGACAAAATCGGCCTGCACCGGCAGGTGCCGGTGCCCGTGGCGATCCACCAGAACCGCCAGTTGAACGCGACCCGGCCGCCCGTAATCGTGCATGGCATCCAAGGCGGCGCGCACCGTTCGACCACTGAAAAGAACGTCGTCGGTCAGGATCACCGAGGCCCCGGTGAGGTCTCCCGGCAAATTCGTCGGATGAATGGCGGGAGCCGGACGCTGGTGCAGATCGTCCCGATGCAGAGAAACATCCAGCTGACCGGCCGGCACCGCATGTCCGAGCAACCGACCAAGCTCGGTGGATAACCGGGTGGCCAAATGGACCCCACCGGTCTGGATGCCGAGCAGGACGAGGCGTTCCGCCGCGGCATTAGCTTCGGCAATCTCATGCGCCATGCGGCTGATCGCCAGGCGCAGGGCCGAGGCCGTCATGAGAACTACGCGGGTGTCCATCGCTGCCCGTCAATTCACCCGGGTTCGCTCCCCGACGCAATCGGAATCCCACCACCGCGGACTCATGTGGCCGTCCCGCCCGGAAACAAGACAGGCCGAGGGTCAACTCTCGGCCTGTGCGTGGGTTGGGGTTATGACAACAGGCGCGTCAGGAGCCTGTGTTGAGTGTTTGATGGCGATGCCGCCTCCAGGCGGATCGGTGCTTCAGATTCCAATCGGTGAGGGCGAATTCGAAACCGACGTCCCGACCTGCCTTCTCCGACTCAAACCACTTATGCCTCAGGATCTCTTCCCGCTCGGCTTGAAACTCACGATACAAGGTCGTGTTCGACAGCGAAACTCGAGGGTTGGGGCCACTCATACCGTCTTCAGGATAATTATCGGCAACACTTGGGGTGTCGCGGATTTGCAGTCACGTAACATCGCCGTTGCATCAAGGTAAAGGGATTTTCTACGCATAATCCTGATCAACTTGCGTCGGTTCTTTGCCAAATCTTGCTATTCATTCGAACTGATAACGGTTTGCGATCCGGCCCTTGCCTCCGATGTTGGCCATCGCAACCCCCACCACCGCATCCCGATGCCCTCCCTGGCCTGTCGGCAGCATGGTGCGTGCCGCACCGGCAGCACCGGATCTACGACGTAGCATGAATTCGCCAACGGCTGATTGACGATCGTAATGGGGCGGACGTTGAATCGCGCGGTTTCACCACGCCATAAGCCCATGACCCGCATCCTTTTCCTCATTGTCGCCACGAGCCTCGTCCTCGCCTCCACCCTCCAGGTCGCCGCGGCCGAACCCGCCAAGAAGGGCCGCGGACGGCTCGTGCACATGGTGGCGTTCAAGTTCAAAGACACCGCCACGGCGGCGGACATTCGCAAGGTGGAGGACGCCTTTGCCGCTCTGCCGGGAAAAATTCCCCAGATCGCTTCCTTCGAATCCGGAACCAACGTCAGCCCGGAGAAGCACGACAAAGGCTTCACTCACGGGTTCATTTTGACCTTCCGTTCGGCCAAGGATCGCGATGATTACCTGGTACACCCCGACCACCAGGCGTTCGGTGGCATCGTTGGACCGCATCTCGCGGACGTGTTCGTCATCGATTTCTGGACCGACAAGGCCAACGCCAAAGGCGGGGCCAAATCGGAGTCGAAGAAGGAGAAGAAGGAGAAAACCACGAAACCCTGAAGACCAAGGCTGAACCATGTTCTCCAGAATCCTCGGTTCTCTCGCCGTCGCGACCGCATTGCTCGGGCTCACCGCCGTGGCCGCCGAACTTCCGGGACGTTGGCCCGCTGACAAGGCCAATGCCTGGCTCGATCGCACCGGCTGGCTGGTCGGCTGCAATTACGCGCCCGCCTATGCCATCAATCAGCTGGAGATGTGGCAGCCTGACACCTTCGACCCGGCGGCCATCGACCGGGAGTTGGCACTGGCGGAAGGTCTCGGCTTCAACAGCCTGCGCGTCTTTCTCCATGACCTCGCCTGGCGCTCGGACCCGAAGGGATTTCTCCGCCGGGTGGATCAGTTCCTCGACATTGCGAAGCGCCACCGCATCGGCGTGGTGCTGGTCCTCTTTGATGCCGTCTGGGATCCGTTTCCGAAGGCGGGCCCCCAGCGCGCCCCTCGTCCCCACGTGCACAACTCCGGGTGGATTCAAAGCCCGGGTGCCGAGATCCTCGGCGACGCCGCCCGCCACGACGAACTGAAGCCCTACGTTCAGGCGGTGCTCAAGAAGTTCCGGCGCGACAAGCGCATTCAGGCTTGGGATTTGTTCAACGAACCCGACAATCCCAACACGTCCGCCTACGGTTCCGTCGAACTGAAGAACAAGGCGGAGATGGCTCTGCGCTTGCTGGAAAAGACCTGGACCTGGGCGCGCGAAGTCCGTCCTTCACAACCGCTGACCTCCGGTGTCTGGGTCGGGCAGTGGGCCGATCCCGCCCAACTCAACGCGATGGAACGCTTCCAGCTCGAGAACTCGGACGTCATCAGTTTCCACAACTACAGCAAACTCGAGGACCTCCAAGCCTGCGTCCGCAACCTCCGTCGCTACGGCCGTCCCCTCCTTTGCACCGAGTACATGGCGCGGCCCGCCGGTAGCACCTTCGAACCGCACCTGGGCTGGATGAAGTCCGAGAAGGTCGCCGCCCACAACTGGGGCTTCGTCGCCGGCAAGACCCAGACGCAGTATCCGTGGGACTCCTGGAAATCCACCTACACCGCCGAGCCTCCCGTGTGGTTCCACGAGATCTTCCGGGCGGATGGCTCGCCGTATCGTCCCGAGGAAGTGCGCTACATCCGTCAGGTGACCGGTCACCCCTGACTGTTGGCGACGTCGAATCAAAGCACCGGCCCCAGGATCCATGGGGCGAATTCCTCGTCGCCCAGGCCTGCCATTTCGCTCTTGGTCCGTTCGCCGCTGGCCGTCGCCAGGATGGCCTCAAACAGGCGCGCTCCCACCTGCTCCACCGTCTCACCGCCATCGAGAATGGTGCCGGCGTTCAGGTCCATGTCGTCGCGCATCCAATCGTACAACGGCGTGTTCGTGGACACCTTCAGACTGGGTGCCGGCTTGCATCCATAGACGCTGCCCCGCCCGGTGGTAAAGACGGCCACGTTGCATCCGCCGGCCACCAGGCCGGTCATGCTCACCGGGTCATAGCCGGGGGTGTCCATGAAGCAGAAGCCCGGGCCCCGAATCGTCTCCGCGTACCGATACACGGCGGCGAGCGGGGCCTGTCCCCCTTTGGCCACCGCACCCAGGCTCTTCTCGAAGATGGTGGTCAGCCCGCCTTCCTTGTTCCCGACCGACGGATTGTTGTCGATGGTGGCGCCATGCCGGCGGACATGATCCTCCCACCAGCGGATCAACTCGACGATCTGCTGGCCCACCTCGGGGCGCACGGCTCGGCGGGTGAGCAGATGTTCCGCGCCATAGATCTCGGGAGTTTCGGCAAGGACGGTGGTGGCGCCGTGCCGCACGAGAAGGTCCGACGCCACCCCCAGCGCCGGATTCGCCGTAATGCCGCTCGCGCCGTCGGATCCACCGCAATTGAGGGCCAGCACCAGCCGGCTCAATGGTTGCGGCGTCCGTCGCAAGGCGTTGGCGCTCGGTAGAAGCCGGCTTACGGCCTGCACCGCGGCGTCGACGGTTCGCTGCACGCCGCCCTGAGTTTGGATGTTGAGCACCGCGGCCGGAATCTCTCCCGCCGTGGCATCGTCGAGATGCTCGTTCTTCAGCAGGAAGGCGGTCTGGTTGACCTCGCATCCAAGTCCCACCAGCACGTAGCCCGTGATGTTGGGGTGGCGCGCAATCCCGGCCAACACCCGCTGGAGAAGGCGCGTGGGTTCATCCGGCGACATCGCGCACCCGCTCTTATGAGTGAACGCCATCACGCCATCGACTTCCGGGAATTCCCGGCGCACGGCGGGACTGCGAAAGTGGTCGGCCACATAGCGCGACACCGAGGCGGAACAATTAACGCTCGAGATGACGGCCAGGTAATTGCGGGTGCCCGCCCGACCACCCGGCCTGGCATAGCCGTTGAAAGTGCGTTCGTGTCCGGGCGCGAGAGGTGGCAAGGGGCGGGCGTCCACGCCGAATTCGTGCGCCCGCGCCGACGGGCCGAGGACGAGGTTGTGGCTATGAACGTGCGACCCGGCCGCAATGTCGCCCCGCGCGACACCGATCGGCTGACCATAGCGCCGCACTTCGTGGCCATCGGGTATTCGTTCCAGAGCCACCTTGTGCAGCGCGGGGATCTTCTCGCGCAGAATCACTTCACCTGCCGCATCCACTCCATCCAGAGTCTGTCCCGGCAACAGCACCCGCCGCGCCACGGCGACATTGTCCGCAGGGCTCAGTCGGATGGCAGCCGGGCCGGGCATGGTCGGAGGGAGAGTACACCGGCCCCGAGGTCGATCTCACCAACTCCCATCGACCAGAACCGAGGTGATGTTACGGGCGAGATTCGCCGCGAGGAGGGGCATGGCTTGGCGTTCCGCGCTCGGCAGATCGGAGAGAACCCGCATGGTGGTATGCCCACCCAACTCCCGTTCGAGAAGCTTCTTGCCAGTCCCCCGTTCCGTCGCCGTGACCTGGGCGACAATCTCCAGCCGATAGTCGCGCACGTGGCGCGTGTCCTGGAACTGAAAACTCTGCTCGGACCGTGTGATACTGCGCACCACGCCGGTGAGGATGACATCGGCATCGTCGCGGCGGGCCAGCTTGTAGGTGCCCTCCTGCTGCAATTGTTCGCGCAGGGCGGTACTGATGGATTCGGTGACGCGGGGCTCGTAGGTCGCGTTTTCGAACGGCATGACCGCGATGGACCGGCTGCCCGGTTCCAGGCCGCTGGTGGTACCCAGTCGATAGGCGCATCCGCAGAGCGAGCCCACCATCAGAACCAGAGCGGCGAGCGCACCCACGCCACGACGAAACCCGGGGAAACTCGAACGGTTCCGTATCATTTCGCGGCCGGGGTCGAAGGCGGAGTGGGGGAGGCGGGAACCGCGTTGGTGCCTGCGGGAGCGGGCACCGGTGTTGCCGGCACCGAGCCACCCGACGACTTGGCCCGGCGTGCGTTAATCTCTGAAATGCGCCGACGCGCCTCCTGGACCCTGGGAGCGTCGGGCTCATTGACGAGACGAGTGTAGAGGTCGACGACTTCCGCGTAATACACCACCGCGCCGTCGAGGCGGCGCTTCTTCTCATAGTATCGGGCGATGCGGTAGCTGCCGTCGGCCCGCACCCGATAGAGATCGGTAATGTGTTGTTTGGCCTCGGGAACGCGGGGTTCCTCGGGGAACAACGCGATGAAATCGGTGAAGGAATTGATCGCCCGCACGGCGGCGCTCTGGTCGTACTCGGCTTCTTCGGCTTCCTGCAAGTGGGCCATGCCGGCGCGGTAGAGGGCTTCCGCGGCCACCTTGGCTTGGTCGTGATAGCGATCGGCAGCCCTTTCGTAAGCGCGCACCGCCAGCATCCATTCGCGCTGTTTCTCGCGGGCCGTGCCGATGTTCATCTGGGCCTCAGGTGCAACGGTGCTGTAGGGGCCGCTGCGAATCAGCTTCTCGTACATGTCGACCGTCTTATCCCGGTCGGGGCCAGCGGGGATGACGCCCCAAAGGTAGAACCACTTGCCGTTGAGGTAGAGCGTCGCGATATCGAACTGCCTTTTGAGGATCTCCTCGTAATTGTCGATCTTCGGAAATCGTTCGATCAAGGTCTGATAGGCCTTGAACGCGCGTTCCGCCCGGCCCCGCTCCTCGTATGCCCGCCCGAGCAAGTACTGGGCCCGCGGCGCGTAGTCCGAAAGGGGCCAAACGGCCACGACCCGTTTGGCGGCCTTGATCGCGGTATTGAACTTCTTGCCGTCGAAGGCCTCCTGGGCCACTTCCAGCTGGTCTTTGGCCCGGTTGCGGCGCCATTTGCCGCCGCCTTCGGATTCATAGGTCCATCCTTCCCCGGGCCGGTAGATGAGGGGCGCCGGGGCGCGCTGCGGCGTTAGCCAAAACGCCAGCAGCAGCAGCAGGACCCCAAGCGAACGAAAGCGCATGGGCCGCAAGCTAGGAAACGGCGCGTGGCCACGTCAAGGAACCGCGGGCCTGCCTTACCCCTTAAAACCAGGCTACGGGGCCACCGGAAGCCGCTCGTCGGGGACCGCTCCCGACATCAAAACCCCTTGTTCCTTGTAGGGCTTCAGCAGGAAATGGGTGGCCGTCGAAATCACCCCTTGAATGGTCGACAGCTTCTCGGAAACAAATTGCGCCACTTCCCGGAGGTTGTTGCCCACCACCACCACCAGCAGGTCGTAACCCCCGGACATGAGATAGCAGGACTCGACCTCGTTGTATTTCGAGATGCGATCGGCCAGACGGTCGAACCCTCCCCCCCGCTCCGGCGTGATGCGAACCTCGATCACCGCGCGAACCAGGTCGCCACCCACCTTCTCGTCATTCAATACGGTGCGGTAGCCGAGGATCACCCGGTCCTGTTCGTAGGCCTTGATGCGGGCCACAACCTCGGATTCCGGGACGCCGAGCAGAGCTGCCATTTGCGCCGGCTTCATGGCGGCGTTGTCGCGGAGCAACTTCAGGAGCGGGTCCATGGCGGTGCTTGTAAGCGCCCCCGCCCTCGCGGGGAAGGATTTTCGGGCCGAACTCCCTCGCCGCCGCCCCGGTCCGAGCGTTCTTGCGCCCCGCCCGCACCTCGGGGGAGGCTCCGCCACGCTCGTTCATGACCACCCCGGGAGTCACACTTACGCACCACGGCGTTGCCGTGTTCCTCGATCGCGACGGCACCCTCAACATCGAACGGAATTACCTCAGCAACCCGGATCAACTGGTCCTCTACCCATCGGTTCCCTCCGCCTTGAGCCGACTCCAATCCGCCGGCTGCCAATTGTTCGTCGTCACCAACCAATCCGGGATCGGCCGCGGCTATTACACCGAAGAGGATATGCATCGCGTCAACCGTCGGCTGCTCGACCTTCTTGAGCCGCATGGCGTTCATTTCACCCAGATCTACTTCGCTCCCGAATCGCCCGAGGCCCCCAGTCGCGGCCGGAAACCTTCCCCGCAGTTCCTTTTCGACGCCCGCGATGAGTTTGGTGTCGATCTGCGCCGCAGTTACATGGTCGGAGACAAGATCGCCGACCTGGAGTGCGGCTGGAATGCCGGCGTGCGGACCAGCATTCTGGTACGGACGGGTTATGGCGCCGAAACGGAACGACGCGATCCTGAGACCGTTCGACGCGCCGTGGTGGTCGAGGACATCGGTGCCGCAGCCGAATTCATTCTCGGCCGTCCGCCATCGCCGTGATCCGGACACGACTCCGGTGAGGCCGACCCGACACTTGAAGCGGTCGCAATCCGTTCCATCCTTTCCGTTATGAAACGATCGTTGTTGGGCGACGCCTTCTCCGCCTGGGTCGGACTTCTCGCTCTCATCACCTGCCTTGGCCCCGGTGTCCGTGCCAGTGATGACATGGAGAAGCTCCAACGCGAGGTGCCTCAGGCCATCCAGGCCTTCGAGAAAGACGACTCGACCTTGAAGGAACTCTTCGCCAATTCCGCGGGCTACGCGATTTTTCCCCGCGTCAGCAAAGGAGGCCTGGTGTTTGGCGGTGCGCACGGCGTCGGATTGGTCTATGAGAAAGGGGCGCTCATCGGTCGCGCCGAACTTTCCCAAGCCACCTTTGGGGCTCAGATCGGGGGACAGGCCTTCCGAGAGGTGATCTTCTTCGAAACGCCCGCCGCTCTCGACCGCTTCAAGGAAAGCAAATTCGAGATGAGCGCTCAGGTGGGCGCCGTCGCCGCCGCTGAAGGCGCGGGCAAGAACGCCAAATACCACGAGAGCGTTCTCGTCTTCACCAAAGTGCTCTCCGGCCTGATGGCCGAGGCCAGTATCGGTGGACAAAAGTTCAAGTTCACTCCTGTAAAACCCTGACCGACACCGGCGACACGGCGGCTCTCCCCGCAGCGGTCGTCGTTCGCTCGCTTCGCCGTCGACATCGTCCAGATCCCGATTCCTCCCCAGGGCGCGGAACTGCGGCGCGGCTGGAGTGCGATTTCCCCTGTGCCTCGGCCGGTTCGGTTCCTAGGATTCCGTATGCGTTGGTCGTTCCTTCTTCGCCCGGGCATCGTCGTTTGCCTGCTGGTCTTCACTCTGGGCACCGCTCCTTCCACCGGCCTCGCCGCCGAGGCGCGGCTGCTTCGATTCCCGGCGATCCACGGCGACTCGCTGGTGTTCGGCTATGCCGGTGATCTCTACCAAGTGGCCGCCACGGGAGGGGTGGCGCGACGGTTGACCTCCGATCCCCAGAGCTACGAGATGTTCCCGCGGTACTCCCCCGACGGCCGGCACCTCGCTTTCACGGCTCAATACGACGGCAATACCGAGGTCTACGTCATGCCCGCGCAGGGTGGCATTCCTCGTCGTCTCACCTACACCGCGACCCTCGAACGCGACGACGTTTCGGACCGGATGGGGCCGAACAACATCGTCATGACGTGGCGCGACAACGAGACCGTGGTCTACCGCTCGCGGCGCATCGAGTGGAACGACTTCAAGGGCCAGCTCTATCTCGCCCGCCTCGATGGCGGCCTCCCCGAGCCACTCCCGTTGCCCCGAGCCGGCTGGTGCAGTTTCTCGCCCGACGGCCGTCAAGTCGCCTACAACCGCATCTTCCGCGAGTTCCGCACTTGGAAACGATACCGCGGCGGTCAGGCCGACGAGATTTGGTTGTATGATTTTGCCAGCCGGGCCACCTCCCAGCTCACCACCAACCTCGCCCAGGACATTTACCCGATGTGGAAGGGTGACCGGGTCTACTTTGTTTCTGAGCGGGACGAAAATGGGCAGGCCAATCTGTTCGTTCTCGACCTCAAAACTCACGAAACTCGGCAACTGACCCAGTTCAAGGAATTCGCCGTCAAGTTCCCCTCCCTCGGCGACCAGGATATCGTCTTCGAGAATGGCGGCTTTATTCATCGCCTCAACCTCGCCACCGAACAAACCACGCGCAT
Source organism: Verrucomicrobiales bacterium (assembly GCA_016795425.1). GTDB lineage: Bacteria > Verrucomicrobiota > Verrucomicrobiia > Limisphaerales > CAIMTB01 > CAIMTB01. Next base: position 72,403 of record JAEUHG010000024.1, read on the forward strand.
CCCCATCGAGATCCGGGAAGACTTCGCCTCCGGACGCGAGACTCGCCGGGACCTTGGCAAAAACATCTCATCCTTCCATCTCGCTCCGGACGGAGCCCGCGCCCTGCTCGGTGCGCGGGGCGAACTGTTTACCGTCCCAGCCAAACACGGTCCCACGCGAAATCTCACCCGTACTCCGGGTGTCCACGAACGCGCCGGGGTTTGGTCTCCCGATGGCCTCTGGATTGCCTACCTCAGCGATCAATCGGGCGAGGATGAAGTCTGGATCCGACCCCAGGACGGCACCGGCGAACCCCGCCAACTCACCACCCAGGGCGACACTTACAAATACGACCTCGCCTGGTCTCCCGACTCCAGGTTGATCGCCTGGACCGACAAGAAGAACCGCCTGCAGTTCGTCAACATCGACACCAAGGCGGTCGTCCTCGTCGCGCAATCGGAGGCGTGGGAGATCCAGGACTTCCGTTGGTCGCCCGATAGCCGTTGGATCGTCTTTCATCAACCGGAGGTCCGGCGCTTTCCCAATCTCTACCTCTACGGTCTCGACGCCGCCCGGTCGATCCGGGTCACCGACGGATGGTTCGACGTCGGCGAACCCACCTTCAGCAGCGATGGTAAATACCTCTTTTTCGTTTCCGAACGGTCCTTCAATCCGACCTACGGCGCCTCGGAATGGAATCATGTCTACACCGACATGCAGCGCCTCTACGCCATCACTCTCGCCAAGGAGACCCCGTCGCCGATCGCACCCAAATCCGACGAGGTGAAGACCGGTGGCAACGAGAAGCCGAAGGACACGCCGCCGGATGTGAAATCCACGGATCGCCCGGTCAAGACGGTCAACGATCTGCTCCAGGATCCCGAGTTCCGACGGACCGTCGCGGCCCTTGCTCAGGCCGGCGCTTCCAACACCACGGCCACGCCTCCAATCCCGGCAGGCACCAACGCCACCCCACGCGTGGTGGTGAAGGTGGATGCCGAGGGCATCCAGGAACGTATCACCGTGCTCCCGCCCGGCCCGTCCACCTACGGCAACCTCACGTCGGTGGGCGACAAGCTCTACTTCCAAAGAAAGGGCAAACTCATCCTGTTTGAGTTCGACAAGGAGAAGGAAACGGAACTGGGAGAAGTCGGCGGATACCGCGTTTCCGCCGACCAGAAGAAGATGCTGGTCCAGATCGACGGCGGGTTCGCGATGCTCGATCTGCCGACGGCGAAACTCGAAACCAAGGACAAGACCCTGTCGCTGGGCGATGTTCAGGTGACCATCGATCGCCGCGCCGAATGGAACCAAATCTATGCCGAGTGCTGGCGGCAGATGCGCGACTTCTTCTATGCACCGAACATGCATGGGGTCGACTGGGCGGCCATGCGACGCCGCTATGAGCCGCTGCTCGAACACGTCCAACACCGGGCCGACCTCAGTTACATCATCGGGGAACTGATCGGGGAATTGAACGCCGGCCACGCCTATGTGGGTGGCGGCGATTATCCCAAGGCGGAGCGCGTCCCCATGGGATTGCTCGGGGCTCGTTTCTCCAAGGATGCCAGCGGTTACTTCCGCATCGACCGCATCCTGCGCGGCCAGAATTGGGAACCCAAGTACCGCAGCCCCCTCACCGACATCGGCGTCAACGTCAAGACGGGCGAATTCATTCTATCCATCAACGGCCGCACCGTTCGCGATCTGCCCGACCTGCATCAGGCTCTGGTCGGCACGGCAGGAAAGCAGGTGCGGCTCCGCGTCAACAGCGCGCCACGGGAGGAGGGGGCTCGCGACGAAGTGGTGATCCCCACCGACAATGAACAGGACCTCTATTACCTCGAGTGGGTGCTCGGCAACATCGAGAAGGTCGACCAGGCCACCGGCGGCCGAGTCGGTTATGTGCATATCCCCGACATGGGAGTTCATGGCCTCAACGAGTTCGCCAAGTTCTACTACCCGCAAATCCACAAGCAGGCACTGATCGTCGATTGCCGCGGCAATGGAGGTGGCAATGTGTCGCCGCAGATCATCGAACGCCTTCGCCGTGAGCCGGTGTTCTGGACCGTCGCCCGCAATGGCTCCGTCAACTTCGATCCCGCCGGCCAGGTTCTCGGCCCGAAGGTCCTTCTCCTCGATCCCTTCAGCGCGAGTGACGGCGATATCGTCGCCTATCGCTTCCGCACCCATAAGCTCGGACCCATCATCGGCAAACGTTCCTGGGGCGGCGTGGTCGGCATTCGCGGCTCCCTGCCCTTGCTCGACGGCGGTTACTTGAACCGACCCGAGTTCAGCCGGTTTGATCTCGAAGCGCGCGAATGGGTCATTGAAGGCGTCGGAGTCGAACCCGACATCGACGTTGATAACGACCCGGCTCACGAATTCGACGGCATCGACGATCAGCTCAACCGGGCCATCGAGGAGATCCAAAAGGAGTTGGAACGAAGGCCCATCCGAGTTCCCGCCCTGCCTCCCTATCCCGATAAGAGCCGATGACCGCGCCGTCGCGTGTAAGCCGCGACGGCTCCGCGCGACCCATCGCCATGAGACTAGATTCCATTGCGGAGTGGCATTCGGAGGCACGCACGGATCGGAGCGCAGTTGATTGGTCGCCATTGCCCACTACTCTGTCGACCACCATGCGCCGCTGGTTTCCTCTCATTGCCGCCCTGATCGCCGCCGTCCAAGCCGCCGCGGCCACCTCCAAACCCATGATTGATTCCCCATCCAAGACCGTCGCCACCGAGGAACGCATCACCTTCGGAGGCGGATGCTTCTGGTGCCTTGAAGCCGTGTTTCAAAGGCTGGTTGGCGTCACCAAAGTCGTGTCCGGTTATGCCGGCGGCAAAGTCGCGAATCCTACCTACGAATCGGTGTGCACGGGCGACACCGGTCACGCCGAGGTCGTGCAACTCACCTTCGACCCGACGAAAGTCTCGTATGAGAAACTGCTAAAGGTCTTTTGGGCCGCCCATGACCCGACCTCCGTGCTCGAGGAGGACGCCTTTAAGCACGGGAAACTCTACCCCAAGGGGACCGCCTACCAGGGCGCGGACGTGGGCAGCCAGTACCGCTCCATCATCTTGTTCGAAACGCCCGCCCAAAAGGCCGCCGCCGAGACGTCCAAAGCCGAGGCACAGAAGGAGTTCAAGAAGCCGATCGCCACGGAGATCGTGCCGCTCCAGAAGTTCTACGCCGCCGAGGATTACCACCAGAACTACTACAATCAGAACAAGTCCCGGAATTCCTACTGCGGCTATGTCATCACGCCGAAACTCGAGAAGCTGCTGAAGAAAGGGCTGATCGCCGAGGAACCGTTCCTCAAGTGATACGAGGCAGCGAACCCGCCCTGTGATGCACCACGATCGGCATTGGCCTCGTCGTCGTGGACGGCGTGTGCCACGGTCGGACGGCAGGCGCTGATCCGCGGCCTTCGCGCCTTCCAGGCCATGGCTCTGTTGGAACTCGACCGTCTCTCAAAATCCTTCGTCACTCGCCGAGGCCCCGCGGTCGTCGCCCTCGCTGACGTCTCTCTCACGGTCCGACCGGGTGAAATCCTGGTTCTGCTCGGCCCCTCCGGTTCCGGCAAAACCACCACCCTCCGCCTCATCGCCGGACTCGAATCTCCCAGCTCCGGTGAGGTCCGCATGGATGGCCGCTCCATGACCCAGGTTCCGCCCGACCAACGGGGCGTCGCCATGGTGTTCCAGGATCAACCGTTGTTCTCCCACCTCAGCACCCGGGAGAACCTCGCCTTGCCCCTGCGATTGCAGAAGAAATCGGCGAACGAAATCGCCGTAGCCGTCTCCCAAATCGCCGAGGTCCTCCGCCTCGAATCCCTCCTCGATTGCCCGTCCTCCTCGCTCTCCGGCGGTGAACACCGGCGCGTGGCTCTGGGTATGGCGATGTTGAAGCAACCGCGGGTTCTGCTTCTCGACGAACCCTGGGTTCATCTCGACCCTCGACTGCGGTCGGATCTTCGCCACGAACTTCGACTGTTGCAGCGACGCCGCGGTTTCACCGTTCTCCTGGTGACGCATGATCGCGAAGAAGCCATGGCACTGGGAGATCGCCTCGCCGTGCTCCACCGCGGCTCCCTGCTACAAGTCGGTACCCCCCTCGATGTTTATCAACAGCCCGGCCACGCCGTCGTTGCCGATGGGATGGGCCGATACCCGGTCAACTGGCTGCGCGGCCGGTGGCGCCACGACGGTGCCAGTGTCCATTTCGTCGCCGACGATCTTCCGTCCTGGGCTCTGCCCGCGCCTGCCCATGCTTCCCCCGAAGCCCTCCACCCGGATCGCCGAGTCCTGCTCGGGCTGCGTCCAGAATCTCTCCGACCCATTCCTTACCTTGGTTCCCCGGAATTCGCCCTCCGAGGCACCGTCGAGGCGGTGGAAAATCTCGGCGTCGAGTCGCTGCTTCGTTGTCGGTCGGAGACCGTGTTGTGGACGGCACGGGTCGAATCGGGGCGTGAGACCACGGTGGGACAGAACGTGACCCTTGGTTTCGATCCTGCGGAAGTGCTCTGGTTCGATGCCGCCACCTCCCAGCGACTCTCCCATTCGAGTGTTCGCTGATGGCACCGCAGGAGGGTGGAGCGTTGGCAGGACGGTGGCGACTTCCGCGCTGTGCCCGGCGGCCGGAGGCGGCGCACTTTCGCGGCCATGGAAAGAACCAACAACTGCCCCCGTTCAATTCGGAGTTCTGAACCGCGACGCCTTTTGATTGGGTTGGGCCAATGAGTACCGGATCCGTCGATGAGCGCCTTCGTCCCTTGCGGGACGACATCTATGCCGTGCAGACCCGGGCATCCGGTCCGGAAGGACGCCTTCCACTGACCGCGGAGATGCTGCTTGACCGGCCGAGTGGCGACTTATTCGGGCTCACCCAGGACGCCGGCATGGGCTGGGATCCACGCGAGCTCGGTCGCAAGGAATACCTCATTCTCAGCACCCTGGGCGGTCTTCGCGCCGAAGACGGCAAGCCGATCGCGCTGGGTTTCCACACCGGACATTGGGAAATCGGACTTCAGGTGCGCGCTGCCGCCGAGGAACTGCGGCGGTCCAATGTCATTCCGTTCGCGGCGTATTGTTCCGATCCCTGCGACGGCAGAACCCAAGGCACCGTGGGCATGTTCGACAGTCTCCCGTACCGCAACGACGCCGCGCAGGTGTTCCGTCGACTGGTTCGCTCCTTGCCCACGCGGGCCGGGGTCATCGGGGTTGCCACCTGTGACAAAGGGCTGCCGGCCATGATGATGGCTTTGGCCGCCATGCGAGAACTTCCCTGTGTGCTGGTTCCCGGAGGGGTCACGCTCCCACCCGAATCCGGCGAGGATGCCGGTGCCATCCAGACCATCGGCGCCCGCTTCTCCCATGGCACCCTGTCTCTGGAGGAAGCGTCCGATCTGGGATGCCGCGCCTGCGCCACTCCCGGGGGCGGCTGTCAGTTCCTCGGAACCGCGGCCACGTCGCAGGTGGTGGCGGAAGCTCTCGGACTGGCCCCCACCCACAGCGCCCTCGCACCCTCGGGCCAGCCGGTTTGGTACGAGATCGCGCAGCGTGCCGCCCGCCAGGTCGTTCACCTCGAAGCCCGCGGCTGGCGCGGTCGCGACCTCCTCACCGAGGCGAGTATTCGCAACGCCATGGCGGTCCACGCCGCGTTTGGCGGTTCCACCAATCTCTTGCTGCACATTCCCGCCATCGCCCATGCCGCCGGCCTTCCCCGCCCCAATGTCGACGACTGGATTCGAGTGAACCGCCGCGTCCCTCGCATGGTCAGCGTCCTGCCCAACGGCCCCGTGCCTCACCCCACGGTCCGCGTGTTTCTCGCGGGCGGGGTTCCGGAAGTGCTCCTGCACCTGCGCCGCATGGGCTTGGTCGAAACCGATGTTCTCACCGTGGAAGGCGACACCCTGGATGTCGTTCTCGACGCCTGGGAGCGCAGTGAGCGACGGCGCCGATTCCGGGAACTCCTTCATCAACTCGACGGCATCGATCCCGACGACGTGATTCTTCCGCCTGACAAGGCCCGCGCGGCAGGTCTCGCCAGCACGGTCCTCTTTCCCCGGGGCAACCTCGCGCCCGAAGGCTCGGTGATCAAAGCCACCGCCATCGATCGTTCTGTCCTCGATTCAGACGGCGCCTTTCGCAAGGAAGGTCCGGCCCGCGTGTTCACTTCCGAGCGCGCCGCCATCGCGGCCATCAAGCAGGGACGGATCCAACTCGGAGATATTCTGGTCCTCGCGGGTTGCGGCCCCATGGGCACGGGTATGGAGGAAACCTATCAACTCACCAGCGCCCTCAAGCATCTTGCCTTCGGCAAACACGTCGCGCTCATCACCGATGCCCGCTTCTCCGGGGTCAGCACTGGCGCTTGTATCGGCCACGTCGGACCCGAAGCCCTCGCCGGCGGACCGTTGGGAAAACTGCGCGACGACGATCGCATTCGCATTCACCTCGACTTGTCGCGCCTCGAAGGGCGGGTGGATTTCGTGGGGGAAGCCGGGAAGGACGGACCTCGCCCGCTGACGGTCGAGGAGGGAGCAGCGGTCCTGGCCTCCCGTCCCCGCCGACCCGATTTGGCCCCGCATCCGATGCTGCCGTCCGACACCCGACTCTGGGCGGCGCTTCAGGCCGCCAGTGGAGGAACCTGGGGCGGCTGTGTCTTCGACGTGGATGCCATTCTGGCGCGGCTGGGTTAGACCCGACGGCGAGGTCATCTGAGGTTGTCTCCGCCGACACCCGTTTGGCAGGGTTCGCCCATGGCGTTCGCGTTCACCTTTCTGGGGTCCGGCACATCCGTCGGAGTCCCGGTGATCGCTGGCGAATACCCGCCGGAGTTTCTCGCCAATCCCCGAAATCATCGTTCGCGATCCTCGATCTATGTGGTGTCGGATCAGGTAAAAATTGTCGTCGATACCGGTCCTGATTTTCGTCAGCAGATGTTGCGGGAGCAGATCCGATGGTTGGATGCCGTCATTCTCACCCACCCCCACGCGGATCACATCATGGGGATGGATGATCTGCGGCGGTTCTGCGATGTGCGCCGCGGCCCCATACCCATTTACGCCACCTCTTCGACCTTCGAAGCGGTGCGTCGGGTTTTCTCCTACGCTTTCAACGGTCCGGTTCCCAAGGGCTACTTCGCCCCAGAACCGCATCCCATCGAGGGCCCCTTCGACCTCGGCGATGTCCGGATCACCCCACTCACCCTGCCCCACGGCCGGATCTCCACCACCGGACTGCTTTTCGAACATCAGGGCCGCAAGCGTCTCGCCTATTTGAGCGATTGCAGCGGCATTCCCGAAGAAGCCTTGGCTCTCGTTCGCGGAGTCGAGGTGGCTGTCCTGGACGCCCTCCGCCGGGCACCGCATCCGACCCACATGTGCCTGGACGAAGCCCTTACGGCGGCGCGCAGAATTGGGGCGGACCGCACGTTCTTCACCCACCTCACGCACGATTACGACCATGACCGTGACGACGCCGAGATGCCGGCGGGTGTGCGCCTGGCGTATGACGGCTTGAAGGTGGATTTCGACACCTGAACCGCCCTCCAGCTTTGACTCAGCCGCTGGGCGAGGCAGGATTTACCCCGATGATTTCCTTTTGGCTGCGACAGTGCCTGCGATCGTCCCTGTGGCGGTGCGCTTTCCTTCCCGCTCGCGTTCCGTCGTGCGGTGCCTGCACCACCCGCCAACCCCTCGAATTGCTGGGCATCGTCGGTTTGTGCCTCGGTTTGATCGCCGTCCCGCTCCACGCCGAGGAGGCTCGCGGACGCGACGTGGTGGTTCTCTACAATTCGAGCTCCGACGCTTCCCAGTCGGTCGCGGAACACTATGCAGAGATGCGCGACGTCCCGTCGAAGCAGGTGATCGGACTTCCTATGCCCCTGGGCGAAGTGATTTCGAGGTCGAACTTCATCGCCAAGATCGAGACGCCGTTCGTCGAAGCCCTTCACAAGGCGGGTTTGATGCAGACCCGCGAGGAGATTCGTCCCGCCACCGACGCTCTGCCGGGCCGCGTCCTTCAGGTCGTCACCCGCGCCAAGGTCCGGTATCTCGCGGTCTGTTACGGCGTGCCGCTCCGGGTCGCCGAGGATGCCACACGCCGCGAACCCGAATCTTCGGTCCTGCCCGAAGCCTTGCGTCGCAACGAGGCGGCCGTGGATGCCGAACTGACGGTGCTCCCGCTGCTGCTGGCCGGCCATGCCCGCACCGGTCCCGCAGCCAACGTCTTCTGGGGCGCCACCAACACGGCCTCCTTGAACCCGGAAAATGGCGTGTTCGTGGTCGGTCGTCTGGATGGCCCCACGCCCGAGCTGGCGCGCAAGCTCGTCGACCGTGCCGTGGAGGCGGAACAAAAGGGGCTGCTGGGGCGCGCCTACTTCGACATACGCGGGGTCACGGACCCCGCCTATGTCAACGGCGACACCTGGATCTCGAATGCTTGGCTGGTGGCGACCCGGTACGGTTACGACACCTCTCTCGACCAGAAGCCGGAGACCCTGCCGACGGGATTTCCGTTGAGCCACGTCGCCCTCTATGCGGGTTGGTACGACGCCCACGTGAGCGGCCCCTTCGCCCTGCCACAGGTCGAATTCATGCCCGGCGCCATCGCCTACCATCTGCATTCGTTCAGCGCTGCATCCCTTCATTCCACCAATCAAAACTGGGTCGGCCCCCTGGTGGCCCGAGGCGTTACCGCCACGATGGGCATGGTGGCGGAGCCCTATCTCGATGGTACGCCCGAGATCGGTCTCTGCTTTGCCCGACTCCTCTTCTCGGGCTTCACCTGGGGCGAAGCCGCCCTGGTGTCCCAACGCCTTCTGTCCTGGCAACTCACTGTCATCGGCGATCCTCTGTACCGGCCCTTCGCCACCAACGCCATCGATCGGCTCAAGGACCTCGCCGCCCGGGGTGACGGTCGGGTCGACTGGTCATTGGTCACGCTCTACAATCGAAAACGGGAAGTGACTCGCGACGTACGATCGGTGATTGCCGAATTGGAAAAGGAACCACGCCTGCGATTCTCGCCCGTCCTGCTCGAGAAACTGGGGGACTTCTGGCGCGAGGCCAATGAACCCGCCAAAGCGGCGGAGTCTTACCACAAGGCGTGCGCCTGGAAGGTCAGTCCGCAACAACGAAAACGACTGCTCTGGAATGGCGGCGAAATGGCTCAGGCTGCGGGCGATCCCAGCCGCGCCTACGATTTCTATGCGACCCTGGCCGACATCCACGATCCTCTCCCCGATCCTCGCACGCTTTTCGAACGCCTCATCTCGCTCTCCCAGGCGCTCTCCAAAGAGGCGGAGGTCGGTCGCTGGACCAAGGCGCTCGAGGATTTCGACCAGAAGGCCGCCAAGAAATAGACCTTCGGCTCCGATCCATTGGCCGGGGCCCCCCGCTTGTCCCGTGTCGGCTTGGACTTCCGGTTGGTCTTCGTCCGTCCGTGGAATTCCATGCGCGATGCATTCTCTGGATTCGATGCATGGAGATCGCTAATCTTCTCCCCATCCCTCACGGCTTATGTCCATGAACTCGGCGTCCTCCGCTCGCGTGCCCCTGAATTGCCCGACCCACCGGCGCGGGTTCCTCTCCACCCTCACCATGGGCGCCAGCCTCGCCGCACTTGCCGGACGCGCCCGCGAGTACGGCGGGGACCAGCCGATGCGTTATCCGGATCCGGATATCCTGGTGCTCGACCCTAGTTTCGGTGCCTACAAACTCGGCAATACCCCAATCCAACGTCTTCATCACGACCCGGAAATGCTCTGGGCCGAAGGAACCGCTTGGAACGGCGTCGGGAGGTACCTGGTCTGGAGCGATATTCCCAACGACCGCCAACGTCGTTGGATCGAGGAGGACGGCCACGTCAGCACGTTTCGAAAACCGGCCGGCAACAGCAACGGCAACACCTTCGACTTCGAGGGTCGCCAGCTCTCCTGCGAACACGGCAACCGCCGAGTCGTCCGCTACGAAACCAAGGGTGGACTCACCGTCCTGGCGGATCGTTGGAACGGAAAACCTCTCAACGCCCCCAATGATGTGGTGGTGCACCCAGACGGCGGCATCTGGTTCACCGATCCTGGTTACGGCAGCATGATGAACTACGAAGGCAACAAGGGACCCCTGGAGATCAAGGAAGCCGTCTATCGCATCGATCCCAAAACCACCAAAATCGACGTCGTCACCGACGAAATCGACAAACCCAACGGGCTCTGCTTTTCCCCCGACTATAAGCGACTCTACGTCGCCGATACCGGAAAGCCTCGCGACATCAAATCCTGGGACATCGTCGATGACCGAAAGCTGTCCAACCGCCGGCAGTTCGCCGACATGGCCATGCCCAAGCAACAGGTCGAGACGCGCGACGGCGTGCGCATCGTCGGCGGCAATGGCGGTTCGGACGGGATTCGAGCCGATGTGGACGGCAACATCTGGGCTGCCGCCGGTTGGGTCGGAGATGGCTACGATGGCGTGCACATCTTCAATCCCGCCGGCAAGCGCATCGGAATGATTCTCCTGCCCGAGATCTGCGCCAACCTCTGCTTCGGCGGGGCCAAGCGGAATCGCCTTTTCATGGCCGCCAGCCAATCCATCTACGCGGTCTACGTCGAAACCCAGGGCGCCCACATCACCTGACCGGATCTCTCGACTCCGGCTTCGGTCCAGGTCGGAGTGTCGGTTCGCCTGGACGAATCGTCCGCGGCGTGGTGCCCGTCCGCTGACCAGCCAACTCCGCCGTCACATTGGAGATCCGCCGTTCGATCCATTCTGACAGCGGCACTTCCTCCCGGGGCCACGGACCACTCTTTCGCGGGAGTTCCGGAGTGGCCTCCAACGCCTCGGAGGCCTCTCCCAGCGCGATTCGTTCAAATGCCGTGCGCGCCTCGGGTGACTCCGCGGCGACGGTCTCCCGCACCACCTCCGCCAGTTGGGACGCTCGTGCCTTCAAACGCCCCGACGCACACACGTCGGTCACCCACTTCCCGAGCAGGTCGCGATACTGTTTCGCCCAAGCCGGCCGTTCCAAAACCCGTTCCAAAAGCCGATTGGGCGTACCGCCCGGACGAAGCACGCTGAGCTCCGCCTGATTCGCGCGCGTCCCCGCCATTGGATGCCCGCCAAAGGCTTCATTCAGATCCCAGGGAATAAATACTCCCGGACGTCCCCCAGCCGGCTGAAAGAGGTAATAGTTGTGTCCATTGCCCACGAACGAGTCGTAGTTCGCCAGCAGCGCCGTCACGGCCACGAATTTCAGGAACGAAGGAAGATCCAGGCGCGACGGCAGTTCGCGCTCAAAGGTCGCGTCGTCGGCACGCTCGACCAACCGCGCCAAGTCGATGAAGCGTCGCGTGTCCTCGGTCGTTGCCGATCCCTTGGGATCATACCGGTTCGTGTAAGCCGCCCAGTCGTCGCCCAGATACTCGAGACCCTGCAACCGTTCCGGCTTCACCAGCAACCCGCGTGAGTCTTCGAAATGTGCCTTGAGAAAATCGCGATCGACCGCTTCCACCACCGTGTACAACCCCAGGATCCGGTTGGTGAACTCTCCAGAGATCGTCAACTGCACACGCGCAAAGGCGGTCCTCGGGGCGGCCAAACCCACGGTCCGATACACCTCGTATGCCAAGGCTTCTCGAAACTGCGTGGCATCATTGACGTTGTTGTTCAACCACAGTTCTTTCGCACCGTGCAACGTCCGGCCTTTGTGGCCGCGATGGATATCGAGTTTGAACGGCCGCTTCAGTCCGCCCCGCGACGCGTTGAACGAGGAGTTGCCCTTGTACCGGATCGCAACGTCCTCCAGCCTTATTCCGTCCCATTCCACCATGCCGCGACTCCACGGATAGTCGCGCTCCACCGGCATGGGCATCGGCCCTCGACCCTGCCCCAATCCCAACGGACCTCCCGGCGGTCGCTCGTTTCCAGTTGGTCTCCAACCGGATCCCGGTCCGCCTTCGGGCCCCGGTCGTCTGCCGGGTCCGAGTCCAATTCCCGGTCCACCTTCCGGTCCAGGCCGACGTTTCGCCTCGGTGGGTTCCAGGGCCGTCCAGGCATCCCGCTCGAACGTCAACCGGACCTTAATCACTCGGCCAATCCCGAAAAGGTCCTTCCCTGTGGTTTGGAAGACGGGTGCCTCTGCGCCGATGGCGGCACCGTGCAAAAGGAGGACGTTCAGTCCCAGGCTCAAGAGACCGTTCATGCTTAGGAGCGTTTTCCAGAATTTGGACACGTATTGAAACCATGACCCGCATGGTTGGTTCGGTGCCGTCAAACGGAGAAATCGGAAAGTCACACCTTACTTTCCGCGATCGTGTTGGATCGATCGGAGTTCAGGTTCCCGCACTCCCGATATCACCAGGACCAGTCCAGCCCCGTTTGACGATGCCAGCAACGCCGAACTCGGCCTTCGCGGTCTTCGTGTCGAATCCACCGAACTCGCCCGGCTGAAAGTTCGTCGGCCGTCGGATTGTATTCCCTGCACTGAACCGCGTCCAAGGCGCGTCGTCGGTGCGGATCCCGGACCCCTCAAACAGTTCCGGGCATTCCGCCGAACTCCGCGACCTCCCAGTCGGGAGTTCGATTCACATCAACCCGCAGTCGAACGAATTCCAAGGAGTCAACCATGAGCAGTTCATCCAAGGCGGCATCAAAGAAGCCCCATCTTGCCGAGCAAAAGGCGTTTCCCAAGGAACGCGGCGCATTCAAGGCGCTCCTGCTCACCAATCCCAATTACTTCGGCAACCTGAACAATGCCGCGTTCGAACCCGTTCTGCCGATTCAGCAGAGCACCTTCTACGAGGAGCTTGGCTGCCTCGGCTACCATCCGCAGCAGGAACGTCTCGAAGCCGTCGTCTATGTTTACCAACCGACGGGTTACGGCTCGGGAATCTGTGGCCAGGGCACGCCCGAATATGTGCGTTTCTACCTGTCCTATGACAACGGGGCCACCTGGCAGGATCAAGGGATCGCCGGGTTCCAGGCATACGATATTCCGCAAGGCACCCAGGGTCCCAAGCGTCTCGAGTACGCGGTGTCGCTGGCCGTCAATCCGCTGCGAAAATTCTGCCTGTCGGACCCCTTGATCAAGGCCCGAGCGATCCTCTCGTGGAACAACCCGCCGCCTCCGAATCAACCCCACTGGATCCCGATCTGGGGCAATGTGCGCGAGGTGAACATCCTGGTGGAACCGTTCCGTCTCATTCCGGTTCTCGACATCCTCGACCTCGCCAAAGTGGAACTGTCGCCTTCGTTGAAGAGCGCCCTCGATCTCTCGACACCGGTTCCCACCAAACTGAACAACCTGGGAGCCGTCGAACTGGCCGCCCTCTACAAGGGCAAGGACATCCCGGTGCATCGCTTTGCATTCAAGGAGATCTCGGGATTCCTGCAAGGCACCACGAGCCTCAATGCCGAGGCTCTCACCGCCGTGCTGCCCGGCATTCAAATCAAACCCGACATCCTCGATATCCTCTTCCCGCAAACAGATGGGAACACCAGCTTCGAGGAACTCACTTGCATCGGCCTGGACCCGAATCAACCCGATACCCTGGTCGGCGTCATTCATGTGAAAAAGCCGTCCGGTTACTCGGGAAATCCCTGCAGCCAGGGCAGCACCGAGTACGTCACGTTCTGGGGTGATTTCAACGGCAACGGCACCTTCGAAACCTGCCTCGGCACGGCTTCGGTCCAGGTCTATGACGTCACGAAAATTCCCGATGACGGTGTCCACTATGCCGTGCGCCTTCCAGTGGATCTGAATCCCTACCGGAAGCCGTGCACTGAAGGTCCGCGACTGGTTCGCATCCGCGCGATCCTCTCCTGGAATCAGCCGGTCGCCTGCGCGGATTCCAACAAGGTTCCCACTTGGGGAAACCGAGAGGAAACGGTCATTCACATCGCCAGCGGCACGTCGTCACCCACGGGAAAAATCGCCATCCTCGGCGGCATTCCGGTCGGAAAGATCGATAACTTCAGCGGTCTCACCACACCCACGGCGGTGTTTGCGACAAACAATTTCCCGCCGGATTCGTTGGGTCGCCCGTGTCCGTTTGCCGGTCGTGTCACCGTTCAGGGAGCGCCGATCCTGGGTCATACCTACGTGGTGGAGGTCAGCACCAACGGGGTGAGCTGGGAAAAGGTCCTCACCGATTTGTGGGTGACCGACCAGAACGGCAATCTCAGTCTGCACCAGGCGAATCCAGCGACGCAGCGGTTCAGCTACCTGCCGTTCCAACAGAACGTCAACAGCGTGCTGGCCCAATGGGACTCATCCGGCGACGCGTTGAGCTTCGTCCGCCTCTCGGTCTTCGACGCCGCCAGCAATCTTGTGGGCGTCGATGTCCACCGCATTCAACTCGATAACACCTGGCCGCAGGCGACCATCGATATCACCAGCGGCGCCGGCAATTGCGGCAAGTTCTCCGCCGGCGTCACCATCTCCGGTACCTTTGTCGCCACCGATACCTACCTGGGAAGCTACAGCCTCGGCGTGGAACCCGCCGTCAACCCTCCCGGCGTCGGCGTGCCGACCCCGTCCTCAGGCCTGTCCAACACCGCTCCCGCGCCCGGCAACGCTTGGAGCCTCAACACCACCGGCATGAAGCCGTGCGGATACGTGGTCCGAGTCGTCGCCACCGACCGTGCCATCGTCAACAGCCAATCCGTCGGACACCAATCCGCTTCGAGCGTCGGACTCTGCCTGGAGTAACCCAGGGTCCCGACGCCGCCCTCGCAACCATGAGTACTCCCATGGACTCCACCGAAGCCCATCTCTGGTTGCGAGGGATCCTGGCCGTCCTGGCGTGCTGGCGGGTGACCCACCTGCTGGCCCGCGAGGACGGCCCTTGGAATCTGCTCGCCGCGATGCGTCGTCGACTGGGCAACGGCGTGCTCGGTCAACTCATGGATTGCTTCTACTGCCTCAGTCTCTGGGTCGCCGCACCGCTGGCATGGTGGGTCTTTGCCATTGGTCCCGACCTGTTTCTCGGCTGGCTGGCCCTGTCCGGCGGGGCTTGCCTGCTGCATCGACTGACCCCTGAGCCGGTCATCATTCATTCGCTTCCCAATCCCGAACCTCCGCCTCCAACCCAGGAAGGAACCTGATCCCATGGCTTGCTGCGGCCAATTGCGCTCCGCCTTTCGAATCGAATCCGCGCGTGTCGCCACGCCGTCGACGCCCGGGCGAACGCCTCCCTCTCCCAACCCGCCTTCTTCGTCAGGGACGATGACCCGACCGAGCTTCAACGCCGGTCCCTCCAGTCCCGGGGTGATCCTGCATTACACGCAGGAAACCCCCGTGCTGGTGCGCGGACCGGTGTCGGGTCGTGAGTACCGGTTCTCCCGTACCGATCCCGATCACGCCGTCGACATCCGTGATTCCGACGCGTTGATCCGAACCGGGTTGTTCACTCCGACGCGGCGCGGTTGAAAGGGTGGAGGCTCCATCTTCGACCTCGATCGAGGGAGTGGTGCCGGCTCATGCTGGGCCGTGCCTCCCATGCGAGCCTCGCCGATTGCCGCTCTCATCCTGACAACCCTGCTCGTGCCGGTTCTGGGCGGTGTCGCCGAACCGTTCTGGCCGCAATTTCGCGGACCAAACGGGCAGGGGGTATCTCGTGAGGGCCGTCCCCCTGTCGTCTTCGGTGCCACCACCAACGCACTGTGGCGCACGCCGGTCGAACCGGGACTATCGTCACCCGTCATCGTCGGCGACCGCCTGTTCCTGACCACGTTCCAAACCGGTACGCTGTCCGTGGTGTCCTTCGATCGTCGGGACGGGCGCCGGCAATGGCAATGGACGGTACCCGCCGGTCCTATTGGGGACGTTCACACCGCCAGCAGCCCCGCCGCGCCGTCGCCGGCGGCTTCGGCCGATAAGGTCTTCGCGTATTTCGGATCCTGGGGATTGGTGGCCCTCACCCATGAGGGTCGGGAGACCTGGCGCCGCTCGATGGACCCGCCCAAGAACCGGTACGGGGTTGCCACGTCGCCCGTCCTCCACGGCTCCAACGTGCTCCTGGTCCTCGACGCCGATGATTTGAAGTCCAGTGTGCTTGCCCTGAATGCGGAAGACGGCCAGGTCGTGTGGCAAACCGAACGCCCCGGACAACGTGCCACCTGGTCCACGCCCGCGATCGTGTCTACGGTCAGGTCCGGCCGCAGCGCCGATGAGCTCATCGTGCTCAGCGCGCTCCGACTTTCCGCCTACGATCCGTTGGATGGGCGTTTGCTCTGGGCCATCGACGGTTTTCCGCAGGAGACCGTTAGTGTCCCGGTCGTGGGCCGCGGACGGGTCTTTGCCAGCGCGGCGGCGTTGGGTGGACGCGGTAACGAGCAGTACGACGCCATGGGGTGGAAACAGCTGGTCGCCTTCGACCAGAACGCCGACGGCCTCATTCAATTCGACGAAGTGCCGGAGAACTTCCGCATGGTGCTGCGTCCCGATCTGCCGAAGGACCATTCGGGATACGCGGTTCCGTTTCCATTTCGACGCGATTTCAAAAACCGCGACAGCGATCAGGACGGCGCCTTGAGCGAAGCGGAGTGGCAGAAGAGCGTGACCCAATGGGAAGCCTCCAGCCGACCGTTATTGATGGCAGTCACCCCCGGCGACCTGCCGGCCGGTCAGACCCATCGCACCGTTTGGAAATCCGCCCGCGGCCTGCCCGAGATGCCGTCGATTCTCCTTCACGAGGATCGTCTGTTCTTCGTGCGCGACGGTGGATTGCTCAGTTGCGTCGATCCTGACGACGGCCGATTGATCTACCAGGAGCGCATCGGTGCTGCCGGCCAGTACTGCGCCTCACCCATCGCTGTGCCGGGTCGGGTGTACCTTTCATCCGTGGCCGGCGTCATCACCGTGGTGGATTCCACCGCCAACGAACTGCGGGTCCTGGCCCGCAACGAACTCAATGAACCCATCCACGCCACCCCCGCCATCGCCGGGAATGCCCTCTACGTGCGCACCGCCTCGCACCTGTTCTCATTCGCCGGCGCCGCGCCCTGATCAGCGTGTCTCAAACCGGCACCGTGTGTGCCCTTTCACTCGGGATACGCGGTGCAGCCCCAGAACGGTTGCCCCGCGCATCTGCCCGACTGGGCCGGGCGCCACGCCATCGCCTGCCCGCACGGCGGGCAGGGCGGAGCGGGATCGGTCCGATCCGTCCGATTCCCCTCCTTGATCTTCCGTCGCTCCGTCATCCGGGCCGCCGCCAGTTGATCCGGGCTGGCACGGACCACGTTTTCTTCAAGCCCCCGCCTGATGGTCGTCGGCATCCACTGATCCGCCTAGTTCCGCGACACGCGCGCGCTTCCGGTCGCGACAGGTCTCCACTGCTTTGCGGAAACCATCCCGCAGTTCCTGGTCCGCGGGAATTCCTTCGAGCGTCAACTCGGGCGTCGTGGCATCGCCGGTGGTGAGCACCAAAGTACCCCGCCCGAACATGCGCAGCAGAAAGGGCTGGAGGAAGGTGATGTCACGCACGCGGTAAAGCTCGAGTTCATCGGTGCGCTTGGAGAAGACCCCGCGCGTCAGGCGCAATCGTTCCGTGGTGATCTCAATGCGGTGATTGCGGCGTTGCACCCAACGTACCAGGGCCCACGGAATCGGAATCACCAGAAGACATCCGAGGTTCAGCCAGAAATCAACCGCGGCCGACGGTGTGCCGGCCCACAGCACCTCTTCCGTTCGCTCGCTCATGCCCGCCATCGTCTCCCTCCCAACCTCCAACGCGAGTCTGAAGTCGAAGCCGCCAGACCCCGAAACCTACGGCCTCGCCACCGGCGCAACCCCCGTCGTCCGGGGTCGCCCAGCCCGCAACGCCCGCAGACTCCAACCCTTGCCGTTCTCAAACGGCTCCACTTTTGCCGTCACCTGAAGCACGGGATACCGCACCGTCGCCAACCCGTACGAGCGATAGGTGTCGGCAAACAAATCCGTCGACGCGATCTCCGTCCGATCGGCGATGGTCAGAAACTTCATCGGCTCACCCGTTATCTGGTGGTGGATCCGCTGTTCGACCACCAGTCCGCACACCGTGATCTCCTGTCCCAAGTACTTCCCGGCATCGCGCAACGGACAGTAGCTCGACCAATGCACATCACCGAATAACTCCAGAGGATGGCCGGACACGGTGAATCCCAGCAGGTCCCACTCCGCCTGAAGCCGCTCCTGGCGCGTCGGCTCCCGCAATTCCTTCACCGGCAACCCCGTGAGCGACGGCGACGGCAGCAACCAGGCTTGGCCGGGCTCCAATCCCCGGGCCCGCACCGACTCCAAACGACGGGATTCCCAGAACAACTCCAGACGACTGAGACCCAACACGTCGAGCGCCCCCACGCGCGTCATCACCTCGAGGTCCTCCGCCGATGGTTGCACGCGTCGCGCGAAATCCTCCAAGGAGGTGAAGGGCCCCTTGGCGCGTTCCACCAAGACCTGTGCCTGGGTCCGTTCGCCGACATGTTGGATCGCCGCGATGGGCACCCTGATGCCGTCAGGAGCCGACACATATCCCGGCCCGGGCTCCTGAATCGAAGGCGGAAGGATGCACAGCCCGAGTCGATGACACTCCAGGATGTACACGAGCGTGGAGTAGAATCCCTTGCCGTGAGTGAGGACTCCGGCCAGGAACTCGGCCGGATAATAGCGCTTCACCCAGGCGGCTTCATAGGCCTCGACGCCATACGCCGTCGAGTGGGCCTTGTTGAACGCGTAGCCATTAAAGCTGGTCACCAAGTCCCAGACTTCGCGGGTCTTCTCGATCGGATGACCACGCGCGGCGGCCGCGGCGAAGAACTCGGGTTGAATGGCCGCCACGAGCTCCTGCTTCTCCTTCACCAGACCGCGACGCAGCATGTCCGCGCGTCCCGCGGAAAGTCCGGCGTAGGCCTCGGCGATCTGGAGAATATGCTCCTCGTAGACCACCAAACCGAACGTGCTGCGCAGACACGGCTCGAGACTTGGGTGCGGATACGACGGCGGTTCCATGCCTTGATACCGTCGCGTGAAGGCGAGTTTCTTGTTCTCGTTCGCCGCTCCCGGACGAATCACCGAGACGATCGCCACCAGCCCGTCGATCTCGCGAACGTTCGACATCCGGCTGAGGCCCAGCATGGCCGGGGATTCAATATGATGGACCGCGCGCGCGTTGCCGGAGGCTACCAGTTCCCAGACACCGGTATCCTTCCACGGGGCCAGACCGCCGAGATCCACCCGGATCCCGTGATTCCGTTCGATCGACTTTTGCGCGTCGCGCAACACCGCGAGTCCGCCTTGCGCCAGGATGTCCATTTTTACCAGCCCCATCGATTCCGTGACGTCCATGTCGTAGTGCGTGGTGCGCCAGCCCTTGTTCGACACGAACGTGGGTGTGAGTTCGTGCATCGGCTGACGACTCAGAACGACGCCGCATGGATGCATCTTGGGATTGCGCGGCCGACCCTCGAGCAGCGCCGCCAGTTCGAGCGCCGTGCGATACGGCTCCTCGTCGAGGGGCAGGTCGCGGGTCTCGATGCCGGCGGCGAGGGTGGCGCGAAGATCGCGTCCGCCGCTCCAGGGAAACCGATCGGTGAACCGCCGGATCTGCGCCTCGGCCAGGCCCAGCACCTTGCCGCAATCGCCGAATGCGCTCCTCGCCTGATAGGTCGAAAAACCCCCGACCACCGCGCAGTGCTGCTCGCCGAACCTGGCGAACAGCTGGTTCACCACGTCGTCCTTCCGGTCATGTGGAAAATCGATGTCGATGTCCGGGAGCTTGTTCAGCGCCATCCGCTCCGGATTGAGAAACCGCTTGAAGTAGAGCTCGAAACGAATCGGGCAGACATTGGAGATGCCCAGGCAATAGCAGACCAGCGAGTCCGCGGCCGACCCGCGCGTGATCCACTCGATCCCCGCCTCGCGACAATCCTGCAGCAGGCTCCACGTGTGCAGAAAGAGCGCCTCGTATCCGACATCGGCAATGATCTTCAGCTCCTCCTCGACCTGCCCCATCAACCCGGCTGCCCCCGACCCGTAGCGCCGTCTCAACCCCTCGTGGACCAAGCGCCGCAAGAACGACGGCGCCGTCGAACCGTCCGTCGGCCGGTAGGCTGGAAACTGCGGCGGCCCGAACGGGAATTCGAAGGTACACGCCTCGGCAATCTCCCGTGTTCTTCGCAACACAGCCGGAGATCGATGGCACCACTCCGGCAAGTCGCACGGACGCCGAAAGGACAGGTCCTCGTCGCGCTTCTCCGGATGCCCCTGCTGCACCAGCGTCCGCGTCCGGACGCTCTGCAGAATGTTGAAGAGGCGACGTTCCGCGCTCGTCGCGAAATGCACCCGCGGAATCAGCACCCCCCGCGGATGATCCATGAGTTCCGGACGCGTGACCGCCCGATAGAATCGGTCGCCAAAAATGGTGGCCCATCCGTCGTGATTGCCGACGGCGATCAGGTCGCCCGAGAACTCCCGGATCAGCGCCCGCGAAAACGATTGCCGATGTCGCGCCGCCACCGTCGCCTCGTCATCCAACCCTGAATCGCCATCGCCGATCTCCCACCCCTCGCAGGCCTCGCCACCCGCCCGACCCGGGTTCCCACTCCCACCCACCGCAGTCGGCCGCGACAGCAACCGACAGAGATTGGCGTATCCGACCCGATTCCTGACGAACAGAAACAGCGGACCGTCCACGGTGCTCAGTTCGGCGCCGAAGATCGGCCGGACCCCGATCGCGCGGGCAGCCAGGGCGAATTCACCCGCTCCGTGCAAATTGCCGCGGTCGGTCATCGCGACGGCGGGCATTTCCTCCGCTTTTGCCAGTTCGACGATGCGCCGCGGCGACAATGTCGAATCGAGAAAGGTGTAGTGCGAATGGCAAGCCAGCGGAACGTAGGTCTCGCGCCTCGAGCGACCGACTCCCACCTGGAACGGCGGCCGCGCCGGTTTCTTTGCGGAAGGCGCCTGGGTGGCATCGACGGGTCCGTCCCGTAGCACAAAGTCATGACCGCGCAGCAGAATCTCGTCCCCGAACCGATGCCGCAACGCATCCACCACCGACGCCAGCCGTTCCTTGCGCTGGCGGCTGGCCCCCTGCCCCGGCAAGTCCAGTTCGATCGAGAACCGGTCGTCGTACAGGTTCGAAAGTCTGAGTCCGACCAGCCGGAGGCTCACCCGACGTTGCCAGGCACGCTTCAGCAGCGATCCCAACCGCCCGTAGACATCCACCGAAAGGTTGCTGGGTTCGTGCAGGCTCTCGCTCGCCTGGGACTGGTCGTGGTCATTGTACTTCACCGTGACCGCGAGAGTGCGCACGGCCCTTCGATCCTCGCGGACCTTGGCAAACAATTCGTCCGCCATTTGGCGCAACACCGCCTGGGCATAGGTTTCATCGGTCAGATCCGCGGGGAAGGTCTGTTGAGCGGAATAGGTCTTCTGCGGCGTCCGCTCCGGCACCACCGGCCGGTCGTCGATCCCACGTGAAAACAACAGGAGCTGTCGGGCCTGCCCGCCCGCCACCATCTCCAACAGCTCCGCCGGCATCGTCGCCACCTGCCGAATCTCGGCCAGACCCGCCGTCATCAGGCGCTCGGCCAGTTTGGGCCCCACGCCAGGCAACCAACGGGTGGGCAAGGGATGAAGAAACGACACTTCCTCACCCGGAGGAATCACTCGGAAGCCCGCGGGTTTGTTTGCCTTGCTGGCAATCTGGCTGACCAGCTTGTTGGTGGCCACTCCCTCGCTGACGGTGATCTTCAATGACTGACGGATCGCCCGCTGCACGACCGCCGCGATGTCCGCCGCCGGGCGGTCGCGGTTGGGGGTCAGGTCGTAGTAACCTTCATCGAGGCCCTGTACCTCCACCAATGGCGTGTGATCCTCCGCATAGGCGAACATCAAGCGACTGAACTGCTCGTAACGCTCGAAATTCCCAGAGACCACAATGAGGCCCGGACACAGCTTCCGCGCCTGCATCGTCGGCATCGCCGCCCGGATACCGTAACGGCGCGCCTCGTAACTGGCACTGGCCACCACGCCGCGACGTTCGCCCCCGACCACGATGGGTTTGCCCCGCAACCGCGAATCCGCCGCCTGCTCCACCGCGGCGAAGAAGGCATCGCCATCCAGATGAACGATGGCTCGAGACATGGGATGGGAAGAGTGGTTAGGGAGGCGGGATGGGGAGGAAAGGAAGACGAGGAACGCAAAGTGCGTGTCGACACGCTGACAACCTGGCTCTCATGGGCTTTCGTCCCACCTCTTCCCACTTCCCCACGCACCCCTCCCCACCTCGCCCTCACCCGGCGCGCTTCCGAATCAGCGCCACCATGACGCCTTGGATCACCAGTTCCGCGGCGGGGATCAGATCCGGGTACTTCGGATTTTCGGCGCGCAGAAACGGTCGGCCTCGTTGATTCAGAAATGTCTTCAACGTGCTCTGGCCGTCGATCAAGGCCGCCACCACGTCGCCCGGCCGCGGCTCCTTCCCGTGCTCGATGATCACCACGTCCCCCGACACGATATGTTTCCCGATCATTGAATCGCCCGCGATCCGCAGGGCGAACGTCCGACTGGTGGGCCGTATCCCGAGCGTCTCGATATCAACACTGACACAGCCCTCGGTCTCCTGCTCTCGATCCGCTGGCAAACCCGCCGGGATACTGCCCACCAACGGAATGTGCGCCATCCTCACCGGCCGACCCCGCACGGCGGATCGCAGCGTGATCGACCGATTCTTGCCGGCTTCGGTAGCCAGGAATCCGCGTTGGCGCAGGGCTTCGATGTGTTTGGAGACGGCGTTGACGCTGGCCACGCCGAGCGCCGCGCCGATCTCGCGATAGGACGGCGGCGGCTGACCTGCGGCCCGGCGGGATTCCAGCAGCTGCAGGATCTCCCGCTGGCGCGGGGTGAGGTTGGGTTCTAGGGTGAACATATGTTCACCCGCCCACTCCACACCCGGAACCCGGCCCGGTCAAAGAAAAACTGCCGACTCGATTCCACCACGACCATCGCTGGTCGCGATAAACTCCCCCAGCACCCGGGGGTGGGTGCATGCCTCGACCGGATGGTCGTCCCGCGCCCGGCGCATGGCGCATGGCGCAACGTCTTGGAATGCGTTGTCTCCGCCGCCTTTCGCGGCGCGTCAACCTACAGTCCCTTGAGTCCGCGGGTCCCGTTGACCTGCGAGTTCACGCGCAAGCGGAGGCCGTTGAGTCGGATGAATCCCGTGGCATCGCTCTGGTTGTAAGCCTTGGTCGGATCGGCCTCCATGGTGGCGATGTGCGGGTTATAGAGACTCACCTTGCTCTTGCGGCCCGCGACATAAATGCCGCCCTTGTAGAGCTTCACCCGCACGGTGCCGCTGACGTTCTTCTGGCTCTCTTCGACGAGCGCCTGCAACGCCAACCGCTCAGGACTGAACCAAAATCCGTAGTACACCAGCTCGGCGTACTTGGGAATCAGCCCGTCGCGCAGATGCATCACCTCGCGATCCATGGTGAGACTTTCAATCTGCCGGTGCGCGAAGTGCAGAATGCTGCCGCCCGGCGTCTCGTAGACTCCGCGGCTCTTCATGCCGACGAAGCGGTTCTCCACCATATCGACCCGTCCGACGCCGTGTTTCCCGCCAAGCTTGTTGAGCGTCTTCATCACCGCGAGCGGCGTCATCTTCTTGCCGTTCACCGCCACGCAGTCGCCTTTGTCGAAGTCCAGCGTGACATACTCCGGTTTGTCAGGGGCGTCCTCGGGCAGCACCGAAAGGGTGGTGAACTTGTCCCGATTGGACAGCGCGCCGGCGTCGAACCAGGGATCCTCGAGAATTCCGGCCTCGTACGAAATGTGGAGGAGGTTGCGATCCATCGAGTACGGCTTCTTGGCACTGGCCTGGACCGGGATGCCTTTCGCGGCGCAGTACTCGATCATCTGCTGCCGGCCGGGGAATTGCTGCCGGAACCGTTCGTCGCGCCACGGCGCGATGATGTCGAGTCCAGGTGCCAAAGCGGCTGAGGTCAGTTCAAAGCGCACCTGGTCGTTGCCCTTGCCGGTGGCGCCGTGGGCGATGGCATCGGCCTTCTCGGCCTTGGCGATCTCGATCATCCGTTTGGCGATGAGCGGGCGGGCGATGGAAGTGCCGAGGAAATACTGGCCCTCATAGACCGCGCCGGCCCGGATCATCGGGAAGATGAAGTCGCTGGCGAACTCCTCCTCGAGGTTGTCGATGTAGATCTTCGACGCCCCCGTCTTCTTCGCCTTGCGGTCGAGGCCCTTGAGTTCCTCCTCCTGGCCGATATTCGCGCAAAACGCGATCATTTCGGCCTGGTAGGTTTCCTTGATCCACGACAACAGCACCGAGGTGTCGAGACCTCCCGAGTATGCAAGAACGATCTTCATGTTGGAACGCGTCGAATCGAAAGTCGGGCGGCAGTGAAGGGCATGGCGTCCCGCCGCGAAAGCGAAAAGCGCGGTGGTCACCCCCCGTTCGCGGCAAAACCCGAAGATCCGCAAAGGCGGGGCGATCAGAGTCCATCTTCACTCTCTTTCTCCCTCTCTCGGCCTCGGTATCGGGATCGAATCCTCCTTCCCGCCGTCCCCGCCCGGAAAATACCTCTTGTGTCGAAGGCGTAGGCTGGTAGGTTGCGCGTCCATTTTTCGGTTATGAAGGCCGACATTCATCCGCGCTACGAGCCCGTCGATATCCGCTGTGCCTGTGGAAACGTGATTAAAACCCGTTCCACCAGGAAGGGACCCATCATCATTGGTATCTGCAACGCCTGCCACCCGTTCTACACGGGCACGCAGAAGTTCGTGGACACCGCCGGGCGTGTGGACAAGTTCCAGCAACGCATGGCGAAGACGCAGGCTGCGCAGGCCGCCGCTGCTGCCGCTGCCGCCAGCAAGAAGAAGAAGTAGGCCCATCGATCTCCTCCGCCCGCCGGGCCTATCGGGCCTCGCGGGCGGATTTCTTTTCCCTTGGACCTCGGACCCCACATTGAGCGGTTCGGACGTCGCCTCGCCGAGGTGGAGTCCGCCCTCAGCGCTCCGGACGCCTTCGATCATCCGCAGCGCGCCCAGGAATTGTCCCGGGAATACTCGCGCCTCAAGGACCTGGTCGCCACCGGCCAGCAGTACCTCAAGGTTCGGGATGAACTGGCCGGGAACCGTGCCATGCTGGCCTCCGAGCCTGCCGGCTCCGAATTGGCCGCCCTTGCCACCGAGGAAGTCGCCCGACTCGAACCCGAGGAAGGACGTCTCGCCATCGAAGTGCAGCGCGGTCTGCTTCCGCCCGAGCCCACCGACTCCCGCAACACGATCATCGAAATTCGCGCCGGCGCTGGCGGTGCCGAATCGGCGTTGTTCGCGGCCGACCTGTTCCGCATGTATTCGCGTTACGCGGAGCTCCATGGCTGGAAAGTGGAACCAATGGACTCGAGTCCGTCGGATCTCGGGGGATTCAAGGAGATCATTTTTGGCGTCAATGGAACCGACGTGTACCGCCGGCTGAAGTTCGAGAGCGGAGTCCACCGGGTTCAGCGGGTTCCCGCCACCGAAGCGCAGGGTCGCATCCACACCAGCACGGCCACGGTGGCGGTGCTCCCCGAAGCGGAGGAGGTCGATGTCGAAATCCGACCTGACGATCTCGACATCACGGTGTGTCGCGCCTCAGGGCATGGTGGCCAGGGCGTGAATACGACGGACTCGGCGGTTCGCATTGTGCACAAGCCCACCGGACTGGAAGTGCGTTGCCAGGACGAGCGTTCCCAGCTCAAGAACAAAGCCAAGGCTCTCAAGGTCCTTCGTTCGCGGCTTCTCGAGCGCAAAATCGAGGAGGAGAAAGCCAAGTACGACGCCCAGCGGAGTTCGCAGGTCGGGACCGGCGAGCGCAGCGAGAAGATCCGCACCTACAACTTCCCGCAGAACCGGGTCACCGACCATCGCATCGAACTGACCGTCTACAATCTCTCCCAGGTCATCGAGGGCGCCCTGGACGAGGTGATCGATCCCCTGCTCGCCCATGACATGAAGGAACGCATGTCACGCCTCGCCAAGGCCTGACTCCAGCGCGTCCAGGAATTGCGCGTCCGGCCCCGAGCCCCCGCAACTCCCCAAGGTCGACTCCATTCTCAACCCATTCTTGCCACCATGTCTTCTCCCAAGGCTCTCATCTTCGATTGCGATGGCACCCTCGCCGACACCATGCCGCTGCATTGGCAGGCCTGGCAGGTCATTCAGAAGCGGCACAACTTCACCTTCCCGGAAGACCGCTTCTATTCCCTCGGCGGCGTGCCCTCGCGCGACATCCTCGCCATGCTCAAGGCCGAGCAAAAACTCGAGTTGAATCCCATCGCCGTGGCGCTGGAAAAGGAGGAAACCTACCTTGAGCAGCTCACCGAAGTGGAACCGATCCATTCGGTCGTCGAAATCGCCCGGCAACACCACGGCGTGGTTCCCATGGCCGTCGCCTCAGGCGGGACCCAACGCATCATCGATCTCGTCCTGCGACACCTGAAGATCCGCAGTCTCTTCAACGCCGTCGTCACCAGCGAGGATGTGCAGCGCCAAAAGCCGGCCCCCGACATTTTTCTCGAAGCCGCGCGGCGCCTCGGTGTGGAACCCCAGTTCTGTCGCGCCTACGAGGACACCGACCTGGGTATGCGCGCCATCCTCGCGGCCGGCATGGAAGCAGTGGATGTCCGTACCTTCTCCCGGCATTAACCGCACCGTGCTCTCAGCCTTCGTCGCGTCTCCCTCGGGATGCGGACGCCGTGCCGCCGCCCAGCTTCGAGTCGGGTGAGGGCTCGAAGACCCCACCCACGCGCTGTCGATATCGAAGGCTCAATCGAACCGATCCGGGCGGCGCGAGATTCTTGGCGAGGTACACCTGCGGGTGGGACTTCAACACCTGGCCATAGTCACCAAACCGCGCCAGATCGGGCGTGATGGTCTGGGCCTCCATCCCGCTGGAGATCACCTGGCTGGCGTAACCGTTCGGCAGCGCCACCACCCACTCCATCACTCCGGCTGTCTGCTGCACCTCAGGCAGGGCCAGGTCGAGTGTCCCCATGAAGCCGAGGTGCTGCGAAGGATAGGCCAAACGCAGCGACACGCGCTGGGGTCCCTGTCGCGGATCCCGCACCTTCAACTCGATGCGACACCAGCCCTCCTCCACCGCCGGCGCCGGAGTCTCTGTTCCATTCATCGAAAGTGAGATCAGCCGGGCTTCGGCAGGCAACCGGACTCGAAAGGCGTCGTTCCGTGCCGCCGGGAACTCATACTCGGCAAAATGGGTGCAACTCCCGTCGGAGTTGAGGACGGTCAAATGATCCGCCCGCGGCAGTCCGATGCCGTAGACACCCAGTGAAGTGTCACCCCGCGCGGGCGAGCCCGAGGCATCGGGTCCCCCGAGTCTGGAACCGTTGAGCATCAACGTTGGCTCTCCCGCGACGCCCACTTCGGTCGTCTCGCGCTCGCCTTCGCGAACCCGACCCCAGACCACGCCGCCCACCGCGACGACGTCTTCGGCCGGGGTTTCCACCCGTAACGTGCCCGGAACCCCAGGAACCAGCGGGACGGTTGCCCACCATCGACCATCGCGAGATTCGACTGGCACGCGATACTCGAGCGTGAGCCTGCCCGGTCCCGGCGTTTGCGCCCAAACCCCCAGTCCATTGGTCCCAGCGACCAGCACTGCCGATGCGGAATCCTGTCCTTCAAACTTCCAACTCTGCCAGTGAACCGGTGACGCGAAGAGTCGCTCCGGGCTGGCAGCCGGCGCCGGCACCATCAATTCAAGTACGGCAACCACGATCAGACGATCCCCGTCGGTTCGCACCGTGTATTGGGCGGGACGCGGAAAGGCCAACGGACTGCGGGTTGGCGAAGCATCGGTCAGAAGACTCGATGCCATCTCACCTGGAAGAATGACCTGCACTCCGGTGGCGGCTTTGGCCCGCGGAACCGGACCGAGTGTGAACCCGAGTAGGATCGCCGCCGCGACGGAGGCCTTCAACGGCCGCAGCCCACGGTTCTGCAGCTGAATCAGCACGGCCAGCGTCACCACTCCCAAACACAGCAACACCATGCCCCTGTTCCACCCCGCAAAGGCGGCCAGGGTCGGAAACACCTGAAAGAGAAGCAGCACCACCGGCCCACCCACCAATCCGGCCACCGGACCCAAAAGCCATCGGGAATAGTTCACCAGCAGGACGCCTGGCACCAAACCCGAAGTCACCAGAGCCACCGGGAACGAAAAGCGGGAACTCAGATAGAGCACCAATGGAAAATACAACGCATAGCCGGCCGCCAACGTCACCACCTGCAGCGAGGTCATCCGCTGACGACCCAGGATCACCGCCATCACCGTTCCCAAAAACAGCAGTCCCAGGATGGGTCCCATCTCCAGAAGCTGTGACAACGAGTCAAAAAGGCTCCGGCTCTCCACAATCCGGGCCGTGAAGCCGTCTGCCACCAGGAAGCCGTTTCTCTCCCAAACCACTTCGTCGCTCCCCGACTCGATCCGCCCATCGCCGCTCTCAAATTGTGCGGAAGTCAGATCCTGGCGTCGAAAGGTGACCCGCACCGGGCCACCCGGCACTCCTTGCGGCGCCAAAAGGCGGTAGTGCAGGCCTCGCAGGGCGGATGCTTGATAATCCACCTCCACGGTCGCGCCTTCGCCAGGTCCAAGCCGGCCACTCCAGAACCAGCCGTGTTTTCCCTGCTCCTGCTGACCCTCCGGCTGCGCGATCAGGCGCAGTCCGGACACGAACGAGCCCGAGTCCTCTCCTCCCTGCATCGCCGGGTGCGGGATGCGCATCAGGACGAACAACGGCTCTTCAAATCGATTGGTCACCACATACCGCGCTCGCACGGTTCCCGACATGTCGCTCAACGTCCGCAACCCACGATGGTCGCGGCGTCCACGCATCTGAAACTCGATCTCGGACCGCAAAGGTTCCGCCGCAATCACCACCGAGACGTCGTCGGATTGCCGGCGCGTGACGAGTTGAGGGGATTCCTGGACTAGAAAGACACGCGACGCAACGGTGGATTCCCCGACGAACTGGGGACGTTGCTGGAGCAACGTATGCAATCCGAGGAAGCCCATCGCCATGAGGAGCCAGCAGAGAACGGCGGCAACCACAGCGGGGACACTCTGTTGGACGGAATTTTCGTAGCTCTTCGGGTCCGCGCTGGAATGAGGTGTGACGAGGGGAATCATAAATCACCGGTGTCGGGTTGAACGCGGGATTGGCCGGGCGTTTTGACTACTATGTATAGCATACTACTTGGCCAAGCAACATTTTTGTCGGTTAAACGGTGGCGACTTTCTGCCGATGTTTATCATGGCGTTCCGCTCCGCCGATGGCTTCCAATCGTGCTCCAAAAGAAATTTCACCTTGCGGTCCCGCCTGCATTGGTCTTTCTTGGCCGCGAAGGCTCCCCGTCGTAGCCCTGCGTTGGTTTGAACAAGTTTCCCCGCGTATCGTTCCAAAGGGTGGCTTGGCGTCCCGTCCAGCGCTGCGTCTGACTGTTCGTTGAAGCCTGGAGCCAAATCTCTCATTCCCATGCCCAGACCCAAGAAGGTCGCACCCACCCCGGATGCCACCGACACGTCCGCCTCGCGGACTCGCGCTCCTCGCGGCCGCAAAAAGGCCGCGAGCGCCCCACCCCCTGCCCACGTTGAAGATTCTCCTGCCGCCGGCCCTGAATTGGCCCTCGCGGATCGACCCGTCGTTCGCGGTCGTCCGGAACTGCCGCCGACCGGCGATGACGAAAGATCCGTGGCGGACCGAAGCCCTTCTTCCCGCAGAGACACCGGCGGGGGTCGATCCGACGACATGCCTCGTCATCCGGATGACGATTTCAACGAGGCGGTCCGTGTCTCTTCGCCGCTGCCGCGGCAGACGATTCCTGTCGAGCACCTGCCGGTGGACGAGGAGGCGACGCCTGAAGCGGCCGGCACACCAGCGACCCCCGTGACCGCGCCCGGTCCGGGCGCTGCGCCGGTTCCTGTTCGGCCCGCCGCAGGCCCTGGCGGCGGCGCGCGCGACGGCCAGGCTCCGTCCGGTCCCGCCCGACCTCCGCAACCTGAGCTGCCACGCGGTGAAACGATCAACATCGCCAAACTCCATGCGATGTCGATCGCTGAGCTGAACGGCAAGGCCAAGGAACTGGGTGTCGAAAACTTCGGCACCATGAAGAAGCACGAACTGGTGTTCGCCATTCTGCAGAAGAATGCCGAACGCCGGGGTGTCCTCTTTGCCGAAGGCGTGCTCGAGGTGATGCCCGAAGGGTACGGTTTCCTGCGCTCACCGAGCTTCAGCTACCTGGCCTGCCCGGAGGATGTCTACGTTTCCCCCTCCCAAATCCGCCGCTTCGATCTGCAAACCGGCGATCATATCGCCGGTCAGATCCGTCCCCCCAAGGACAAGGAGCGTTATTTCGCCCTGCTGAAGGTGGAGTCCGTGGGCCATGAGGACCCCGATAAGGCGAAAGAGAAGACGCATTTCGAGAATCTCACCCCGCTGTTCCCGACCAAGCGGATCCTCCTGGAAACAGCCGCTGAGGAATTGAACACCCGCGTGGTGGACCTGGTATGTCCGATCGGCAAGGGAACGCGCGGTCTCATCGTTGCACCTCCCAGGACGGGCAAAACCGTGCTGATGCAGAAGCTCGCGAATGCCGTCCTGAAAAACAATCCGGAGGTCTACCTGATCATCCTCCTGATCGACGAGCGCCCGGAGGAGGTCACCGACATGGAACGTTCGTGCAAGGGCGCCGAGGTGGTGAGTTCCACCTTCGACGAACCACCCGAGCGCCACGTACAGGTCGCCGAGATGGTGATCGAGAAGGCCAAGCGCATGGTGGAACATAAGAAGGACGTGATGATCCTTCTCGATTCCATCACCCGCCTTGCCCGTGCCTATAACACCGTGCAGCCGCATTCCGGGAAGATTCTGTCGGGCGGCGTGGATGCCAATGCACTGCACAAGCCCAAACGCTTCTTCGGCGCCGCCCGGAATATTGAGGAAGGCGGGTCCCTCACCATCATGGCAACCGCCCTGATCGACACCGGCAGTCGGATGGACGAAGTGATTTTCGAGGAGTTCAAGGGCACCGGCAACATGGAGGTCCACCTCGATCGCGCCCTCGTCGATCGCCGCATCTTCCCCTCCATCAACATCGAGCGCTCCGGCACGCGCAAGGAAGAGCTGCTCTATCATCCCGAGGAATATCAACGCATCGCCGTCCTGCGCCGGGCCTTGGTGGGCGTCCCCCCGGTCGAATCGATGGAACTGCTCCTGGGCAAACTCCGCAAAACCCAGAGTAACATCATGTTCCTGCTCAGCATGGGCCTCTCGCCCACCTGACCCTATCCTCGCTTTCGCTCAAGGCCGCTGGCCTGCCGCCCTCCGTCCCTTGCGGAGCGACGGACCCGACTCCATGCTGCATCCATGAAACTGCGGGTCATGGGGTGGTTTCTACTCTCCCTCCTCGCCATTCGGTTCTCCGGCGTCGCACCAACGCCGGCGTCCGCGGCCACGCCGGATGATGCCGCCCTCGTTGCGGCGCCCCAGCGCGTCTACGTCGTGCCCATCCGGGACGACATCATGCCGCCCATGACCTATGTCATCCGACGCGGCGTGAAAGAGGCCATGGAAGCCAAGGCGGACCTCCTCGTGCTCGACATGGACACCAACGGTGGGCGCGTGGATGTGACCGAGGAGATCATCGGAATACTCTCGAAGTTCAACGGGCCCACAGTGACCTTCGTGAACCGGAAGGCCTTCTCGGCCGGCGCGTTCATCGCGGTATCGACGGAGAAAATCTACATGGCCGAGGAGGCCGTGATCGGCGCCGCGGCACCCATGATCATGGTTCCCGGAGGCGGCCCCGCGGAGCTCCCCGCCTCCGTCGAAGCCAAGATGACATCCGGGATCAAGGCGTTGATCCGGGCGAAGGCAGAAAGGCACGGGCACAACGTCGAAGTGATCGAAGCGATGATCGATCGCAACAAGGAGCTCATCCTCGACGGCACCGTCATCAATCCCAAGGGCCAGATCCTGACACTCACCAGCTCGGAGGCCTCCAAAGCCTACGGGAATCCACCCAAACCCCTGCTCTCCGCGGGTACCGTGGTTTCTCTCGACGCCCTGCTCATCGAACTGGGCTACGCGGGTGCCACTCGCTTCGAAGTTCGCCCGACCGGGGTGGAGCAGTTGGCGTTTTGGCTGAACGCCATCAGTCCGGTCCTTCTCGCCCTCGGCCTGCTCGGTGTCTATATGGAGTTCAAGACGCCAGGCTTTGGCGTGCCGGGCATCATTGCCATTGTTGCCTTGTCCCTCTATTTCCTCGGCGGCTACGTGGCGGGCCTCTCGGGCATCGAATGGATTGCGGTGTTCGCGCTGGGTGTCGTCCTGATCGCGCTCGAGCTGTTCCTTTTTCCAGGCACCTTGGCCCTTGGGCTGGCAGGTTCCGGGCTGGTTCTGCTGTCGCTGATCATGGCGGCAGCCGACCTCTATCCCGGTATGCCCGCGGTCCCCACCCTGCCGCAGCTCCAACTTCCGCTGCGCAATCTCGTGCTCGCCGCGGGCCTCACGGCCTTGGGGGTCTGGGTCCTGGGTATGATCCTTCCCCGCACCCCGGCCTACCACCAGCTCGTGTCCCAGACCGCCAGCGGAACGGTGACCGACAGGCAGCGCGATAAGTCACAGTCTTCACAGGTCGGGCTCGAAGGCGTTGCGGTGTCGGTCTTGCGCCCGGGTGGGAAGGCGCAATTCGGCGATCAGATTCTGGACGTCATTACCCAAGGCCCAATGCTCACTCCCGGCACCCGCGTGCGCATCGTCGGACATAGTGCCCGCGAAGCCGTCGTCGAACCCGTCGGGCCCTAGTTCATGCCAACGGGCGTGTCCCGCGTTCAGCGCGAAACCGTCCGATAGAAGCGCGCGCCTGCCCCTGATGAAGGCACCAGGCTCCGGTACTCGCCGGCGACACCCGTCGCCTCGATGGTCGCTTGATTCTCAGTACTCCACGGGCCTGTCGCTGACGCCGCTCCCTCCAGCTTGATCCCCGCCACATCCCCGGCCTGGAGCGTCCATCGAATCTCCCAACCACCCCCCGACCTCGGTTGAATCGACTTCATACGGACTTCGGCCGGCAGAGGACCGCCCTCTTGGGCCGTCACCTCAAACCCAGGTCCCCAGGGATAAACCCGGTCGTCGATGCGACCTCGGACCTGGAGCAGGTAAGAGCCTTGCTGAGCGGGGCGAAAAGCGAACGTGGTGCCGGTCGGAACTTCGCTCACCACTTCTCCTTCCAGTTGATCGGCGTTGGTAATGACGATGTCGTCGATGCGCCAGCCGAGATTGCCCTCGACCTGCGGGTAATAAGATCCGCCCTCGTAGTCATAGACCAGACGCAGACCGATGGTGGCCCCCGCCAGGGAGCTCAAGGGCACGCGCTGCTCCGTGAACCGTGACTCGCCGGGCGGTCCCTTGCCTCGTTGGCTCCACAGGTCCCTCCAGGACAGCCCGCTGTCGATGGAATACTGAACGCGAGCCACCTGATTGGTGGTCGCCACTCCGAGCCGGCTCCAGAAGCGCAGTTCGCTCGTCGCCCCCAGACGGAGCGGACGCCGCAGGGTGAGGTACTGATCCTGCGGGGGATCGGGTTGCGCCAAGTGAAACGACGCGCTGCCACTCTGCTTGAAGGCGGTATCCGTCACCGAATAACCGGAAGAAACGTTCGCTTCAAAGGGCCCCAGTCCCGCCTCGGCCCCTTCGGGCGCTGCCCAGGCGACTCTGCGCACGACCCGCCAGTCATGACGGTTGGCCGCCAGAAGGGGTCGAATACTGTAGGCCGTGTCGCGTCCCAAAGCCGCCGTCGACGGTCCTTGGATTTCGGGGGGGGAATACTGCGGTTTGTAATCCGTCTTCGCGTTCTCGTCCTCGGAAACGAGGACTTTGCGCTCCGAACTGACGCCACCCACTTCGAAAATGACCGTCCAATGACCGTTGCCAGGCACCGGAACGGAAAAGCCGCCGGACCTTGATGAGACCGCGTAACTCGGCGCTTCTGTGACCCAAACCTTCACTCCGCCCATGCCTTCGCCCAGATCGTAGAATCCATTGGTATTGAGATCATAGAACGCGACGCCCGTGATAAAGGGTCCGAGGTTCTGTCTGGTTCCGAAATCCTGGGTGACCAACTGGGGACCAACGGAACCCTTGGATCCCAGTCGCACGCCCACTCCTACTTCGCGGAAGAGCGGATTATGAATGGTGTTCCGATGTCCCGGTGGATTCTGCAGCCCTCCCGGACCCAGGCCCCAGTCGACGTTCAATCCGGCGTGGCCGTACCAGACACTCTCAGCGTAGGAGAAGACATTCTCTCCCAAAGCGCGCCACGTGTACCCCGCCTCCGTCATGCGACGACCCGCATCGCTTCCATCCGTTCCGTCGTGGCCCTGGAACTCGTTCTGATACATGTCCTCCGAGTGCCGTCGGGCGGAGTCCGTGAGAAAAGGGTGGATGGAAACAGGAGGCGCCGGTGCGATGGCCGCGAACTGTCGCTTCACCAATTCCAGATCCACTTTGAAGTACCCATAGGCACTGAGAACCTCTGGATCCGTCGTCGTGACCAAACGGATGCCTTCCTCGGTCGGATTGGCTCGCGCCCGATTGATGTACTCCACGTACAGCTGCTCTTCGTCGCTGGGTTCGCCAATCGAGTATTGGCCCGCCGGCTCCCCTCCGAACCCTTGAAGCCGAGGCAACGGCGAGACTTCGGCTCGATGGGTGACCACCGTGGGCGGCGCCGGTGGCGGGATCCGTATCGGAGACCTGGGGTCGAGGTCGGCGTCCGCACCCAGCGCCATGGGGAAAGGTCCCCCTCCGGCAAGGAGCCACATAGTCAGCGCAGGGATTCCCTTGCGGAGTCGATTCGGAATCATGACGGTCCGCAATCTACCGATGAGGCCGAGAATGACCAGACACCGAAATCGGCTACGGCAATTCTCCTAATCAACGCCGCTGAATCCCGGCGGGGGCTGAGTCCTTGTTTGGCCCGTGATGATCCACGCCCGGGGTCAACCTGCTCAAGGCTTCTTGAGAAACTCGACCTTGGCCTCCTCGAACAACTTCTTTTGGTACTCGGGTAACTGCACCTGAGTCGCCTCCAACTCCAGTCGAGACTTGATCGCATCGCGAACTTCTTCGAAGGGAGTGAGTTCCCCCGGCAACCGTTCCAGAACCTGCACCAGGTGAAGTGCATAGGGGGTGGTGATGACACCGCTGATCTGATTGGTGGGCAGCTTCGAAATCGCGGTCTCCAGTTCGGGCACCATGCGATTGACCGGAAACACGTATTCGCCACCCCGATCCCGACCTACCGGATCATCCGAAAACTCCCGCGCCAGGGCCGTGAGGTCGTCGCCCTTCTTCAATCGGCCCTCCAACTTCTCGGCCAGGAGCCGTTTCTCTTCGCGCTCGCTCTCGCTGAGAACCCCACCCGATGGCGCTCGCGTCGACAGGACGATCTGCTTCAGGCGAACGCGTTCAGGTCGGCGAAATTCCTTGGGATTCTGGTCGTAGAACGAACGCACCTTCTCATCGGTGATGCCGAGAACCGGCCGCAGGTCCCGATCCAAAACCTCTTCGCAAACCGCTCGTTCCTCGAGTTGCTTCTGAAAGGTCTCCGGCGACATGCCCGCGGCCCGGACCTGCGCTTCGAAGCGGGCCTCTGATTTGGCCTCGGCCTTTTGCTTCTCTATCAGCTTGGCCACCTTCGCGGCGGCGTTCTTGCGATCCTCATCGGTTGCCTTGGACAGCAGCAACTGGGTCAACACGAGCTTCTCGACCAACTGCCGCTCAACCGTGGTCCTTTGTTGTTCGGCCACATTCCGTCCCTGTGCTGCCAAGGTGGCGCGCAGATTGACGAACGCTTCGTCCAGGTGTTCCTGGGTGACTTCGACGCCTTTGCCCCTGGCCAGCACGGTGGCGGCATTCGCCGGCACCACCAAGGCCAGCGCCAGC
Source organism: Verrucomicrobiales bacterium (assembly GCA_016795425.1). Lineage (GTDB taxonomy): Bacteria > Verrucomicrobiota > Verrucomicrobiia > Limisphaerales > CAIMTB01 > CAIMTB01. The sequence continues at coordinate 108,402 of JAEUHG010000024.1, forward strand.
GCTGCCGCAGCGGTCAGGCTCGACAGCGCCTTCCACAGCGGCGGGTGGCTGCTGCCCCTGCCGCTGCCGCTGCCGCGCAACACCGTCTTCGAACGGTCCAGTGGAATCGGAGGAGGGTTCACAGGCGCACCACCCGTACGTTCGAGATGTCAGGATCGCGCCGCAGTTCCTCGAGTGCCTCCTCAGGCGGAACGCTATCCAGGTTTAGGGACGTCAGTGCATGTCCCCCGGCATGATCGCGGCTCAGTGTCATGCTGGCGATGTTGACCTTGTGCCGTCCAAGCAGGGTGCCCAGATGACCGACAATGCCGGGACGATCCCGATTTCGCAGCAACAATAGAATTCCGCTGATGGGAATCTCGGTCGGGGTGCTGAACAGGCGGACAATACGCGGATTATCCGGAGATCCGAAAAAGGTCCCACCGGCCGAGGTCTTTTCGGAGCCCGAGTACACGGCGACGTGCAACCACTCGTTGAAGGTCACCGGTTCATCGGAGCGCTTCTCCTCGACCACCAGTCCGCGATTCGCCGCCACCGACCGGACATTGACATAGTTCAACTCCGGTCCGGAGCTGGGCTCCAGCAATCCGCGCAGAATGGCGCGCGTCACCGGATCCGTGGCTGGCAGTTCCCGGGCCTTGCCGCCGTAGGTGATATACACGCGGTCCAACTGTTTCGGCGAAAGCTGACCAAGAAGACGACCGAGTTTCTCGCCCAGCAGCAGGTAAGGACGCAGATGGGCATAGGTCTTGGCATCCAAGGCCGGCAGGTTCACGGCGTTGCGAACCTCGCCCTGCAGCAGAAAGTCGGTGATCGCCTCGGCCACCTCGATGCCGACGTTCTCCTGCGCTTCGTCGGTGCTCGCCCCAAGATGCGGGGTCATGATGACCTGCGGGAACTGGCGCAGCGGAAAGTCAGCCGGAGGCGGTTCGGTCTCGAACACATCGAGGGCCGCCGCTCCCACCTGTCCGGATTTCAGGGCCTCCACCAGATCGCCTTCCACGATGATGCCGCCGCGGGCGCAGTTCAGCAGGCGGACGCCGCGCTTCATCTGGGCGATGGTTGTCGAGTTAATCATGCCGCGAGTCTCCTCCGTCATCGGCATGTGGACGGTGATGAAGTCAGCGCCGGCATAGAGGGTTTCCAGCGGCACCAATTCAACATCCAAAGCCTGGGCTCGCGCGTGACTGAGGTAAGGATCGAAGGCCAGCACCCGCATGCCAAACGCGCGGCCCCGACGGGCCACCTCGCTGCCGATGCGGCCCATGCCCAAAACACCAAGGGTTTTTCCATGGACCTCAATGCCGGAGAACGCCTTGCGATTCCATTCCCCGGCCTTCATGGAGGCATGCGCCTGCGGGATCTTACGCGCCAGCGACAGCAGCATGGAAAAGGTGAGCTCGGCGGTTGAAATGGTGTTGCCCGCCGGGGTGTTCATCACCACCACGCCGCGATCGGTCGCCGCAGACACATCGACGTTGTCGACCCCTACCCCGGCGCGCCCGACCACACGCAATCCCGGCGCCGCGTCCATTACGGCTTTGGTGATTTTGGTTTCGGATCGAACCACCAGCGCCACCGCGTCACGGACCCGAGGCAGGAGTTCACTCTCCGGGAGCTTCTTCCCGATCACATCCACCTCGAACTCCTTTCGCTGCTGGAGCAGCGCGATGCCTTTTGGCGATACCGGATCGCACACCACAATCTTCATAAAATAGGCGGGGACTCTAGGGGGGGGGCCGACCCGGGTCAAACGGCGATGCCGAAGGATCAAGAAGGCAGGGCTTGCGCCCTGCCTTCTCCTGGGAGGAATGACCGCGATTTGTCCTAAGGCTTGCCTCCCTTCTCGGATTCGTCCTCCTTGGCATGGGACGGCATGTCCGCGTCTTCAGGAGCGTCACTTCCGGCCTTGATACCAACCCGGATCAACAGCGCTTCCTCCGCCCCCATGGGATTCTTCTTCAATGTCCCCCCGATACGCTCCCCAGTCTTCAGATCGTCGAAGACCGCCACCTTGCCCGACTTCTCGAGTCGGGTGGTATCGGTGACGTGAATGGTCCGGCGGGTCTGCTTCCCCACCAGTGTCAGGGTGCGGGCCTGGGCGTCGACGGACCCGATGACCCCGCGGAACGGGTAGGTGTCGCGCTTCTTCGGTTTTCCGTCGGGCGCCGTCGGCGCGGTGACGGCGGACGGCTTGACGGTGGTGGGAGTAACGGCCGATTCCGGCCCCGATTCGACGGCCGCCCCACTCTGAAGGGCGGTGGTCGCGATGGCGGCGGCGAGAACGAATGCCAGCCGCAGTCGTGCGGATTGTCTGATCATGATGAACCTCCTTGACGCGGACGAAGTGTCCGCGTTCGAGAAACTCCGTAACAAAGCAGATAGAATGAGTCAAAGAACAACTCACTCCAACTCACTCATTATTCTATCTCTTCCAAGTGTCTGGAACTTAGTCGAAGTGACTCACACCGGATGATCAGCGACGGCGGGGACTGTCCCCGATCTGCCGGACGGCCATCAGAAGTGGTACCCTTTTTTGACAGCTCAGAAGCCAAGAAGTCGGCCGACGCCATTGAGCGCGGCTTCCACGGATCGCATGAACGGATTGCTCCTGGAGCGTTGATCCGCCGCTACTGAGACTTGACGAATGAAGCTGTAATTCCCGCTGAAGCGATAGTCGAACAGCGACGTGCGACCTCGAAAGAAGGGCCAAAAGGTTTCCGTTCGGACAGCGGAGAATTCCGCACGCGCATCCGAACCCACCACCAGCGATTCCTCGACCACCACCGGCTGAGTCAGCGGGCAAAGATCAATGCCGCCATGGCCGGTCACGTACAACGTCCCGGTACCGCAAAACAGAATGTGTCGCCAGCGCCCGGCAATCCATGCGTGGACATGTCCCATACGCCAAAGGCTGCGGATTCGAAGGGATCCCGCCATGGCCACAACAGCGCCGGGACGAAGAGTCAGTCCGGGATGATTGGTGAGTTCCAAGGCCAGAAGATAGGCATGCGGATCGATCGCCGATGTCAGGGTGACCGACGCGGTTGGCGAGGCGGTTGGATCGTGATCGGCCGCAGCCTCGCGCAGCTCCGTCATTTCCCGAAGTCCGGCGGCGTAGCTGATCAGCGGCGACCGCCAATCGAGAAGGAATCGGGTACGCTTGGCCAAGCCTGGCGTATACTGCTGAACCCAATCCATCCGCGCCAGCAATGGCTCACCGGCTCGTATTCTGGCCTCCACCATCTTTCCCTGCCCCACGACCTTCAGTTGGCCAGCCGTGTTATCGGGTATCAGTCGAAGAGGCCTCGCGCTTTGCGCCCACGGGGCGACGGCGAAATACCAGAACGCCTTCCAAAGGAGCGGACCGAAGAGAAAGCAGCCGATGGCGATGGCAATCAGCCACCACACCCGCAAGATCGCCGCTTGGAATCGACCATAGGTGTCGTCCAGGCGGCTTTCCACCTCCGCGAGCCGGAGCCGGCCCGCCTCGTAGACCTCCTTGGCCCGGTCGCGCGCACTTCGAGCCGCATCGATCGCCGCATCGGCCGCCTGCATCCTCGAGCGCCAAGCCAGGTAATCCGAGGGATGCAGCACCGGGTTGGGTCGATCGGCCTCCAATTGCAGGCGCAACCGTTCCACCTCGAGAGACCGAACCCGGTAGGTTCTCCAATTCCGGAAGGCTGCCTCCACTTCAATGCGCAACTCGGCGGCCCGATCGTGAAAGCCCTTCTGTTCCACCGTCCAGGACCAGAGCAAGGTGGCTCCTCCAATGAGGAGCGTGATGGCCAAGACCCCGAAGAGCCGCGTCCCAAGCCATCGGAGTGCGTCCAGGACGAGCTTCACAGGAGCTCTGGAGGGGGCTGGGAATCAGGAAAGGAAGCCTATGACTTCGAAAAGATTCGATTGGCTTCCTCCAAGGTCTCCTTGGATCCGATGTCGTACCAGAGTCCGGGGACCTGCCAGGTGTAAAAGGGTGTCTTCTGGCACATCCACTGAACCAGTCGCCCCGGCTGGTCGGGGTTGTTCCCTTCCGCGACATACTGCCGGATGAGCGGCAGGACCTGACGCGGGTAATAGTACAGGGCAATGCCGGCCAGGGTGCTGGATGGCTGCGGCGGTTTTTCGACAAAGCTGAGGATGCGGCCTGACTCATCCAACTGGACGTTGCTGTACTTCCGCGCCAGATCCAGACTTCCGACATCATAGATGCCCAACACGGGTGCCTTGCGCGATCGGCAGGTTTCACCGAAACCGACGAGCGGTTGGTTAAATAGATTGTCGCCGGCAACCACGATCAGATCGTCATCCACCTTTTCCCTCTCCAGAACGAGATGGAGGTCGCCGATGGCACCCAGCTTGTTCGAATCATCGGTTGAGCCGTCGTTGACAACCGTAAAGGCATATCCCGGATGCCGGCCGCGGTAGTCCTCCGACCACCGTGAGAAATGCCCGGCGAACTTGGCATTCGTCACCACATAGACACGATCGATCCCTCCCACCGGCGCCAGGTTGTCGAGCACGTACTCGATCATCGGCCGGCCGGCCACGGGCAAGAGCGGCTTCGGCTGGGTCAAGGTGAGCGGGTAAAGTCGGGTTGCGTAACCGGCGGCGAGGATAAGTGCTTTCATGAAATCAAGCGTGGTTCGAAAAGCAGTGGGGAGTCGACGGCGACGTCACCTTAAGTGAAGAGCGTGGGAGCCAGCCGATGGGCCATCTCCTCGGCCCGCTGCAGCACGGGTGCGCCCGTCGCCTGGGCCAAGGCCCAGGTGGCGAATTCCCGTGCCTCGTCCAATCGGCAGCGGCGGATGAGATGTTTGATGCGGGGTACCGATGGAGGTGCGGCACTGAGTTCGTCGACCCCCAGCCCCAGCAACAACAGCACCATGACGGGGTCTCCCGCCATCTCGCCGCACACCCCGACCCAGCGACCCCGGGTATGGGCGGCATCGACGGTCAGGCGGATCAGCCGGAGGACCGCCGGGTGAGTGGGCTCATAGAGGTGCGCAATGCGATCGTTGAGACGATCGATAGCCAGCGTGTACTGAATCAGGTCGTTGGTCCCTATGCTGAAAAAGTCCGCGTGCTCAGCCAATTGCTCGGCCACCATGACCGCGGAAGGGATCTCGATCATGGCCCCCACTTCCATCTTCTCGTCGAACGGCAAGCCCTCGCGCCGCAACGCCTCCTTGCATTCGGACAGCAGCGCATTTGCCGCCACCAACTCATCGACCCCGGAAATCATCGGGTACATCAGCTTGACGCTGCCGAAGGCGCTGGCGCGCAGAATGGCTCGGAGCTGCGTGCGAAAGAGATCCTGTTGATGCAGGCAGAAACGAATGGCGCGCCAACCGAGGAACGGATTGACCTCCTTTGGCATGGGCAGGTGCGGGATGAACTTGTCGCCCCCAATATCCAGCGTCCGGATGATCACCGCGTTCGGCTTCACCGCCTCAGCCACCGTCCGGTAGGCGGTGAGCTGCGATTCCTCATCCGGCAATGAAGGTCCACGCAGAAAGAGGTACTCCGTGCGAAAAAGACCCACGCCCTCCGCACCCGCTTCCGCCACCGCTCCCGCATCTTCCGCCAGTTCAAGGTTGGCCGACAACAGCACCCGCGTGCCGTCGAGGGTCACTGCCGGCTGGTCGTGAATCTCGCGCAGCTGCTCCTCGAACTGCACCCGTCGCCGTGCCAGTTGCCCGTACTCGAAAAGCGTCTGATCGGTCGGATGAACGTAGACCGAGCCCGTGTGCCCATCGAGCAGGAGGGGCTGTCCGTTCGTCACCTGAGAACTGATCTCATGCAGCCCCACCACCGCGGGTATCCCCAGGGATCGCGCGAGAATGGCGGTATGCGAGGTCTGTGAACCAACATCTGTGGCGAAACCCAGAACCATCGACCGATCCAGTTGGGCGGTCGTCGAGGGTGTCAGATCGTGACTGATGATGATGGCTGGTTCCGACAACACCAGCGGTCCGCTGCGGAGACTGTCCAGGCGCAGATGGTTCAGAACTCTCTGCGTCACGTCGCGAATATCGGCGGCGCGCTCACGAAAATAGGGATCATTCAGGGAAGCCAGCAGCTTGATGTACTCCCGCGCCACGTCGCCATACGCGGCGTCCGCATTCACTTTCTCTTCCCGAATCCGACGCGAGGTCCCATTCAAAAGCTCGGAATCCTCGAGGATCAGCAGGTGAACCTCGAAAATGCTCGCGTCCTTTTCGCCGATGGCCGCCGAGAGTTTGGAACGGAGTTCCTCGACGTCCTGCCGGGTTCGGAGCAACGCCTGCTCCAGCCGGTCAATCTCCTGAGGCACCTCCTCGTCGGTCAATTGACGCCGCTCGACCGCTGGCGCGTCGTCGCGCAAGACAAGGGCTTTACCGCGGCAGACCCCCGGAGAGGCGGCGATGCCACGCAACACAACCTCCCCCTTGCGGTTCTGGGACGGCACAGGGATTCCTTAGCGGGGACTGCCGCACTAGGAAAGCCATTCCTTGTCCGAGTCTCACCCTCCAACCAGCCCCGGGCTCTTGGGCTTGGGTATGATTTCGAAGAATTGATGGAGCCTCGTCAGTTCGATGACCTGCATGGCGCTGGCTGATGGCTCCAACAGCCGGAGATTGCCATGGTGCAAACGCAACGACTTCTGGATCGCAATCAGTGCCCCCAATCCGCTGCTGTCCACAAAGGATGTCTGCGAGAGATCAATGTCCACCCCCTTGCATTCCTCCGTCAGGGAATGCCGCACCTCCTCCCGCAGCTGCGACGCGTTGCCGGCCACCAGCTCCTTAAGGTCGGTCACCTTAAGTCGGCGGTCGTCGGTCACCGTGAATTTCATGGGTCGCGCGGAGGGCCTAGTATTTCTACAACCCGTTGGCAAAGCGAGCCTTTAGATGGATGAATCCTCGGCCCAAACGGTCAATCATCCTCGGCATCAGTATCCTCGAAACGCCGTTCAATGTTGCGCGGGTGATCATCCAGGTTGCGGGACAGATAAACGTGACGCACCGCCTGCCCAAAGCCCTGACGCTTGAAAAAGGCCACCGCATGCCGGTTCTGTTCATCGGTGTCCACCAGCATGATCCGAGCCTCGCGTGCCACGAACAGTTCCGTCAGTCGCCGCAAGAGCCGCGTCGCCACCCGGCCCCGATGAAATTCAGGTCGAACTCCCAACCAAAGAAGCCACCCATAACGCCAGGCATTCCGGGGCTTTTCCATGACCCGTCCCAAAGCAAACCCGACCACGCGGCCCTCCGCCTCCGCCACCAGGCAGGTCTCTCCTTCGCTGTGAAACAACGCCAGCAACTCGTGCTCATCCCATCCCCGGTACAGCGTCGGCCATTCCTCCGCGGTAAAGAGTTGCTGACCCAATTCAAAGACCGCCGACAAATCGGCCAACGTCATGTTCCGGATTTCCACTGGGACGGGCTTTGCCCGCCGCCCCCGCCGCCGCCGGGCCGGCAATACTACTTCCTGCGGTTCGCTCACGGATCCAGCCTGCCGCGAGCCTTGCGAGAGCGAAACTGGATTCTGACATCGCCACCGCCCCGGCCATCCGTGATCACCACGGGATCTCCTGACGGTTCCGAAAGAACTTCCCGGTCAGTTCCGCCGGCGCCTCCGTAGCCAGCCAGACCGCGGTATCCGCCCCTTGCTCCGCCGAATTCGGCGCACTCTCACCCCCCATCTCCGTCCGACACCATCCAGGACAAATAACGTTAACGCTTATCCCTTGGGGCTTGAGTTCCCCCGCCAGAAGCATCGTTAACGCGTTCAATGCCGTCTTGGAAATCTGATACGCCGGAGCCCACACCGACGACATCATGTCGGCCAATTGCCCTCCCCCGCTGGAGATATTGATGACCCGACCCCGCCCGCTTTCCCGAAGCAACGGAAGCAAGGAACGCGTCACCTTGAGCACTCCAATGACGTTGGTCTCCATCGTCGACCTCAGGACATCCGGAGGCGTCAGGGAGGGTGGTTGCTGCCGATCCATCAAGACGCCCGCATTGTTCACGAGCACGTCCAGGCGCCCGCACCGAGACTGAATGGCCGCCGCCGCCGCCAGCGCGGACTCCGATCGCGTGACCTCCAATTGCACCGCGTCGACCATTCGCCCATCGACGGCCAGCTCCTGGGCAACCGCCGCAGCCTTGCGAAGATCTCGCGCGGCCATCCATACGTGGAATCCACGGACAGCGAGCTGTCGGGCAATCTCCAGTCCAATTCCACGGTTGGCTCCGGTCACCAGGGCGATGCGACGTTGCAATGGCTCCATGTCGTAGAGGTCACACAGTGGCCAAGCCGCGCCCCGCGTCAATCGGGACCTTAACAGCCACCGCTTCGTGATGATTTTGCAGTCGGATTGACACTTTCTTGCGCGGACGGAACGCGCTCTTCCTCGCCTGGCGCCGGGGATTCTTCCGCCTTTTCTTCAGCCCGAGGCCCCTTTGTGCCTCGATCGCCAGGCGTCTTTCCGACGGTCGGCCGCCTGGCAGGCGCCGTGCTAGTGATTTCTCAGCATGCGCACAGTACTGGTGATGGCATGGAAAGCAAAAACCACGGCACCATTCCGGCGATATCCTTGGTTGGTCCTCCTTCTTGGCATCGCCAGCATGCTCCACTTTCCGGCCCAAGGGGGGCCGCCCCGGCCCCCGCGCTTTCTCCACGATCGCGTCATCGTGGCTCCCAAGGAGGGCATCGATCCCGCCGCCTTCGAGCAATGGATGCGCTCTGCCAATCTTACCACGACCCAGCGTCACGACTGGCTCGGTGGACTTCGGGTTCTGACCATTGGCGACGGACGTTCCGTGGATGACACCCTCGCCCGCGCCCAGGCGAGTGGCTTGGTGGAATGGGTGGAACCGGACTACATTCTCACCGCATTTCAACGCCCCAATGATGCTGAGTTCATTGCCGGCTCCCTTTGGAACTTGGAAAATGTGGGTGCCGCTTCCGGTGTCCCCGACGCGGATATCGACGCCACGGAAGCCTGGGACCGGATCACCGACGCCTCGTCCATCATCGTCGCCGTGGTCGATAGCGGGATCCTCACGACCCACGAGGACCTGGCCGCGAATCTGTGGACCAATCCCTCTGAAACCGCTGGCAACGGCGTGGATGATGATGGCAATGGGATCATTGATGACCTTCACGGGATCAATGCCATCACCGGGAGCGGCGATCCGACCGATGATGTCGGGCACGGCACCCACGTCGCAGGCATCCTTGGCGCGGTCGGAAATAATGGCCGCGGCATCACCGGCATCGCCTGGAAAGTCCAGATCATGGCTCTGAAATTCCTCAACGCGGAGGGCGAGGGCAGCACCTCGACGGCGATTCAATGCATGGACTACGCGCGCAGCCACGGCGCCAGGATCATCAATGCGAGCTGGGGAGGTGGCAGCCGCTCCCGCTCCCTCGAACTCGCCATCCAGCGCGCGCGCGCCGCCGGCATCGTCTTCGTCGTTGCCGCCGGCAACGAGGGTTCCAACAACGATGCCACTCCCTCCTATCCCGCCTCCTATACCACCGACAATATGGTCGTGGTCGCCGCGACGACACGGGCCGATGCCCTGGCTTCGTACTCGAACTTTGGCGCCTCGACGGTGGACCTTGCCGCCCCCGGCTCCGACATCCGTTCGGCCTGGTTCACCTCCTCTCGAGGATATGCTGACGCTTCGGGAACCTCCATGGCGGCTCCCCATGTCGCCGGGGCGCTGGCACTCCTGGCCGCCCGCTATCCCGGTGCCACTTATCTCCAACTCATTGACGCGATTCTCCAATCCGCCGATCCCCTTGCATCTCTCACGGGCAGAGTCGTGAGCGGCGGTCGATTGAACGTCGACCGAGCGCTGGCAACCCTGGGGAGCTTCTTCACCACACCCGTCTCTCTGGTCCTGCAACGCGGGGTCACCGCCGATGCCTTCACTCTCCAGATCACAGGAAGCGCGTCCACCCTCTATACCATCGAAGGAACTTCCGACTTCGATAACTGGACCGCTATCACCACGGTGGCCACAGATGCCTCCGGCACAGGCAGCGTTTCGCTAACGTCGGCTTCTGCCGCCACACAATTTTTTCGCGTTCGCCAATGAACACCCTTCGCCGACCGCCTGTCGAAGGTGCCGGTGAAACGCGCAAGAGTTGTTGTCCCATGGAAGCACGGACTGCATTTGCGTCCGGCTTCGGAACTCGTGCGGTTGGCAGGAAAATTCCGCGCCGCCATTCGACTCACCTACAATGAAAAGATGGCCGACGCCCGGAGCATTCTGAGCGTTCTGCTTCTCTGCGCCGCCACTGGCGCGGTTCTCGAAATTGAGGCCGCGGGTGACGACGAAGAGGGAGCCATCCGGGCTGTCGAAGGCATCTTTCGGCCGGATTCCTGATGCCACGAAGGAAAGGTGTGAGGCGTTCTGGAAACTCAGGAACCCTCCACCTGCCAACGCAACGATGCCAGGGTTGCGGCGTGACCAACGCCAAGAGTCGAGGTATGAAGCGTCGGCATGCAGGTGAAAGTCATTTACTACCTGGAGATCGTCTCCTCCTGGTGTTACTGGGCGGAACCCACTTGGGCGGAACTCAAGCGTCGCTATGCCGGGGTCGCCGACTTCGAATGGCGTATCGCCCTGATGGATGGCGGAGGTTTCCCCACCTCCCGCGCGCAGGAGGACTGGTTTTATCGGCGCAGCGGCACCATCGTTCGGTCGCCGTTCATGTTGAACGGCGACTGGCTGGAACCCGGCTGGGGCGAATACCTCGCCCCAAACGCCCTGGCCGAAGCCGCCAAGGATTTCGGCATCCTCGATGACCGCGTCCGCCTGGCCCTGACCGAAGCCGCCGTTCGTCAGGGACTCAAAGTCGGCCGATGGGAGGTTTCGGCGCCGATCGCCGCCACCGCCGCCGGGATCGATGCTGCGGCCCTGCTCGCCAAGGCGCAGTCTGCCGACATTGAAAAGCGCCTGCGCGCGTCCACCGCCGAATTCCACGGCCTCAAGGTCACTCAGCGACCGACCTTTCTGATCGAGGACGAGATCGGGGACCGCGCTGTCTTTTCCGGCCTCGTGCAATTGGAGCCGCTGCTGCTCACCCTGGAAGCCATGCGCAAGGATTGTGCCGCGTACGCCTCCTGGAAGGCACACTTCGGTGATCCGCCGTCCGCTTGATGACGTCGCCCGGTGACACCGAGGACCGGTTCCTCCCTACCGATTGCCCACATTGCGATGGCGGCATTGAGTATCCGGAAAGCCTGGGGGGCCAACCCATCGCGTGCCCGCATTGCGGAGCGACACTCGATCTGCCTTTGTCGACGGCCTCCGGAACCGCCGGCACGCCGGGACTCAACGCGTCGCTGCTCGCCAGTCGCTTTGAAGGTCGCGTCTGCCCGGCGCCCGTGACCTTGCGGTATCGTCTGGCGCTCTTCCTCGTGACGTTGGCCATGATGTTGGTGCCGCTGGCCTATCTCGGCCTGGCATCCCTGGTCCTCGGGGCTCTGACGTGGATGGGCTGGCGAACCGTCGCCCTTCTCCTGGGAGACGGACTCGGCCCTGGCGCGGCCATCCTCCTGACCACGGGCGCGGCGCTAATCTTGTGCCTCGGCAGCATGGTCTTGTTTTTCCTGTTGAAACCCTGGTTCGCCCCCGCCCGCTCCCGATCCGCACCCATCACTATCCATCGCCAGGAAGAGCCGCTGCTCTTCACCTTCATCGACATGATCAGCGACACGGTCGGAGCGCCTCGCCCCTCGCAGGTCGACGTCGATTGCCGTCCCAATGCCTCCGCTGGTTATCGCCGTGGATTCGGCGGGTTCTTTGTCTCGGATTTCCGCCTGACGCTTGGCCTACCCTTGGTGTCCCGTTTGAATGCCCGCCAACTCGCCGGCGTGCTGGCGCATGAGTTGGGACACTTCCGTCAAAGAGTCGGGTTCCGCGCCAGCTACCTCATTCGGGCGATGAACCATGGTCTCGCCCGCGTCACTCACGAGCGTGATGAATGGGATCTCGCGCTCGAGCGCTGGGCCAGCGGCGCGAATGACGGCCGGATCCATCTCCTGGGCCGGGCCGTCCGTCTGGGGGTGGGTCTCTCGCGCGCCATACTCGGCCTTGGCATGTTCGCTGGTAACGCGGTCAGCTGCGGTCTGCTCCGTCAGATGGAATTGGACGCCGACCGCTGCCAGATCGAACTCGGCGGAAGCGATGCCTTTCGACAGACGTTGCACCTGGTTCGCGGCCTGCGCGCGGTGGCCCGCGACTGCTATCGCGACTTGCGCGAACAGTGGAACCGGGACCATCGCCTGCCCGATGATTTCCCATCCTTCCTGGTCACCGCGGCCGAGGCCGCCGACCGCCGCGCTCTCGAACGCTTGGACCCGTTCGACCTCTCCAATCCCGATTCCCGCCACGAGACAGCGTCCAACCTCGACCTCGCCGACCCCTGGGATGCTCATCCCTCCGACCGCCGTCGTCTCACTCAGGCGGAGGAGATGGCCGCGCCCGGTTTGTTCACGTTCGAAGGGGATGCCCGGTCTCTCCTCGTCGATTTCCCTGCGCTCTGCCGTGAGGCGACGCGGCTCCACTACCAGCGCGATCTTGGGCTTCAACCAAGGTGATCCCCTCTTCCCGCTTGTGCCGCTTCCGCGTTCGCCGCACCGTGCGTCATCGTCATCGGACCACGACCATGAATGCAGGCGAAGCCCCACGCCACGACCGGTTCGCGCCCGGATTCACGCTCATCGAATTGCTCGTTGTGATTGCCATCATCGCCATTCTGGCGTCGATGCTCCTGCCCGCCCTGGCCCGAGCCAAGGCCACCGCTCACCGCGCCGCCTGCAGCAGCAATTGCCGCCAGCTCGGCCTGGCCAATGCCCTCTACATGGATGATTTCAAGGACACGTTTCCCACGCATGAATTGGGTCCGGTGTTTTCGTACAACGGCTGGGCCGGCAAGCGCGGAACCGAGTACCAGGCCGACACGCGCCTGATCAACAATTACGTCGCCATCGCGGGCAAGGTCCGCACCAACGACAACGAAGGGATCTTCCGCGTGTTCCGTTGTCCCACCGACAAAGGCGCGACACCCGGTCGATGGTCCGGCACGCGCAAGCCTACACTGTTCGATACTTTCGGTTGTTCCTATTTCTACAACGCCGGCGGAAACGCCAACGGCGAGCGTGGTCTGCACGCGAAGAAGGAAGGACAGATCCGTTCCCCCAGCCTCACAGTGCTCGCCAACTGTTTCCCGTTTTCCTGCTGGGGTTGGCGGGACGAGGCGGCCGGCTCCGCCACCACTCCGTTTCAATACAGCTTCTGGCACCATCGCTCGGCTCTCGGCTGGGGCAACGTCGCGTTTGTCGACGGGCACGTTGCCTATCTGCAAGCCACCTCCAATCGGCCCGATCACCAGAACGGCGCCAACTACACGTTCCTCTTCGACGGTCCGAAAGAGGCTCGCTGATGTCCTCTGAGCCCTCATAATAAGCGGCTGGCACCACGGCGCACTGAGGCGCGAAGAGCCCTTGTCTACGCTTCCCGCCGCTGTGTTACTGTGCCTCGGTGGTCAAGACTCTTTGCTGTTGAACGTCCCATTACGCGAGCTCCGGAGCGTGGGCTGTCCCGGCAGGCATCTCTTTGCCAAGCTTCCACTCGACCTCGGTGCGGTCTCAGTCCGCGGGCCGGTGCGTCGCGATTTGTGCAACGTCGGCCACAGGATCTTTGACGAGTTTGAAGGTAGGGAGACAGAGTGAGCTGTTATGATCGGGCCTAAGAAGTCCAGGGTCGGCAACCAGCGAGGGAGGCGAATCCTGGGAGTTATGATCGCCACGGCCTTCTTTTGGGAGATTGGTTCGCATGCCCAGTCGCCGGTGGTCTTGAGACAGCCGAGATCTTACGACGCCGTCCTCGGTGAAACCGTCAGCTTTGAGGTAGAGGCCACCGGTGATTCACCTCTCGTGTATCAGTGGTTTCGAGATGGTGTCCCGATAAAGGATGCGACCAACGCTGTCCTGCAGGTACGGGCGTTTCAGGAATTCCAATCTTCGAGCTTCGGCGCCTATCAGGTAGAAGTCCGAAACAATTTGGGAACTACGCTAAGTGCCGAAGCTTACTTGCGGGGGTTTCGAACACCGTTTCAATTCAAATCTGCCGGCGACGGTGGGCGTCTATCTGGTGCATCCCTCAGCTATGTTGCCGTGACACCCAACAACCTGCCTGCCGTTTATGTATGGTCACATAACGACACTATTTTGGACACCGCGCAGACGGAAGAACTCCGGATCCCCAACCTTCTGCCCTCTCAGGCAGGGACGTACAAGGTTGTGGTCACCAATGTCATGGGAGTTCTTGGCGAGACATCCCGGAACCTCCGCATCAACACCAACTACTTTCTGTACTCGGCTCCTGAAAGCCAAATCGCCTACACCGGCGAATCGGTACGTTTCGACGTCAGCCTAGCAAGTGAATCGACGCCCGTCATGCTGTGGTACAAGGTTAAATTCCTCGCTTGGGCTACCGGCACCACCCTGGTTCTCACAAATCTCGCCGTGTCAGATAACGGCTATTATTCCGTTGCCATTCAGACTACCGGCTGGAAAGAGAGCTTCGGCCTTATCGTGCTTCCGAGAAATCCAAAAGCCCTGCCAGTAGACCTGACGGGTTGGAACCGTGACGTCGTGCTCGAGAACGCTCCCAAACCTTTCGCCCTCGGTTTTGATGGTGTCTATGAGTTGCACTGGTTCGAGGAAGGCCTATACGCCTCTCCTCGGGGCCTGCCCTCAGGCCGTTACATTTCCAGTAGGTGGCACGAGAACGCGATTTTTGAACTTCAACCATACAACGGTCCCAATGCCCTGTGGGTCGCCCACGGCCAGCAGGCCACCGCGACGTTAAGGGAGCCCGCATCCTATCGCCGCCTCTATTTCCTGACGGCCAGCGGCTTTGGGACCCACGATGAAAAGGATCCTGGGGGCAATGCTTGGGTCAGTTTTCGTTTCACGGACGGCAGTACCTTGGAGAACATTGTCATTCGAAGTCTCGATTGGAACAATGACCCTGAGAGGTTGCTCGCCTTCGGAGGCGTCCATCGCGTCAACCTAGCAGGGATGTATGATAGTGGCCTCTTCGACCGAGCTGATAGTTACGGTTTCGGTTTCACGGAGTCCGTCGTCGATCTGGAAGAGCTGGGATTCGCACAAAAGGAATTGTCCGCTGTGACCCTCGGTTTTCCGCCGGGTTCGCCCAACCGCCAGGCATCGTCCCATGCGCTGTTCGCCTTGAGCGGGGAGCAAGTGGGTGCTGCGCGTGCCCCGGTGGTGGTTCAGGAGCCGAAGGACCTAAAGGTCTTCCCGGGACAGCGCGCCAGATTGGTCGCCGTCTCGATTGGCCTGGATCAGCAGTATCAGTGGCTTTTCGAAGGGGAACCGATAGTCGGACAGACGAATGCGACGCTGGAGTTTCCCCAGGTGGAGGCAGCCAACGTCGGAGGCTACTCACTGAGCGTCAGCAACAGCGCCGGTCAGGTATTCACCCGAACCGCCAGGTTGTCGCTCTATCACGCGAATCTGGCCCTAAAGGTCGAAACTCGCCCGGACCCGTCACGTCCGATGGCGATCCTCTCGTTTGCTTCCCAGGAGGACCTCCGATACCTCCTGCAGAAGCGCAACGAGACATGGCAAGGGGGTTGGATGCCGGTGGGCGATTGGTTGCGCGGAACGGGGAGGTCGTTGCGGTTCGAGATTCCAATGACCCTGGACCCCCTGCCGGTGCTCTTGCGAGTGGCGGCGTTTCCGTAAGAGGCGTATCGAAGGCCAACCGCGGTTCGGGGACCGAATGCGTGGGTCCTGCGTGAGACGAATACTGGTCCTGACTTCCATCATCGGGTCGGGTCCGCGGCTGGAACCCAACCGACGCTTTCCACCTCGATTGCCGCGGGTAATCTCTTCGACGTGCATCCCCCTCCACGGCCCAACTCCCGTGTTCCAACGTGGTTGGTGGTCTGTCTTTTGGCGCCGGTGCTGCATCTGAACGCCTCAGTGCTGTGGCAGATCGGGCGCTTCGACGAATCCTCTTCCGAGTTTCACCAGTGGATCCATCCGACAACCGGCGAACGCCAGATCGACTACTCCGTTCCCGGTGCGGAACCCGTCTTTGTCGTCGGAACGAGTGACGCCGCTCGCGATTGGCAAGCCTATCAACCCGGTTCCGCCAATGGCGGCACGGGCTTCCGGGAGCACCCCTGGACCATTCTCTTTCGCCTCGACGCTCCACCGCGCCGGCCTCTCCAGCTTCGGGTGGCCCTGCTCTCCTACAGCGCCCGACTTCCCGCGCTGCGCTTGGACCTCAACGGACGCCAGGGGGTCTATTTCCAGGAGCCGCGTTTGGTTGGCTCCGCGGGTGACACCGCCGTCTTCTTTCAACCGCACTACGCCACCTCGATCATCACCGCCGTTCTCGACACCGAATGGTTTCTCGCCGGCACCAACCGCCTGGTCCTCTCGGCGATCGACGAAACCAAGGAACGCGAGGATGTGCGGCCTTCCGGGTTTCCGTGGCTGGGCAATTCCGGGCTTGTCTATGACGCCCTTACCCTTGAGGAGCTCTCCTCCGGAGAACTCCCACCCGCCCGCGTTCGAATCATGCCCAGCCCGTTCTATCGGCAACGGGAGGGTCAGTTACTTGAGGAAGTCGACGTCGTCGTCACTCCTGAATCCCATCGACGTCCCGTCCGCGTGGAGTTCTCCATGGGACCCTTCTCGGCAGCGCACGAGTGGCCGGGGGATCCATCCATGGGCGAAGCGCGATTTCGGTTCGACGTTCCCGAATGGTCCGGGGCCAAGGGGTCGACGGTGCGACTGGTGTTCGCGGATACCCAGTGGTCGACCAACCTCACCATCGAAGCCGCTCGCCGCTGGCAGGTATGGATCGTACCGCACGAACACCTGGACGTGGGCTACACCGACGACCCCGCCAAGGTCGCGGAGCTTCAGAGCCGGGTGGTGGATGACGTGCTGCTGCTGGGTCAGCGGCATCCCGGATTCCGATTCACCATCGATGGCGCCTGGGTACTCGAGGAGTACTTGGCCGGTCGCGACCCTCGGTCCCGGGACCACGCTCTCGCCGCCATTCGCCAAGGCACCTTGGGTCTGCCGGTCGTTCACGGAAGTCTGTTCACCGGATCTGCCTCCCTGGAAGGCCTGATTCGAAATCTCTATCCCAGCCGGGCGCTGGCTCAGGCGCACGGACTTCCCTTCGACACTGCGATCATTACCGACGTTCCCTCGTACTCCTGGTCCTGGGCCTCGGTGCTCGCCGCCGCGGGGGTGCGGTATTTCGTGGGTGCCAGCGACGCCTACCGCGGTCCGTTTCTCCTGCGCAACAACCTGCATCGACAGTCGCCCCACGCCTGGGAAGGTCCGGATGGGGGCCGCGTGATCACGTGGTACTCGCGACACTACCATCAATTCTCGAGTCTGTTCGGACTTCCTCCGAGCACCAACCTCGCTCGCGAGTCGCTGCCCCGTTTCCTTCAAGCCTACGATCACCCTGCGTACCGAGCCTCGGACGTCCTTCTCTACGGCACCCAGGTGGAGAACGTGGCATTGCAACCGGAGCAGGCAGGTTTCGCCGACGTCTGGAACCGCCACTACGCCTATCCCCGCCTTCGGTACGGCACCTTCACCGAAGCGCTGGACGCCATCACCCGCCAACAGGGCGAGCTTGAGGTGGTCCGCGGCGACGGGGGTCCTTATTGGGAGGACGGTTTGGCAGCCAATGCCCGCATCACCGCCCTTGCCCGCTCCAACTCGCGCCGCCTGCTCACCGCCGAGAAAATTGCCAGCGTTGCAGCATCCTCGAATTCGCGCTGGTACCCTGACCTCGCTGATCTCCGCGCCGCCTGGCGGCACAGCCTGCTCATCGACGAACACACCTGGCACGCCGACTGCAGTGTTCGCGATCCCGACAGTCTTCAGGCCCGGCGCCAAGGCGAAGCTAAGGACGCCCACGCGGTCGAGGCGCGACGCGCCTTGGAACGGGTGGTGCATCGCGGACTCTCTGCCCTCAGCGACGTGCTTCCCATTCCTCCCGCTTCCCTGGTGCTCTTCAATCCGTCGAGCTGGGCTCGCCAGGATGTGGTGGAAGCAGAGATCGGCCGCGGCCAAGGCCTGGTTGATCCCGAGAACGGCTCTCTGGTTCCCCTCGAAATTCTTCGCTCCGGCAAGGTGTACCAACGGGTCCGGTTTGCATCCCCGCCCGTTCCGGCGCTTGGCGTTCGCGCGCTTCGGTTGCGTCCACTACCGTCCATCCCCCGGACCCGACCTCCCTCCCATCCGCTTGTCCTCGAGAGTCCTCACTTCCGCGTGACCCTCGATCCCGCGCGCGGCGGACTCGCGAGCCTCTGGGACAAACGCCTTGGAAGGGAATTGGCGCAGACCAACCGCGGCCACGCCTTCGGTCAATGGCTTTACGTGACGGGAGGCGACACCCTTCCCAACCGCCTCGTCCAGTTCAGCACCGTTTCGCCGATCCCCGACCTCGAGGTTCACGCCGCGGGAGGAGGCCTCGTGTCGACCTCCTATGTGACCGAAGTTGGCGCCGTCGCCCGGGTGCGCTCCAGCACGAGGAACTTTGAATCCATCGAGCTGGAAGTCTTTCTTCCACACCCGCGCCCGGAGGTGCGGCTCACCTATCGGGTGCGAAAGACACCGACTCGATCCAAGGAGGCGGCCTATGTGGCATTCCCATTCGCCCTGGATCGACCCACCTTTCGCTATGCCATCCAGAACGGCTGGGTGGATCCGGCGCGGCACTTGTTGCCGGGCGCCTGCCAGGAATGGTTCACGGTTCAGGATTGGGTGGCAGTCCAAGCCGCCTCCGGTCCCACGGCGATTCTCGCGCCCTTGGACGCGCCTCTCGTCACCTTGGGTGACATCGTTCGAGGCACCTGGCCTGAGACCTTCGGTGATCGACCAGCCACCGTCTTCAGCTACGTGATGAGCAACTACACACCCGAAGGGTACGCCGCCGAACAGGGAGGCGACTTCGTCTTTCGCTACGTGGTGACCGCCTCGTCCGCTTTCGACGCCGGGCTCTCGGCTCGATGGGGTGCCGAAAGCCTGACGCCGTTCGAGGTCAACGAAGTGACGCGAAGCGATAAACTGGGAGTCGGTGGTCAACCCGCCGACCACAGGGCCACCCAGCCCTGGCTGCGAATGGAGCCCGACCGGGTTCATCTCACCGCTTGGAAGCCCGCTGAAGACGGTCGCGGATTCATCCTGCGATTGCTCGAGACCGCTGGCGAACCCGCCGACGTCATCCTCGATAGTCCCCATCTATCCGTCGACTCCGCATACCGATGCAATGCGGTCGAGGAAGATATCGGCCCCCTGCCGATCGCGAATGGCCGGACGCGAATCTCGATGCCTGCCTTTGGAATCGCCACGCTTCGGTGGATACCGCGGCCCTCCGCTCCCTGACACCCCCAAGCCCTGGCGCGCTGCCTCGTTTCGGGATCTTCACTTCGTGGGAGCCACAGAATCGCCTTCTGATGGAAAGACGATGGAACCATTCGGGCCTTGGAATCGATACCACGCTCCATCACCGAGACCCAAATCGATGCCCAGAACTCCCAGAAACGCCTGGTCGAACCGTTGGCGCTCGCCGTCGCTGAGAATGGCCTGAACTTCCTTGGTCGCCCAGCGATCGAGGGCGTCCCGACGGCGCGCCCATTCCTCGATTCCCGTCGCCGGGAGTTTCGAGGCCGTCAATCCATCGCTCACGGCCAGGTCGTAAGCCGTCTCAATGACCTTCCGCACGCTGGCGGTCCGGGCGGGATCCGTCAGTCCGGTGACGGATTCAATGAAGGCGGTCTGGAAATCGGCAAACTCCGCCGGACGATCCTCCAAGGCGTTGAGTCCCTGCCGAATTGTCCCGCCCAACTCTCGCGCCTTGATGAACTCGGCCGGCGCATTCGTGCCGGCCGCGGCTTCATGGGTCTGAAATCCCGGCGGATATCGCCATTTGCCAAGGTAACGTCCCTGGTCCGCCGGAGGTTTGCGGAGAAACTGTTCAATCTCGGTTGGGGTCACCGCAACGGCTGGCTCCTCGTCTGCTGAGCGTCGAGGGGAATCGGTCGGTTCCGCCATCGGTCCGGCGGCGGCGGCACTTGCGCGAAGGGCCGAGAGTTCGGCCTTCAGCGCCAGCACCTCTTCGGAAAGCCGACGGTTGCGATCCACCTCCATCTTCATGCGAGTGCCGTCCTCGAGGGGGGACGAGGGCCGTTGCTCCAATTCCGCGACTCTCGCTTTCCATCGATTCAACGCCTCGTCCATTCGATGGTTGTTCCATCGTTGGAGAACGATAGCGGTGGTCATGCTGGTGATCACTACCGTGGTTAGAACCATTGCCGCTTTGTTCATAAAAAGCATGGATGCGACGCCGCCTACCGTGCTGGAACCGAAGGATCCTCCAGCCGACGCGATCGCCAAACCTGCCATCGTTTGAGCGACACCCGCAGGAACTGGCACTGCCCCGTGCGCCGTCAAGGCGGCGCCGAGTGCGCCCGCTGTCGTCTCGACACCCCGACTTCTCAACTGTTCCCGCAGCCGCTCGATCGCTCTTGAGACGCGCATGCGCGCGGCGTCTTCGCTGACCCCCAAACGCCCGGCCACCTCCACCCAGCTGTTTTGCTCGAAGAACCGGAGGATCACGACATCACGATCCGGCGATTTCAGGCGTTCCAGCGTCTCGTCGATCAAGGGCCGGATCCGGGTCCAATCAGGGTCCTCGCCTTTCATAGCCGAGTCATCCTGTCCGGCGGCCTGCTCTCGCAGCTGTCTTCGACGTTCCGAGCGGAGGTATTGAAGGGCGACCCATCGAGTATCCTGGTGCAACCAGCCTCCCAGGGCGCATGAGGTCGGAACCTTGCGCCAGCGCCGAGCCAATCGGGCAAAGACCTCCTGAGCGACGTCTTCCGCCGCCACGGGATCCTTCACGATACGAGCGGCGGTTGCCGTCACCATGCCGAGGTGACGCCGCACCAACTCGGCGAAGGCCTCTTCATGGCCTTGGCTGCCGTACTGCCGCAGCAACTCCGCATCATTCACACCCATTCAGATCAAAGATGCCGCCGGTCGAGGGCACCGAACAAGAAACCTTGCGGTGAGCCCAAGCTTGCCAAGGGAGTCTTTCGCACCTAATGCGGGTCTCATGTGCCGCTGGTCTCTTGTCATTCCCTGGTGCGTGGTCGGGTTTCTCGCATCCGTTCATGGGGCGGATATCCATGTCTCACCGTTGGGCCACGATACGGCCTCGGGATCCGCCAAGGATCCCCTGCGCTCCCTGGCGGCCGCCCAATCGGTCGCGCGCCGATTCGTCGGACGCGAACCCGTCACCGTCACGGTGCACGCCGGCACGTATTATCTGAACGAGACCCTGCGCCTGTCCGCCGCTGATTCCGGCAGCGCGACAGCTCCCGTGATCTATCGAGCCGCCGAGGGGGCCACCGTGATCCTGAGTGGCGGAATGGCCCTCGACTTGGCGTGGACGCCGCACCGCGACGGCATCGTCAAGGCGACGACGCCCGAGGGTCTCACCCTGGACCAACTCTTCGTGAACGGCCAACGCCAACCCATGGCCCGTTATCCGAACTTCAATCCCGCGGTGTCGCACTTCAACGGATACTCAGCCGACGCTTTCGCCGCGTCGCGCGCCGGTCGCTGGACCAACCCGAAAGGCGGATTCATCCATGCCATGCACCGCCATGAGTGGGGGGATTTCCATTACCTGATCACCGGAAAAGCGGCCGATGGCTCGGTCACTTACGAGGGTGGCTGGCAGAACAATCGACGTCTCGGCATGCATGATCGGTACCGTATGGTGGAGAACATCTTCGAGGAACTGGATGCTCCCGGCGAATGGTTCCACGACCCGACGGCCTCTTCACTTTACTTCCTGCCCCCTCCCGGACTGGACCTCGCAAAGGCGGTGTTTGAGGGTGTTCGCCTGCGGCATCTCATCGAGGTGCGGGGCACCGCCGAAGCACCGGTCCACCATTTGACCCTGCGCGGGTTCACCTTTCGTCATGCAGCCCGGACGTTCATGGAGAATCGGGAACCCCTCCTGCGCAGCGACTGGACGACCTACCGCGGAGGCGCGGTGGTCTTCGAAGGCACCGAAGAGTGCCGCCTCGCCGACGCCACCTTTGACCAGGTGGGCGGCAACGCCGTCTTCGTGAATCTCTACAACCGCAAACTGACCCTCACCTCGTGCCTCATCACCGGCGCCGGAGCCAACGGCATCGCCTTTGTCGGTGATCCCAAAGCGGTGCGCAGTCCGCTCTTCGAATATGAGGAACGACAAACCCTGGCCCGGATCGACCGCACTCCTGGGCCGCTGACGCCGAATTATCCCGCCGACTGTCTGGTGGAGGACTGTCTCATCACCCTGAGCGGCAGGGTGGAGAAACAGACAGCGCCGATACAGATCGCCATGGCCCAGGGCATCACGGTGCGACACTGCTCGCTCTACGACGTCCCCCGCGCCGGCATCAACATCGGGGACGGTTGCTGGGGCGGGCATGTCATCGAACACTGCGATATCTTCGACACCGTCAAGGAGACCGGCGACCACGGTTCCTTCAACTCGTGGGGACGTGATCGTTACTGGGGACTCAAGGACGTCGACCTCAACACGGTGACTCTCGGCGACCTGAAGGACCTGCCCTATCTCGACATGGTGAAGCCCACGATTCTGCGGAACAACCGGTGGCGTTGTGATCACGGGTGGGACATCGACCTCGACGACGGCTCCTCCCGGTATGAGATCCGGGACAACCTCTGCCTGAACGGCGGAATTAAACTGCGCGAGGGTTTTGGCCGCGTGTGCGAGAACAACGTCATGGTGAACAACTCGTTTCACCCGCATGTATGGTACAAGAACAGCCAGGATATTTTCCGCCGCAACATCGTCTTTACCGTCTATCGACCCATCCAGGTTCCGACACCCTGGGGTGAGGAATGCGATAGCAACCTGTTACATAGGCCTGGCTCCTCCGCGCCGGTTCCGGCCACCCAACTGCAGAGTCAAAGCGGGCGCGATGCTCGCTCGATGGCCGCGGATGCGCTATTCGTGAATCCCGTGGCCGGCGACTATCGCGTGAAGGACGGTTCACCCGCCCTGGCTTTGGGCTTCCGCAACTTTCCGATGAACGAGTTCGGCGTGCGCTCGCCCCGCCTGAAGGCGTTGGCGCGCACTCCCGTTCTCCCGGCACCTCCGGAGGTGGCCGTCGCTACGGGAAACACCACCCCTCGATTTCAATGGCGTGGGGCCGTGATCAAGGACCTCAGTGGCCAGGAGTTTTCGGTGGTGGGCGTTGCCGCCGACGCCGGCGGCGTGTTTGTCGAAAGCGTTCCCGCCGACACCCAAGCCGAGAAGGACGGGCTGCAGCGCTCCGATCTGATCCGGGCCGTGAACGGCGCCACCATCAAAGATGTGGGCGCCTTCACTCAGGCTTTGATGACACTGACATCCGACGCTTCGTGCACGCTGCGCATACGTCGGAACCAGTTTGAAATGGATCTGAAGGTTTCGGGAACGCCCGGTTCTATCACGCCCCATCGCTGAAGAGGTTCCCAGGGAGCCGACAATTGGAGATGGATCCAGTCCGGTGGGCCTCGTCGCGCTGCGACGAGGTGTGCGGGGTCGACCAGTTAGTGGCTGCCGACCCTCACAGCGCCCAACCCTTGCGATACTTCCGATGCAGCAGCGCACTGGCCGGTTTCGAGTTCAGGATCTTTCCGCTGAGAGTGTCGTATTCCAACGGGCCCTCCACCAGGCAGGCCAGGTTGGCGAGTTGGGCCAATTCGGTGAGCGGACCGCCGATTTCGAAACCGGAAAACGTCTTGCCATTGCCCTTGCACGCTTCGATCCACTCCCCCTGGTGGCTCTTAACTCGCGGCAGCGTCTCCGCGGGACCACCCTCGAAATTCTCGAAACGTTTCTCGGGTAGCAACACGTAGTGCGCGTTCCAAGGATTGTCGGAGTAGATCGAGCCTTTCGAGCCCACCAACAGGTCGCCCCATCCTCCTTGGTTGTGGCCGAGCATCAGGTCCTTCGATGGTTTCTCCTTGGCATAAAAGGTCAGCTTGACGGCCGGCAAACTTCCGCGCGCCGGCAGGTCCATCTCGACTCTGGAGGAACTCGGATAGCCCTCTTCGTCGCGCTCGGATGGCCACGCCTGCACCCGAATCACGACCTTCTTGGTGCCTGGATTCTGATCTCGTTGCCACAAGCGTTCCAAATGCAGCGCTCGGAACATGATGTTCGCCGTGTGACAGGCGAAGTCCCCGACAATGCCACTTCCGAACGCGCGCCAGGACCGCCACGCGGCGGGGACGTAAACCGGGCTGTAGGGGCGAGACTCGGCGGGTCCCAGCCAAAGGTCCCAATTCAGACCCTCCGGAACCGGCGGCGTCTCAGTGGGTCGCTTCATGGGACCATTTCCGCCGTCGAACCACACGTGGGCTTCCCGAACTTCCCCGATCACTCCGCCCCAGACCAACTCGACGGCCCGGCGGAGACGTCGTTCCGCGGAGCCCTGATTGCCCATCTGCGTGACGACCTTGTGTTTCGCCGCGGTCTCACGCATGACCCGCGCCTCGTGCACCGTGCGAGTGAGCGGCTTTTCGCAATAGACGTGTTTGCCCAACTTCATGGCCATCACCGAAGCCACCGCGTGGGTATGGTCTGGCGTCGCCACCAGGACCGCATCGATCTGCTTCTCCATGCGATCGAACATCACCCGGAAGTCCTCGAACGACTTGGCGGCCGGATACTTTTGGTAGATGTCGCCGGCACGCTTTCGGTCGACATCACAGAACGCCACGAGGTTGTTACCCATTCCATGGAAGGCATCGAGGCTGCCCCTTCCCTGTCCTCCCACGCCAATGCCGGCGATGTTCAGTCTTGAGTTGGCGTCATAGCCGAAGGCCATTCGGCTGTTCTTCAGGAGCAAGAGGCCCGTTCCGGTGGCCGCCGATTTCTTCAGGAATTCGCGTCGATTCAGGATGGACTTCATAAGGGGGTACAAGGATTCGCGTGCGGGAGAGTGTGTCGGTGAAGGTATCGGTTTCGGCGATGACGACAACGTCAATGCCGGTCTCGGACGAAAGGCTTACCTCGGGCGGAGTAAAGAGCCTCCTTCCACGCCAGGCTGCTTGTCAGCGAATCGCCTATGCCAATGCTACGCGCCTGTCCCTGACGGGACGCCAACTTGAATATCTAGCAACCAGCACAAGGAGAGTATGCACGCATTACGAAAATCAGCGGCCCTTGGAGGGGCCCTGCTCATCGGCACCGGCGCGGCCTTATCCGCCCATGCCGCCACTGTCGTTCGGTCGGATGCCGGCGCCACCCCCGCCGACATTCTCGACACCGTGAACCTGTTTCGCGCCGACGTGAGTCTGGGTGGAGGGGTCAATCCGGGAGGCGGGGGTCCCTTCGAGAATGGCCGCCGACAGATTACTTGGGACGGTGTTCCGGACGTTCGTTCGGAACCCAACTTCATGCCGCCCGATCAGTTCCTGAATACGGCGCGCCAGGGCGCGTTCTTCGACACGCCGGGTTCGGGGTTCTTCACCAGTGCGGACAACGCCAATCCCACAGCGACCGCCCCACTGTTCAACGCCATCAACCCCGCCTACGCGGGGCAGTTCCAGGCCTTCAGCGCCCAACGACTGTTCATTGCCGTCGACAGTATCATCACCGATACGTTCTTCTTCATTCCCTCGGATCCGACGTCAAAAGGGGTCGTGAATGGATTCGGCGCCGTGTTTGCCGATGTCGACCTGGCTGACGAAACCACCATCGAGTACTTCGATTCCACCAACCAGTCCCTCGGAATTTACGACGTGCCGGCGAGTTCCGACGGAGGTCTCTCCTTCCTCGGGGTCACCTTCGGGGACGGCGAGCGAGTGGCCCGGGTGCGCATCACCAGCGGAACTGCCCCGCTTAGCGCGCTCAATGTCGACGGACCGGGAGTCGATGTCGTGGCCATGGACGACTTCATCTACGGTGAACCCCAGCCTGTTCCGGAGGCCTCGACCTGGATGGGAGCCAGCGCCTTGGCTGGGATGGCTTGGTTGGCGCGGCGACGCCGCGCCGCGAAGGCCTGAACCGCGGGCTCGAACGACGAGCTGTATTTGAGCGCGGGGTGGACGATTCTCAAGTCGTCCACCCCTTCCGCGAATTCAGCGCAGAATCGCCATGAGCCGCGTGCGCCCGGGAACTTCCAGCTTCCGGTAGATCGATTGCAGTTGTTTCTTGATGGTGAGCGGACTCTTCCCCAGCCGAGTGGCGAGATCCGCCGTCCCGAGGCCCTCGCAGGTCAGGAGAGCCAGTTCCCGCTCGCAGGGACTGAGGCGCGCCAGTTTTCCGAGGGACGCCTTCCGCCCCCCTTCCTCCCCGGTCCTGTTTTCCGAAGGACCCAGATCCTCCCAGGTCATGAGAAGGGTTGGCCGGTGGCCGGGATTCGAACCGAGTTGAAGCACTCGAACCTCCACCAGGAATCCAGACTCCGTGGGGTGTCGCAATTGGAGGCAGGGTCCAATACCTGGGGATGGATTGGAGGGCATGGGCCTCCAGGCCTCCTTGGCCTCGCGACAGAGCGCCAGAAGAGGTGTCGGCAATTTCACCCGGGCTGGGGGCTTCCATTGCCGCGCCTTCTCTCGGCCTTCCTCCCAAACCAGCACCGCCTCGCAGGCCGCGCGATTCTCATAGATAATCTCGAGGTCCCAGCTCAGCAGCACCGTGGCCAACGGCACGCGTTGCATGAAGCGTTCGAGGGACAATCGCACTGAATATTCGCGGTGCAGGCGCAGCACGCGCCGTATCGCGACCGCCACCGAGGCATGGAGTTTTTGGAGCGCCCGCACTTCCGATCGTCTGAACGCGCCCGCCTCCCGCGACCGGTGCGCGCAGACGACGGCTTCCATCTTCGTGCCATTCCAAAACGCCATTGCCGCCACGTGCAGATAGCCGCAGGGCTCCATGCACTCGCGGTAGAACGGAGTCTCGACGAGATCCTCCTCCGCAATGACGTCACTCATTCGCACGACTTCGATTCCCGGATGCGCGAGAAGGTAGGGCTGCAGCACGCTGAGGCGGTTGAAACGCTGCAGCTGCTCGCTGGTTGTGAAGGGATGCCGATCCCGGAAGATCGTGCCTGGCACCATCTCGAAAGGGCGGAGGCAGAGACACGCAAAATCCGCATCGACGGCCGCATGCACCAATCGACAGATGGATTCCCAAAGTTCGGGAATGTTCACCGCCCCCTGTAGCTCCAAAACGAAATCGTCACTCGACGGCGGTTTCTCCAACTCGACGGGGACAGACCGCCGGCCGCGGTGGGGCGGGACGGATCCCAAGTGCGCGATGGACTCCCTGATGTTCACCATGGGGACGTTATGGGTTCAACCTTCCGAGGCTAGCACAGAGTCGGCGACGCGCGAGCATACCCCGAAAGAGGTATGCCGCTCCTCATCCCGAGCGTCCCCTGTTCACCTCGGTTCGAGGCTCCCCGACCTACGGAGCCCCGTCCGCGTCACCGGATTCGATGGGCTGCAGGCGCATTAGGATCACCCCGGGACCCTTGAGTGCGGGCAGTCGCAGAATTCCCTCGGGCCGCAGCGTCCCCGAATCCTCCCTGACCCGCGCCCCCTCGCCCTCCACCACCTTGGACTTCCAGCGGCTCGAACCTGGCCAAGGCAAGTCCTCCAATTTCACCCGGACCCGCGATGGCAGGCCCTGGGAGGCACTGACTAGAATGGCCGCGCGGCTGCCGGCGGCATTTCTTCCGGCACCGATGACGCAGACGCTGGGCGCCGCCGTATTTCCCGAGTGCGCCACTTCCGATTCAACGACTCGCGTCTCCTGGCCGCGCTGCGGAGTGTCGAGGAATTCACGGAACAACCGAAAGGCAGCGGCGGTGGTTTTGGGGGCCCCATGGAAATCGAAGAGGCCGAAGCCTTGGACCTCGGCGGTGTAGTAATTGGCCATATCCAACGGCGCGTCCTGCAACCGCAACAGCACACTGATGCTGAAGGCGGCCCCTTCCGGGCCTCCCAGGGTTTCAAAGAACCGTCGTCGTTCCGTGCCCCGGCCCTTGGGCGTAAGCGGGGTCCAATCGTCGTTGACGAGATAGTTCCATTCGTTGAGGTGGCTCTCGGTCCGGACGAATCCGAAGTCGTCGAGGCACCGCCTGACGGCTCTGCTACGCCGTTCGATGTCCCCGGGATCAGC
This sequence comes from Verrucomicrobiales bacterium, assembly GCA_016795425.1. GTDB lineage: Bacteria > Verrucomicrobiota > Verrucomicrobiia > Limisphaerales > CAIMTB01 > CAIMTB01. The sequence continues at coordinate 136,688 of JAEUHG010000024.1, forward strand.
GGTGTACCGGTGCCAGGAGAAGAAATCGAGAGGCACCGAACGATCGCGGCAATAGGCCAGGAAGGCGCTTACGAAGGGCGTCGGCTTCAGGTCATTTCCGACCAAGTCTCCGATGTTTCCAACAGCAGGCCCCCCCACGCGAATCTCGGGAAACCGCGTCTTGAGCGTCTTCGCGGTCACCTCGTAGAGCCGAAAATAGTCCTCGTCGGTTCCTGTCCACATCTGTGGCCGGACATCGGGTTCATTCCAAATCTCCCAGTAGCGAATTCCGTGGCGAAAACCGGAGGCCCAGCCTTCGTTGTAATGCTTCACAATACCCGCGCAAACGGCGGCCCAGGCTTCCGGATCTCGCGGCGGATGCACCCAATACTGTCGGGCCGTGTGCTCAATGCTCTCCCCCAGCCGGTACACGATCTGCGCTCCCGACCGCACCACGGCCTCGAGATAGTCGTCCGTCGCCCGGAAATCGTAGTTTGCTGGATCGGAGGGATCCGCGCTTGGATTGCGAAAGATATAATGTACGTCCACCGCCTCGGCATTGACCCAGGGGGCATCGTGCAATCGGGTGAACGGGATGCCCAAGGCGCGATGCTCGGCGGTCAGATCGACGGTTCCGCGATAGCACAGGGGTCCACCATTGACCCCATGCAACGCTCGGAGGGGCGCGTGCCCGGTACCAAAGCGGACTGTCCAATCGCCTGCCCAACTCCGTTCTCCACCGATTCCGGGCCCGACAAGGAGGAGGAGAGCGGCGAGGTCGACCAAACGGATTCGGTTCCTAAGGCCTTGGATCATGGGTTCAATCGTCGCAGCCAGATATTGCGAAAGCGTACCGGGCACCCATGGCCGGCAAGCGCCAGCGGGCCGGCGCTGACCTTTCGGGTGTAGGAGGGAACAATGCGATGCCCGGTTTCGCCGTGAACCTCCGCATCGAGGTGCACCAACAAACCGTTATGAAACATGGTGACGCGCGCGGGGCGCACCAGCCGGTCCCCATCAAATCGCGGAGCGGTGAAAACGATATCGAAGGTCTGCCATTCGCCCGGCGGTCGACTGGCATTCACCAAAGGTGGGGTCTGCCCGTAAATCGCCGCCGCTTGGCCGTCGGGGTACAGTTTCTCGTTCCAGGAATCGAAGATCTGGATTTCGTACAGCCCCATGAGAAGGACGCCGTTGTTTCCCTGATCGTACCAGGGACCCTGGAAGTTCGCTGGAGCCATCCATTCGAGGTGCAATTGGAAATCTCCGAAGGATTCCTTGGTTCGGAGATTCGAAGCCGCTGCCGCGACCAGAACTCCATTTTCGACCTTCCAATCCCCGGCTTCCCAGGCGCGCAGGTCGGACCCATCGAACAAAACCACCGCGTCGGCAGGCACCGGAGCGGGCGGCGGGACCGGACCCGGCAGGATCCTCTTGGGCGCCGGACGATCGGGATCATGGACCAGATATCCGCACCACGGCAGAAGCGGCGTGTCCTTGTATCCGTATACCCCGGATCCATCTTTGGCTTTCACCAGGTCGGCGGCAACGAGGTGACGGCCGGACCCCACCAGGACAACGCTCAGTAGGATGGCCTTCCAAAGGGGCTTCCACGACGCGGGCGCTTCGGAAAAGCCCTGCGCGTTCTTTCGATCGACACCGCGATTCGCTTTCACGACGAACCGCTCCGCACGCTTCCATGATATTTCCGGGAACATCATAAGGACACCCTGCCGCAGGGGGTGACCGTGGCAAGGCTGCGGTGACTTCAACCGCGCTTGGAAAAGTCGATGACGACCTCCTTCGCGCCTTCGGGAATGGGTGCGTTTTGGACGACACCCCCGGGCCATCGAACCTGGACCGTGGTGGCACCGTTCGGCACCGCCAGGACTTGAATCGCACTGTCTTGGGACCAATAGCCGGAACCCCCATGGATCTCGCGCGTTGGTCCCCATCGTTCGTCGGCACCGACGCGAATCGCCGCACCGATACCGGAGAGATTTCCTGGCGGGCCCATCAATCGCACCCTTAGTCCGGGACGCGCGTTCCGGTTCCGGTACAGCGCCAACGGAGCGCCGTTCTGTGTCACCGCCAAATCCACGCGGCCATCCCCATCGAAATCCGCCACCGCCGCGCCCCTCTGTTCTCCGCTCACGCGCACTCCCGATTCGGCAGGCTGAACCGCCGCGAAACCGCCTCGTCCATCGCCTTTGAGCCAGAGGCCGGATCCGGCGTCGATTCGCGTGGTCTCCGGTTGAATCGCGAACAAGTTCTGCGACAGGAAGACGTCTTCGTGTCCATCGCCATCGGCATCGGCGACGCTGACAGCGAAGGCGGGGGCCCATTGCGCCTCGCGTGGCAGCGGTACGGCCTGGAATCCCTTTCCGGTGTTGAGAAATGCCATCGAGGCGAGCGTATTGACTGCGAATCGTCGACCCAGCGCCAGCCGATCACCGAGCAATTCCTCGACGGTCGCTTCGCTGTATTGCTTGTGGCTGACAAATTTCTCGAGCAGGAAAGGCAGCGACCTCGCCAGAGCCAGGAAAGATCGCCTTGGCGCCAGAACCGGACTCGGCCCCGGATACTCGGTCTCGACAATATCCACGACCCCTGGCTGGGCCATCTCGCCAGCCAGGAAAACCAGCGGCCGTTCCGCCGATGCCCGGTACACGCTGTTCCAACCCCAGTTCGAGGCGATCAAATCCATTCGCCCATCGCCGTTCAGATCGCCTGCCGTGATACCTCGCCACCAACCGGTCCATGCCTCCAATCCCCATTCCTTGGTGACATCAAAGGGGACGCCGCGTTGGAACTGGAATAGCCTTAGCGATCCCCATTCGCTGGCCAACGCGAGTTCGGCCGTGCCATCCCCGTCCACATCCGTCCACACCGCGCCGTTGACGACTCCCAGGTTCTCCAGCAGCACCTGGCTGCGTTGATCCACCACCCACCGGCCCTGGGTCCACCGGAACAATCGCGATGGCGCGCCGAAGGGATAGCGGTTCGGACTGGGTCCCCCACCGACGAAAAGCCATGGCTTACCGGTGCCATCCAGATCCCCGAGTGCCAGGGCCGTGGCTGTTGCCATTCCTCCGGCTTCCGACGTTGCCGGCTCCGGCTGCGACTGACCGTTCTTCCACGTCATTCCAGCCACGCCGTGGGCGCTCGGCGACTCCCATCCGCTGAGACCGAGGAGCGCGGCCCTCGTGTTGGCATCCGGACTCCACACCAGGATTCCAGAGCCGTCCCGGTCGCTGGTCGCCGGGACGGACACGTTCAACTCGCTGAAGCGACCCGGTTCCTTCTGCAAGAGCGCCGTCGCCGAGCCTCCCCTGGCGGCGGCCATCAGCAGATCCTCGCGCCCGTCTCCATCCAGGTCCGCCCAGGCAACCCCGGGTCCTAGCTGACTGACTCGGTAGGGCAGCAGGGGTTGGCGATCGAAATCATTGAACTCCGTCTCCTTGTGCCGCGCTGGCGCGAACCGGCTCACATCCTCGAACCACGGTGACCGATTCGCGAACTCGGCCCTCGCCGGCGCAGCGTCCACGCCCGATGCGGCCCTGTCTTCGTCGATCTCATAAAGACGTTGGGGTTCGACGCCATCGACGACACTCCGCGCACCGTTGCGCCATTGAACCTCAAGACGCAGCGCCTGATTGGTGCGACTCGCCGCAAACGTGACCACGGGAACGGACCCTGATTGATAGCGGCCCCCGGCGATGATCTCGGTGGACTGGCGGGTCTTCGCTCCTCCATGGAGGGTGACGCGCGCACCGATGCCGTGGGTATTGGGAGCGCGCCCTTTGAGGCGCACCGAGATTCGAGGTTCCGACGTCTCATTGCGCAGCAAGGTCGCGCCGGAATTGAGATGGTTCACCGCCAGATCGAGGTCGCCATCCGAGTCGAAGTCGGCCAAGGCCAATCCCTGATGCACCGCTCGCTCGCTGAGGCCCCAGGAGTCCGTGACCTCTTCGAAGGAACCATCACCGCGATTGCGAAAGCCTCCGATCGGAAGATCCAGTTTCGGGTAGAGCCGGTAGTGCTCCATCAATTCCTGAGTGAACGCCTTCTGACGGTCGAGGTCGGATTTGAAGTTCGCCCAAGACCGTTGCCTCGATTGGATGATCCTCTCGGCATCGATGTCCTGCACATCGCGAAAATGCCCGGCACCGATGAGCAAGTCCTCAAAGCCGTCGAGATCCACATCCAGGAACATCGCGGACCACGACCAATCCGAGCCTTCCAGACCGGCATAGGCGGCAATCTCGGCGAAGGTGGTGTCGCCCTGGTTCACCAACAGGGTGTTGCGCATCACCTGGGGTCGATCATCCAGCACTCCGACCGGCGTCGAGGGCGGCATCTGCGCGAGTGCCTGACGCTTTCGAAACGCCGGGTACCGGCTCAGCATGTCGACAACAAAGAGATCCAGATCACCGTCGCGATCAATGTCGGCGAAGTCGGCACTCATCGAACTGGCGCAGGTCTTCCGCACGGCCGGCGTGGCAATGGCCTGGAATCGTCCCTTCCCGTCATTGATCCAGAACCGGTCCGGGGTCCAATAGTCATTGCACACATAGAGATCGGGGGCTCCATCGCCGTTGACGTCCCGGAAGGTGGCGGTGAGCCCCCAGTCGAGTGGCGGTTCCGTCAACGGCTTACCGCTTTCGTCCAGGAACGCCCCGCCGGTCCAAGACACGGGCGTGAACTTCCCCGTCCCGTCATTGAGCAGCAACTGGTCGGGCTGCCCGCATTCTTCGAGACGCCCTTGAACCATGAGAAATCGGTTGGTCTCGGCACCCCGCAACATGGGTCGCCCGTTGACCATCGTCATGTTGACCCGGCCACGATCGCGAATGTCGTCGGGTCGGTAATTCGTGATGTAGAGATCGAGGGTCCCATTTCCGTCGACATCGGCCAGGGCGAGAGTCGTGCTGCCGCTCCGGCTGGCCGTGCCCGCCGCCGCCGTGGTATCGGTGAACTTGCCCTTTCCGTCGTTAAGATAGCAACGCACCCCCTGCCCATTCACACTCAGGAGCAGGTCGACGTTTCGATCGCCGTTGATGTCTGCGAAGACCGCGCCTCGTGTCAGATTCGGCGTCTCGCCCAATCCCGCCGCGGCGGTGGTTTCTTCGAACTTCCAATCTCCAAGATTTCGAAACAGCGCATTGCGTCCGGTCAGATTGCAGAGAAAGACGTCGGGTCGGCCGTCGCCGTCGTAATCGCCCGTGGCGATGCCGGATCCGTTGTAGAGAACGCGGTTCGCCGCCCCACTCAGCTCGTCCAGAGTGTTGGTGAATCGAAGTCCCGAGACGTCGGCGGGCACGGCCGCGAATCCTGCCTTGCCGGGCGCGGACTTCGGCAAGGACAGCCAACGGGCGCCTTGTCCCGGCACTTCCACCCATTCCGCGGCGCCTACCGAACTGGCCCGCAGGGCCGCCATCGCCAGCAGGACCAGCAATACGGAAACGAAGCTCCGATTCGTCAGATTATACGACTCTGCTGAGGATCGAGTTGGTGTCGGCCACGTTCGACGGTGCACAAACGGCATCTCGCAGGAGGCCGGTTGAAGTTGAAAAGGAAAAAGACGGGTCCGCCGTCTTTGCGCTCAAGGTTTGGCCTCCGGCGGCGAGGAGGCGTTCGCGGCGCGGGGCTGGAATTTGAGCGACACGGAATTGATGCAGTACCGCTGTCCCGTCGGAGCCGGACCATCATCGAAGACGTGTCCAAGATGTCCCTGGCAACGGGCGCAATGCACTTCCACCCGGCGCATGAAGAAGCTGCGATCCTCGGTCAGGCCCACGTTTTGTGTCTGCAGCGGCTGCCAATAGCTCGGCCAACCGGTCCCGGAATCGAATTTGTGATCCGAATGAAACAGTTCGAGCCCGCATCCGGCGCAGACATAAGTACCGGCCTCTTTGGAGTTCCAGTAGTCCCCGGTGAACGCCCGCTCGGTCCCCTGTTTGCGCAAGACCTTGTACTGTTCCGGAGTCAGGATCTGGCGCCATTCGTCGTCCGTCTTCGGTTGATACTCAGTCATGTTGGTATTGCCCGCTTGGGTTAACGCCGTGTCTTTGCCGGAAACCTCGACCGCTGCGTCCTCGGTCCTTCGACATCCGGAGAATACGACAATGGCTCCGCAGATCACCGCCCAGGCGGCTACGGCTTTCGCTCGCTTGTCCCTCGCTCCCGCTTGGCGGTCCGGTCTCATAACCATCGGTCGCCCGCCGATCCCGAATCCTTACGGTGGCCCTTCGGGCACGGCGATGAACCCGTGATGCAGACCGAGATAATAGGGCAAAAGGAAAACCACGCCACTGGCCAGCTCGCGCCCATCGCCGCCGTAGTCCAAACGCCAGGGGTCGGTGTTCCAGTGTCCGAAATGGCGTTCGGCAACCGGGATGACTTTTCCATTCACCCGGTGCCCCCTGCCCCGGCGTCCAGGTTCGTACATATCGGTCGACTGCTGCGGCGGTAGCGACACGAGGTCCAGTCGGTGGCTGTTTCGGTGCGGCCAGTTGACGCGGTCGAGAGGAAAGCCTCGCAGGGTGGCCAGGCTGTCCTCGAGCCACCCGTCCCATGGATCGACGGGAAAGTCGCCCCAGGGATTGGAGAACTTCTGGCCCTTCCCGAACGGGGCATAGGCGAAGTTGAAGAACGGATTCATTTCCGGAAGTTCAAGCGCTGCGTAAGCGTGGAAAGCGAAGAGCCACTTCTCCCGCCACTGGGGGTCGCGGCTGTAACTCATAAGATTGTAGAAGCACATGAACGCCATCTCGTCGTCGCTCTGATTGCCCGAGCCGACACCAAATTGCGTCTTGGGATGGGTGATGTTGGGACCATACCCGTGAGCTTCGATGAGGGTCCGGGCAGCCTCCGCGTATTTGCGATCGCCCGTCATGTGCTCGGCGACCGCCAGGTAGCTGACGATGCTGAGGGAATTCAGGCCGCGTTCGACCCACCAATTGGGGTCCTGATTGAGGTACTTGGGTCCGAACACGCCCCAACGGGTCGGCGTTCCATCGTGATCGACCAAGCTGAAATCATGCGCCACCAAATGGTCGGTCAAATCGCGCACCACCTCCCGGACACGGGCCTTTTCGGCGTCGTCGGCCACAAGGTCGTAGTACCGCGCGTAGAAGAAGTAATGGCCGTCGAGTTCGTCGGAACTGGTGTCGCTCTTCCAGAACCACTTGCCATCGGCGCTCTTCGGCCAACGCGGCTCGTAGACCTTCCACAGCCGGTCGCCCGAGGCGCGTTCCCGACGATCCGATTCCAGCCGGCCCACGTTAGGATCCGGCCAGTCGGCGGGCCTGATGGTTCGGGCGACAAATCCTTTCGGCGGACTATGGGGTCCCCCTTGGGTGACCTTTTGGAGGAAGCGGAGCGCTTCGAAGGCCTTGCGCGCCCGGTCTTTGAATTCCGGCTTTCGGGTCGCCGCATAAGCGAAGCACTCTCCAGCCCCGTACATGCCGGTCCACAGTCCGTCGTTGTCGCTATCCGAATAGTGGATCTTGCTTCGATCGCCGGGTTCCGAAAGGCCCACCTCCGAGGTGTACCCGAACTCCGTGCGCTTGATGTACTTCTCGATTTCATCTTCGTAGAAGGCGGCTTTGGCCGCCAGCGTCATGGGAACCCGTTGGATGCCGCCCACGCCACCGGCGGTGGCAAACCACGTGGTCTGGCTGGCGTCAGTGACGATGTTCCGCACTTCATCGTTCGGCAGCCATCGGGGGCCCTGTCGATAGCTCCAATCGGTGCCGTCAAAGCGGATGGCTCCTCGTTTGGTCCCGAACCACACCGCGCCATCCGGCGCCGCGGACACCCCCGTGAAGTCGTTGTCAGGCAGTCCGTCTTTTCCCTCGAAAAACCGCCATTCTTGGCCTTCGCCAACCGCCACTCCCGCCGGGGTCGCGACCCACGGTCGCCCCTGCCCATCGAACGCTACGCCGAGCACATCACTCACCGCCCAACGACGGCCGAGAGCGTCTTTCACGTCCACCGGCTGCCACCCCCCCGCTACCTGTCGAAACAATCCTCCCGAGGAGGCCACCCAGAGGGTGCCGTCTGGAGCGACCGCCACTTGGCGAACCTCCCAACGGCTGGGCCAACCAACGGTTTCGGCCCTACCGTCCACCACCCGCCACGGATCCTTGCGCGTGGCAATCCAATGAACGGCAGGTCCCGGTATCCATTGTCGAACCTCGCCCCACGGAACCGGCACACGAATCGGACGGCCGTCGGTACCTGGAAAAGTGAATTCCTCCGCCGATGCCGGCTTCAATGCGGGGATTTCCTCCCCCTTTCCATCCTGAATCCTCCACCAGCGTCCGCCGGCGAAGACCCTGGGTGCCTTTGCGTCCGAAACATCGATCAATTGGCTGCGCGTCGCCGCTTCCGCATCCGGCAGCTTGACCCGACGGGTGACTTCCTGCGGGAAGGGATGGTCGGGAACAGGGGCGGCCTTGAGGTGGAGGCCCGGGAAGAGGGCCAAGGCGGCCAGGCAGGCGACACTAGGACGGACCTTGATCACGTCGGAATCCTGCGAAACTGCGGCGTCGACGGCAATGACGCAGGGTTAAGATTGCTGTTGCGGGACGTCTTCCGGCTGATAGGTTCCGCCTCCCCCGCGGCCCGAGTGGTCCGCGGGGCAACGGCCTTTATATCCTGGATTCGAGTGAATCCGGGGCGGCCACAACAACACCTATTGGACCATAAATCCCGGGTTCCGCGGGATGGTTGCCGGTGAAACTGGCGACTCCAAACAAAGGAAAACTGTGCTTAGCATCGGTATCAAAGAATTGTTGGAAGCAGGCGTCCATTTCGGACACCAGACCCGTCGTTGGAATCCTCGGATGAAGCCGTTCATCTTCGAGGCGCGTAGCGGGATTCATATCATCGATCTCAGCAAGACCGTCACCCAGCTCGAGGCGGCTTGTAACTTCCTCTTCGAAACCGCCCGTCAAGGCGGCGAGATCCTGTTCGTGGGGACCAAGAAACAGGCGCAATCGGCGGTGAAGGAATCGGCCCAGGCCTGCGGCGCCATGTTCGTCACCGAACGTTGGCTCGGCGGCACCCTCACCAACTTCTCGACTCTCAAGAAGTCCCTCGAGCGCCTGCGCCATATCGAGAAGATGGAAACCGACGGGACCATTCTCAATTACGTCAAGCAGGAGCAGTCCATGCTCCGCCGGGAAGCCGCCCGCTTCCGCAAGAACCTCGACGGCATCCGGGCCATGTCCCAGAAGTTCCCCGCCGCCCTCTTCATCGTCGATATCAAGCGTGAACATAATGCCGTGGCCGAGGCGCGTCGTCTGAAGATCCCCATCGTGGCGATCGTCGACACCAACTGCGACCCCGACCAGGTGGACTTCCCCATCGCCGGCAATGACGACGCCATCCGATCGGTCCGGTTGATCCTCAACACCATCATGGAGTCGATCTCCCGGGGACGCGCCGAGTACGAGGCCAAGTACGCCCGTCGCAAGACCGCGGAGATTACCGAGTCGGCAGACACTCCTGCGGCGGAACCCGCACCCGCACCGGTCCCTGCGCCGGCAGTCGAAACGACCGAAGCCGCCGCACCGGCTGGTACCTGAACCGCCTGATCCTGAATCTCGGCTTGGGGCGGTTCCGGTCGATTCCGGTCCGCTCCGATCCATGTCCCATTCTCTAAACCCGTTCTGTTATGGCTGAAATCACCGCTGCCGCCGTTGGCAAACTCCGCGAAATGACCAACGCCGGCCTCATGGACTGCAAGAAGGCGCTCGCGGAGGCCAGTGGCGACCTCGACGCCGCGGTTGAAATCCTCCGCAAGCGCGGCGTCGCTCAAGCCGCCAAGAAGGCGGGTCGCGACGCTCGTGAAGGTGTCATCGCGCAGCACATTCTCCCTTCCGGCAAGGCCGGGGTCCTGGTGGAGATCAATTGCGAAACCGACTTCGTCGCCAAGAACGACACGTTCAAGGCTTTCTGTGATGATGTCGCCCGGACGGTGGCCTCGGATCCTTCGGCGGACTTGGAGGCTCTCCGGGTCGGAGCTGTGGCCAAGATAGGCGAGAACATCCGACTCGCCCGCAACTCCCGCTTCGACCTCACCGGTCCCGGCCTCATCGCCGCTTACATCCACACCGGCGGCAAGGTCGGAGTGCTCGTCGAGGTCGGTTGCTCGAAGGATGCCACTCCCGGTTCGGACGCCTTCAAGCAGTTGGTCAAGGACATCACCCTCCAGATCGCCGCCGCGAGTCCCAGCGCGGTAACCCGTGCCGGCGTGCCCGAGGCCGTGGTCGCCAAGGAGCGCGAGATCGCGGCCCAGTCCGATCGCCTGAAGGGCAAGCCGGCCCAGGCCATCGACAAGATCGTTCAAGGCATGCTGGAGAAGTTCTTCCAGACCGTGTGCCTCATGGAGCAGGGGTTCGTGAAAGATCCCGACAAGAGCGTGCAGCAGCATGTCGACTCGGTCTCCAAGCAGCTGGAGGATCAGGTGGTGATCCGGCGTTTCTTGCGCTGGCAGGTTGGAGAATCGGTTTCCTAAGCGCGCCTCGACAGCGCGCCTGACGGCAGCTCTCGGCCCGCCTTCGGCGGGCCGTTTTGCTGGAGGGGGACGTCGGGAAACCGGAACGCCTGGCGCGACGAACCATCCCGTGGGCATTGAAGTTCCCCCTCCAGCCTTTGACACGCGTCCCGCCGATTGGCACTTTCAACGCCGGTCTGCCGTCGGCCGGGTGCCCCTTGCCTGTCTGACCCTCCGCCGGCGCCGCGTGCCTATGAAAGCCTTACTGGTCAACCTGCTGGTGGTTCTTTCGGTCATTCTCTGCGGCTTCAATGCCGTTCAGTGGTACCGGGAAGCCAAACTCCACGGGAAGGTCCTCGACCTGGGCAACGAGATCTACCGGAAGGCATCGGAAGTCCAATCCCTCCAGCAGGAACTCAAAGCCAGCCTCGAAGAACGCAAACGCCTCGAGGAGATTCGGGAGAGCCGGGAGTCCATGATTCGCAGCAACCGCCTCGTCGTGTCGCAACTGCAGGAAGATGCAGCGAAATTCGAGCGGGATGCCAAGTTCCAAACCGCCAAGGCCACTCAATTGGAACAGCATGTCGAGCAGTACCGGGGCGCCTTCGATAAAGCCAACGAGAATCTCAAGAAGCAAAACGAGGTTATCCAGACTCAGAATGAGAAGATGAAGCAGCTGGCCGATGACCGAAACGAGATGGTCGGCCGCTTCAATAAGCTGGCGACCGATTACAAGAGCCTGGGTGACGATTATACCAAGCTCATGAGCATGTATACCAATCTGGTTGCCCAGGTTCAGGCCGCTAACCAAAAGCCCGCCAAGTAGCCTCTCCGAGGGTTCGCGCCTCCAGACCCGTGCGAGTCGCCTTCGACGTCACCCACTCCTCGGATCCCCCACCCCGCCGAAGTCCGCCTCCATGAGTTGCGGCGCGGCCCCGCTCTCGCATCTTCTGCGGTCCTTCGGCCTAATTGGCCCATGCTTACCGTTTCCGACCCCCGTCGGGATCAGCTGGCGCTGACCGTTCGCAAGACCGTTCTGGAGACGCCGGTCTTCGATATCCACACGCACCTTTACGATCCCGCCTTCGGATCGCTCCTGCTCTGGGGTATCGATGATCTCCTGGTCTATCATTACCTCGTGGCGGAGACTTTCCGGTTCCTGGACCTTCCGTATGATGCTTTCTGGCGGTTGACCAAGGAGGAACAGGCCAACCGTGTCTGGCAGCTCCTCTTCCAGGATCACAGCCCCATCTCCGAGGCGGCTCGCGGTGTCATCACGGTCCTGAACCGGCTGGGACTCGACCCCCGCCGCAACGATCTGCCCGCGCTGCGTGCCTGGTTCAAGGGTTGGAAAGTGAACGATTTCATCAGCCGCTGTCTCGACCTCGCGAAGGTTCGGTTGGTGTGCATGACCAATTCGCCCTTCGATCCGTTGGAACGGCCCACCTGGGATACCGGATTTGCACGCGATCCCAGATTCGTGGCCGCCCTGCGCATTGATCCCTTGCTCGTTGCGTGGCCTGACGCGGCAACGCTCCTGGCATCCGACGGCTACATTACCTCCTCGGATCTATCCTCTTCGACCTTCGATGGCGCCCGCCGATTCCTGACCGATTGGGCGCTCCGCATCGACGCTCGTTATGTCATGGTCTCCTTGCCCCCGTCGTTCAGCTATCCAGGATCCAGCACCACGGCCGTCCTCATCGAAAAGGTCGTCGTTCCGTTCTGTGAGGACACTGGCCTGCCTTTTGCGCTGATGCTGGGCGTCAAAAGGGCAGTCAACCCTGCCCTTCAGTTGGCCGGTGACGGTGTCGGACGCAGCCATCTGGACTCCCTCGAGGCCCTCTGCGCGCGCCACCCCAAAGTCCGCTTCTTAAGCACGGTTCTGTCGCTAGAGAATCAGCATGAGCTTTGTGTTCTGGCCCGAAAGTTCCGCAACCTCCACCCGTTTGGATGCTGGTGGTTCACCAACATCCCGGAAACCATCCGGGAAATGACGCGCCTGCGTCTCGAACTCCTGGGCACGAGCTTCACCCCACAGCACTCCGATGCCCGGGTTCTCGATCAGGTGATCTACAAATGGGACCACAGCCGACACTTGATCGCCGATGCGCTCGTCGAAAAGTACCTCGACCTCGCGGCATCGGGTTGGTGGCCGACTGACTCCGAAATCCGCCGCGACGTGGCCGAACTTCTCGGAGGCGCCTTCGAGACTTTCTGCGGACGGCGATGACCGTGCCTCGCCCATGAACGGGCCGCCCCGCATCTACTTCGATTACAACGCCACCACCCCGCTGGATCCGGGCGTCCGGGAGCGGCTGGTGGCGTCCCTGGACACCGCCGCAGGCCTTTGGGCCAATCCATCCAGCATCCATTTCCTGGGACGCGCGGCGCGCCATGCCCTGGACGATGCCCGGGAAGTGACCGCCTCGGTGCTCCAGTGCAAACCGGGCGAACTCGTCTTCACCTCGGGAGGCACTGAGGCCAACAACCTCGCCGTCTTCGGCGCCGCCCGCTGCCGCCGCGATCAGGGTCGCCACCTGGTCTGTTCCCCCATTGAGCATCCAGCCGTCCTTCAGTGCTTCCAACGCCTCGCGCAGCACGAAGGCTTCACCTTGACTCTCCTTCCCGTCGACTGCTCCGGCGTCATCGACCCTGAGGCCGTTCAAGCGGCGCTTCGGCCCGATACGGTCCTAGTGTCGGTTATGGCGGCTAACAACGAGACGGGTGCCATCCAGCCCTATCGCGACATCGGGAGGCTTTGTCGGCAGGCGGGCGTCCTGTTCCATACCGATGCCGTTCAGTGGTTCGGAAAGGAGGGCTTTAAGGGTATCGCCGATTTTGAAGCCGACCTTGTGACCCTTTGTAGCCATAAATTCCACGGGCCGCGTGGAGCTGGTCTTCTTTACATTCGGGCACCCCTGCCGTTGGAGCCGGTGGTTCTCGGGGGGAGCCACGAACACGACCGTCGTGCCGGAACGGAGAATCTTCCGGCAATTCTTGGCCTCACAGACAGCGTGGCTCGCTTTGTCCCGCAACCGGTCTTTCCTCGCCCGCTGCTTCTCGAACTCCGGACTCGTTTGGAGCAGGGCCTGGCGTCCATGCCTGGTCTGCGTCTCCGCAGCATTGCCACGGAGCGCCTGCTCAACACCGTGGCCTTCACCGTGGATGGGGCCGACAGCGTCTCACTGCTCGCCAATCTCGATCTTGCCGGGGTTTGTGCCTCCAGCGGCTCCGCCTGCGCCTCCGGTTCCATCGAACCTTCCCACGTGCTCAGGGCGATGGGGGTCTCGCCTCAGGAAGCGTCCTCGCTCGTTCGCTTTTCATTGGGTCGAGACTCTACCCGCCTCGAGGTCGACCATGTCATGGCTCTGCTCCCGGAGATCCTGGCGCAGGCTCGAAGTTGTTCGCCCTGACCCGTGAATAAGGCGGTTCTTATCCCTGTTTTTGTCGACGTTGCTCCCTTGCGGGACGGTCTTCCTGGGTCCTTGCCAAAGTTGTTCCCAGGTTCGGGATCTCGTTTTGTTCAAGCCGGCATACCCCAATAGCCGGTTGTTGCAGTTATCCCCAACCCTTAATATGGGGCTTTTCATATTGAAAAGATCATTCTATTAAGCGGTCGATGAAACTCTCGATCGGCAAGGAGCAGATCCTCCTGGGCCTTCAGGCGGTCCAAAACGTCGTTGGAAGTCGAACGACCCTGCCGATCCTATCCAATGTGCTGCTCAAGGCGACCGAGAATCGCCTGGAGCTGACCGCAACGGATCTGGACGTCACGGTCTCCTGCAGTGTCGAGGCGAAGGTGCGGCTGCCCGGAAGCGCCACGATTCCAGTCAAAAAGTTCTTTGGGATCTGTCGCGAGCTTGGCCATCTGGAAATTGAGCTCGAGACCGATGAACGGAATGTCTGCACGTTATCGGCCGGGAATTCGTACTATCGGATCAATGGGCTTCCGGCGGAGGACTTCCCGCCCTTGCCCGAGTTTTCGGACAAGAAGCACGTCGTTGTGCCCCAGGAGAAGCTGCGGGCGATGCTCAAGAAAACGTCCTTTGCCATCTCGTCCGATGAAAGCCGCTACGTGCTCAACGGCATCTTCCACAGCCTTAAGGATCATAAAATCACGTTGGTGGCCACCGACGGACGGCGGTTGGCACTGGTCGAGGAGGAAGTCGATGTCAGCCCCGAAAGTGAAGGGGAGTTCATTGTACCGACCAAGGCGATCAATGAACTGAACCGACTTCTGCAGGCGGCCGGCGAGGTGTCGATTCGCTACACGGATAACCAGGTGTCCTATTCGTTAAAGGGTGAAAAATCGCCTTCGATCCTGATCGTTTCCAAGTTGGTGGAAGGCAACTACCCGAACTATCGACAGGTGATACCCACCGAGTTCAAGGAGCGCGTCACCTTGGTGCGGGAAGAGCTGTTGCAGGCCTTGCGGCGGGCCGAGATCATGACCAGCGACAAGTCGAACTCGGTGAAGTTGTCATTCACCAAGAACAATCTCGCGATCACCGCCAACACTCCGGAAATCGGGGAGGCCCGAGAAAGTCTGGCGATCAATTACAAAGGCACCGATGTGGCGATCGCCTTCAACCCCATCTATTTGATGGACCCGCTCAAGGCATTGGATTCCGATGAAATCTACCTTGAGCTGCACGACGAATTGAGCCCTGGGGTGGTCAAGACCAACTCCCCATTCCTTTATGTGATCATGCCGATGCGCATGGCCTAGGATGGAAGGTAGGCTGGGGGGTGCCGTCCCCAAGGCCGCGGTGAAACGCGGTGGATCCTGGAATCGAACGGTTCGATCGGCGGCACCCTGCCTCATGCAGGCGCCGGCACGTTGGAGGGCGCTCTGCGAATGAACCTGGTGAGGTGAATCAGGAATTGGATAACTAAGCCGACCCCTACGATGATGCAGGCAAAGTAAGGGGTCAGCCACGCCGGGTTGCGAACGACCTGCAGAATAGTGACCCGATCGTCGGTCTTGTCGAAACTGGCTTGGTAGAACGTTAAACCCTTATAGCGCAAAGGGTTGTTCATATAGATCAGAACTTCTCTGTCCTCTCCGGTCCGGGGATTCTTCAGTCGAACCTGGCTTGAGAAGTTCTTCGGGATCTCGGTGCCGGTGTACTTGTCGTGCCGAAAATCCATGAGGGTCAGGCTGAAATCGAGGTATTGGCGACGGGGCCGGAGGCTGAGTTCATAGGTCTTCTGGTCCATGGTGAAGGCCTGGGGTTGGCCGAAGTACTCGGTCACCAGATAGGTGGCGAGCGTCCCATTGGGTCCCACCAGCTCCACCACCGCACTCGGAACATCCCGCATGTCCATCACCGTCACCAAGGGCAGCTCGACGGCGGCAAAACGAGACCCAGGGCCAGTGGAAGAGACCACCGGCGCGTCCGGCACGGCAGCGCGATTGGTGATATAGGAATTCGGATAGAACCGGACGACGCGAACCGAAAACGGCAGGTCCGGATGCTGCAACCGAGCACCGGTTTGGAGGGCGGAATCGGGAATGGCAACCACGCGGTCCTTGTCTGGAGCAGAAACGTCGACAATCGCCAATTCGGTCCGCCGATCACTTTCGGTGTAGCTCTTGGTTTGCCCTTCCGTCAGCCGCATCGCGCTTTCGCGCGCCAGGAGATCCGTAAAAAGCTGCCCAATCAAAAGGATGATCAATCCGGCATGCGCGAGAAGAATGCCGGACTTCTTTGCGGTCAGTTGAAAGCGGGTCAGGTGAGCCGCGGTGAGGTTGACCAGAAGAAGGGCGCCGAGAAGGTATCCTCCCGGGAACACCGGGATCCAGGGGGACGACAGGACGTCGGCGGCGGTCGAGGGCGGCAGATAAATGTGGATCATCTGCAGCGCCTTCTTGGAGGCGGCAACGAAGGAGGCGAGGTCGACAAAGGCGCTTTGGAAAAAGCGACGTTGGGCCAGATAGAGGCCCAGAGGTTCCTGGGCCATGGTTCCCAGGAACACCAGAATAAGACTGAGAGTCAGCAGAACCAGCGTGAGACGCAGGGACGCGAGGGGTTTGAAAATCCAGCTCATGAACCTCGAGAGTAACGGGCAGTTTGAATCAATTTGACGAACGCGGCGCGGTGGGCTTCCACGGCCGCCGGGGGACCGAGAATCTTGTAGTACCAGCTGTTGCCGTCCTTTTTGACCACCGCCCCAACCAACCGGATGGCGTTGCCGGATTCCGGGCTTTGCCCTTGAAAATCAACCAGAGTCCCCTGCCCTCCCGAAATCTCCAGGTTGCCCACCATGGGATTCAACTCGGCGTCCGGGGCGGGTCCGAGCCCGACCTGGCTGCGCCACCGGTTGAGGTTCGGGAGCAATCCCCCCGCTTCGCCGGGAAAAACACTCACCGTAACGTCGGCGGAGCCCGCGGCATCGGCAGGCGCCGACCACTTGCTGTGAACCATTTGAGGCGCGGCCACGGGTTTCCAGCCTTCGGGAATCTCCCACGTGGCTTTGGGCCCGGATGGAGAACCTGAGGACGGCGCAGCGGAGGCCACCGATTCGGTGGCGGCTTCGGGTGGGGTGAACTCCACCGATCCCAGGAATGCTTTCAAGGATTCGCGCTGGGAGGCGACCATTTCCGCTGGACCACCAAGCTTGAAGAACCAGGTGGATCCATCACGCCGCAGCGCGGCAACGAGGATCTGGTTGGCGGCGGCAGTGGCATCCGACGATTCCGTCCCCACGATGCTGAAGAGTTTCACGGGCTGGCCACTCACCGTCGTGGTGTCGGTGTGGGATGCCAGCTCGGCTTCGGTGATCGGCGGCAGAGCGAGTTGCGACCGCCAGAGGTTTACCAGATCAAGATCCGAGCCGCCGGTTCCCGGCAGGGGAATGACTGCCAGATCGGCCTTGGCACCCGCGGCCGAGACGATGGAGAAGGTTGCCGCGCGCATCCCGGAGGCTCCGGTCGAGGTCCAGCCCTCGGGCAGGGACGACCAGCGGATGCCGGGTCGGGGAGGGGCCGACATGGCCGACTGCGACATGTCCCCGGATCCGTGGGCCCCGTGAGGCGATGGAGAAGCCGGTTGGTCCTTGGGAGCGTCGTAGGCGGCAATCTCCTCCCGCTGGCACCCCGTTCCCAGGATCCCTAGAAGGACCAAGGCGGCGCCCGAACTGGAGAAGGCAATGGTTCGAATTCGATGCGAGAACACGACCCCGAGATCGTAACGTCCAGAGCGAGGATTGCAACGAGCCAGCTTGTTGGAATCAAAGACCGCCGCCGGACAACAGGCCTCCTCCAGGTGCTCAGAAGCACATTCACAGCATGAGGATATATGATTGTTGAGCGAACGTATCGATGATGATGATCCCACTTCTCGGATGGCTCCGATCGGAGGGGGTGAGGCCTTGCCCGCCGGTAGCAGACATCCGGAGAGGAAGAGGCTTTGGGGGAATGCCAATCGATCGGGCGCTATCCTGGGACACGGTCGAATGTTCCACGTGGAACAGGCGGAGGAGAGAACAAGACGGAGTCACGTGTCTCAATGGATCGCGGTTCCGAGAATGTCCGCGTTTCCTTGGGTCGATGGTTCGCTCCAGAAGCTGCTGGACTCGGAACAACTCGTAGCAGGGCAATGAGGGGCGCCTGACTGGACCCCTTACCGATCTCGGTAGGTCCAACGACACTTGAACGCGGTGGGAATGGCTTCGGCGTCACCAGCCAGAAGCCGTCGAGACGGTCATCGGGCATCTCGACGAAGGAAGACCAACAGGATGCTGATGTCACTGGGTGTGACTCCCGAGATCCGACTTGCCTGTCCAATGGTCTGAGGGCGGATGGCTTCCAATTTTTGTCGAGCCTCGCGTCGAAGACTCGGAACCACGGAGAAATTGAAATCCGATGGAATGACCTTGTCCTCCAGGCTCCGAAATCGACGGGCCTCCGCCTCCTCCCGAGCAATATAGCCCTCATACTTCAGCGAGATCTCGGCCTGAAGGGTTACCTCCGGATCGAGCGAAGGGTCCGCCCCCGGGAGGTTCTGGTAGGTGATCTCGGGACGGCGAAGAAGGTGGGCAAGGCTGGTTCCCTGATGGCGCGTCTGGTGAAGTCGGTGAAGCTCCGCTTCGAGAGCGGCCGTCTTCGACTGAACCCGCCGGTAGCGGCGGTCGGGGAGCAGTCCAATTTGATGACCAAGAGCGCTGAGACGCAGGTCGGCGTTGTCCTGCCGAAGTAGAAGCCGGTGTTCCGCCCGACTGGTGAACATTCGGTAGGGCTCTCGAGTTCCTTTGGTGACCAAGTCATCGATCAGCACCCCGATGTAGGCCTGATCGCGACCGAGGACGACCGGGGGCAGCGATTTCACCCGACGGGCGGCGTTGATTCCCGCCATCAAACCTTGCGCAGCAGCCTCCTCGTATCCGGACGTACCGTTGATTTGACCGGCGAGGTAGAGGTTCCGACAGACCTTGGATTCCAGGCTTGGATAGAGCTGGGTGGGGTCAGCGAAGTCATATTCCACCGCGTAGGCGGGACGAAGGATCTCGGCCTGCTCGCAGCCTTGAATCGAACGCACCAGGTCGATCTGGACGTCATACGGCAGGCTGGTGGAAAACCCATTCACGTAGATCTCATCCGTGGCGATGCCTTCCGGCTCCAGGAAGATCTGGTGCCGCTCCTTGTCCGCGAACCGAACGATCTTGTCCTCAATCGAAGGACAATACCTTGGACCGATTCCTTCGATGATTCCGGAGTACATGGGAGACCGATGGAGATTGGCCCGGATCAGATCGGCGGTCGTCGCGGTGGTATAGGTGATATAGCACGGAAGCTGGCACCCAACGGCCGCGAGAATCGAATCCCGGGGATACGAAGATTGAGAGGGGGAGCCAGAAGACGACGGACATACACGCGGGCTTTCCGAGTCGCCGGTCGACGGGGACGATGCCCGCAGAACCTCAGGATCGAAATAGCGATCGTGGGGAAGTCGACGGAGTCCGGATCGGAACGATCCATTGGAGGGCGAGTCGGGGCTCGATGGTTCCACGTGGAACAATTCCTCCTTCCAAAAAGAGAAATACGGAACGGGCTCGTCGCCGGGCTGGATCTCGGTTTTGGAGAAATCGATGGTCCGCTTCAGCAAGCGGGGCGGGGTACCGGTTTTGAGTCGACCCAGCGAAAGCCCGAGTTCCTGGAGAGAGGCGCTGAGGTTGGTGGCGGCGGCTTCGCCGGCGCGACCGCCGGACAATTGATTGGATCCAATGTGCATCAGGCCGCGCAGAAACGTGCCGGTGGTGATCACCACGCAGGTGGATCGGTAGGCAACTTCCAGGGCAGTGACCACGCCGGTGACGGCGCCATCTTCATGAAGGAGCTGGGTCGTTTGGGCCTGGCGGACGTCGAGGTTGGGCTCGCGTTCGCAGACCCATTTCATGCGAAATTGGTAGGCCTTCTTGTCGCATTGAGCGCGGGGAGCCCAAACCGAAGGCCCCTTTTTGGTATTCAACATCCGGAATTGAAGTCCGGTAAGGTCCGTGTTCAGCCCCATCTCTCCGCCGAGCGCGTCAATCTCCCGAACCAAATGACCCTTAGCCAGGCCACCGATCGCGGGGTTGCACGACATCTGCCCAATGGTGTCGCAGTTGATGCTCAGCAGCAGCGTTTGGCAACCGAGACGTGCGGACGCGAGAGCGGCTTCAATGCCGGCATGACCGGCGCCGACCACAATGACGTCGTAGGGCTTGGGATGAACAAACATGTCTCGAGGAAGGAAAGATGAATGGACGACGGCTACGCTCTTAGGGCCTGGAGGAATGAAGTCAATCGGAGGTTTGCAAGGAATGACGGCCGAGCTGGAAGAAAGGACGATTCAAACCTGGTAGGAGCGAGGCGCAACCTTTGAACCAAGACCGGACGGGATCCGATACCACCGGCGCGATCCGCGTTGTGAAGCGGACAGGTGACCAATCAACTAGATGAGGAATCAACAAACGATAAGTCGACAAATCGCCATAAGGTGGAACCGGTCAAGCTGGAGGCGCCAGGAAGTGACGGGGGTCGGCGGAACCACCGAGCCATTGCCGAACCGCAATAGGCTCAGGGTGCTTCCTGGGGTGTCACCGAAAAGGATACCCTCTGAATTCCGGCACGGCGCACCAAATCTAGCACTGCGAGTACCGCCCCGTGGGAAGTGTCGCGGTCGCCGGTGACGAAGACCGGCACATTGGTTCCCGCCCCGTGGAAACGGTTCGAAAGCGTAATGCCGAGATTCATCAAGGTGGTGTTGGATTCGCCAAGGAAGATCTCGCCCTGCTTGTTGAGCGCAATATTGAAGACATCCGCCTTGATGTCCTTGTCGCCGGTCACCGCCAGTGGGGCATCCACCTTGACGGCGTTCAACTTGGACATGTTGAGACTGACCATCATGAAGGACGCCAAAAGGAAGAACATCACGTCGATCAACGGGATGATCTCGATCCGGGAATGCTTCTTGGGAACCGGCGATCCGAATCTCATGGGGTCACTTCTTCTGCGGAAGGGTGATGTTGAACGAAACCTTCTGGATGCCCGCCTGACGGCACAGATCCAACACAGAGACGACCTGCCCGTGGGTGGCATCGGGGCTGCCCTTGATGTAGGCCGGAATATTGGTGTTCGCCGCGAAGCGATTGGTCAGTATCGAGAACAACTCCGTCTTCGATTTGCGTTGGCGATCGCTGCCTTGAACCAAGTAGGCGTCCCCGAGCGAATCCACCTCCAGATTGATCATCTCGGGCTTCTTATTGCCGGAGGAGGCGGTGGGTGTGGGCAGGTCCATCTTGAGGGCCTGCACACGAATCATGGTGAGGCTGACCATCATGAACGAGGCCAACAAAAAGAACATGATGTCGATCAGCGGGATGATCTCGAACCGCGCTTTGCGGTGGGCAACCGGTGATGCGATGCGCATAGGGAAGGGGAGGGAAGCGCCGGAGAAGCAAGTCCCCGGCCGTCCACCGCCAACTTACGATCCGGAAGGCATCGTTTCCCGACGGAACTCCATGGTATCAAAGCCCTTCTGCTTGGCGGCGTTGACCATGACTTCGATATTCGTAGCCGCCGTTTCCAACTCAAATTGCAGGCGGGAAAGTTTCGCGGTGAAAAGGTTGAACGGGATCAGGGACAGAATGGCGATACCCAGACCGGCTGCGGTGGCGATCAGTGCCTCGCCAATACCGCCGGACACCTTCTGAACGGCCAGCTCGGCGTCACCCAATCCGGTGAAGGACATGAAAATACCGGTCACGGTGCCGAGCAATCCAAGCAGCGGCGCCAATGTCACCAGGGTATCCATGACCGTCAGAAATCGCCCGGCACGCTGCAATTCGACCCCGGCAGCGACCTGCAGCGCTCCCTGCAGGGATGAATGCACGTGGTTCATGCCGTGATAGATCATGCGGATAATGGGGTCGTCGGAGCCCTTGGAAAGCTGGGCGGCGGTCCGGAAATCGCCATTATCGAGAGCCGCCAGAAGCTTCTCCAATCGGGCTGGGTCGCGCTTGCGGGACTCGCGCCACCACCAAAACGTGCGTTCTCCGACGACGGCGACGGCGGCAATAGCGGCAACCAGGATGGGCCACATGATCGGGCCGCCCTTGATGAACAATTCGACGAGGGTGTAGGCGAGCATGTCAGGGTTCGTTTCGGTGGTTGATAGTCTAGGAAAGGAGGGATGGGAGGGATAGCTCCCAGGGGTGAGTGGAAAGGACTTGGGGCTTCACGTCAGGGGGCGAAGGTGAGGGCGATCTTGAAATTACCGCCTTCGCCGGCCGCTGTGCGCCATTCCCGCTGGATGAACTCGACAACGTGGCGGTCGAGCGCCGAATTGCCCGAACTCCGCCCGACGGAGACCTTGGTCGGGACACCGTTGGTATCGACGGTGATGAGGACTTCGACGGTACCGGAGATGCGATTACGCTGGAATTCTTCCGGATAATTCGGCGGCGGCTGTTTCTTGAAGGTCTTGTCGCCGAAGCGGATAATCTTGAATTCAGGCCGCGGGATATTGTCCGGCGGGGGAATCTTGGGAATCACCGGCGGAGGCGGAGGGACGGACCTCGCGTCGGCACTGATGGTGACGAATCCCTCGACGGGGACGGAGAAACTAACGTCCTGAGGAGCCGCGACGACGACCGGCGCGACCACCGGCACGTCGGCCAAATCATCCAGAGGTTCTTCCTGTTGCTCCTCCGGCTTCTCGGTCTCCGGTTGGGGCTCGTGCTCTTGGGGCGGAAGAATGACCACCGGCAGGGGCTCCGGGGGAGGGGGGGGATCGCGGATGACAAAAACTGGCTGGCGCAGGCCCATCGTGGCGACGACGACGAACATCAAGCAAACCGAATTCGCCCAGGCGAGTTTTCTGGAATCGTCCCTGTTGGCGGACGGCAAACAGTACTGGGCGAGATCGGACTTGAGCTCGTAATTCGGCGTGTTTGCGGAAAGAGCCGCAGTGGCGGGGCTGCTCATACTTCAGCGGGAAGTGCGGGCGTCAGACCCGGGACCCTGATAAGGCCCGACAACCCTGGGGCAACTGGATGGCACTTGTCCGGCATGTCACGGCAAGGCGATGAGGGGCTCCAAAGATCGACTCGCCGTCGGAAATTGCGACGGCCCGCACGCGGAGGCAACCGCGAAGTTGTCAAAAACAGCGAGTGAAGGCGTGCTTTTGATCGCACTAGGGGGCCGGGGAGGTTCGCCGACCCTTCAGGAACCAAGTTCGCATCCTGCCCTTGCCCTTGACTTCAATCTCACCCCGGGGCTCGAGGACGTACCGATCCCGAAGCCGCAGGTAGGTGGTTTCCGTGACTTGAATGCACCCGGGCAGACCGTGCGATTCCATTCGACTCGCCATGTTCACGGTGTCGCCCCAAAGGTCGTAATTGAATTTGTGCCGTCCGATAACGCCGGCAATGACCGGTCCTGTATTGATTCCCAACCGAAGGCGAAGCGGGGTGGGTGACGATGAAAACCTCTGGGAGATGTCCGCAAGCATACCCAAGGCGAGGTCCGCGATGGCTTCAGCGTGGTCCGAGCGTCCGGTGGGAAGGCCCCCGACCACCATGTAGGCGTCACCGATGGTCTTGATCTTTTCGAGACCCTGGGCCTCCGCCAAGGTATCGAAATGGGAGAAGATGTCGTCCAGAAGGCGTACCAAATCGACCGACGACACGCGCGCCGCCAATTCGGTGAATCCGACGACATCCGCAAAGAGGATGGTCGCGTCGGCGAGACTGTCGACGATGGTTGTCTCGCCCAGTTTCAGTCGATTCGCGATAGGCAACGGAAGGACATTGAGGAGAAGGGAATCCGACTTCTGGCGCTCCTTCTCGATGGCCGCCAGGTACGACTGTTCCCGCTGCCGAAGACGGCGCTTCTCCAGACAGGCCCCGATGCGGGCCCGCAGGAGGACCGGATTGAAGGGTTTGGCGAGGTAATCCTCGGCTCCCAGTAGGATACACCGGACCACGCTGTCCATGTCATCCAGAGCCGAAAGCATGATGACGGGAAGATCCGCGATTCGTGGATCCGTTTTGATCTGTCCCAGGATCTCGTCGCCCCGCATGCCGGGCATGAGCATGTCCAGCAGTATGACATCCACCGGGGTCTGACGAAGACAATCCAGCGCCGCGGAACCGTCGCCGACCTCGATCACCTGGAATCCTAGTCGCTTCAGGCGGCGGCTCAGCAGCGCGCGATTCGATTCGTCATCGTCCACCAGGAGAACCGTGCCTGACATGGACATGGCGGAGGCCTCCGGGCGGGGGATCCCGGTCGAGGAAGCCATGCGGGACAACGCGAGGGCTCCTTCTTGTGATCCAGGATGGACAGCCTCGATCGGGCAGGTGGGGGTATGGAGTCGTGAAGGAACCAGCAACTCCTGCGTCAGCCGAAGAAAGCCGAGAGCCGCATCGTGGATTCGCTGGAGGTCTCGAAGCATGCCCTCGAGGCCGGACGCTTCAGCTTGTTCCATCAGGATCTCGCAGTATCCCGTAACATGATTCAATGGGGTGCGAAGATCGGCATGGAGCCGCCGAAAATCCAACGGCGCGGCGGCGACGATATCCGGGGCCAGTTCCAGACGGATCAGGTCGACCAGGCTGCGTCCAGCGTCTCGGATGCGTTCAAGATCGGGAAGAAATGGGGTGTTGCCGGACTCAGCCGCCTCTTCCAAGAGCATCTCGGCGTAACCCTGAATATTCGAGGCTGGAGCGCGAAGGTCGTGGCGGATCTGCGCGAGGGCGTCGATCGGTGGATTCGGGGAGGTCCCGTCGGAGTCGGAAGGTGGATTCACGGGGCCGAGGGTGGCTGGAGCAGCGTTTCTATTTTCAACACGAGGCGCGCGAAATCGATGGGCTTGGTCTCGAATTCGTTGCAACCCGCCTCCCGCGCTGCCTGCTCGTCGGCGGCCATCGCGTGCGCTGTCAGGGCGATGACGGGAATCCGCCGCAGCACGGGGTCGGCCTTGAGGCGCCGCGTCGCCTCCCAACCGTCCAGGACCGGCAGGCTCATATCCATGAGAATGAGATCCGGAGGGTTCGAGGACGCCATATCGATGGCCTGCTGGCCGTCCGTGACGCACTGAACTTGGAATCCACGTCGCGCCAATCGCCGGGACAACATGTCGCGGTTCATCTCATTGTCTTCCACGAGGAGGAGTCGCTTCATGAGGCGGGCGGGGAGGGTCGAGGGGTGGCGTTCGAGGACAATGGCGGTGGTGCCGGCAGGGTGGGGACGTTCGCTACCGTGGCGGAGCGTGGCAGCCGGACGGTGAACGTCGAGCCTTGCCCGGGTTCGCTGGCGACGGTGACTTCGCCGTTCAACATCTCACAATAACGCCGGGTGATGGCGAGTCCGAGTCCAGTGCCGCCATACTTGGCTTGGGTGGTGGCTTCGGCTTGGATGAAGGCTTGGAAGAGTTGGCGAATCTGGTCCTGAGTCATGCCAATGCCGGTGTCGATGACGGTGAATTCCACGGATGCAGGGTCACCGCGGACCTGCAGTCGAATGGTGCCGTCCTCGGTGAATTTGGCGGCATTGGAAAGCAGGTTGAAAAGGATCTGACGCAATTTGAGTTCATCGGAGACCATGGACCCCAGGGGATTCGGGCACTCGAGAACCAGGCGGTTTCGGCGTTTAGCAAGCAGGGGCTGGATGGTTTCGGTGATGGATTGCAGAACGGGGTCGAGGTCGAACGGTGCGATGGAGACGGTCATCTTACCGGCTTCGATCTTGGACAAATCCAGGATGTCATTGATCAAAGCGAGTTGGTGCTTGGCCGCGGTCTGGATCTTGGTGAGATCAGGCACCATGGAGGAGGCCCCGATTTCGGGGGCTTCCTCGGCAAGCATTTCGCTGTAGCCGATAATGGCATTCAGAGGCGTCCGAAGCTCATGACTCACGCCGGCGAGAAAGCGGGATTTGGCGGCATTGGCGGAATCCGCGGCATCCTTGGCTAGGGTCAATTCGCGGCGCTGGGCTTCGATCTGTTCGTTGGCGGTGCGCAACTGGGTGTTGGATTTTTCGAGTTCGGCCGCCTGACGCTCCAACTGGCGGGTGGCCAACGCGTGGGTGCGTGCCAGGTGGATGGAGGTCGCCGCGAAGAAGAGGGCGACTCCAAGCTGGTTGTAGGTGATGCCGCCGAGGTAAGGGATTTCGTAGGAGAGTCCGGAGAGTACGAGCAACGCACCCAAGCCGAGGCCAACACTTCGGCTGCCGTCCAGTTTCGCCCGCCAGGCTCCCGCGGCGATGGAAACCACACGGGCCAGACATTGCACCACGACGACGAACGCCACCAGGTTGGCACAAAGCACCAGCAGATCAGGGAACTCGTAGATCAGGTCGTTCACCAGGCGAAAACCAGAGACAGTCAGCGCAGTCGAGGTGAGCTGCCGGGAGGGTTCGGGCGCCTTGGGATCAAAAAGCAGTCGAAACAGGCGCCAGACCAGGATTCCCAGGACCGGCAACACCTCGCGGTTGACATCCTGAAGCGCCAGCAGAGGCCAACTGGCCAAGGCGCCAAGCCCGCTGATCAGTGCGAAGTACAAATGGGTGCGGGTGCGCGGCTGGAAGATGAACAGCAGCGAGTGAATGAGGCAGAACGCCGTCAACAGACCGGCAACAAAACTGATGCCCGCGAAGTGGCTTCGGGTCAGCGAACCCTCTCCCGAGCGCCCGACATGCCCTGGACCAGTGGATCCCGCGGGAGCGTTGGCGGGAGGGGAGTCGACCGTCAAGGGCAGCACCGCGCCTTGGAGCGCCGCCCCGTCCTTCAAATGCACGGCGTCATTCGGCTCATCGAAATTCGCCAGGAACACCAGGCCCGGTTCGCCCGCGTGGGCGCGGCGGAACAGATCAGCCCGAATCTCCTCAGCCGGGCGCGCGTAACTCCAAATCCGAAATTCGTCGATGGCGCCACGAAATGTCGGTTCCGAATCCGCGGAAGTGACGGATTTGCCAAGAAAACACGAACCGTCGAGCGCCGCGGCGGCGAAGCTGCCCGGGTAGGGATTCGCAGTCGCGACGGGCACCCCATTCAGGTAAAGGCGCATGCCCTGCGGCCCGGATGCGGCCGCCACGTGGTACCAGACTCCCGCCCGCAAAACATCCGGCAGGATCAACCAACGGAGCCCCAGCTTGGCGTCGCCAATGACGAATCCGAGGTCGTTCCCTTCCCGACTCAGCACGCTGAGGTCGCGCATAGGGCGCCCATAATTGAAAATGCGACGCGTGGGTCCGAACTCGTCCCAACGGACCCAGCACTCGATGGTGGCGTTGGTGAGCGATCCGAAGCTCGCGCTTTCCAGGACGGCATGAGCTCCCCTGCCAGGCAGCACCAGCACCTGGTTCGTCGGCGAGGGCTGGGAAAAAGCCGGCGGCGACGAAAACAGAGTCACGAGGACGGCGGCGCAGGCCGCTAGCCACGGAGTCAACGAAACCCTGGAGACCCGGGGAAACATGGTGGGCGTCGAGGCGCATGCTGCGCCACGACCGAACCAGTGGCAATCTGTCCTGTGACCGACGGCGGATTGTCGCCGGCGCCGGGAGTAAACGACTTAGGATCCTTTGGCCGCCGTTTCCGCGGGCGTTGCCGCCGGGGGAAAGCGCTTGGCCAGGATGGCGTCCGTGATGCGTTTGGCGATCTCCGGTTTCTCGATCAGGGTTTTGCGGGCCGCTTCGCGTCCTTGACCGATGAGTTCGCCACCGTATTGGAGCCAGGCGCCCTTCTTTTCCACCACCCCGTACTCCAGGCCGGCGTCGAGCAATCCGCCCTCCTTATCAATGCCGTGATTGAAGATGATGTCGAATTCGGCTTCGGCGAAAGGAGGGGCGACCTTGTTTTTGACGACCTTGACTTTGACGTGATTGCCGACGGCATTGCCGGCGGGATCCTTGAGCACGTCTTTGCGGCGGATATCGATGCGCACGCTGGCGTAGAACTTGAGCGCTTTGCCGCCCGGCGTGGTTTCGGGATTCCCGAACATCACACCGACCTTTTCACGAATCTGGTTGGTGAACAGGCAGGTGGTCTTGGCCTTATTGAGAATGGCGGTGAGTTTGCGCAGCGCCTGGGACATGAGCCGGGCCTGCATGCCCATGGTGGCCATGCCCATCTCGCCTTCCAACTCAGCCTTCGGCACCAGGGCGGCAACTGAATCGATGACGATTACGTCCAGGGCGTTGGATCGGGCCAGGGTCTCGCAAATGGTCAGGGCCTCTTCACCGGAATCGGGCTGAGAGACCAGCAAATCATCGAGGTTCACCCCCAGTTTCCTGGCGTAGTTGGGATCGAGCGCGTGCTCGGCGTCGATGAAGGCGGCCAAACCGCCGGCACGTTGCGCGTTGGCGATGATATGCAGCATGACCGTGGTCTTGCCGGACGATTCCGGGCCAAAAATTTCCACCACCCGGCCGCGCGGGACCCCGCCGACACCGAGAGCGAGGTCCAGACCGAACGACCCGGTGGGAATGACTTCAATCCGGTGATTGGCGGCGACCTCGCCCAAGCGCATGATCGCACCGTCCCCGTATTGTTTAGTAATTGAGGAGATGGCCGCATCCAGGTCGCGCTGTTTGGCAGGAGAGACGGTGGCGGCGGCGGCGGTGATTTTCGAAGGCTCGGTGGCCTTGGTTTCGACAGGTTTGGTTTCGGCTTTTGGCGGCATGAGAGGAAATCCCTGGGCCGTCTCTTACCGGGAAGGGACGGGGAGGTAAAGCGAGTCGCGCAACGAAACGCCAAAAGTTCCAGACGGACCCGCGGTAGGGTTTGAGGGACAGTCCCATAGTGGAGGAAAATCCCGGCGTACCTGCAGAAGACGGGTTGCGCGGGGCTCGATTTTCACCCCAGGATGGGAGTCCAGTCATGATGCGTGCCCTGATCTCTGGATTCTGTCTGATTGCCGTCCTGGGGAGCCCTTCCGAGGCCCGCGGCGCCGATTCGAAAGCGGGCGCCACCATTTATCGGAAGCTTTGTGCGGAATGCCACGGTCCGAAGGGCGAGGGCGTTGCAGGGAAGTACGACGAGGCGTTGTACGGCGAAAAATCGGTGGAGGCCTTGGCTCGCCTCATTGATCGGACCATGCCTGAGGATGACCCGAAGCGCTGCGTGGGTGAGGACGCACGGGCGGTCGCGGCCTACATTCACAACGCCTTCTATTCTCTGGAAGCGCGCGCCCGCAATCATCCGGTGAAGGTCCAGCCCTCCCGGTTGACCGAACGTCAGTTTCGCGAGTCGGTGGCCGACTTGATCGGTGGTTTTCGGCCCGTGCGGCAAGCCTTCCGGACCGGGGGCTTGCACGCCGAGTACTATCAGTCGAAAGGGATGAACAAAAAGGAGAAGAAGATCCTCGAGCGCGAAGACCGGGCGATCGACTTCGATTTCGCGGAGGGCAGCCCGCTGCCCGAAATCACCGCGGACCAATTCTCCATCGCCTGGAGCGGATCCCTGGTGGCACCGGAGACCGGCTCCTACGACCTTCGGCTCCGCACGCCGAATGGCGCGCGCGTCTATCTCAATACCGAGTTGCTGGAGGGGGATAGCAATCGCCGTGATGACAGTGACGCCAAGCGACAGGAGGCGGTGATCGATTTGTGGGTCAGCTCCGGCTCCGAACCTCGAGAAGGCGTGGCCCGGGTCTTTCTACTGGGCGGTCGCACTTACCCTTTGCGGGTCGATTATTTCAAATTCAAGGACAAGCGCGCGTCGATTCGATTGGAATGGAAGCCGCCTCATGGACCGTGGTCGACCATTCCCGGGGACGCGTTGTCTCCGGAGCCTTCAAGCCGTGTCGCGGTGGTCAGCACGCCCTTTCCGGCGGACGACGGAAGCGCGGGCTACGAACGCGGCACTGCGGTGTCCAAGGAATGGGACCAGGCGGTCACCAAGGCGGCGGTTGAAGCGGCCAATGAAGTCGTGGCCCGGTTGGAGGTGCTGTCTGGTGTAGCGGAGGACGCGCCGCAAAGGGCGGAGAAGCTCAAGGCATTCGGCGAGTCTTTCGCCTCCCGCGCCATCCGCCGTTCGCTCTCGGCTGAACAACGCGAACTCATGGTCGATCGCCATTTCGTTCCCGGCATCGATCCCGAGTCCGCTATTCAGCGTGTGGTTTTGGTGGCCCTCAAGTCACCGCGCTTTCTGTACCCCGACCTGGGATCGCCGTCGGATCCGGCAGCCGTGGCAACGCGGCTGGCGTTGGCGTTGTGGGATTCGGTACCGGACGAGGAGTTGAGGAAGGCCGTTGAGTCCGGAACACTACGGACGCGGGACGAGGTGAGAGCGCAGGCCGAGAGAATGATGAGCGACCGCCGGGCCCGCGCCAAGATGGCGGAGTTCTTCCATCATTGGCTGGCCATCGATGAAGCGGATGATATTTCGCGGGATCCCAAGGCGTATCCTGGGTTCAGTGCGGAAATACTGAGCGATCTGCGCACGTCGCTGGACCGTTTCGTGGATCACGTGGTGTGGAGTGACAGCTCGGACTATCGCCAATTGTTGCTGGCTGACTATGTCTTCCTGAATCGGCGGCTGGCCGACTTTTATGGAACGACCGCGCCCAGAGGGGAGGACTTCGAACCGCTGGTCTTCGAGCCGTCCCAGCGCGCAGGAATCCTGACGCATCCGTTCCTGCTGACCGTGTTCGCCTACTACCGGTCCAGTTCGCCCATTCACCGCGGCGTCTTTCTCACCCGCAACGTCCTGGGCCGCTTTCTAAAGCCGCCACCCATGGCCATCGAGTTCATGGACGATCGCTTCGATCCGTCGTTGACCATGCGGGAGAAAGTCACCGAACTGACCTCCAAACCCGCCTGCCTTTCCTGCCACGCCACCATCAACCCTCTCGGCTTCAGTCTCGAACACTTCGATGCCGTCGGGCGATTTCGGACCACGGACAACCGGAAGCCCGTGAACGTCGAATCGGAATACACCACCGGCGCAGGGGAGCGGCTGACGCTGAAGGGCGCGCGCGACCTCGCTGAACACGCCGCCGCGAGTCCCGAGGCCCGGCGGGGATTTGTTCGCCAGCTTTTTCAGCATACCGTGAAACAGGCACCGGCGGCGTATGGACCGGACACCCTCCATCGCCTGGACACGGCCTTCGCCAAAAACGGCCACCACATCCGCCACCTGCAGATCGAGATCGCACTCACCTGCGCTTTGAACGCGGGTACAAGCCAAACCACTGCCCAACGATGAATGCCACCTCCCGACGCTCCTTCCTGCGCCACCTCGGAGTCACTTCTGCGGCCCTGCCATTTTTGGGCGGCCTGACCAGTTTGGGCGCACCCGTCACGGCGCGGACGCCTCAGCGGCTCGTGTTTATGTTTAGTCCGAACGGGACTCTTCCCAATCACTTCTGGCCGGAGGCCGCGGGTGACGAGTTCCAGTTCAAGCGCATTCTCGAACCACTGGAGCCTTTCAAGACGCGCACCCTGACGATCAAGGGGCTTTGCAATCGAGTGCGCGGTGATGGCGACGGCCACATGCGCGGCATGAGTTGCCTGCTGACCGGAATTGAATTGTTCCCCGGCAATATTCAGGGCGGCTCCGACACACCGGCCGGGTGGGCGAGCGGGCCTTCGATTGACCAGGAATTGAAGCAGTTCTTCCAGAGCCGCGCCGAGACACGCACGCGCTTCGGATCTCTGGAGTTCGGAGTCGCCGTTCCCAACCGCGCCGATCCATGGACGCGCTGGACCTACGCCGGTCCGAACCAGCCGGTGGCGCCGGTGAGCGATCCCTATCAGATGTTCGAACGCCTGTATGGGCAGATGAAGGACGCGGAAAGCCTCGGCAGCGTTCTCGACGAGGTTCGGCAAGACCTGCGCCGCGTCTCCCGTCGGCTCAGTCGCGAGGAGAAGGCGCTGCTGGAGCAACACACGACCTTCGTGCGCGAGATGGAATCGGAGTTGAAGGAATCGTCGCGCCAGAAGCTGCGACAACCCGCTCCCGCGCTCGAACCGGGCGTGAGCTCGGACAACGACGACATGCCAAAAACCAGCGCGATGCAGATTGACCTGCTGGTGAATGCCCTGGCCAACGACATGGCCCGGGTGGCGTCGCTGCAATATACGAACTCGGTGGGACAGGCGCGCATGCGCTGGTTGGGTGTGGAGGAAGGGCATCATTCGCTGTCGCACGACCCCGACCTCAACGAGGGCTCCCAGGAAAAACTGGCCAAGATCAATGTGTGGTTTTGCGAGCAGCTGGCCCTGTTGGCCCGCAAGCTCGACTCGATTCCTGAACCTGGGGGCACGGGAACCTTGCTGGATCATACGACCATTGTGTGGACCAACGAACTCGGGAAGGGAAACAGTCACACCCTGGAAAACATCCCGTTTGTGCTGGTGGGCGGCGGCTTGGGATTCAAGGCAGGTCGATCCGTCCAACTCGAAAAGACTCCGCACAATCGACTCTGGTTGGCGATGGCCCACGCCGTCGGCCATGAATTGAAGTCGTTCGGCAATCCGAAACTGTGCGAGGCCGGTCCTTTGGGATTGGGCTGAAGGCAGCTTTAGGGGCGTCAACGTTCGTCCCGTTACCAGGAGACCCAGGTCCCGCAAGCGGGACGACCAGAGTGGTGAAATGGGTCTGATCGGCTTCCAGATTCCACACTGTCGAAGCCGATAAGAGTCGGTCAGGGGTAAGGTGGCCCGCCTCCTGCTGGCGGGAGTCGGCAACCGTGAGTCGCCTGGAGCCGGCGAGTCGGGCGGCACGGTGACAGACCTTATCCGATCATGTCCGAAATCCGAAGAGCACTGCGGCAATGGGTCAAGGAACCCGCTTTCACCGCCTTGGCTGTCCTGACCCTTGCCTTGGGGATCGGGGCGTCCACCGCCATTTTCAGCGTGGTCTACGGCGTTTTGATCCGGCCTTACCCGTACGCCAAACCGGGCGAGATCTGGACACCCGGATTGCGCACCGCGTCCTCCGATCAGCGGATGCGCCCCTATCGGCAGCAGGAATTCGAATCGATGAGCCAGGTCTCGGCGTTCGCGGACGTGATGGCGACCTCGCCGGAGGACATGTTGCTCACCGGGACGTTCTCGCCGGAGACTCTGCGCACGGTGCGGATCTCGCCCAACGCGGCGGCTTTTTTGGGTGTGCCACCGGTGATGGGTCGAACTTTGGGGCCCGCCGATGTGCGAGCGGATGGAGAGGCAGAACCGGTGGTGCTGCTGAGTTACAGTCTGTGGATGCGCCTCTTCGACGGTCGAGCTGAGGCATTGGGCAAAACACTTCGCCTCAACGACGAAGAGTACACGGTGGTCGGCGTCATGCCACCGCGGTTCGGATGGTGGACCAGCGATGGATTGTGGGTACCCATGGGAAGAGACCTGGCGAATCGCCGGAGTGTTTTCCCCATCGTCCGACTCAAGCCGGGCGTGGCGGCCAAGGCCGCCGAGGAGCAATTTCATGCGCTCCAAACGCAATGGGCCAGAGACCATCCAGCGGGCTTCCCGAAGGAATCGTTCGACACGACGCTGACGAACTATCTGGAGATGACGGTAGCACGGGGGGAGATGGCACGAAGTCTCACTCTGCTGTTCGGGGCGGTGGGGGTTTTGCTGCTGATTGCCTGCGCCAATGTGGCCAACCTGCAGTTGGCGCGGGGCTCCACCCGGTTTCGCGAGATGGCGGTACGACTGGCGTTAGGTGCGCCCCGGAGACGATTGGTGCGCCAGTTACTGTCGGAAAGCGTTTTGCTGGCGCTGGCTGGCGGTGGCCTGGGGCTGATCCTCGCTTACGGCATTACCCGCTGGATCGTGATCCTGATGCCGTCCTTCTACGTGCCGGGCGAAGCGCGCATCGAGATCAACACGTTCGTTCTGCTCTTCAGTCTCCTTCTTTCCACCTTGACCGGTGTGGTGTTCGGGTTGGTTCCTGCTCTCCAGGCGAGCAAGCCGAACCTCGACGAGGCACTCAAAGGTGAGGCGCGGGGATCCAGCACGTCGAAGGGCGGACGGTTTCGGTCGGGTCTCGTGGTGGTGGAGGTGGCGTTGTCGGTTATCCTCCTGGTCTGCGCGGGGCTGACGATCCGAGGGTTTTTAGCTCTGCGGCAGGTGGATTTGGGCTTCCACCCGGGCCAAGTGATGGTGCTGCAAGTGCCCCTGGCGACAAAGACGTACGGCACGATCGAAACCAGAAACCGCTTCTCGAAGGAACTGGAGGAGCGCGTTCGACATCTTCCGGGGGTCGAGGCGGTCTCGGTCGGCAACGGGGGGTTGCCTTTCGGAGGCGGCCCGTCGACTTATGCGATTGACCATCGGCCAGCCCAGGACAGCCAGAAGATCCTCCTGCAGTTGGCCGGTGCGGAGTATTTGAAGGTGCTTCGCATTCCCTTGTTGCGGGGGCGCATGTTCACCGACCGGGAAGTAGGTGAGGCCAAGCCGGTGGCCGTGATTAACGAAGCCGCCGCAAGACTTTGGCCGGTGGGTGAAGATCCAGTGGGAAAGAGTCTTAGACTCGATGCCCTCGACCCTAAGGGACCCGGACCCGCCGTCGTCGCGGACCCGCGGACGCCGGACGTCATGGTCATCGGAGTCGTGGGAGATACTCGCAATGATGGACTGCGGAGCCCGACGCAGCCGGCCGCCATCCTGCCTTACACCCTTCTCGCGCCGCCGGGCCGCAGTCTCGCTTTGAGAACTTCGATGGACCCCGCTCTGGTGACGGCCGCGGTGCGGGCGCAGGTTCGGCAGATGGACCCCGCCCAACCCTTGCGAGGACCGCGGACCCTCGAGGAATCGGTGAACGATCAATCCGTTCAGCTCCGATTCACGATGGTGCTGTTCAGTCTGTTCGGTGCGTTCGGATTGGCGCTGGCGACGGCAGGGATCTACGGCGTTCTGGCTTTCCTGGTGTCGCGCCGAAGACGCGAGATCGGGGTGCGAATGGCTTTGGGGGCCGATCGGTTTGAGGTTCAGCGGCTGTTCTTGCGGTCGGGAGGAAGACTCTTGGCCATGGGCCTGGTTCTCGGACTCCTGGGTGCGGTGCTGGTTGGCCGTGTCTTGGTTCATGCGATGGATTTGTTCCGGGTTGCCCCGGCGGATCCGGTGGCGATTTTGGGGGTGATTGGACTGCTGGCTTTGGTGGGGTTTGCGGCATGCCTTATTCCGGCGCGACGCGCCACGAGGGTCGATCC
>JAEUHG010000037.1 GCA_016795425.1 Verrucomicrobiales bacterium
CCCGCGGCGCAGCCCTTTGCCTTCCTTCCCGAGTCATCCCTTCTTCTTCCACGCTAGCCGCGAAGTCACCTTGCTGCGGGCTGGGACAGCCCGCGGTCCAATGGGTGGCAAGGGGTGTGGGCCAAGCGGGAAGGGCCGGACCGCGGTTCTTGGCGCCCCCTCCCGGACCGCGACGCGTCCCCGCGGCGCAGCGGTACCAGACCGCGGGCCGAAGCGCCAAATCCGAATCCCATACAACCCGCGCACCCCTTCCCTCTTCCCGACCACCCCTTCCCCACCTACAGCCCCCGCACCACCAACCGAAGGAATCGTGTGGACCATTCGGTGGCCCCGGTGTTCGGTGTCCACCGCCCGCGCACCACGACAATACCGTCCGAGTGTGGCACTTCCTCCAGTCGCTCGATACCGATCTCGGACCCATCCCAAGTCTGCAGATCCGACGACACCTCCAGTGCATACGTCAGCCTCCACGTCCGTGGACGACCGCGATATTCAAATGAGAAAATCCCGATTCCAGTTCCGACCGCGAGTTTCAGTGGGCTCGCGCTCGCCGTTCGAGGATCGAGAGCAAAGGCGTACTCCCCGTAATTGCTGATGCCGTCGCCGTCAAAATCCGCCATGGGCGCGGTCATCTCGGCAGGAGTTTGCGGCGGAAACATGGCTGCCGCCCATTGGGCGAAATCAGGCTCCTGAACCGGCGGCGCGTCTCCTGAACCCGGCGATCCGTGAACACGGTCGCTCGCCCGCCAATGCGACGGATCGGATAACCACGCCGAGCGCGCGCCGCCAATCACCGACGACGGCGGAGGCACTGCAAGTTCCAGACTGCTGCCATCGCCATCGGCGCGCGACGGCCACCCACCGCGATCGCTGTAGGTCACCGCGAATAGTGGATTCCCGGCCCGATCCCGCACCTCGAGGGTCTCACCCGAATTCGCCAACGCTCCCGTCCAAGGCCCGAAACGAACCACGTTGGTTCGGTAGTACGGCGACGCCGGATCGAGATAGAGACCGTCAAACGCCGCCAAATCCTTGGCCACGACGCAACGTTCCCCGGGTTCGAGCACGGAGGGACTTGGAAACTCGTAGGCCACTGCTCCGCCGAGTTTCACACCGGAGATTTCGATGCCCTGGTCCGAGGAGTTCCACAACTCCACGAACTCCGCCTCCACCGCGTCCTCGCGCGGATGGTAGTGAACCTCGGAGACCACGAGGTTTTCCGGGGTCGCCTCGGGAAATCCCTCGGGTCGGTAGACACCTTCCACGATGGCGGACCAATCGCCGCCCGAGAAACTGCGCGCCCGAACCATCGTGGGAACGTGGATGGGAATGCCGGAACCGGCCGGCGTTCCGGGACTCTCGCCAACGAGTTCCAGGTCGAAGCTGATGTCGGAGCTCTCAGGCGTTTGTTGGTGGATCTCCACGGCCAGGACATTGCGCGAGGCGCGAAGTCCGGCGATCGAGGGCGACACCTGAGTTTCGAAAAAGGTGCTTTCGTCGGCGCCTCCTATCCCCACCAATGCGCGAGTGGTCGGCGTGATGACCCCTTCGGGCATGTTCACGCGCCAGAGTTCACGGCCGTTCAGGTACACCACCGCGCCGTCATCACGGACCAATCGAACGATGAGATTGGTCACGGTGGCCGCGGATGGCGCGTCGAAGACGGTGCGAAAATAGGTGGTGATGTTCTTCTGCAGACCGTCCGTGTTCGGGTCGGCATCCAAGAAGCCCGCGGTCGTCACTTCATCGCCATCGCCATACCCGATTTCTGCGGCGCCGCTGCTCCAGGAACGGTCGTCAAAGGCGTCACTCAACCAGGCCGCTCCCGGAATCGCACCCTTGTCCAGAAAGCGCCACGTCGATCCCGCTTTGACCAGGACCCGGTTCCCTGAGCCCGATCCCGCCGAGATCGCGCGCGGATTGAGGGAACCGCCGGGAAGCCGCGGATCCGAACCGTCGGTCGTGTAGTAGACCGTCCCCTGGGACGTCGAGAACTGGACCTTGTTGCTGGTGGCCACCGTGCCGGGTCCCGGCAACGCCGCGGGTGGCGCCACCGGCCACCAACCGCTGTGCGCCCGCAGTTGTTGCATCAGCCGGTCGGTGCGCTGCGGAAAAAAGGTCTCCTTCAGATACCGCCATTCGTTGGTCCACTCCTGGTCACGATCCCATGGCAACGTTCCCACGGTGCTGGAAGGCTGCCAGCGCGCCGTCTCAGCCACGATGGCCTCGCGGATCTCGTTCATTCGGGCGTCATACACGGCCGACGCTCGTGCCGGCGTCAGCGCCCCGTTGCCGAAGCAATGCCGATATACCCGGTCGCGAAAGAGCACCCGAAAATCCGCAAACCGCATCAGGCTTTGGAACACGCCGTCCGGCACATTCTGGTCCGTGCAATCCGCAGTGACATCCTGAAGAATGATATCGGAGTCCTGGTGAAAGAACTTCCAGCCACCGCGATCAGGCAGCCGCGGACCGGCCGCCGACCAGTTGTGATCGGACGACCAGTCCCAATCGTTGCCCGCGTAAAAAGCCAGGATCATGTAGTCGCACAACTGGGCGACATCGATCCAGCGCTGAGCTTCCCCGTAGTTGCTCAACGACGCCTTCACCTTGGCCCACGTCGTCGCCCAGGATTCACCATCGGAGGTGTTGCTCCCACCACGCGTCGCGGCGGTGAATTGGTAATCGTCCGGGGACCCGCCAAAATAGGTCGCCATAAAATCGCCATCCACATGCTCGTGGACGTGATAAAGCCCGTGGTACGACCCATTCAGATAAAGATGAACCTGCCGCCCGAGCTTGGTCGGCTGCCCCATCTCCCCCTGCATCTGATCGATCCAGAGATTGCGCACGTATTGGGCGTCGGCACTGCGGTTCACCGACGGACTTCCATACGGCACCGGCGGATTCTCCCGTGTCGCCAGCCAATAGAACGTGTCGTGCGAGTGCCCGCGCAATCGCAACTCCTTGAACACGGTGGCCGCAGTGGTGGGATCGCCAAACGATCCTCCGGCGAACACGGGATATTGAAGCTGCGACGAGCCATACTCGGCGCGGAACTTCGCTGACATGCCCAGTTTCGGAGAATTCAGACTCGTGGTACCCGTGACTTCAATGCCCCCATCGATCTGAAAGCCGGCTTCCGCGCCTTGTGGATCGATCCATTCCAACGACCCGCGGCGCTCCTCGCTCGTGGGACCGCCCGGCAGGAGAACCGACACCGTCGGCAACGCACGGAAAGCGTCCTTCAACATCGGACCGTACGTGGCATGCCGCGTGATCGCGGATACCAATCGCGTCTGTCCCACCACCCCGTCCGAGGTCGGGCCGACAACGCCGTCGACGAAGAAATACGTCTGCGTTTCCACCGGCGCATACGCCACACCCGTTCGCACCGCGATCGCCCGCACGACGCGCACGCCCCGGGTCGTCCCCGCGGTGTTCGGTGTCACCTGGATCGGTGCTGAATAAATCGTCCCGCTCGACGGCGTTGGTGCGGATCCGTCGAGGGTATATCGGATCACCGAACCCGGCACCGTCGCCTCGAGTTCCAAAGCGAAGGGTTTCGAGTAAAATCCGTGCGGGGTGCCGAACAGGACCCGGTTGTCTCCGAAGGGCAGGCGCTCCGCGTTGGGTGCGCCCGGCGTGGGTGCCGCGAGAAAACCGACCAAACCATCGCTCGCCAATCCGAAAGACACCCCGGGAAACTGCCTGGGAAACTCCAGCGAACTCATCGGCGCGGCACCATCCGGAGGCACCAACCCCAGCCATTCGCCGCCGCTATCCAGACCCACCGGCGACGACAGGTACGACGAGTTTCGACCCGCCGTCGCACCTCCCATTGCCAGCACCACCACAACTTGTCCCGGTCCAATCAAACCGTACTGGAACGCCCATTTTCGCAGTTGCTCACGATTGTCGGAGACGAACCACCCCGCGAGATCCTCGTATTGTCCCTGCGCATTCCGAATCTCGAACCATTCACGAACCTGCCCATCCGCGTCGGTGATGCCACCGACTTTCGTCGCCAGGATTTCGCTCAGTTCCAATCGACTCGGCAGGAGCGGCAGAACGAAGGCGCTCTCTACCGATGCCCCGGACAGATCCGTCGCTCGCAATCGAATCCGTGCTTCCGACCGTTCGAAAGGAAGCGGAAGCGCCACCGCACCCACCCGCAGACTGCCATCCACCACCTGAAACCGACCGTTGTCCTGATCACCCTCCCCGGACGCCCACTCGATCCGGTGCCGATCGAAATCATCCGCATCTGTCACGCGGACTTTGGCAACCAGTGCCCCGGACGAACCTCCGGCGCGCACCGAATCCACATCGAGCACCAGCCGTTCCGGACGATGCGGTTCCACCAACCGCACCGTAATCGCCTTTTCCAGCACACGCGCCGGATCGGACGCGTCCTCGGCGCGGACGCGAAGGCGATACACCGTGCCGATGGCATCCCGTTCGAAATCATAGAGACCCCGTACCAACGAGGACCCCGCGATGGAGAACTTTGCGTTGTCCTCGCCGCCAACCCCGGCAACGAAGGAGAACACGTGCGAGGCGGCGGGACGGCGATCCACGGCGCGCAGATGACCAATGGGTTCCGTAGACCGGGCGAAGAACCGGTCCGGTTCGATCAGGAGATCGTCGGGAAACGGGGGAGCGGTGGTGCGTTCGAGCGTTAGCGCCTGCCAGATCGGATTGCGATCGCCGCCGTCCTTTGCGCCGAAGAGATCACCCATCTCGATGATCATGGTGGTGCCCAGTGACTCGAACTCCCATTCGAACAACGTGGCCCGCGAACGCTGATACGAGTTCCCCGGGGCGCTACCGAGCGACGTCAATTCATCAACCGCCTCCCGGCCGTTGATACGCAGATCCCAACGGCGGTCCTCCGCGGTATTGCCAGAGATGAGGATCTGCAGGCGGTAGCTTTCACCCGCTTGGACGGCGAGTGTCGCCCGCAGGCGTTCATTGGCGCCGGCATTGGCCCACCGTATGTCGTGCAGGATTTCCTCCAACTCATTGGCATCGGCAGTGGCACCGAACTCCGGCTTGGCCTGCCAACCCGTGACCTGCTGCGGACCCACAAACGAGGCCCCTGGGATCGACACCCGATCCGGTTGGAAGGTGACGCCGGCGACGGTACGAGGACCGTCGTCGGCACTGAAATTCACCGCGTAGACAAAGTCGCCCGTGAGATCGAGGTCCTGGGGCCCGGATATCTGGCGCACCTGGCCCAGGTGGACCGTCGTGGCCGCCGGCGTGGAACCCATGGCCATGGCGATCGCCGCGAGCCCGACCCAAGCCCGCAACCACCGCTGAACGCGCAGCCGTGGCCCATCCATGCCATACGGGAAGAACATCGCCGGTGAGTGGACTGAAGAAGCCGCTCCGTGAAAAGGGCGTTGTTTGGGGAAGGGCGATGCGGGGCGCATCTCCGAGGTGTCGAGTGGGCGGCACCACCCCCTCGCTCGGGTATGGCGGTTCTGGTCAAAGCGCCAGAGGACTGGCGCAGTCCACGACGCTTCGCGACGGTCGACACGCCCGGGCCAGGCCAACGCTGGTCGTCGTGGAGTGCTGGAGTCCTCTCCAGCTATTGCAACGGAGATCGCCCCGACAACTCGGAGATGCGCCCGGCGATGCGGGCCGGGAACAAGGATGGTTTTGAGTTTCATCCGTCGGCAACGTACGGAGCCTGGCAGCGCACGGATGAAGGGGTCCCAAACTCGGCAGCAAACGCTGGAAACTCCTTGCCTGGCGAGAGCTGAATGCCCTTCATCCCCGCCCTGTGCGGCAACGTGAGTTCCCGGCGGTCTTCAATACGCGAATACACCTGGGCGAGTCTTCCTGGATCCAAATCCTGCTCGGCCTGGCACTCACCGTGTGGAGTGCGTTCGGCAAACCCACCAACGACGACCTGGACCAGGCAACGGAGATCCGCGGGTCGACGTTTGTCCTGGCGGCCAACCTCTTCGGTGCCACGGGTCAATCCTTCGAACCCAACGCGCCGGAACTCTATCGCCAGACGGTCTGGTGGCGTTGGACAGCGCCCAACTCCGGGATCTACGCGTGGCGCACCTCAACCCATTCCCAACGCACCGCGGTGACGATTCTGGAAGCGGATGGTCTGGGACAATTTGCCCTCCTTGCCGCCACCTACGTGCGACCCGCAACGGGCCTGTTCATCGACAACTTTGCGCCAGACCCGCAAGGATCGTTCGCGGCCCTCGGCGGCCACACGTATTGGATCCGCTTGGATGGAGTCCGCGGCGGGGTCTTCGACGGGACCTTTCCTCCCGACCCTCTTATCGAACCCTACCAAGTCTCGGTTGAATTCCAGCGTCTCGACCTCGCGCCACAGGTGAACGACTCCTTTCAGAATCGCCACCTTTTGACCAACACGTCCCCAGTCCTGGCCGGCACCTTGCTCACCGCCACTGCCGAAATCGGTGAGCCTGCGGCACATGAGGCGAGCGTGAAGCGGACCCTGTGGTGGGAGTGGGTGGCGCCGGGACGCGGCACAGCAACCCTCGAGTTCGCAGGCACCAACGCGCCGCCGCTCGCCGCCATCTACCGCCGCGCACCTTGGCAGCTTCTGGATCCCGTCGCCACCTCGGCCACCGTGTTCGGAAATTCATGCGCCCGGTTCTGGCACGCCCGAGGGAAACTCGACTTCGATACCGAAGCGGGCGAGGCATACCTTCTCCAATTGGACGCCTTTCCGGACTGCGACCTTTCTCAATCCTTTTCGGCCCAACTGCAATTTCAGCCGGCCCCCGTCAACGATCTGATTTCCAATCCCACTGAGGTCAGCGGGCTGGACTGGAGCCTCGAAAGCTCCAACGAAGGCGCGACGCTCTCCACCGGGGATCCCTCGGTTCCAGGCCAAACGGGCTCCAGTTCCGTCTGGTACCACTGGCATCTCCCCGGTCCAGGCCTGATCCAAGTCACGACCAACGAACCGACGCGATTTGCCGAACTCGGAGTCGAAGTCCTGCCCCCGGATGGCGGCACCTCAGGATCCGTTTGGACCATTTCTATCGGTCCCTGCGGAGATCCTTTTGCCGATCTTTACCCTCCGCCCCCGTTCATGCCGGTCATCGCCCTCTTTCGTCCCATTGGCAGCGTCGGCGATCAGCCGACTCTCGATTTCCAAGTCCAAGGCACCAACGAGATCTGGGCCGAACTGACGACGACGAACGCCTGGCTCCAACTCGACGGTCCCCAAGGCGTGACGGGACGCGCGCGATTGAACGGACATCTCACGCCATCCCCTTCCAACGATGCGCTCTCGCGAGCCGAACCTCTGCCGTCGGCCCCGGTCCGAGTCACCGGACGCAGCGCCGGCGCCACCGCGGAAATCGGCGAACGTTTGCCACCACCCGACATTCTACCTCATGGGTCCGAGCTACTTCCCAGACGCACAGTCTGGTGGCGATGGAAGGCCCCCGCGGCGGGGACCTGGGTCCTGCGCGTCGAAGTCGGTGCGGGCGATCACGCCTTCGTTGTCTACCGAGGTGGAGAATCCGGTGAGATCGCTCCCGTAGCCGCAACATTCCAGCAACCCGCCCTCTTTCGCGCTGCGGCGGGGGAAGAGCTTCAGATCGGAGTCTTCGGGGTCGCCGGATTCGGCGGCAACATCGCCTTCCACCTCGTCCCCGCTCTCCTTCCAAAACTCGGTCCCCCTACCCTGGAGCGCAATGTCCTGGGCGAAACCTCCTGGCGCTTCGAGATTCCTCCAACCTGGGACCTGCCGTTCGAAGTCGAAACCTCGCCCGACCTGCGCGTCTGGGCACCAGTGATCACGGATTGGTTCCGCGGTGCCGGGGCGTTCCACCTGCCAATCGAAACGGAGAACGGCGCTCGCTTCATCCGGTTCCGACTGGGTCCGCCCTGAGACCCAGCAGGAGAAGCGACGGGGACCTGCGGCGAGAGGTGTGGGGCGAAATCTCGGGTCGTTCCGTCCCCGCCGGACCCCGTCCCGACGAGCAATGCATGGAGGCCGCATCGACTCCGATTCCGCTGGTCGCCGACGGACAACCTTTCCAGATGGCGACGACGGAAGTCAGAGTTGTAACCAAATCCCTTGCCCCCAAGAAGGACGCCTCCCATCTTGGGTGCATCCCGTTCCTTTCATTGCGCAAAACCATGAGAACCCGAATTACTCGAATCGGGGTGTCGATCCTCGGAATCGCACTCACCGTCTGCATGGCCAACCTGAAGGCCGACGCCGCCGGAGCCAACATCGTCTGGGTGAGTTTCCATTCTGCCGACAACACGCCCTCGGCCGCCGCCGTGGGCGCCGGGTTCACCCAGGCCCCCGACGCCGCCTACACCCAACTCCTGCGATCGGCCGGGCATACGGTTACCCGGTACGTGACCACCGCCACTCCCGACGTGGCGTTGCTCAACACCTTCGATCTGGTCGTGATCAGTCGTTCGGTGCCGAGCGGCAACTACCAAACCCCTGAAAGCACGGCGCTGTGGAACGGTCTCACCAAGCCCACCCTCGTGATGGGCGGCTACATTCTGCGCGGCAGCCGACTGGGCTACACCCTCGGCGACACCATCCCTGACACCGCGGGACCGATTCGCCTCACCGCGTCCGATCCGTCTCATCCGATTTTCACCGGTGTCTCCCTCGATGCCGCCAACACCATGGTCAATGTGTACGCCGACCTGGTCACCTACAACGGCACCGTCCAACGCGGCATTTCCGTGAATTCCAGTGATATTGCCGGCGGTGGCA
Organism: Verrucomicrobiales bacterium; assembly: GCA_016795425.1. Classification (GTDB taxonomy): domain Bacteria; phylum Verrucomicrobiota; class Verrucomicrobiia; order Limisphaerales; family CAIMTB01; genus CAIMTB01. The sequence goes on from JAEUHG010000037.1 coordinate 8,753, forward strand.
CCGTGCTGGCGACGGTCGGAACGGATACGGATCCAGCCTTTGGCGGCATGATCATTGGCGAGTATCCGGCCGGCACCACCATGGGCAACGCTTCGGGGGATGTTGCCGGTGGAAAGCGCCTGGTTTTTCTCACCGGCAGCCGGGAACAGACCATCACTTCCGAAGGCGCCGGGATTTTCGACCTCTCCCAGGATGGCGCGCGGCTTTTCCTCAACGCGGTCGGATACATGACCGGCATCGCCGTGACGGAACCCCCGCCGCTGGTGACGCAGGTCGAGCCGAGTTCGGGCACCACGCAGTACTATGCGCCGCGCGGACTCCGCTTTCGCGCCACGAGCGGACTATCCGGCGGCATTCCCCCCGAGAACATCAGCCTGACGCTCAACGGAACCAACGCCACCGCCGGCCTCACTATCGGCGGCACGCCTCAGGATCGACACGTCACCTTCTCCGGTCTGGTCCCAGGAGCCCAATACACCGCGCTCATCACGGTGAAGGATGCCATCGCCCGTGAAACGGTCGTCTCCCTGACCTTCGATACCCTGGCTCCCTATACCCTTCCGGCGGCAAATGCATTTCCCGTAAGTGCCGCCGTGGCCTCCGCGTCCGGATTCCGCGCGCGGATCGCCCAAAGTTATGACGCCCCGGTGCTCGCCAACACTTCCGATCGCGCCGAGGCGCAACTCGCGGGGACACTTATCGATCCGGCCACCAGTGAACCCTATCCCAATCTCGCCACCCCCAGCGCTGATAACGCAGACGGCTCCTACAACCGAGACCTCGTGAATTGGAGCGTCCAGGCTGAGCAGGGCGCCGAGCGCGGAAGCTTCCAGGCGCCGTCCTTTCCCGATGCCCCAGTCCCGGGGTTGACCCACAATTTCAACTACGTCATCGAAGTCATCACCTACCTCGAACTCGCCCCGGGCCGGTACCGCATGGGAGTCAACAGCGACGACGGTTTCGTCGTCACCGCTGGAGTCCATCCACGCGACCTATTGGCCACCGGACTCGGCCGCTTTGACGGCAGCCGCGGCGCCTCAGATTCGTTGTTCCAATTCGAAGTCACCGAGGCCGGGCTCTACCCATTTCGCCTGCTTTACTACCAAGGCGACGGCGACGGAAACGTCGAATGGTTCCTGTCGAACCCGCTCACCGATGAAAAGACCCTGATCAACGACCGAAGCCGACCCAACGCGGTCCGCGCCTGGCGCCAGATCAGTGTGCCTGACCGGCCGTTTATCGCGGCGCTGAATCCCGTCCCCGGGGAACGCAACGTCGATGTCGCCGCCACCCTGTCCGCCGTCATTCAGGATGCCGGCGCCACCGTCCAGGCAGGATCGGTCCAACTGTCGTTGAACGGACAATCCGTGACCCCGCAGGTGACGCAAACAGGCGGCCGAACCACCGTCACCTACAAAGGCCCTCAAAACCTCGCCAGCGATTCCCTGCAGTCGGTGACCCTGGCTTACACCGATAGCGCCTCGCGGTCGCGCACCGCCTCTTACGACTTCACCACCCGTTTTGTCCCGCCTGTGCAGAGCGGGGCCAAGATTGCGTGGGTCAGCTTCCACGCCAGCGACCTTGAACCCTCCGCCGCCGCCCTCGCCGCCGGTTTCACCAATGCGCCGGACGTTGAGTACACCCGCCTGCTCACCACGGCCGGACACACCGTCACACGCTACCTGACCACCGCGGCACCGGATCCCGCCGTGCTCGAGACCTTCGACCTGGTCGTGGTGAGCCGATCCAATCCCAGCGGGAACTTTCAATCGGCCGACAGCACGGCGTTGTGGCACGGACTCAAGGTTCCCACCCTCCACCTCGGCGGCTATGCGCTGCGAGGGAGTCGACTCGGGCATGTGACGGGAGACACGATTCCGGACACCACGGGGCCGATTCGCCTTCGGGTCAACCAGGCCTCCCACCCCATCTTCTCAGGCATTGCTCTGGATGCCACGGGGGTCATGGCCAACACCTACGCTCGGGTGGTGACCTACAACGGCACGGTCCAGCGCGGCATCTCGGTAAACACCAGTCCGGTGACCCCCGGAGCCACCGTGCTGGCCACGGTCGGCACCGCCACCGACCCGGCCTCGGGCGGCACGGTCATCGCCGAATTCCCCAAGGGAACCGTGATGGGCAACCCCTCTGCGGATGTCGCCGCCTCCAAGGAACTGGTGTTCCTCACCGGAAGTCGCGAACAAGGCATTACCGCGGAAGGCGCGGGAATCTTTGATCTCGACGGCGACGGCGCCCGCATGTTCCTCAATGCCGTTCGTTACCTGGCCGGGTTGCCCGATACCACGCCCGCGAAGGTCAGTCTCACGGTGACCCGGGGTTCGGGAAACAACCTGGTGGTTGCTTGGCCTGAAAACGGCACGCAAACGCTCGTGCTTCGCACGACCTCCACGTTGATTCCTGCGTCCTGGCAGGCCGTCGCGACCCAACCCACCGTCGCCAACGGCCAACGATCGGTGAGCGTTCCCATCACCGGCACCACCCAGTTCTTCGGCCTGTTCCAGCCCTGAACCGAAGGCCGCGCGAGTTAGGCCGGGGAAGCGGCGGTCGATTCCGTCGCGCGCCCCGGCCACACCGATTCACCGTGCCGCCGCGCGGCTGACTTGAGTTCCTCGATGAGCACGGCCAGGGGCTTCTCACCGTCGCGATCGGCTCGGCAGCCCGCCGCGATGCACACGGGGTCCGGAGCTTGTTTAAGGGTGCGTAAACGCACCTGGTCCGGAACAAACCGCCCCTTCCCCGACGCCACCAAGGCCACCCCAAGGCCGGACGCCACCGCCGCCATCAGACTGTCGACGCCATCATACTCCCCGACCACCCGGGGTCGCGCTCGATGCGTGCGAAACCAGCCCATGACGGCGTCCCAGTATTCGGGGTAGTCCTTTCGGCAATAAATCAACAGCGGTTCGTCGGCCCCTTCCGCCGGCGAGATCGACGCGCGCCGCGAAAGCGGGCGATCGCGATGCACCGCCAGATGCCACGGCGAAGTCACCAGCGGCGTCCATTTCAACCCTCGGATGGCGGACGACGGCGCCACGGTGATCGCGACATCGACGGTGCCGGCTTCCAAGCCGGCGAGCATTTCACCGGATGACAGATCGAACAATTCCACCCGCGTGCCGGGATGCACTTGGCTGAAGTTGGCCACGGCGGCGGACAAAAACCCCGCTGCCAGGGACGGGGCATAGCCGACCTTCAACCTCGTTCCCTCTCCCGACGCCCGGACGCGTTCCAGCAATCCATCCGCATGCTTCAACAGTTCCGTGGCTTCCGACAGCAAGGTTCGGCCAACTGCGGTCAACCGAATCGAATGCGCCTGCCGCTCCAGCAGGCACAAACCAATCTCCTCTTCCAAGGATTTGATCTGTCGGCTCAACGCCGATTGGGTGAGAAAGACGCGCTTCGCCGCCCGGCTGATGTTGCCGACCTCCGCCACGGCAACGAAATACCGCAGTTGTCGAAGCTCCATGTGGTCGAGCATACGGAAAACTCGGTCTCAGGCCAACGACTCGGCATTGGCCCATTCCCCGGAGCCGCGCCACACTGTCGCCATGAAAACGAATCTCTCGGAAGTGACGGTTCGCAAGGCCAACCAACGGGGTTCGGCCAACCACGGCTGGCTCCAGACCCACCACACCTTTTCCTTCGCCGACTATTACGATCCCGCGCACATGGGCTTCCGTTCCCTGCGCGTCATCAACGATGACTGGGTGGCTTCGGGTCAGGGATTTCCCACCCATCCGCATCGCGACATGGAGATCTTCAGCTACGTGCTCGAAGGCGCCATCGCCCATAAGGACAGCATGGGCAACAGCCGCACTCTCCGGCCGGGCCAGATCCAGATGATGAGCGCCGGTCGAGGGGTGACGCATAGCGAGTTCAATCCCAACCCCAAGGATCCCCTGCACCTGCTGCAGATCTGGATTCTGCCCCGGGAACGCGGCCTCACGCCGAGCTACACGGAGTGGACTCCCGACCCGTCGAATACTGAACAGGCAAAGGTTCTGGTGATCTCACCGGATGGTCGCGAGGGCTCGGCGATCATTCACCAGGATGCCGAGGTCTACCGGATTCGGCTTCAGCCGGGGGAAGAGGTGACACACGACTTGAAGGCCGGCCGCGGCGCCTGGCTTCAAATTGCCGATGGCGCCCTCACCTTCAATGGAGTCGACCTCGCCACGGGCGACGGAGCCAGCACCGAGATCCCGGGAACCCTCACGTTTAAGGCGACGCAGACCACCGAGGCGCTGCTGTTCGACCTCAAGTGAAGCCAGGGCCGGTGCCTTCATTGAGCCGCTGCCGCCGACGCGGCGGCGGCTCTTCGCATATCCTGATGCTCCGCTTCCGCCCGGTCCCAGGCGATGACCTGTTCCGAAGTCGCCGCGTCCCACCGGCGCGCCGTTCCATCCCGATAAAATGTCACGATCGCCGAGGCGTTCGTCGTGAAGACCGCGTCGACACATTCAGCGGGCAGGCCTCCCTCCTGCCTCAGGATCAGCAATTCGCGACCGCTCGCGGTATCCCAAAGTCGGGCGCTGCCATCCAAACTTGTACTGAGCAGGCGCCGGCCATCGTGGGAGAACGTGAGCGAGGAAATGAAACCGGTGTGGCCGACAAGGACTTTCTCGACCTTCCCCGAGGGCACACGGCACAGCGTGATCTCCCCGGCTCCCCAAGTCGCACCCACGGCCACGTATTCGCCATCGGTTGAAAATCGCGTCAGGTGATGCTGGCCCACCGGCGGCGCGATGACTGCCACCTCCCGTCCATTCTCATCGCGCAACGCCACTTTGCGATCGCCCAACGTGGTCGCCATCCATCGGCCGTCCCTCGAAAAGGAAACCAACCCACCGACGTCCGCCGGCCAGCCGGACAAGACGCTTCCATTGGATACCCGACACACCTTCGCCCCGTCCGCCGTGACGAGGACCAAACGATCGGCCAGGGGTCCGAACCGCACTGCGGAACGACCCTCGGACCATTGGTGGATCAGAGCCCCTGTCGCCGCGTTCCAAAGCGCCGCACCGCTCGAGCTTGCGGCCGCGAGATGGGTTCCATCGGATGAAAACGAGACATTCTGCAAAGGACCCAAGGTGTGCGACCAGGATTTCAACTCGGCTCGCGTCATCGCATCCAACACCACCACCTCACCACTCTTTCGCGAGGCGGCGACCCGCTTGGCGTCCGATGAAACGGCGACTGGCCCACGTAATTCGGGCCAGACATTCGCCAGAACTCCCTCAGCGAGGTGATACTCCTCCAGCACTCCGGCACGAGGCACCAACCACCGGTCGCGTCCGGGAAATACCGCGGCCCCGGCAGAACCACTCGCCCGACCGATCACGTGCTCGCTGCCATCCGTATCCCAGAGGCGGACCGTCCCGTCGGCACACGCGGTGGCGATCCGGGTGCCGTCCGGAGAAAACTTGATGCGCGCGATGGGGAATTCATGTGCCGTCATCCTCCGCATCGCGGTTTCGCCATCCGGATTCAACCGCCAAATCCGCGGGACGAAATCGACGTACATGCTGGACGACACCACCCGCTGGCCATCGGGCGACACGGACGCCCACGTGACTCGGAGGTCCGGCAGGGACAGCACCTTGATTTCCTCCAACTCCGGCAGCTTCCAAACCCGGATTGTCCCGTCATACCCGGCCGTGACGCAGAGCGTGCCATCAGGCATCAGGTCGATGGCATTCACGTCGCCTTTGTGCTGGTTTCGGACCAACAATTCCCGGCCAGTCAACGCGTCCCAGGCACGCAAAGTGCGATCCTCCCCGCCGGTCAGAAACCGGTGGCCGTCCGGCAAATAGGCCAGGCATTTGACTCGGCCCCAGTCCACCTTGGATTCAAAAAGGCACCGGCCATCCGCAGCATCCCAACCCTTGACGGTGCTGTCCCAGCCGGCAGTCACGATCCGTTCGCCATCGGGAGAAAGTGCCGCAGTCACGCTTTTTTCGCCCGCCTTGAACGCCAACTCCGCTTGCCCCGTCTCCAGATCCCAAAGTCGCACCCAACCTCGCTCGTCCCCCGTCACGACATGGTTTCCGGTTCGGGAGAACGCGATCGAGTGCACGGCGGCGCCATGGCGAAGGACGCGCTGCTCGCGGGCGGTCGCCCAGTCCCAAATCCGGGCGGTTCCATCATCGCTGGCCGTCGCCAGCCAGTGTCCATCCGGCGAGAAATCGATGTCCAGAACTGGCGATGGATGCGCGCGGATTGTGATCAACTCCTGATGCGCCTGTTTCTGCCAATAGTACCATTCGAAGCCGCGCTTCGGGTTGGCGCTGGTTTCACGCAGCAAACTCCGCAGTCGAGTCAGATTGCCGGCCTGCCAATCCGACTGCGCCAGATTCATGTTGGCGGCATAGAGCATCGCGGCTGTGCGGTGCTCACTCGCCGTGGCACGACGCCACTGCCAACTGGTCGAGACCAGCCCAATCAGCAGACTCACCGCCACTGCGGCCACGAGGCCAGCGATGATCGGCCGCCGCCGAACCCAGCGCACCAATTGCGTGCCTGCGGTGCCAGGACGAACCGTGAGCGTCTCATGGTTCAACCAACGCTCGAGATCCTTGGCCAGGCCCGCCGCACTGGCGTAGCGCCGCTCCGGCGCCTTCTCCAGGCAATGCAGGCAAATCGCCTCCAGATCGCGACTGATGCCGGGAACCCAAATCCGCAGGCTCGGCGGATCATCCTCCAAGACCTGCCGCAGTGTCTCCACCGTCGTTGCCCCCATGAAGGGCGGTCGACCCGACAGCATTTCATACAACACGGCGCCCAGAGCATAGATATCCGCCGGGGTTCCCACTGACCGGGTATCGCCCTTGGCCTGTTCCGGCGCCATGTAGGAGGGCGTGCCCATCACGCTCTGCGTCAGCGTCAGTCGACTTTCGTTGTCGGCCAACCGGGCCAACCCGAAATCGGCAACATGCGGCGCGCCTGCCTCGTCCATCATGAGGTTCGAGGGTTTCAGATCCCGATGAATCACCCCGCGCTGGTGCGCGTGATGCACCGCCTGGGCCGCCGTCGCCACCAACCGGGCCGCCTCCTCCGGAGAGTACCGACGCCGTCGCAGGGCATCCGCCAGGCTGCCGTGTTCAAAGAAGCGAAGGACCAGAAAGTGAGTCCCCTTCTCCCGGCCCACTCCATACAGCGAGACGATATTGGGATGCTCGAGCCGTCCGACCGCCTCCGCCTCGATTTGCAGCCGCTCGTACGCGTCGCGATGAGCCACCGCTGAGCCGTGCAGCACTTTGAGCGCGACCACGCGTTGAACGCTGACCTGCTGGGCGCGGAACACGATGGACGTCCCGCCCCTGCCCACCTCTTCCAACCGATCGAAATCGGCGAACGACTCGAACTCGCGATCCTCCGAAGGCTCGACCGCCGGTTCCGTCGGACGATCTCCCAGGGTCGCGGCGAAAAGGCACCATGGGCAATTGCCGCCCGTCCGGTCCGTCGGCAACGGCCGCCCACAACGGGTGCATGGCAGAGCAGAAGAAGACATGCCGCAAAGTCCTGACGATGCTCAATCCATCAACGCCGCCATCAGATGGCGGAGTTCTTCGTTCACGTCCGCGATCCGCGGCACGGTCTGCGCCACTTCGAATCGGATCAGATCCTGGTACCGATCCCGCCAGCGCTTCAGACGCATCTTCACGGCACTTTCACCCAAGCCGAATCGCCGCGCGACCGCCCCCAACGATTCGCTCGTATCGTCGTGGCTCAAATGGCCCTGAACGGCTTCGAACAGTTCAACCGCACCCGATGCCGCCGCCTCTGCGCGAAGGCGGGTCAAGGCGTTCTGCAACGTACTCAAGGCCCACTGACGGTCGTACTCGCATTCCGGCGTTCGGGCAGCCGACGGTTCGAAACCCGCCGCCTCTTCGCTGCCAAGTTCGTCAAGCGAGAGAATCTCCTTTCCACCCCCACGCTTTTTCGCCGCGGTGCGATCTCGTTCATCCGACAAAAATCTTTTGAGGTAGGTGAGGAGAAAGCTGCGGAACCGACCGCGGTCCCGATCCGCTCGCACCAGCCACTGCTTCTCCAGCAGCGTGGCGAAGAACTGTTGAGTAAGGTCTTTCGCGGCATCAGGGGCCACCCCGGACCGGCAGACGTATGCGTAGATTGGCACCCAATACCCGCGGCACAATTCCTCCAAGGCCGCCATCGCCGTCGGGGAATCGCCAGCCCCCGCATCGAGAATGAGGCTCCAACGCGTGGTCGCGAACGGTTGCGGGGACGGATCCGAAGGAACCAAGTCCGGGGGCATTGCTGACCAGCCTACGCACTCGGACCGCGACAGCTCAACCTCGACGATCAGGCGACTGTGTTTTCTCCTCGGACGAACCGTGCATGAACCATCCTCATCGCCGCCTGCCGATCGGCGCCAACTGTCTGACGTCCCAACCGCAGACTGTCCGTGGACGCAGCGCTTCGCCTCGCTTTCGATCCGCCTCACCGCGTCGTGAGAACTCGTCAGACTCCGTCGCGATGGGCCTCTGGTTCGTTGGAGCGTGTCCATGCGTCAGTTTGGATCAGTACAGCTCTTCCCATGAACCTGCCAACCCAGCCCACCTAACTGGATTCAATTCCGACTTAGGTGGGCCCTGTCGCGCTGCGACAGGGCAATCCCGTTCCGGTTCATGCTCTGAGGTTCCTTTCCGATTCAGGGTTCGGATGCCGCCGCCCCGCCCGCCCGGAGTCGGTAGATCGAAACCGGGGTCGGTGTCGGATCGCGAAATGTGGTCGACGTCGTCGCCGACTCCCGCTGGTCGACCACCTCCCATTGCTTCAAATCCGCTGATCGTTCCAGTCGATGGGCGAGGCCACGAATGGTCTGCCCTTCGATCGCGACTCCGGCGCCGTCGACATGCGCAACGGCGAGTTCGGTTGACCAACCGGGCGACTCGATGCGCGCCAGATTCCGGGGTTCCTGATCGCCCACCGTCTTCATGCTTCCCACCAAAGTGAGTTGACCGAAGGGTCCGGGGAGCATCGCCTCCACCCGGCCTGGAGTTTCGAAGCGAGGACCGAACGTTTCGTCGGCGGAGCCGTCGGCGCGGAACTTAGCAAGCATCGGCTGAGTATTGGTGGCACCGGCGAAGTGGCCACTGAGCAGCGCCTCTCCGTCGGCCAGTGGCAGAATATCGTGAACCGCACCATTCAAACCCTGAAAACGGTGTTGAGGATCGGCCGAACCGTTCGCCCGAAATAATCCGGCCCATCGGCGCGGCGCCTGAAAGGGTCCGAAGGCATAGAATGAACCTCCGGGCAGGACCCTCAGCCCAGTAACGATGCCGGTGAAGAGAGGAAAGAAACCGGTGTCGAATTTGCCATCCGGCTTCAACCGCACCAGGTTGTTCGCCTGCCGATCGCCAATTTGTTCGAAATTCCCTCCAACCAGGATTTTCTCCCCCTGCATGGCCACCGTCGTCAGCCACACGGCTCCGCCATCGGCCCCAAACTCGGGAGCAAAGGAACTGTCGAGCGAACCGTCTGCATGCAAGCGCGCCGCGTAGCGGCGTCGTACGCCGTTCACTCGGACAAATTCACCGACCACCACTATCTTCTGGTCCGCTTGGAGACAGACCGACCACACGGCGCCACCAAAGCCAATCCCGGTCTTAAACGTCTCATCCACCCGGCCGTCAGGAAGCAGTCGCACCAAATTGTTCCAAACTTCGCCATTCACCGTGGCAAAGTAGCCGGCGGCGATGAGCTTGCCGTCTTCCTGCCGCTCCAAGGCGCTAATTCGGCCAAATCGCAACGTTTCATCGGGCTCTGTCGTGTCCTGGAATCGCACCGTCGGCCATTGGGGATCTTGGGTTCCGTCAGCCAGAACACGCACCAGGAACACGGCTGCTCGCGGCTGGGGTCGCACACAGGCGAGGAAAGCGCCGTCCGGAAGAGCCAACACCGGACCGTCCATGATGCCGCCAGCTAGGCGCGTCGGGAATCCGTTCAGCCAATGGCCGGATCGATCGTTGTCTCGCACCCATAGTTTCAGCACCGCCGGACTTTCCGTTCCTTCCAAACCGATGTCCGTAAGTTGCAGCGTCAGGGATTGGTCAGGTTCCTGCTCGGCGTTTTCCGGCGCCTCGACACGCACCGATTTTTCGGTTTCCCCAGGCGCGAAGGCCAAGGTCAACGGAAGTTCCGCGGCACCGTCACTTGACCCAGTCCCGATGAGGGTCGCCCGCAGCGCCCTCGGACTTCCCGGGTCCAACGCCTCCAGAGTCACCACACCGGCAGAGTCGATGCCTCGAGAACGGAGGATCCTAATCGTCGTCCCGGGTGTTCCTTCGTCGAGAACCGCCGACGTGCCGGCGAACTGAAACGTCCCATCCTCATCTTCCAGAGTCACACGAGTCGCCCGTATGTCGCCAATGCCGGTGCCCAAGTCGGCGTTGTCCAGGAAAATGCCGAACTCCCGCGGAGCCTGGGCGACCCTATTCTGGATCAACGGGACCTCAACCGACTTCTCCGCATCGCCGGCGGCGAATTCCACGAATTGATTCGTGAACAGGAAGTCGGTACCGGCCCTGGCCGTTCCATTGGTGAAGGCAACGCGCAGTCTGGCGATGGTTTCCAAGGGACCCGCTCGCACCAGGCGAAGGCGCAACACTCCGGCATCTTCCCGCACCACCGTCGCGGCGAGTTCGAATTGAACCCGGTTGGTGCACTTCTCGTATTGCGCCACCAGCGGGGCAACCCGACGAATCGTCGACGCGTTGTCGGCCTCGCCCGCTTCGCCGATCGGCACGCCGGTCGCGCGCCCCCGAAACCGCACGTTGGGATTCGAGAAATGGGGAATCCTCATGCCGGTGGCTAGAGACATCACGGTGACATACTCCACGCCTTGCACGGTGAAACGATGGCCTCGCGAGTAGGAATACGAACCCTGCCCCTGATCACTGCCGTCTTCCGGGCGGTCGACACCGCACCCCAGCAGCCATCCCGTGCGGTTGGCAATAGCCATTCCAAGGCCCGACGTGCGTGATCGCAGAATCACGGCGAGGGCGGCATTGCGATCTCCCATCTGCCCGGGAACCCCAGGCCCGGCCAATCCCGGGATCCCCTGGCTGTCGTTCTCGCAAATCAACACCACCAAATCGGCCCGAAAGTCCCGCCTCAACGGTCCTACCTTGCTGTCGAGAGTCTGGACATCGGTGCGAATTGATCCTGATTCCACCAAATCGGTTTCCATGACGGCCACCGGCTGAAGACGGACGCCGGTCAGGCTGTTCGAGTGAATCTGATTCGCCTCCTCGAAGGCCGCCAGAATTGTCCGCTTCATGGATTCACTGCCACCGCCGCCATCGCGCGCCGCGGCCGTGTAAAGGACAAGCACATCGATATCCACGGTCGGCAGTGCCGCCTGTCCGGCGGCGATCGGCCCGGTAATAAACAGGAACGTCCCGGCCAGGATGGCCAGGACCCTTTGGAAAGTGCGCGTGTGAGGCATGGTCACCGCCTACTTGGGAACTCCAGGCGCAGAGTCACATCTTCTTATTCGAAGAATCATTTCTGTGACCGGCCCCCACGGTTTCCCAAGTACCGCCCTGTCTCCCCCTCGCTCCAAACTTTCCCAAGTGAATGGGCGGATTCGAGGGCAAGGCAACAAGGCATCAACCAGCAACCCCGCAGCATCCTGCTACCATGAAAACCCTATCGCTCACCCTCCTCTCCACCGTCGCCGTGCTCTCCAGTCACGCCGGCATGGACGTCGAAGAATCCTGCCGCGACCGCGCGCCCCGCTATCGCGTGGTCGATCTGGGAGTCGCGCCCGGTCGCGCCAACACCTACGTCATCAATGCCCATTGCCTCAACAACCGAGGCCAGGTGGTCGGCTGGAGCAATGACGGCGCGCCTTACGATTTTCAGAATGACAGCGCGTTCCTGTGGTCGCCGTCACAAGGCCTGCGCACCCTGCCCTCCCTTGCCAATGCCGCGACGGCCCTCGCGGTGGCGCTCAACGACGCGGGTGACATCGTCGGATTCTCGGGCGATCCATTTCCGGCATCCACACCGACGGTGTGGACTCGCCGTGGTCCTCAGGCCTTGGCTATACCGGCCGGTTACCAAGGCGGATTGGCTTTTGGCATCAACAACCGCGGCCTCATCGGCGGCGGATTGTTGACTGATGACGGTCGCCTGCACCCATTCGTCTGGAAGGACGGGGTTCCCCGACTCCTTCCTCAGGTCGGCGATCCGGCCACCAGCGAAGGAAGCTGCTACATGGTGGGCGATCGCGGCCTGATCGTGGGATCCAGCGATCTCAAGCCCGCTGTCTGGAAAAACGGCCAGGTTATCGGACTGGGCACTTTCGGTGGTGAACGTGGTCAGGCGAACGGTGTCAACGACCGGGACCAGGTGGTCGGCTTTTCGGAGGATGGGCTCGGCGGTGTGCACGGGTTCATCTGGGAGAACGGCGCCATGACCAAGCTCACCACCGACGAACCCTACACGGTAGCGCTTTCGATCAATAACCGGGGTCAGATTGCCGGAGCTGCCGGTGCCGGCAACCTCCTCGGCGATGCGGTCCTGTGGCAGCACGGGCAGCGCATTATCCTCGGCGAAACCCTTCCCGCCAACTCGGGTTGGGTCTTGATCGAGGCCGATTGCATCAATGACCAGGGCCAGATCACCGGACTCGGCATGCACGACGGCCAGCCGCGCGCTTTCCTGCTGACGCCGCGCGACTGAGTGACCATTGGCCCATTCCCGCTCGCTCCGAAGGAGCGTGCCGCGCCTTCCGGTGAGGTCTGTTTTTATTGACCTCCCCGGATTTGATTTTTCATAGGCCTGACGAGCGCCTCCATCGCCCGGAACCTGATTCGTCTCTTTCCGCCCCGTATTCACCCAACTCACTCATCCTGTTTGCTCACCTTATCAAAATCCCCTTATTAAGTCACACCGCTCATACCGACGATCAACACCGTTCATTTTGACGAAATACCAAAGAAATCCTGCGGCTCGGCGCTCGACATTGATCTGGATCGGCTGATACGGAGGACCCCGTTGGTGTGGCTCCCCAAACCACTCACTCCATTCAGCCGTAATGATAACTAATACTTACTACAAATGGACACGAACGGTGTGTGCCTGCGCGATCAGTGTGACCGCAGTCACTCACGTCCGCGCTGATTATCCCTCGGCGGTGCTTGCCAAGAGTCCGGTCTACTATTGGCGCCTCAACGACAAGCCGACGGTGCCCGCCGCCGACAAGGCCTCGAACCTCGGTTCTCTCGGCGCCCAGAGCGACGGCTATTATGTCGGCACCGCCTCGCACCCGGTTGCGGGCGCGCTGGCGGCGGGTTCCGACACCGCCGCTTCGGTCGATGCGACGGCCGGTTCGGCGATCAACATTCCGTATTCCAGCGCCTTGAACCCCGCGACGGCGTTCACCGTGGAGGCCTGGCTTCAACCCAACGCCGACACCACCACAGCCAACCCCACCTGCGCCCTGTCGTCCGGTGCCTTCTCCGATCCCCGCTCCGGCTGGTTGCTCTACCAGATCGACACCGGTTGGAGCTTCCGCATGTACAACCAGAACGGCACCGCCACCGCCGTCAATATCTCGGGCGGCGGCGCGCCCGCGGTCGGAAGCTGGTACCATGTGGTCGCCACTTACGACGGCACCACTGCCACCCTTTACGTCAACGGCACCGTCGCGGGTACGGGCACGCCTCCCAGTTATGTTCCCAGCGCGGGTGGTTCGATGTTCATCGGCGGCCGCAGTGATTCCAGTTTCTGGTGGAACGGCCAGGCGGACGAAGTCGCTGTTTACGGCAAGGCCCTGACGGCCACGGAAATCAACGATCACTACAAGAACGGCACCAGTGCCGCGCCCACCACGCCCTATCAACAACTGGTGCTCGCCGGGCAGCCGCTGGTCTACTACCGGCTCAATGAGCCTGCCTACACCGCGCCCACCACCCTGCCGGTGGCCAAGAACGCGGGTACCGGTGGTGCCGCCGGCGATGGATCGTTCAACCCGGGCGTGGATGGAACCGCCGCCGGTCCGCAGCTGCCAATCTATGCGGGCTTTGGCGCCGACAACACGGGCCTGGGCCTCAATGGCCTGGCCGGTTACGTCGGAACTCCCGCGACGCTTAATGATCTTCCTGCGTTTACCGTCATCGGCTGGATGAAGCGCGGCACCAGCCACTCCCTGCGCGGCGGATATTTTGGACAAAACGACCTGCTCGAATTCGGTGACGCCGACAGCGGCGCCAACATCGAGGCCTGGATCAACGCTTACAACACCAACATCAAAATCCCCTTCCCCTTCAAAGACAACGAATGGGGCATGATCGCGTTGGTGGGCAGCGCCACTGGTTCCACCCTCTACACCAACGGCCTCGCGGCGGCCACGGTGAACCAGGCGGTCGACAGCTTCGGCAGCAGCACCTACTTCTTCAACATCGGTGGCGGCGGCGTCTTCAACGGCAGCGGCGATTACTTCCTCGGCAACATCGATGAAGTCGCCGTGTTCGACAAAGCCCTGACCGCCGACGACATCCAGGCGCTCTTCTTTGCCGCGAATATCGCCCCGGTCATTGCCACTCAGCCTGTCGCACCTGACCGCGACGTCTACGAAGGCAACACCGTCACCCTTTCGGTTGCCGCCACGGGTACTCCCCCGCTTCGGTACCAATGGCGCAAGGGCGGCAACGATCTATCAGGCAAGACCACGGCGGAATTGTCCTTCGCCTCGATCACCACCGGAGATGCCGGGGCTTATGACGTGGTTGTAAGCAACGATTACGGCTCCGTCACCAGCAGCAACGTCACCCTGGTCGTCAAGCCGGCCGACAACGTGCCACCGGCGGTCCAATACGCCGCGGGCACGAAATCCCTTACCGGTGTCCGGATCTGGTTCTCGGAATCGCTCAGCCAGGCCTCGGCAGAAACGGTCGCCAATTATTCCATCTCGGACGGCTTGACCATCACCGCGGCCAAACTGGCGGCCGCCCCCGGACAACCCGGGGACAACATCGTCGAACTGACCACCGCCGCCCAGACCGCCGGCAAGACCTATACCGTCACGATCAACAATGTCCGGGACCAGAGTTCACCGGGCAACAGCATCGCCGCCGGCAGCACCGTGACCTTTTCAGCTTGGGTGCTGGCCCAGGGCTACCTGACCTTCGAGCACTACGACAAGATCTCGGGGGCCGCCGATTCCGACATCACCAAGGGCCTCGCGGATCCGCGTGTCGTTGCCGGAACCCCGACCACGGCCGGGCATATCAAGGGCAAGTTCGATTCCCGCACCATCTTCCCCGATGATTCCCACGAGAATTACCTCGCGCGTGTGACGGGCTGGATCACCCCCAAGGAAAGCGGTGAGTACCAGTTCTTCCTCAATTCCGACGACGCCAGCCGCCTCTATCTGAGCGTGGACGACAAGCTCCCCGACCTGGCGACGGCGACCCCGATCGCCGTGGAAACCGATTGCTGCGACGCCTTCCAGGAACCCGGAACCGCCAACGACGATGGTTCCACTTATCCCACCAGCGATCCCGTCAATCTGGTGGCCGGTCGACGTTACGGCATGGTCGCCCTGATCAAAGAAGGCGGCGGCGGCGATTACCTCCGCGTCGCGTGGCGCAAGACCTCCGACTCCACCGCAGCCGCGAGTTTGCCCTACCTCCCGGGCGAGTTCTTCGCGACGTATGTCGATCCGAATGTCGACGTCACCATCACCCAGCAACCGACCGACCAACCCGGCGTGGTTCCGAGTCCGATCGTCGAGTTTGCCGCCGCCAACTTCGCGACCAGCGATGGCGGGTTCACCGCCAGCTTCACGGACAAAGAGGTCACGGGACCCTTCGTTCACGACGCCTCGAACGGACAATGGTCGGCCGACGGTGGCGAAAGCGGTTGCACCGGACCCTACAACTCGCTGTTGAACAGTCCGGCGTACACGGTGCCGGAATCCGACGAGGTCACGCTCACCTTCAGCCATCGCTATTCTTTCGAAGGCGACCTGTGGGACGGCGGCCAAGTCCGCATCAGCGTGAACGGCGGCGACTTCGCCACGGTGCCCGCCGAGAATTTCACCGCCAACGGATACGCCAGCGGCAAGATTCAAGGCAACGGCATCCTCAAGGATCAACCGGCGTTCAATGGCGATTCGGCCGGGTATGCCTCGGGAACGCTGATCACCAGTTCGGCGATTCTGGGCTCGTTCAAGAAGGGCGACAAGATCGTGGTCCAGTTCGCCGGCGCATGGGACGACTGCACCACCGCCAGCGTTCCGGGTTGGGTCGTCAAGAACGTCCAACTCGCCTATGGCACCGCCGCCCGGTCCTCGACCTTCACCGCCGAGGCCACGGCGACCCAGCAGGGCAAGCCGGTCGCGTTCTCCTACCAATGGCAGCGCAATGACGGAACGGGCTTCGTCGACATCGCCGACGCCACCTCCGCCTCGTACCGCATCTTCCCGACGCTCGCGGACTTCTCCGCGCAGTTCCGCGTGGTGGCTGGCGTCCCTGGAAAGGGCGTGCCCAGTAACGCGGTCAAACTCGTGAAGGGCGGCACCACGACGCCGGAGATCTCGATCTCCCGCAGCGGCGCCAACCTCTCGGTGGTCTTCACCGGCAAGCTCCAAGTCGGCGCGACGGTGAATGGACCGTTCACCGACGTGCCCGGAGCGACCAGCCCGTACGTGGTTCCGACCACCGCCGGTTCGTCGTTCTATCGCAGCGCTCAATAGATCACGCGCGGGCAACGCACTCAGCAACCGAGGCCCGGGAAGGCGAACTTCCCGGGCCTTCTTGTTTCGCGCCAATCGAATGGCGCGCTCAAGAGGACGCTTGTCGTCGTGGACTGCGGTAGCCCTCAACCGCTTTCTCATCGCTAGCGTCCTGTCGAGGCCACTCGAACGCGCTGCCGCTTCGCCACCGGACCCTGAACCTTTTGGTTTACGATCCCTCACCAGGCGGTGTTCAATGATCGGCAATGCCCCTGCTGCGCTGCGTTCACACGAACCGCTTGGCCTTGCGCCTCGCGAGGTTCCGGGGCGTCCTCCTGTTAGGAATCTTCAGTGCGTTGGGTGGAATGGCCGAGTCGGCGCCACGCAAACCCTCGCCCAACACCCAGTTCATCTCCCAATACTGCCTCGATTGCCACGACACCGATGCCGCGAAAGGCGGCATCAATCTTGAAGGCCTGGATCCCGCCCAAGTGGAACCCGGGACCGATCTCTGGGAGCGCGTCGTCCGTAAAGTGGCGACCCGACAAATGCCACCTCCCGGCAAACGTCGGCCCGATGACCGGGAATCCGACCGCTTCGTCACCCGTCTTGCATCGGCCTTGGACCTTGCGGCGGCGAAGTCGCCGGAGCCCGGACGCACCGACACCATCCGTCGCCTCAACCGCATCGAATACCAGAACGCCATTCGCGATCTGCTTGGACTCCACATCGATGCCGCCGCCTTGCTGCCGAAAGACGACGCCAGCCACGGCTTCGACAACGTGACCGTCGGCGATTTGTCCCCGACCCTCCTGGATCGGTACATTGCCGCGGCCCAAAAGATCAGCCGTCTGGCCGTCGGTTCCGTGAGCCGCCACCCCGGGGGTGAGACCTTCCGATTTCCGGCGGATCTCACCCAGGATTATCCCGTCGAAGGTCTGCCCCTGGGAACCCGAGGAGGTGGATTGCTGCCCTGCACTTTTCCTCGCGACGGCACTTATGAGTTCCAGATTCGCCTCGCGCGCGACCGCAACGAAGCCGTCGAAGGACTGTCGGAACCCCACGAACTGGTCCTCCTGTTGGATCGAGCCGAAGTCCAGCGATTCGCCGTCACACCACCCCCCGGCCCGAACAAGGATTACGACCACGTCGATGCGCACCTCAAAGTTCGGCTCCCGGTCAGCGCCGGACGACGCCAGATGGGCGTCACCTTCCTGAAGAATCCATCGGCGCTGCTGGAAACCCGACGCCAGCCCCACGCCGCCCATTTCAATTTCCACCGTCACCCCCGCCTTGGTCCCGCCGTCTACCAGGTCTCGATAACCGGCCCCTATGACTCAACCGGGCCGGGAGACACGGACAGTCGCCGACAACTCTTCGCCGGTAAGCCTCAGGACAGCGCCCACGAAGAAGCCTTCGCTGCCGGCGTTTTGAAGCGACTCATGCAACGGGCCTATCGACGGCCGATCACCCCCGATGACCTCGAGTCGCCCTTGCAATTCTACCGAGAAGCCCGCGAGGAGAACGGCTTCGAAGCCGGGATGGAAGCCGCACTCGCGGCGGTTCTGGTCAGCCCAAACTTCCTGTTCCGCGTCGAGCGCGATCCTCCCGGCATTCAGCCCGGCACCGCGTATCACCTTGCCGACCTCGAACTGGCGTCACGCCTCTCCTTCTTCCTCTGGAGCAGCCTGCCCGACGACGCGTTACTGACGCCTGCCTTCGCGGGTGACCTGCACCAGCCCAGGGAACTGGCCCGGCAGACGCGGCGGATGCTGGCGGATCCGCGTGCCGGCGCGTTGGCCAGCAATTTCGCCTCGCAATGGCTGCAAACCCGGAACCTGGACGCCATCACTCCCGACCTCCGGCTCTTTCCTGACTTCGACGACAATCTCCGCCAGGCCTTCCGCCGGGAGACCGAGCTGTTCGTCGACCGCGTGCGCCGGGAGGATCGAAGCATCCTGGAATTCATCAAGTCGGACGGCACCTATCTGAATGAACGCCTCGCCCGCCACTACGACGTGCCGCACATCTACGGAAGCCACTTCCGCTGGGTGCCCCTGCATGAGGTGTCTCGAAGCGGCGGTTTGCTCCGTCAGGGCAGCGTGCTCACCGTCACCTCGTACGCCACCCGAACCTCGCCGGTCCTGCGCGGCAAATGGATTCTCGACAACCTGCTCGGATCGCCGCCCCCGCCGCCGCTGCCAAACGTGCCGGCTTTGAGGGACAACACCGTTTCCGCAACGGCCTCCGTGCGCGCGCGCCTGGCCGAACACCGCGCCAATCCGGCCTGCGCGAGTTGCCATGACGTCATGGACCCGGTGGGATTTGCTTTGGAGAATTTTGATGCCGTCGGACGCTGGCGCATTCTGGAGGACGGACAGCCGGTGGACAGTTCCGGCGGGTTGCCCGACGGCCGCGTGTTTGACGGCGTGGCGGGTTTGGAATCGGGCCTGCTGGATCAGCCGGAACTTTTCGCCCAAGCCCTGACCGAAAAGCTGCTCATCTACGCGCTGGGCCGAGGTCTCAGCCCGAAGGATGCGCCGGCGGTCAGAAAAATCGTGCGCGACGCCGCCAAGGACCACTACCGCTTCTCCTCGATCATCTTGGGCATCGTCCAATCCCTGCCGTTCACTCAAAGGAAATCCCTATGATTCTCACTCGTCGATCCTTGCCCCGCCGGACCTTCCTTCGAGGAGTCGGCGCCACGCTGGCCCTCCCCCTGCTGGATGCCATGATTCCGGCTGCCACGGCGCAATTCCGCACGGCGGCGAAACCCGCGTGCCGGCTGGGCTTCGTCTTCATGCCGATGGGTTGTGACATCACGCGTTGGACACCACCCGGCGATCGACTCGACGTCTTGTCGCCCATCCTCGATTCGCTGGCACCGGTGAAGGACCGGGTCACCATTATTTCCAACCTCGAGCTGCAAAACGCGTATCCCGGCAGCCACGCCACTTCCAATTCGGCCTTCCTCAGCGCCGCGAAGGCCAAATTGACCGAGAGCACGGATTATTACCTTGGCACGACGGTGGACCAGATCGCCGCCAAACAGATGGGCAAGGCTACCGCGTTGCCTTCGCTGGAATTGGCCATGGACCTGCTCCAGCTGGCGGGCCAATGCGACAACGGCTACGCCTGCGTCTATCAGAACAACCTTTCCTGGTCCTCACCCACCACGCCGCTCCCGGCCGAGGCGCATCCCCGTTTGGTCTTTGAAAGCCTCTTCGGCGAAGGCGGTTCATCGACCGAACGCCGTGCCGCTCTGCGCAAGAAAGCCAGCCTCCTCGACTCGTTTCGCGAGGATGTCCGAAAACTGAATCGCCAGCTCGGTCCCGCCGACCAAGCCCGGGTGAATCACTATCTCGAGACGGTCCGCGAGGTGGAACGCCGCATTCAGAAGGCCGAGTCCGATGCCGTCGGAAGTCCATTGCCCGACCTGGATCGACCCGCCGGTGTTCCTGCCGCTTACGCGGATCACGCGCGACTGATGTTCGATCTGCAGGTGCTGGCGCTACAAGGCGACGTCACCCGCGTCATCACCTTTCAATTGGCCAGGGAAACCAGCAATCGCACCTACCCCGAGATCGGCGTGCCGGATCCCCATCATCCGCTGTCCCACCACGGCAATGACCCGGAGAAGATCGCGCGCATGGCCAAGATCAACCAGTTCCACGTCTCGCTCTTCGCCGAGTACCTGCAGAAACTCAAGGCCACTCCCGAAGGTGACGGCAACCTGCTCGATCACAGCCTGATTCTTTACGGCAGCGGTATCGGAGATCCGAACATTCACGATCACACCAACCTGCCCATCATCGTGGCCGGTGGCGGCGCCGGCCAATGGAAGGGCGGACGCCACGTTCGCTACGCCCAGCCCAAGCCGTTGGCCAACCTGCACCTCACCCTGCTCGACAAAGCCGGCATCCACCTGGACTCGTTTGCCGACAGCACGGGAAAACTCACCGAGTTCCAGGAGCCTCTGGCGATTTGAGGATCTTGCCGGAATCACGGCCCCCGTACCGGAATGACCCAGACACTCCGCCACCTCGGCGCCGTGAGCACCGACCACCGAGCGTCGCCGCTTTGCAGGTCGGGCTTCGGCCCGCTGTTGCTCCTTCTCCTTAGCCTCTCCGTTCACGCCGGTGATGCTGATCTGGCGGACGCCGTCGAATCCCTCGATCGGCCGCGAATCCAGCAGCTTCTTAAAGCATCCACGGAACTGAATGCGTCCCAACCGGACGGCATGACCGCCCTGCATTGGGCGGTGTACCACGACGATTCCGCGCTCACCCGGCGCCTCATCAAGGCGGGCGCCGATGTGGCCGCCACCAATCGTTACGGCGTGGCCGCGCTCTCCATCGCCTGCCAGAACGGCGGCACCGAACTGGTTGAACTGCTGCTCGCCGCCGGGGCGGATCCCAACACGTCGCAACGCGGGGGTGAAACCGCGCTCATGACCGCGGCGCGCACCGGGAAGGCCGGCCCCGTCCAAGCGCTGCTGAAGCGCGGCGCCCGAGTGGATGCCGAGGAACGCCGCGGTCAGACCGCCTTGCTCTGGGCCGCGGCGGAAGGACACGCGGACGTTGTCGAGATGCTTCTCCACGCCGGAGCGAACCCTCGAAAGACGTTGCCCGACTCCGGATTCACCGCGTTTTTCCTCGCTGCGCGCGAAGGCCGCGGCGAGGTGGTCCGGGTCCTGCTCAAAGCCGGCATCGACGTCAACGAGGCCATGCAACCGCGCAAGGTCACCGCCAAAGGCCCCCGCAAAGGTACCAGCGCCCTGCTCCTGGCCATCGAGAACGGGCACTTCGAAGTTGCCGTGGACCTGCTCAAAGCCGGCGCAGATCCCAACGATCAACGGTCCGGATTCACTCCACTCCACGCCCTGACCTGGGTGCGAAAACCGAGCCGCGGCGAGGACGACGGCGACCCGACCCCGCTGGGCTCGGGCCGATTGAACAGCCTCCAGTTCGCACAAAGACTGGTCGACCACGGCGCCGACGTGAATGCCCGTCTCACCCAGGGCAAAGCGTCTCCCGGCTCCTTCGCTCGCGCCGGCGCCACTCCGTTTCTCATGGCCGCCGCGACCGCCGACACCGCCTACCTGCGGGCGTTGGTCGACTGGGGTGCCGATCCTAGTTTGGCGAACAACGACGGCTGCACTCCGCTCATGGTGGCGGCGGGGATCGGCGTCGGTTCCGCCGCCGCGAACGAAGTGGCCGGGACGGAACCAGAAGTTCTCGAAGCCATTCAGTTCCTCTTGGACCACGGTGCCAACGTGAATGCCGTCGATGCCCATGGGGAAACAGCCATGCACGGCGCGGCCTACAAGAACCTGCCCCAAGTCATCACCTGGCTCGCCGATCATGGAGCGAGCAGCGCGGTATGGAATCGAACCAACAAATACGGCTGGACGCCATTGGCCATCGCGCAAGGCCATCGTCCCGGCAACTTCAAACCCTCGGCGGAGACGGTGGACGCGTTGCAGCGCGTGATGAGGCCCAGGTCCTCACCGCCCTAGCGACGCCTGGAAGGGTTTCCTCGGATCGAGGTAGATAGGGCCATCCATTCTCGCTCTCTCTACCAACGCGCTTTCCACACACGCAGCGCTCTCGTTCCTTGAACTCGCAGGTAAGCCAAGTAAGAATTCAGTTATGGATAGCGCGACGATTTCCACGAAAGGCCAATTGGTTATCCCCCAGCGCTTCCGCAAGGCCCTGCATCTCCAGGCAGGTGAAAGGGTGTCCTTTTCGATGGAGGGCGAGAAGTTGATCCTGAGGCGCCAGAAGCCCAAACGCGCGCGCCTGGTTCGCGGCAAGTTCGGTCGCCCCGTCTTGGTCGCCCCACCTGGAGCCCCCCCCATGACGCCAGAACGGGTCAAAACCATTCTCAACGAACTCCCGTGAGCCACCTGCTGGATGTCAATTTTCTATTGGCCAGCGCATGGTCGCGGCATTCGGGACACGTCGCCGCCAACCGGTGGCTGAACTCGGCGACCAACTTTGCCACCGCCCCAGTGACTCAGATGGGATTCCTGCGGGTAAGCCTCAGTCCGGCGTACGGCGCCTCCTTTGGAGATGCCCAGACCGCCCTCAGGGCCATTCTCCGACTTAAGGCGCATCGCTTTCTGACCGACGCCGTGCTGGCGGATTCCCTGCCCTCGCTTGCGAACGGCCGGGACGTGACCGATGCGCATCTGGTGCGCCTGGCATCCAGTCACGGCCTGAAGCTCGCCACTTTGGACACCGTGCTCTGTAAGAAGAGTTGGGCTTCCGGCATTGCCGAAAACCCGCTGTGACCGGCACTGGCCTGCGTCACGGCAATATCGTCTCACCGCGACCACCTTGGTCTTCAAACCTTGCAGCGCGCGATGGCGACCGCTGGCTCGGCACAGAGCCATGCCTCGAGACGTAACCTCGGTCCGGGATTCGTTTAGACAGCGGTGGAATGAACCGTCCTCCTGCCGCACCTCCCGGACAACGCCCGCCCCACCTTCGCCTCGATCACGAGTCAGACCACTTTCACCGAGTCCTGCTGGCGGTACTCATTCTCGCCCTGAACTTGGTCATGGGCTTGGCGACCCAGGCCCAGTCGCCGCCGACGATCACCCGGCCGCCGGCCGGTCTTTCGCGAAGCTTGGGAGATCGTGCCACGCTGAACGTGTCGGTCACGGGTGGATCACCGCTCAGCTATCAATGGCTTTTCGATGGGGTCACGCTCGACGGCGCCACCAACCGTCTGCTTCTCCTCACCAATCTCACGGCGGCCATGGCTGGCAGTTACACGGTCATCGTCTCCAACTCTGCCGGCATCGCCACCAGCGCTCCCGCCTTTTTGGACGTCGACACCACCTTTTCGCTCGTTGCGGATAGTCCAATCTCCCGATTTGCCGCGTGGGGACAATCCTGGGGCGACTACGATGACGATGGTTACGTCGATCTCCACCTTGCCGGCGACCTCGGACATCAACTGTTCCACAACCAGCGCGATGGCACCCTGCGCCGGGTCCTCCCACCTCATGCCATGATCAACCGGACCTACACCAAAGGGGCCGTCAGTTCCGGACATTGGGCGGACTTCGACAACGACGGCCACCTCGATTTGTTCGCGCCTGTGGGCTGGGGAGGCGCTGCGGAACGGAATCACCTGTTCCGCGGGCTTGGAGACGGCACCTTTGTTTCCCACACCAACGCGCCCGTGGGAACGGAGGCAACCGAAGGGGCGTCGGCAGCATGGGCCGACTTCAATCGGGACGGCTTGCTCGATCTCTTCGTCGGCAATCTCGCCGCCGATTCGAACTCGGCCAAACCCATCCGCAACACGCTCTATCTGGGACAACCGGGCGGTGCGTTCGTGCGTTGGCGACCTCCCGGTTTTGAGGCGTTCCAAGGTCGAAACTACGGCTGCGCAGCCGGCGATTTTAATGCCGATGGCTATCCCGACATCGCCCTCTCCGTGCGTCTGAATGGAGTCTTGCGAAATGTGATTCTCTTCAATCAGGGCGGCGCCGATTTTGAGGCGATTTCCATCGGGGTGGGCGGCCAGAACTATGGCGCCATCATGGCGGGCGACTTCGACAACGACGGCGCCTTGGATCTGTTTTCCACTTGGGTCAATGGATCCGGCAACCGGTTGTACCGCAACGACGGTCACGGCAACTTTCTCCAACTTTCAACGGTCGGGCCCGCCATGGATCCGGCTCGAACTCTGAGTGGGGCCTGGGGTGACTATGACAACGATGGGGACCTCGACCTCTTTCTCCCGGGCACGGAAGAAGCGGCCACCGGAGGTCGCAATGATGCCCTGTGGCGCAACGACGGCGACCATACCTTCACTCGTGTGACGGCCGGAAGTTTGGGGAATGACGAGATCAACAGTGAGTCGGCTGCCTGGGGTGACGTTGACAATGACGGCTTCCTGGATCTTGCCGTCGCAGGATTCAACAGCCGCCTTTACCGCAACAACGGGAAGCGAGATGGACCCGGCAACTCATGGCTGCTGCTTCGATTGGTCGGAACGAAATCCAATCGCTCGGCTATCGGCGCCAAAGTCCGGGTCACCGCAAGGCTTCGCGGAAACACGGTGCTGCAATTTCGGGAAGTCGGAGCCGGCAACAGTTTTGGTCAGAATGATCCCCGCCTCCATTTCGGCCTGGGTGACGCGACGCACGTCGAGACGATCCAGATCGAGTGGCCCAACGGGACTCAACAGACCCTCACCGCGGTCGCGGCGCGGCAAATCCTCACTGTGACCGAACCCGATGACCGCCTTCGACTCCAACTCCACCGCGGCAACGATCCCTCGTCCACGACCTTGAATCTTCAAGTCCTGGGATTCACTGAAGGCCGGGCCGCGGTGGAAACTTCCGAAGACTTCATCCATTGGACCCACCACGGCGAGGTGCAGTCGGAATCCCAGGGCAACCCGAGCCTTCAGATTCCGATATCGACCACGCACAGCGTTCGTTATTTCCGAGGGCGTCGAGTGGGTCCGTGAAGTGATGACGATTATGACGGTGAAGGTGGGCGGCAGCAGGCTTCAGGCCGAGCAGCGCCCCTTTCAGGAAAAAGCGGTAGAGGTCTACCGCAGCCCACGACGCTTTGCGCCTGTCCACACCCAGGGTCAGGCGGGCGCCGGCCGTCTTGGAGTGCGGGAGCCCTCTCCCGCTTTTCGTCCAGACAACGCGGAGATGCGCCCGCTGAGGACGACCCACCGCATTGCCGATTGCCGGGCGAATACAGACCGCCTAGCGTCGCAATGCCTTGATTACGCCGGGAACCATCTCGCCTTCGGACTCTCCGAGATTCCCGAATCTTCCCGTCATTCCCGACTACACACTTCTTCGGCGCATCGGTGCGGGCGCCTACGGCGAGGTTTGGCTGGCCCGCAATTCTGCCACCGGCATCTACCGTGCCGTAAAGATTGTCCATCGCGCTCAATTCATGGATGCCCGTCCATTCGAGCGGGAATTCGAAGGCATCCGCCGGTTCGAGGTTGTTTCACGTTCGCACCCCAGTCAGGTCTCCCTGTTTCACGTCGGGAGATCCGGCCCGGAGTGCTTCTACTATGTGATGGAGTTGGCGGATCCGGTCACCACAGCTCCCTCGCCGGACCTTCCATGGCCACCTGCCACGCAGGAGCCGCTCGTTCAGGAAGGCGATCCCGACGCCTACGAACCCCGAACGCTTCGATCCGATCTGGATCACGGCCGACTCCCGGCACAACAGGTGCTCGACCTTGGCCTCGCCCTGAGCGAGGCATTGGAGCACCTCCACGATCACGGCCTGGTCCATCGCGACGTCAAACCGTCGAATATCATCTTCGTCAATGGACGGCCCAAACTCGCCGATATCGGCTTGATCGCGGACGCGAGCGACTCGCAGTCGGTGGTGGGCACCGAGGGTTACATCGATCCCTTCGGCCCGGGAACTCCGGGGGCCGACCTCTTCGCGTTGGGCAAGGTGCTTTACGAATCCCTCACCGGATTCGATCGCCGCCGATTTCCCGAGCTTCCTGCGGACCTCCGAAAATGGCCCGACGCCCGACTCGCCTATGAACTCAACGCCATCATCGTCAGAACCTGTGCCGACCACCTAAAGGGACGGTACCCTGATGTCGCCAGGCTGCGAAACGATTTGGCCGCGTTGGCCTCCGGCCGCTCGGTGCTCGGTCGACGGAGCCGCCGCCGCTGGTTGAAAGTCGTGTTGACCCTCGGCGGGGTCGGGTCAGCGATCGGTTTGGCGCCCATGGCACTCAGGAAACTCGTCGCGTGGTCTCAAAACGACATCGTTCGCGGAGTCCGCGACGGCTACCCGGGAACCACCCATGAGGCAGCGCTTCGGGAGTACACCTTGGCTCGAACCGCCACGGCCCGACTCACCTTCGATTCGCTAGTGGAAGGACGCCGCCACTATGAGGAAGCCGTCAGGCTGGATCCCGAGTATGCCCTGGCGATGAGCGGACTTGCCGCCAACTGGTTGATGGAAGCGGGCTACGGGCTGACTTTGGGCCGCGACACTTTTCCCCGAGCGCGTGCCCTGGCTTCGGCCGCCCTGCAAATCAATCCACGTCTCGAAGTCGCCCACGAAAAGCTGGGCAAAGTGGCCGCCTGGCTCGACTACGATTGGACCGCTGCGGAGGCCTCCTTGAGCAAGGCCATCGAAATCACGCCCGAGAACGCGCAGTTGCACGATTCCTATGCCTGGAACCTCCTGGTTCCTCTCGGTCGATTTCGCGAGGCTCATGCCCAGATGGACGCCGCTCGGCGACTGGAACCGTTCGCGCCCACGTGGATGCTGCGGAAGGCCTGCGTCTACTATTTCGAACGCGACTCTGCGGCGGCCCTCGGGCCTTTGGAAACGCTCGTCCGCGCGGATCCGAGGGATCGAGATTCCCGCGCCTGGCAGGCGAGAGTTCTGGAGGCGCTCGGTCGGTATCCGGAGGCGCTGCAGAGTTACACCGTGCTGGAAGCATTGATTAATGAGCAACCCCGAACCCGGGCCGAATGCATCGCCGGAAGAGCCGTCACCTTGGCGCGTTCCGGCGATACGAAGGCCGCCCGCAGGCTCCTGGATGAACTCCTGGCCCGCTCGCAGGAATCCACCACCGCCCTGGCCGTCGCCGAGGTCTATGCCGCGCTCGCCGAACCTGACCCGGCCATCGCGTGGTTGGAAACCGCCTACGACCATCGCGATCCCGGAATGATTTGGATCGGCGTTGACCCGCGGCTGGACTCACTCCGTGCGGATCCCCGATTTCGGAGCTTACTCCAAAAAATGCGACTCCAGGGGCCGTAAACGAACCTCCAATGCTGCACATTAGTTCTCTGCGGTAATCATATTTGGCAAGTCCTCCTCATCCTCTTCCCTGGCCAGACCGCGAAAGAAGAGGACGCTGAGTTCTCTTGCCCCGTCGGCAACACCCTCACTCGGCAGGCCACAACACGGCTCATCGAGGTGGAAATCGACGGGGTCCGTGCGCGACACCAGCATCGATCCAGGGCTCCACCTGCCGAAAGGCGAATGGGTGTCCGCTCCGATCCTGGTGAGGATGAAATTGAGGATTCCCGGATGATGAAGCCGCAACGTTCGCGGCGGAATCCACTGGAGCTCGATGGACTCGAGAATCTCGATGCGATGCCGCGGAGTGGCGATGGTCATATTGGCGGCTTGGGTCAGCACCAGATCGAAGAACTCGACCCCTTCCGGCACGGCGTTCGAGTGGATCTGGATCGA
The DNA here is from genome assembly GCA_016795425.1 of Verrucomicrobiales bacterium. Lineage (GTDB taxonomy): Bacteria > Verrucomicrobiota > Verrucomicrobiia > Limisphaerales > CAIMTB01 > CAIMTB01. Next base: position 36,713 of record JAEUHG010000037.1, read on the forward strand.
GATTTTCTGACTCGCGCGGCCAGATTGGAACAAAACCCGGCCACGCCAGGGCTCAAAGTCGACACCCTCGGTCGCGCTGCCCGCCACTGTTTTCACTTCGACCGACGCCGGGTTCTCCAGATTTCCCAGGCGCCGGATCTCCACGTCGATTTTGCCGGCGCCTTCCCGCACCACCCGACAGCGCCGCATCTGCCTCACCGCGACCACGGATCGCGGTGCATGCTTCCAGTAAACTCGGCTGCGCATGCTGCGCAGCCGTTCGCCATTGACGCTGGGAAACTGAATCACCCCCGGCGTGGGAAACTGTTCGATCTCCAACAACCCGTCGGCACGAATGAGCACGCTGCGAAGCAACGAATGCGGCATGTCACGGTGCAACACCGCCAAGAGTGTCCCGAGTGCGGCCGCGTCCGCTGGAGATCCAGAGGTCCGGTCGAAGGCGATCAAACGCGACTGCCGTTGGATGCCCACAACGGCCAGGGCCCGCCCGTCCGGCAACTCTCCGATGACCAGCAAGGGTGCCGTGACCATCGACGGGTCTCCGGTGACGTCCACGGGCTCACCGTCAAAGGTGGGATCCGTTGATCCATTCGCTTCGTAGCGCTTCATGATCTGGCCTGCCCAATTGGTCGCGGACTCCATGACCAGCCATTTGCCGTCCGCCTGGACCACTTGCAGTTCGCGGCCTGCCGGCGGCGGAACATAAGAGGGCCAACCGATACGGGTCCGATAAGCCTCGACGTCATCCAAGGCCGCCCCTTCGTGCCGGTCCCGCGGAATCGGGACCCATCCAGGCTCTTCCAATGACGAATAGTCCAGTGTCGAAGGCGCCGATTCATCCCGCAGAAGGACTTCGCCCAAATCGTCAAAGCCATCCTTTTCCAGTGAAATCAGCAGACGAATCTCCGGCAAGATGGGCTCGAGCGGCCCCAGAGGGTTCCCGGGATAGAGGTTGGGATAGAGTTCCACGATCTTTCCCACGGCGCGGACCTGACCGCGTTCGAACGTGACCCATCCCTCGGGCAGCGGATAACGCCAGGGATCACGGAGGAGAACACCGCGGGTCTCCTGAGCTGTCGCGTCCTCCCTGGCCACGAAGAACTCCACCTCCGTTGAATCAAGACCTCCACGCGCCACCACATTCCGAAGCACGCCACCACCGGAAATGTCATTCATGTGCCGAGGCACACGTTCAAAGCGCGCACCGGAATCGGCTGCCCCACCGAGAACCGGCATGAACATCAATGCCAAGGCCAGGAACCCGCCCGAGGTCCGAAACCAACCGGCCGCAGAGAGCAGAGACAAACCGAAACTCGCGCCTTGGGACCATGAACCGAGCGGAGGCCAAGTCGCGACGGACCGCGACGTGTCCTCACGGCGCATGGTAAGGGCGGCAAAAATCTGAAAAGGGTGGCGGGAATAGGCGAAAAGGGTGCAGGAGGGTTAGCGGCGCGGGCAAGGCCGGAAGGGTGCCGTGGGGGCGGCAGACGCACGGCCGGAACCCGGCCGCGGCACGGTCAGCAGGCGGACGAAGCGAAGCCCTTACCCTGTACCTCCTGGTACGGTGTCCCGTCCGGGGGGCGATCCCCCAAAAGCACCGTCACCAGGTAGTCCCCCTCCCAGTACAAAGTCATCTCATCCACCGAGGGCGCCGGGCTCCCGATCTCCCAAATCCCATCCGTCAGGTAAAAGAATTCCTTGGGATAGTCCCGGATCTGGAAGTTCTCCCCCTCCCGGGCCACGGCATCCTGGCGCTGCACGCTGAAAAAGCCGCGGTGGCTGAACTGGAGGAGCTGCCGAGAAACCCGCGATTGGCTCCATTGGGTCTGCACCCCGAAGTTGGTGGCCCCCTGGAAGGAATCCTGGGGCTCGGTGACCTGGACGATCCTGCCGTCGGCTGGACCGACCCCGAGCCACGACACGGGATCCTGGCGCCAGCGCAGGCCTGAGACCTCCGCCCGACCAAGCGCCGACTCCCGGCCCCATGGCACCACCAGGATCGCGCTCGGGGCGCTCTCCCATAGGTTGAGCAGGTCCTCCAGGACCATGGCCTGGGTGTAGGGGATCGAAAGGGTGACCGAGGTCTCCCGGGTCAGGACGTCCACCGTCCAGGTGTATTGGATCCATGGGCCATCCACGACCACGGCCGGCGGGAAGTTGAATCCGGCCTCGGTCTGGTAGAACTCAGGCCCAGCCACCAAGCCGGAAAGGCGATTCAACGCAAAAACGGTGTTGGGCTCGCTGCTCCAGCCGTTGGAGGTGGCCTGCAAGTAGTGGCCCCGCACCAGGCCAGCAAAGCCCCAGGCAGCGCCCCTGGTGTCCTCACCCAGGTTGTGCCAGAGCTTCGTGACGGTGAGCCGCCGCACGCCCTGGCCGCATGGGCAATCGGTGCCATCGGACCATTCCAGGAATCCCAGGAACTCGGGCTCCGCCATAATCAATAGGGGTCGGAGCAGATGACCAGCATGCGGCGCTTTTGCCCGTTGAGGCAGATGCCCACCTCTCGGACCTTAAGCTCGGTGCCGGCGCAATCGGCGCCGTCGAGGACCACCCGGCCGGAGTTGAGTGCCACCACCAACCGCTCCAATCCGCGCACGCCGCCTTCCCCGTTCTCTTTTGGGGTGTAGCTGCCCAGCGCCATTGCGCCAGACGGCGCCGCGCCGGTCGATCGGACGCTGGGCGCGGTGTAGTTGTAGCGAAACCGCCCCACCCGAAGTAATTCGACCAGGTCACGCGGCCCAAGGTGCTGCGG
>JAEUHG010000073.1 GCA_016795425.1 Verrucomicrobiales bacterium
TCCTGAAGCGTTGGATGCCGCGGCGAACGCCTCAGCCCTCTGGCACGTCGAGTGGTCAGTTCAAGTTCGAGAGGTACCGGGTCGCGCCAAGACTCGGAAACGCCTTCCTTCGCCGCCGGATGTTGATCGGTTTACCCCCGAGGCCGCCATGAGCACCGCCCGGGATCGAATCGAGGCGAAACTCGGATTGACTGGACAACCACTCCAGCTGATCCGAACCGGTCCTCCGAAGATCCCAGATCATGTCCTAGAGCGACCGATCGGCCAAGGCGCCTACGGCGAGGTGTGGCTGGCCCGCAATGCGCTCGGGACCCGCCGCGCCATAAAGATCGTCTACCTCGACAACTTCCGGGATTCCCGCCCCTACGAGCGCGAATTCGCAGGCATCCGCCGATTTGAACCCCTCTCCCGCGCCAACGAGGGATTCGTCGACATCCTCCACGTCGGCCGGGATGAACCCGGAGGCTGGTTTTATTATGTGATGGAACTGGCGGACGACGCCCGAAGCCGGGTCGACCCGCCCCATCGCCCGGAGAGCCCAAGCCCATCGCCAGCCCTAATCGCTTCCTCCACGCCAGACACGCCACCGGATTCGCAGAACTACCGGCCACGAACCCTCGCCGACGACCTCCTACGCCGCGGCCGCCTGCCACTGACCGAGTGCCTGGAACTTGGACTCAACCTCAGCCTGGCCTTGGCCCACCTGCATCGTCACGGCCTGATCCATCGCGACGTCAAACCTTCCAACATCATCTTCGTCGGTGGCGTGCCCAAACTGGCCGACATCGGTTTGGTCACCGAGGCCGCCGGCGCTCGGACGTTCGTCGGGACCGAAGGGTTCGTCCCTCCCGAAGGTCCCACCTCGCCGCAGGCGGATCTCTACGCGCTAGGCAAGGTCCTCTACGAGGCAGCAATGGGAAAGGACCGCCAGGAGTTTCCCGAACCCTTCACGCGGATCGGAACAGATCCGGAATCGATCCAACTGATGGAACTCAACGCGGTGCTCCTACGGGCCTGCGAACCCGAGCCCGAGGCTCGCTACGCCTCCGCGGAGGAGATGCACGCCGACCTCGCTCTCCTGCACAGCGGCGGCTCGGTGAAACGTCGGCACCAATTCGATCGCCAGTTCCGAGCCGCCCGACGGCTCGGCGCTGCGGTGGGCCTGGTCGCGTTGCTCGCCACCGGCCTCTACCTCTGGCAGGCCCAACAGGCGCGACGAATGGCGACGCTGGCCGCTCAGTCGCGCGCCAACGAACTGGTGGCACGGGAGAACCTCTACGCCGCGGACGTCAACCTAGCCCAGCAAGCGCTCCAGGCCGACAACCTCAGGCAGGCTCGAACGCTGCTCGTTAATCACATCCCCGCTGCCGGCGAACCCGACCTGCGCGGATTCGAATGGCGGTATCTTTGGCAACAGGCGCGAGGCGACGAAATCGACCGTCTGCCCGGCCACTCTGGCGGGGCCTGGCGTGTCGCGTTTTCGGCGGACAGCCTCCAACTGGCGACCAGCGGAGCCGACGACGTCGTGCGCCTCTGGGACCCTCGCACCGGACAGCCACTCGGTTCGCTCCCGGGCCAGAAACAGGTTCTCTCGCTCTCCTTCGCCCCCGACAACCGCCACCTTGCCGCGGGTTCCTTCCAGGGAGTCTGGCTCTGGGACACGCTCGGGTTCGCCAAACTCCGCGAACTGACGGGCGCCACCGGGCCGGCGAGATTCTCGCCGAGTGGCAAGTACCTCCTCACCTCGAGCCCCGAGCGTTTGCTGCTATGGAGCACGGATACCTGGACCGTGGTCGGTTCCATGGAACGTCCCCGGCCTCGCGGCTGGGCCTTTGCCCTCGCCTTCGCGCCCGAGAAGGACCTCTTCGCAGTGACCGTCGAGGAGGGGGTTGGGCTTTACACCGTTCCGGATCTTCACCTCGCGCACCGCATTCCGCGCCCCCCTACGGCTCGTGGGCTGGTCTCGATTTCACCCGACGGCACCCTGGCCTTCGATGTCCCAGGATTTGGTGTGACGTTGTGGGACATCGACCAGCAACGGCCGCGAACCGTCCTCTTGGGCCACAACGACCACGTGTACGCCGCGCGCTTTGCGCAGGATGGACGGAGGGTGGTCACAGCCAGCGCCGATCAGACCATTCGGGTCTGGGACACGGGCACGGGCGCGCCCCTGAACACCCTGCGCGGGCAGGCGGACGAAGTCTTCGACATCGCCTTCTCACCCCAGGGCGACCGGCTGGCGTCCGTGGGGATGAATGATGGTTCGATCAAGCTTTGGGATCCAACAGCCAAGGCCAGGCCCTCCTTTGTCCGGGGTACGAATCGGCCCGTCGGCTTCGGCCCGGATGGCCTGGTCTGGATGTGGACGAAAGATGGAGACCTCCGCCGCCTCGACCCGGACACCCTCGAACTCCGAGACGAGGTCGTCGCCCTTCCGGGTAAGGCACCAGAGGGCGCTGCCTTCCCCGGGAGCCTCTCTGCAGACGGCCAAATGCTGGCGCTCTGGGACCGAGCCAACGGTCGGATGGAGCTCTGGAACGTCACGACCCGACTGCGTCTCGGTTCTTTGGAGGCTGTGACGCCCTGGATACGCTTCGCACCAGGACGAGGTTGGGCCATCACGGAAACCGGCAACGACACGGTGACCCTCTGGCAGCTTCCCTCCGCCGAGCCGCTTCTTGTGTTCACCAACACGAGCCCTGGAGCGGCATGCCTGTCGCCGGACGAGAACCACCTTCTCACGGACGAGCGCGGCCTTCCCCAACTCTGGAATCTCCAAAGCACCCCACCTCGGCGTGAGGCGACCCTCGATCCCAGCCGAGCAAGCATCGCTGGTGCCGCCTTCTCCCCGGACGGCCGACTCCTCGCCACCGCGGGAAAGGCGGCCGTTATCCGGCTCTGGACGGTACCGTCTGGCCGGGAACTGGGCCGCTTCACCGGACACACCCGCCTGGTCATCAGCCTCGCGTTCAGCCCGGATGGGCGAACCCTGGCCAGCATCTGCGACGACCGAACGGTTCGCCTGTGGCACGTGGCCAGCCAGCGTGAATTGGTCCGGTTCCCCACGGAACGGGAAGACCGCGGACCGTTCGCCTTGATGTTCTCCCAGGACGGCCAATTCCTCTCCGCCACGCGTGTGGATGATCTGGGCCCCATCACCTGGGTTTGGCACGCGCCGGTGCCCGCTTCGGCCGATTCCCCGCAGGCGTCTCGCTGAGATCCCACCGCCTTGGCCGCTCCGCGGGACTCGGTCGACGCGCGTCCTTCGTGAACCTTACATCGGTATGCGCATCGCGTGTTTGGGTTGAATTCTTGTAAGATGGAGCCCTCCCAGGGCGATGGATTGGTCGAGACCGCTATCCACCTCGACCCTTCATGAACCTCAGCCTCCGACCCACCCCGATGAAGACCCCATCCCGCCTCGCCGCCCTCATCTGCGCAGCATCCTCCATCGTAGTCGCCGCATCGGCGACCGCCAGCAACCCCGGGTGGACTGATCTCCTGAACACGCCTGGGCAGTCCCACCGGGCCGCCATCATCGATCCGTTCTCGAACGACCCGCAGGCCGCCGACCTCGTCCTGGCCGGCGACGTCCATGGCGTGCAAAGTGGCCTACTCCACCGGTTCTCCCAAAGCGCGTCCTCGTTGACTCCGTTGGATACCGACACCAGCAACTTCGGCACCTACGGTCTGGCGTGGGACACGAGTCCATCCTCGGCTGGTTTCGGCAACCTGTACCGCGTTGGTACCGTCCAACGGTCGACCGCCTCGGGAAACCTGGTCCCGGAGTGGACCGTGCTCCGCGGAACGGAGGCCACGACGCAGTGGAGTCCTTCGGCCACGTTTCGGCTCGCCGACGCATGGTCCGAGGCGCGGGGTGCCACGGTCGACGATGCCGGCAACATCCACGTCTGCGGCATGGCCCTCGACGCTGCGGGCGTCTGTCACTGGGTGGTGGCCCGCAGCCAGGACCAGGGCGCCAGTTGGACCTACACCTCGGTGTTCCAAGGCACGGGAGCCTACTCCATCACCGGTTACAACCAGGTGGCCGCCCTCGGAATCACCTTTGTTCCCAACACCACCGGGCCCGGCACTCTCTTCGCCGTGGGGACGCGGGGCAAACTCTACGCCGGCGCCTGGACCGTGACCCGCAGCACCGACGGCGGCGCGTCCTGGCAGGTCGTCGACACGGAAGCCTGGCTTCCAAGAAAAGCCAGCACGTCGCGCGCTCGGAAAGTGGCCGCCGACTCCGCCGGCCGCATCTTCGTCCTCGGCGACACCGGCAGTCGCATGGAGAACGACCCCTCCCCCTGGGTGATTCGCATGAGCAGCAATGGGGGTACCTCATGGACGACAATCTTCGGACCCTGGAACTACGGTCCCTGCCCGTACCCAATCGACCTCGCCGTCGATGCCTTGGGCAACGTCTGGGCCGTCGGCGTGACGCACGAGAAGTACGGCACGAAGAAGGTCACCTACACCTCCCGGGCCACCTGGGTCCGGCTCACCGAGTCCGCCCCCGGCAACGGAGTCTGGAGCTCCAGTTACGGCTTTCTCACGGACGAGGCTCAAGGCATCAACCGAGCCGCTGCGGACGCCATGACCGTGGACGCGGTGGGCCGGATCTTTATCAGCGGTAGTTACAGGGCAAACGACGCATCGCCTTGGGTCTGGTTCGCGAAACGCTACGAACCCTGAAGCAGCGGCCCCCCTCGACCGATCCACCTGGGCATCTCGTATCCCCGTATGCTGTCCTGTCGCCTCACCGCCTTGGCCCGTTTCGCCTGGGCTTCCTACGGAATCGGGTTGGCCTTCGCGGTCGTCTCAGCCACCGCCATCGACCTCGCGCCGAAACTGGTTGGCCGGCTGGAGACGTCCCTGGCCGTCGCCTCGATCACCGTTGCGGGATCGCGCGCCTACTGGACGTCGGGGTTCGACCCCCAGACCGGTTTCATGGGCACGCTCCACGTCGGTGATGTTTCCAATCCCACAGCTCCCCGTCTGCTCGGAAGTCTGGAACTGCCGAGGGCAGCGGGAGGCATCGCCGTCTCGGGCGATTTCGCCTACGTGGCCGTAGAGAGTGCCGGCCTGATCGTGGTGAAGATCACCGACCCGGCGGCGCCGGTTCGATGGGGCGCCTACAACACGAGCGGATCCGCCTACGATGTGGTCCTCGTGGGAAACCTGGCCTATGTCGCGGACGGGGAGGCAGGGCTGGTGGTGGTCGACGTCACCGATCCCGCATCACCCCGACGGGTCGGCAGCCTGGACGGCTCGGGAGAGGTCCATCAAGTCGCTGTCTCCGGCCACTACGCCTATCTGACCGACCGCTATTGGGCGGGAACGGACATGCAGCCTGACGGCGCCCTTCGCATCGTCGATGTGACCAATCCAGCGAGTCCGCGGCACGTCGGTCGACATCGCGCCCAAGCGGGTTCCGTGGCGGTGGTGGGGAACACCTGGATCACGGACACTCCCAACTTCCGCCACACCATGGAGGTCCTGGACGCCGGCGACCCGCGACGCCCCCGACTCCTGGGTACTTACGTGACCACTGGGTATACCCAACTCGGTTCCCTGATCCTCAACGCCACCGGCGAGTTCGCTTTTCTTGCCCTGGGTTCGGCCTCGGGTAAAGCCGGGCGGGTGGATGTGGTGAACCTCAGGACCCCGTCCTCGCCGGTCCGGATCGCGAGCCACGACTTTTCCAGCACGCGGCTCGACCAGGCGATCCGTGGGGAACAACTCCTGGTCGGGGACGGCATGGCCGGATTGACCGTTCTGGACATCCGGGATCCTTCGCTCCCGGTGGTTCTAGGCAGCCATGAAGCCATCAGTTGGAACCTCCGCGTCGCGACCTTCGGTTCGCGCGCCTTCCTCTCCGGCCTTCGCTTCGGCTTCCAGATCGTGGATGTGAACGTGCCAGCCCGCATCTCCTTGCTCGGCTCCAGTTCGGAGTTCGGATTCGGATGGAATCGTATGGCGGCCGCGGGCCACCTCGTGTTCGCCGCCGCGGGCGGCTCGGGACTCCAGGTGGTCGACACCCGCTCCGTGTCGGAACCCGTCCTTCAGGGAGCCAACGCAGCCGTCCTGGCCAATGACCTGGCCGTGTCCGGAGAGTACGTTCTCGTGGCCGCGGACGAGGAGGGCCTCCAAGTCTTCGGAGTGGAACCGCGAAGTTCCCCAGCCCCGTCCCTGGCCATCTCCCGAGCGACCGACGCGGTAGCCATTCGCTGGTCGTCGTCGACCGGTGCCTTCACCCTGCAGTCCCGGGATTTGCTCGCCGAT
>JAEUHG010000154.1 GCA_016795425.1 Verrucomicrobiales bacterium
TTCTCCAGGGGCCCGAAGATGCGTTGCTTATCGACGATCCGGGACGTGCAGTGGTAGTGGCCCACGGGGGCGTCATGCGGCACGAGCAGGCGGGGCTGTCGCATGCCCGGATAACGGGCCATCGACCGGAAATCTTACACCTAAAATCTCCCACCAATCCCTTTTATCACTTTTGGCTTCGCGAATGAGGCCATGTCTGTCCCGCCATTCCGATTCCGGTTGGCGGGCAACAAGAACAGGTCTGGCCCCCGATCACGTCCGGTTTGAGATTTTTTGGAGCCACATCAAAACGGGTGCGCCAACACATGCCGAAGAAGCCATGAGGTTCTGGTGAAGCAAAAGTCGGTGAAACACATGTCTGTCCCTATGGCTTGGAAGCCGTCTTGCTGGCAATGGAAGGAATGAGATTGTAGGCCAGACCTGTGGAAAACCGAGCAAGGATTGGTCTGGTCCTGGGTTTCAGGCTGAGCGAGGGGATCGACGTACTCCATCCGGGTTATTGCGCGCGACAGACGTTGGCGGAGGATCGAAGGCATGCCGATTATCTCGAGCGACGACGGAATACTATCCTACGAACTTCATGGCGAGGGGCAGGGCCACTCAATACCGGTGGTTTGGATTCAAGGGGTCGGGGTATGTGGCGATGGCTGGCGACCGCAGGTCGAAAGGATGGGATCCCCCTACGCCCACCTGGTTTTCGATAATCGCGGATTGGGTAGGAGCCAGCCTTGCCGTGGGGAGGTCTCTATTCCCGCGATGGCGGAGGATGTCCGGCGCCTTATGGATGCCGTAGGGTGGGAATCCGCCCACGTGGTTGGACACTCGATGGGAGGGATCATTAGTCAGGAGTTTGCCCTCCGTTTTCGAACACGGGTTCGCAGCCTCTCGCTGCTCTGCACATTTCCCAGGGGACGTGATGCGGCACGGCCTACGCCTTGGGTGATTTGGATGACGCTGCGAACGCGTCTGGGAACCCGGTCGATGCGTCGGCGGGCATTTCTCGAGATGATTCTCCCTCCTAAGGATCTAGAAGCAGGAAATACTGACCTCCTGGCCCTGGAGCTGTCCCGATATGTCGGGCGGGACCTCGCCGATCAACCGTCGATTCTCCTTCGCCAGGTTCGTGCATTAGCGAAGCATGATACCTCGCATCAACTCCAGGAACTTGGCGGCATACCAACCCTCGTCGTCTCGGCCGAATTGGATCCGATCGCGCCTCCTCGCTACGGCCGGAGCCTTGCCCAAAAGATTCCGGGCTCCCGTTATGAGGAACTTCCCGATGTCTCCCACGCAGTAACGCTTCACCGGCCTGAAATGGTCCATGCCAGTCTGACTCGCTTCCTGGAGAATTCGGAAGTTGCCTGGGCTGCCAAGCCATGAACAGCACGGTTCATCCAACAGTGGTGGCGAACCGACCTGTGGCAGCGGCGCTCGCCCAGGCAATGCCTGATCGGATGCGGCGTATGCTTCGAGGGCGCTATCGGCGACCACCGGTTGGTGGGTGGAAGAGTATCGAGGCTACTTTTTGAAGACGGCGTGTTTCGGATCTCCGGCGGACTGGATGTACGCGATCAGGTTGAGTACTTCGTCGCGATTCATCGCATTGAGCAATCCAGCCGGCATCAGCGAAACCGGGTAGGGCTTTCGATTCTTCACTTTGGACAATTCGGCGCTCTCCTTTTCGTCCGGATTGCGGGGGTCGAAAACGACGTTGATGCGGCCGCCTTCCTCATAGGCACGGCCGATCATCGTGGAGCCGTCGGAGAGTTCAATCTGCTCGCTGCCGTATTGATCCGAGATCACTTTGGAAGGCTCCACAATGTTCTCGAGCAGGTCCCGCAAGGTGTAGCGGGATGCCGAGGCGGTGAGATCGGGACCTACCCCGCCCCCGGCACCGTCAAATCGATGGCAGGAGAAACACGCGGCGGAATGGAAGAGGCGGCGTCCATCCTCGAAACTGCGGCCCTTGAGACCATCGCCGACAATAGCCAGAAGTTCGTCGATCGTGTAGTCCTGACCGGGTCCCTTGGGCGGCGCGAACTCGGGGATTGGTCCAGTGCCCTCTTTTTTGGAGGACAGTTGGTCCAGGGTGTTGCGCTCAGCCGCGTCGGCAACGTTGGCAAGGGCTTCCTTCCGGAAGTTCTCCAGGAACCCCTTGAAACTGTTGCCGCCCTGCCACGGTGCCGTCCGCGGAAACCAGCCGAAATAAGATCGGCGCAGCGCGGGAGTCCATCCATTTGTCGCGACGCGCAGGCCGTAAGCATAGGTGATCTGGAGTTGATTGGGGCGGGAGGACGCCGCCTTGTTGAAGGCGTCGGCGTAGCCGGAGTTGCGCGAGAGGAGGGCATCGCTGGCGTAGGTAATTTCGGAATCCCGCGCGGTGAGCATGAGTTGGAGGGATTTGGGCACGGCAGCAGGTGCGCCCAGGGCGATGAGTGTGTAGGACAACTCACGGTTCAATTCATGAGAAACGGAAGGGAACAGGACATCGAGACGGGCAATGACCTTTTCTTTGACGACGCCTTCAGGCGGGCCGAGTCGGATGATGGCGAGTTGGTAGGCTCGAAGGAGGGCCAGCTGCCAGGAGGCGTCGAGGGCGGCGAAGTCGATGGAATGCAGACGATTCAGTAGGGATTCCAGATGATGTTTCGGACCCACGCGCGCGAGGGCGATGGCCAGTTCGATGGCACGATGGGGGTTGGTTTCGGCAAGGGCTTGACCGGCCCAGGTGTTGGCAGGCTGGCGTTCCATGGCGACGCGGGCGGCGAATCGGATCCAGCGGTCGGGATGCACCAGGTTCGGCCAGGCGAGTCGGATGGCTTCGGGGTTGGCACCGCCTTGGTGGAACGCTTCCAACTGGCGTCGCAACTCGTGCTCGGGCGTGGCTTTCAGGCCGGGGGCCGGTGCCGTAGGTTCGGCGCCCACGTAGCTCACACGGTAGAGTGCGGACTGGGTGCGACGACCGCCGATGGCAAAGTAGAGGGCTCCATCGACAGGGTTCACGGTGAGATCCGTCAGCGGCAGGGGTTTTCCGCTGATGAATTCCTCGCGTTCGGCGCGGTAGGCAGCACCTTGCGGCGTGAGGTGAATGGCGTACATCGTGCCGTAGGTCCAGTCATTGGCGAAGATCGCGTTTTGGTATTTGGCGGGGAACTTGGTGCCGACTCCGGATTCGACGCCGGTGGGGCTCCCTGGACCGATGTCGACCAGTGCCGGCAGGCTGTCGGGATAGTAGGTGGGCCACTTGCCGGAACCGGAGCGCCAGCCGAGGTCGGAGCCGCTGGTGGCAAGGCAGATGCGGGTGGGCCGGTACCAGGGGGTGCCGGCATCCCATTCCATGTCGGAGTCGTACGTGATGATGTCGCCGAGCGTGGTGAAGGCCATGTCGTAGGCGTTCCGGTAGCCGTAGCTGACGAGATCGAAGGACTTGCCGTCAGGATCGGTGCGGCAGATATAGCCCCCGGGGGCGAGAATGCCGCGGGCGTGCCCATTGGCATCCCACATGCGGGCGACGATTTGATCTTCGTCCCAGCGTTGTGGGGCGCGGGAGGTTTCCATGTTGTCGGGCAACTTGGTGTGGTTGCCGCAGATGATGTGGATGGACGCGCGATCGGGGGAAAGGACGATGGCGTGGGGTCCGTGTTCGCCGCCTCCCTCAATGCGTCGCAAGAGTTCCTCTGATTCGAATTCGCCGTCGCCGTCCTGGTCGCGGAGCCTCCATAGGCCCTGGCGCTTGTTTTGTTCATTGACCATGACGTAGAGGCTGTTGAAGGCATACAGCAGGCCATGGGCGCCGCCGAGTTGGGTGGTGAGGCGATCGACCCGCGAAGTGGCGCCTGATCCAACCGGCGAGGGCGTGACGCGGTAGAGTCCGCCGTATTGATCGCAGGCGATGATGCGGCCCTGGGGATCCACCGTCATGCTGACCCAGGAGCCTTCGTCGGCTTTGGGGACGACGTGCAGGAGTTCGACGCGGAACCCTGGGAGCGCTTGGATTTCGTTGGGTTGGACGACCAATGGTTTGCCACCGGGCAGGCCGATACCGAGGACATCACCCCACGGGTCCTTGCCGTATTCGCCGACGGCTCTGGCGGTTTTCCACTCCGCGTCACCAGCTGCTTTGGCTTCCCAGGAGGTGTCGGATTCGATGGTCGTTTCCTTGCCATCCGCATAGCGAATGCGGAGGCGGGCCACGACGCCGGCGGCGCCACCGGAGTTTTTGGCTTCGGCGCGAAGGGTATTGCGCCCCTGTTTCAGATGTTTGGCGACATCGGCTTTGGACGGTGAATCCCAGTCGCGATTGGTCAATGCCACCTGGTCATTGATGAGGACGGTGGCGCCATTGTCGGCACTGACAACGAGGGTGGCGTCACGCACTTCGGCGGTGACATCGAAGGCGCGGCGAAGGCTGACGGCGTTGGCTTCCGCACTCTGGGCCCAAATCCAGGACCATTCGGCGTGGCTAGGGAGGGAGAGGCAACCGATCAGAATCGGCAGAATCCGCAAAACAGTTCGGGGCGTGGTCCGCATGAGAGCAGAAAGCGGACACTGATTGGGGAGTGCTTGGCAAGCCGGCACTCGAGGGTGGCGGCACCGAAGTCTAGCTTGCGGTGGCTTGAGCGAGCTCGGTCTTGAGGCGGAGTTGCCCACAGGCGGCGTCGATGTCATGGCCTTTCTCGAGGCGCAGGGTGGTGGCGACTCCCAATTGGCGGAGGGCCTCGGCGAAGGCGACGCAGGAAGAGTCAGGGGGCCGAACCCAGGGCAGACCTTCGACGGCGTTGTAGGGGATCAAGTTGACCTTGGCATGGAGTCGACGGGCGAGAAGGCCCAGGGGTTTGACGTGGCTGGGGGCGTCGTTGATTCCGGACAGGAGGATGTACTCCAGCGTGATCATCCTGCCTTTCCGCTCGAGGTAATACTCGCAGGCTCGGGTGAGTTCGGACACGGGGTACTTCCGGTTGACCGGCATGATCTGGCTGCGAACGTCGTCCGTCGCTCCGTGAAGCGAAATGGCCAGACGGAACTGTTCCGGTTCTTCGGCGAGTTGACGAATTTGGGGAACCAAACCGCTGGTGGACACGGTGATTTTTCGGGCGCCGATGCCGCCTCCCCAGGGAGCGTTGAGGGTTCGGAGGGCGGTGAGAAGCGGATCGTAGTTTGCGAGAGGTTCGCCCATGCCCATGATGACGAGGTTATCGATGAGCCGGGGGCCGGACGACTGTCGCCGGGTTTCCGGCGGTTGGGTGTCGTGCCATCGTTCGACGGCCAGCCATTGGCCGATGATTTCACCTGCCTCCAGGTTGCGTTTCCAGCCGTCAAGGCCACTGGCACAAAACCGGCATCCATAGGCGCAGCCGACCTGGGTGGAAACGCAGAGCGTGTGACGATCAGCGCGGTCGCCATAAAGTGCGGGATTCGCCGGGATGAGGACACTTTCGATGAGGGCGCCGTCGCGGAGGCGCCAGAGGAATTTCTGCGTGGTATCGGAGGCGCCTTGAAGCCGGACGATCGATGGAATGGAGAGATCGAAAGTGGCGGCGAGTCGGTGGCGAAGCGGTTGGGGAAGATTGGACATCGCGGACCAATCTCCGGTGCGCCGCGCGTAGAGCCATTGGAGCAATTGATCGGCGCGCCAGGCGGGTTCCGACCATTGGGCGAACGTTTCTCGCACCTGGTCGGCGGTGAGGTTGAGAATCAGCGGTAGCGGCCCGGCGCCCGCGGGAGTTGCGGCATCAACCATCGTCCTGGTTCAGCTGGGGTTGCGGGTTTCAAGCGCTTCGAACGCGCGGCGAATGCGATCGAGACCATGCCGACGTTCGAGCCGTCGAACGATGAAATGTCCTTCGGCCATCCGCTGAAAGTGTTCCATGAAAACGACGTTGATGGCCGCGCCGGTGGCGGCACCCACGAGGGGAACCGCTTTGGCAGCGGCTTGTTCCGAGACCACTACGCCGAAGCGCGCGGCGAGAGCGGTGAGGAGTCGGACCATGGCGGGAGCGGATTCCGAAGCCATGCCCCGGCCCGCAAAAGCGCCGGCGGCTTCCGTCACGAGACGCGCGAGGGCGGCGCGAACGGCCCAATAGGCGGAGTCGGCGGCATTGTCGGCCTTGGAGGATCCACCCAAGGCAAACACTTCGAGGCAGGCCAGCCGCGTTTCGATAGCGTTTAGGTCGTGACCTTGGCTGCGCGCGATGTCGGCGATGGACCGTAGAATGAGGGTCGTGGATAGGGGAAGTTCGACCACCAGGGCGGCGAGACCGAACGCGCCGCCGATGGCGCCCGATGCGCCGACCATCCAACGATGGCGCCGGTTGGCGGGTGCTTCGGTCGGGCGGCCGTCGAGGGAGGCGAGGGCGAAGCGCAGTGCCTTTTTAAGGGCAGCCTGCGAGGCGCGCTGAATGACTTGTGAGGCGCCGGCAGGCAGCATCTGCAGTCCGCGCTCGATGGGGGAGCCGAGCACATTGGCAAAGCGGATGGCCATGCCGGGAGAGGTGAGCAGCGCTTTGGCACGCCTCAGGTCGGCCAATTCGGCGGGGTCGAGGGCGACCTCCTGACCCGGGGCGAGGACTTCCACCTCGATTACGGGTGGTTGCGGCGTGGGTTCGGGCATGGGTTTGATGGCGATGATGGGATGATGCGAACCGTTGGATCATGGGCTGGCGCGGTCCCGAAACCGGGATCCAGAACGATTGGCGGCGGGAATTGGACCCGTGCCGGGATCACAGCCTAGGCGGCGCCAGCGCGGTAGAAAGGGAGCGTGAATGGCGGGTAAGCGCAAGGGCAACGATGCTCGGCCTTGGCGCGAAGGGGGAGGGGGCAGGAGGTGCCGAAACAAGGGTGGCGAAAACCCGTCGCGTGGGCATCATTGGGGTCCCGGGAGTCGGGCAGGGCTCCCCGTGGTTGCCAAGCATCGCATCATCCATGAGTACCGAGTCGAGCGAGTCGCACATCTCGAACGTTCCCTATATCGAAGGTCTCTTCGAGGCGTACCAGGCGGACCCCAATTCCGTGAGCCCGGAATGGAGGGCCTATTTCAAGCAGGGCACCAACGGAGGGGCCTGGCCGGATCGACCTCGGTTGGGTCCGGCGGTGGGGCCCCGCAGCATCTTCAACCCGTCCGGTGGGAGCCTTGGAGGCACCGTTGGGTTTGGGCCGGCCGGGAACCGGGCGGCGGATGAGACCGTGGTGGAGGACACCAAAGTCACGGGCTTTCAGGATCGGGTCGGACAGCTGATTCGAAACTACCGGGTACGCGGGCATGTGGTGGCACGTTTTGATCCCTTGCATGGCGACCGGAAGGATCAGGAAGCGCGGGTGATTCCCGAGGAATTGACCTTGCCCTATTTCAATTTCTCGGACGCGGAAATGGACCGGATGGTGTCGTGCAAGACTTTCCAGAACGGGCGTCAAATGCCGTTGCGGGAGCTGTATCAACGGTTGCGGGACACCTATTGCGGCAGCATCGGCGTCGAGTATATGCACATCGACGAGATCGAAGTGCGCCGGTGGCTGCAACGGCGATTGGAGCCCATCGAGACCCGGATCGAACTCTCGCGCGACGAGCAATTGCGGATCCTCACCCGGTTGACCGACGCGGTGATGTTCGAAGAGTTCATCCGGAAGAAGTTCGTGGGCGCCAAGAGCTTCTCATTGGAAGGGTGTGAAACGCTGATCCCGTTGATCGATTTGGCCATCGAGAAGGCGGCCGGCCAGGGCGTGGCGGAAATCGTCCTGGGTATGGCCCATCGCGGCCGATTGAACGTCCTGGCGAATGTGCTGGGGAAGAGTCCGCGCCAGATCTTCCGGGAATTCGCCGATCGCGACCCGGACTTATACATTGGGCGAGGCGACGTGAAGTATCATTTGGGGCATAGCAACGACTGGATCACCGCGACCGGACGCCGGGTGCATTTATCGTTGTGCTTCAACCCGAGCCATCTTGAGTTCGTGAACCCGGTGGTGCTGGGGCGGGTTCGGGCGAAGCAAGACCGGGTGGGGGACAGCGGCCGGCGCAGCTGCATGGCGCTCATCATTCACGGGGACGCGGCCTTTGCCGGCGAAGGCGTCGTTCAGGAGACGCTGAACCTGAGCCAGTTGAACGGGTACCGGGTTGGCGGCGCGCTGCACATCGTGGTGAACAATCAGATCGGGTTCACGACGGGGCCGAACGACGGTCGGTCATTTGCTTATGCGACCGACGTGGCGAAGATGCTGCAGTCGCCCATTTTTCACGTGAACGGCGAAGATCCGGACGCGGTGGCGTTGAGTGTGCGCATGGCCTTGGAGTTCCGGGCGGAGTTCAAGCGCGACGTCTTCATCGACATGTACGGGTACCGGCGACTCGGGCATAACGAGACCGACGAACCGTCGTTCACGCAACCTCTCCTGTACAAGACGATCAGTCGGCGCAAGACCGTGCGCGAGGGATATCTGGCGCACCTGTTGCGTCTGGGGGGCATTACGCGCGAGGAGGCGGACCAGATTGAGGAGCAATGCCGGCGCCGGTTGGAGGACGATCTCGGTGAGGCGAATTCCGACCGCTACCAACAGCCGGTGGAACGGATCCCGGGCATCTGGGCCAGGAGCCAATACGTGGGGGGACCGGAGTCGGAGGTGCGGGATATTGAGACGGGGATTTCAGTCGAGACAGCCGCGGCGTTGTTGGGCCGATTGGCGGAGTTGCCGGCGGACTTCAAACCGCACAACAAGATCGCCAAGTTCCTTGAAAGCCGGCGGGAAATGGCGGCGGGCAAGGCGCCGTTGGATTGGTCGGCAGGCGAGGCGATCGCGTACGGCAGCCTGTTGCAGCAGGGTATCCCCATCCGGCTGTCCGGGCAGGATGCTCAGCGGGGAACCTTCAGTCATCGGCATGCGGTATTGCACGATTTTCAGACCGGAAAGACCTACACGCCGCTGTTGAATCTGGATCCCAAGCAGGCGCCGTTCATGGTGTTCAACAGTCCGCTCAGCGAGACCGCGGTGCTGGGGTTCGATTACGGATACAGCCTGGATTCGCCCGACGGGTTGGTGATGTGGGAGGCGCAGTTCGGTGATTTCGCAAATGTCGCGCAGGTCATCGTCGACCAGTTCATCGTAAGCGCCGAAGACAAATGGCGACGGTTGTCAGGTCTTGTGCTGCTGCTGCCGCACGGTTTCGAAGGGCAAGGCCCGGAGCATTCGAGCGCCCGGCTTGAGCGATTTCTGGCCCTGGCGGCCGAGGACAACATCCAGGTCTGCTACCCCAGCACGCCGGCGCAGTATTTCCATCTCATGCGTCGGCAGGTCTTGCGGACCTGGCGCAAGCCGCTGGTGGTGATGACGCCGAAGAGTCTGCTGCGTCATACGGGGTGTGTTTCGCCACTGGAATCGTTCGCGGCCGGGACATTCCAGCGGGTCATTCCGGAGGCGGCGATTCCGGCGAACCAGGTGCGGCGGGTGCTGCTGTGCTCGGGCAAGGTCTACTACGACCTGCTGGAGCGCCGCGAGAAACTGAAGCGCGACGACACGGCGATCGTGCGATTGGAACAGTTGTATCCATTGAATCGAACGGCGCTGTCCGCGGCATTGGAGGGTTATTCCGAGGGCACCAGGGTTTATTGGGTGCAGGAAGAACCGGCGAACATGGGTGCGCTGCGTTTCATGAAGGTTCAATTCGGCGACCGCCTGCTCGACCGATTCCCACTGGGTTATATCGGACGGCCGGCGTCAGCCAGCCCCGCGACGGGCTCCGGCAACGCGCACAAGAAGGAGCAGAACCGCGTGCTGGACGAAGCCTTTCATTCCGGGACCTGAGGTGATCCGTCCCGGACGGGGAGCAGCGCAAACTGGCGCTGCGCTGGCAGCGGGTCGCCGGACGGCGTTCAGGACGCCGGGAAACAGCGTCGGAAACTCTCCATCGTCCGACGGGCGGCCTCTTCCGAGGTTGGCTTGGGAAAGACCTCCGCCGAGAGATAGCCTTTGTAACCGACCTCACGCAGCGCTTCGGTGACGGTCAGAAAGTCGGTGTGCCCGGCGCCCATGGCGAGGCGATTGCTGTCGGCGAAGTGCACATGACCGATGAGTTCGCCGGCGCGGCGAATCGATTGTGGCAGGGACGCCTCCTCGATGTTCATGTGGAACAGGTCCGCGAGGATACGGATGTTGCGGGTGCGGAGGGGTTGGAGGAAATCGGTGGTGTCAGCGAGGGTATTGAGAAGATTGGATTCGTAACGGTTGAGGGGTTCGAGAAGGAACGGCACGCCGTACCCGTGGGCTCGTGGGCCCAGCTGTTCCAGGGCCTGCGCCAGCCAGTGGAGGGCCTGGTCGCGGGTGACCGGACCTTCCGCCCGGCCTTGCATGGAACCGAGGATGACCGGGGCACCGAATGCGCCGGCGAAATCGACCAGACCGGCAATGAACTGGAGGGCCCGCTCGCGAACCGTGCAATCGGGGCTGGTGAGGGAAAGTTTGCGCGCGACCCAACCAGCTCCAGACCCCACGGCGGCGAGGTCGAGCCGGTTGCGATGGAGGACCTGCCGGAGCGAACGTGGATCGATGTCTTCGGCGCCTGGGGGAAAGAGTTCGATGGCGGCGAATCCGAGTTCCGAGGCGTGGGCGCAGGCAAGTTCGAGGTCCTGATGGAAGACGAACGGGCCGGATCGGGCTTCGGGTACGAGGCAGACGGTGATGGCGCTTCGCATGGCAGGGGCGACGTGTGGGGTTGGGCGCTGCTCAACCGGAAATCAGAACCATATTGCTGTAGACGGTGGCGTCGCCGGTACGGATCAGTCCCAGGGCACCGGGTACTCGGCGCTTGAATTCTGTATGGGGCTCGTAATGGACCGGCACGCCGCGTAGCGCGAGGGAAAACAGCTCCTGCACCTGCGGCGGATTGTGGGTGCGGAATTCTTCGGCCATATAGGCGGCGTCACATTGCCAGTTCGCGAGAATTGCGCCCAGGACCTGGGGAACCGTCGGGATTCCGGCGATCAGGGAGAGATCCACGGTTTCGACATCCGGCCAGGCGGGGAAAGCCCAGTCGGCGATGACCAGGGCGTTGGTGTGGCGGATCCTGGCGACCAGGGAGAGCACGTGGGGATTGATAATGCCGGAGCGCAGCATGGCGGTTCCTTGCGGTCGGCGATTAAGCTGGGAGTCGAGCCGGGAACCGTCAAGTGGCGGGGCGGCTTCAGGCGACGAAAACCGACTTGATGTTCTGGAATTCCCGGATGCCGACGAGTCCCAACTCCCGTCCGTAACCGGATTCCTTGATGCCACCAAAGGGCAGCCGCGCATCGGAGCGCACGAAGGTGTTGACGAAACAGGAGCCGGCGTCGAGGTGGTCGCGGGCCAGGGCGGTCGCGCGGTGGATATCGCGCGAAAAGATTGCGCCACCCAGGCCGAATCGGGATTGATTCGCGAGCCGCAAGGCGTCGGCCTCCGTGGCGGCCGGACAAACCGCCGCAACCGGACCGAAGGTTTCCTCCTGAAAGACGGGGTGCGTCGGCGCGACGTCCAGGAGCAGCGTGGGCGGATAAAAGCAGCCGCGGCCGTCGGGTACCTTGCCACCCAGGGTGCATCGGGCGCCGGCGGCGAGGGAACCTTCAACCAGCGACTGCAGTTCGTCCCGGATATCCGCGCGCGCGAGCGGCCCGATCTCAGTGCCAGGGTCGAGGGGATCGCCGATCCTGGCGCGGGAGAGGTGGTAGGCGAGCCGCTCTTCGAATTCGCGGCGAATGCCTGGGAGCACGAGAAACCGCTTGGCGGCAATGCAGCTTTGCCCGGCGTTGACGAGGCGCGCCCAGGCGCAAGCCTCGGCTGCCATCGGAACGTCGGCATCGTCGAGGATGAGGTAGGCGTCGCTTCCGCCGAGTTCCAGAACGCATTTCTTGAGCGCGGTTCCAGCCAGTGCCGCCACGCTGCGTCCTGCCTGGACCGAGCCGGTAAGCGCGATCGCCGCCACGGCGGGATGGGCGATGATGCCGGCCAGGCGATCCGAACCTGCCAGCAGCGGAGTGAAGAGGTCGCGCGTCGAGTCTTCTCCCTGAAACAATTCGCCAAGGGCAAGGGCGCACCCGGTGACATTGGACGCGTGCTTCAGGGCGACCCCATTGCCCGCCATCAGGGCAGGGGCGGCGCAGCGGATGACCTGCCAGAAAGGGAAGTTCCAGGGCATGACGGCGAGGACGACCCCGAGCGGGTTGAAGGCGATCAGGGATTGGCGCGCTTCGGTGGCTACCGGTTCTGGATTGAGGAAGGCAGCCGCATGATTGGCATAGAAGTCGCAGGTTGCCGCACATTTTTCGATTTCCGCACGTCCTTGGGTGATGGGTTTGCCCATCTCGAGTGCCATCAGGCGCGCGAATTCCGCGGCGCGAGCGCGAAGGCGTTTGGCGACGAGTTGCAGATGCCTGGCTCGCACCTCAAATGGGGTGTGGCGCCAGGTGCGGGCCGAGGAGGCGGTGGTTAGGAGCTTCTGGTGGAGCACCGCGTCGGTGTCCTGGGGGTAGTCGGCGACCGGTTCGCCGGTGGCGGGATTGACCGAAAACAGGCGCATGGCTGTCGATAGGCTGACCTTGGGAATCCGGCAAGCCGGAGAATGCCTGCGAGGATTTGCAGCGGGGGATTGAAAAGGAGGGCCCCCGGGCCTGATAACCAGGGCAGCAATTTTACGACATGAATCTCGATGAAGCGCAATCGGCCCGGGTACGGGAGTGGATCGATCAAGGAATGAAGGTGGCGGAGATCCAGACGCGGCTGGCGGACGAATTTGGCGTGAAGCTCACGTATATGGAGGCGCGGCTGTTGCTCGACGATCTCAAACTGCGACCCAAGGATGCGGCGCCGAAGGCGGCGACACCGGTGCTCAGTGCGACACCGTCGCCCTCAGCGCCTGCCTCTCCCTCTGCGACCCCCGGGTCGGCTCCGGCTGCGCCCTTGAAGACCTCCCCCTTGAATCCCGGGGCGGCGGGCTCTGGGAAGGTCGCCGTGAGTTTGGATGAGATCGCGCGTCCGGGAGCCCTGGTGAGCGGAAAAGTCACCTTCAGCGACGGCGAGACGGCAGGGTGGCAACTCGACCAGTACGGGCGCCTGGGAGTGATTCCGAAGAAAGCCGGATACAAGCCGCCGCAGGCCGACATGGCCGAGTTTCAGGCCGAGTTGGAGTCGGTTCTGTCGCGGATGGGATTTTAGGCTAGGGTCTGCCTGGTCATCGGAAGTGCTGACCCAACATGGCCATTAGTTTTTCGGACGAGTTCCCACGCTTGCCGTTGGGAGAATTGCTGCATCTCGCGCGAACGGCGGACGCGCGCCAGGTGGGACGCGCCTTGGAGCGGGCGGATGAGGGAACCATGCGCCTGTCTGACTTTGCCGCTCTCTTATCGACGGAAGGCGTGACGCAATTGGAGGCCATGGCGCGGCGTTCGATGGCGCGGACACGCCAACGGTTCGGCCGCGTCATTCGGATGTTCGCTCCCCTCTACCTGTCGAACGAGTGCATCAACAACTGCTCGTACTGCGGATTCTCGAGGGACAACCCGATCTTACGGGTGACCTTGACCGTGGACGATGTGCGGTCGGAGGCGCGGGCGTTGAAGGGCGAGGGATTCCGCAACCTGCTCCTGGTGGCCGGGGAGCATCCGCGATTTGTTTCGGAGGGTTACCTGGCGTCGTGCGTCCGGGCGGTGGCCGCGGAGGTCGCGAGCGTGTCGCTTGAGGTGGGGCCCATGGAGGCTGCGGAGTACGGGCCTCTGGTGGCGGCGGGCGCGGAGGGCTTGGTGGTGTATCAGGAGACGTATGACCCCAAGGTTTATGCGGAAGTGCACACCCTTGGGCCCAAGAAGGACTTCGCCTGGCGATTGCGAACACCGGAACGGGCCTACGCGGCAGGGTTTCGTCGGTTGGGAATTGGCGCGCTTTATGGTCTCTCGGACTGGCGATGGGAGGCGCTCGCGGTGGCGGCGCATGCCGAGTGGTTGCTGCGGCATTGTTGGAAAGCGCAGGTGACGGTTTCCCTGCCCCGGCTGCGTCCCTGCGCCGGGGAGTTCCAACCACTGACCCATCTCGAAGATCGCGACCTGGTGCGATTGGTGTGCGCCTTGCGACTCTTCCTGCCGGACGTTGGACTGGTTCTGTCGACGCGGGAACCGGCGGCGTTGCGCGACGGACTGCTGCCGCTGGGGATCACGCTCGTCAGCGCCGGTAGTCATACCGAGCCTGGGGGGTATACCGGGGCCGGTAAGGAGCAAGTTCACTACACGCGGCGAGGGCGGATCGAAGCGGCGGGCTCGACCGAATGGGAACCGGAGGCAGGCCAGACGACGCGGGCTACGGGGCAGTTCAAGATCGCCGATGAACGATCTGCGGGGGAAGTGGCCGCGGTCATTCGTCGACTTGGACTCGAACCCGTGTGGAAGGACTGGGATGCAGTTCTGACCGCGGGTTGATTGGCGGTTGGTGGGGTGACGCTGGAAGTCAGATGTAGAGGGCGCGTTCGAGGTCGCGCACGACCACGCTGAGGAACGGGTAGCGGCTGGCCGGATCGGTCTCCAGGCATTTCAGGATCGTCTTTTCGAGGGCGGCTGGAACGCCGGGGTTGACCTCCCGCGGGGAGCGAAAGTCGGATCGATCGAGTTGTTGGCGCAGAATGTCGTCGGGTGTGTTCCCAGGAAACGGCTTCTCCAGGGTGACGAGTTCGTACGCCATGACCCCGAGCGCAAAAATGTCGACGCGATGGTCGAACGGTTGGCGGAGCAATTGTTCGGGGGCCATGTAGGCCGGGGTGCCGGGGTTCTTGGCGGCTTTGCGCGGCTCGTCGGGCCGCGGTTGGGACAGATCGAAGTCGATCAGCTTGATGTTGGCATTGCGGGAAACGAGGAGGTTCTCCGGCTTGAAATCGAGGTGCATGAACCCGCGGTCATGAACGTATTCGAGGGCGCGTGCGGCATCGATGAGGATGTTTCCCAGGTATTCCTGCAGGAGTTCGTCGGTTCGGGCGATCAGCAGTTTGAGGTTGGACGCTTCGACATACTCCATGGCGAGGTAAGGGGTGCCTTCGATCTTGCCGTGGGTCTGGTAGCCGATGATGAGGTCGCAGTCCTGGAGTTGCTGCAGCACTTCGCAACCGTTGAAGAATCGGGATCGTTCGGTGAAGTTGAATACCGAACTGTTGATGAGCCGGCGGATGGCGACCGACCGGCGCTGGGTATCACGAGCCAGCCAGATTTCAGAGAAACCCCCGCGATTGATGAGTTCCTCCAATCGATACGGGCCGAATTCCGTGGGCTGGGAAGAGTCGGAAACGTCTTGGACCATGATGCTGGCGATCGCAATCGCTCTGTCAGCGGCACTAACATGAGGGTACGCCGGGTACCACTGGTTTTTTGCCGGCACACTCCCGGGAAGCGGGCAGTGTTGAGGGCGCCCCAAGGAATCCTTAGGGTGATGACGTGAGTCCATTATGGGCGCTGTTGCTTTACCTGATATGGATCCTGATCGGCGGCGGCCTGGTGGCGCCGTGGGTTTGGTGGGGGACCCAGGCCCTGGCGGCGGCCTACGGCGACGCTTGGATCCAGGGTCTCGCCGGGCATCCGTTCCATCGCTATGTGCACCGGTGCCTCTTGGCCTTTGCGATCATGGGACTGCCGTGGCTCTCCAGGGCCCTGGGAATCCGCCGCTGGCAGGAGGCCGGATTCTGTCGGCACCCCGGCGGCGATGCAGTGTGGAGGCAGTGGCAGGGTGGGGTGCTGCTGGGTTTGGCGATGTTTGTCCCGGCGCTGGCCCTGGAATGGGCGGCCGGGGTGCGGGCGGTGCGATGGCCGGGGTCGGGATTTGAGGTGTTATCCAAGACGCTGGAGATTCTCGCCGGGGCGATCGTGGTGGGGGTGTTGGAGGAGTCCCTGTTTCGCGGGGTCCTATTTGGCGGGCTTCAGCGATCGATGGGTGCGGTGCGGGCCCTCCTGATCTCAAGCCTGGCCTACGCGGTGGTCCATTTCTTTGAACGCCCTGCGCCCCCGGCGGCGGTGACTTGGGTTTCCGGTTTCGAGGCGGTGGCGCAGATGCTGGGAGGCTTTGCCCGATGGGATCGCTTGGTGCCCTATTTTGGCACCCTCACCGGCGCCGGAATGCTCCTGGGGAGGCTGTATCAGGTGTCCGGCAGCCTGTGGCTGCCGATGGGAGTGCACACGGGTTGGGTGGTGGCGTTGAAAGCCAGGGGATGGCTGACCCACCGGCCGTCGGCGACGATCGGTCATCACGAGATACCGTTGTGGGACTGGCTATGCCTGGCCGGTATTGGCTTGGTTCTCCTGGCGAGTCTGACTCGGCGCACTCGAGGCAGTGGAAAAGAGATCTGACTTCGGGTGATAGCAAGGAATGAGTGGGTGGAACGGAGCAGGCTTACGGACGTGAGATTGGCGAGTGAGTTCGGTGACTTCGGACGAAAACGGATCGGCCTTTCGCATTGACCCTTAGAGACTCTCGTGAAAGGGTCTGAAATCAGAAAGGAGTAAAAGTCACCATGATACCTAGTGTGGACACACTTCGCAGAGCCTCAGAGATCCTTGAGCAGATCGAGAAGTTACAGGGCGAGTTGGTGGCCATTTTTGGCGGCGCCACAGGCGCCAGCATGAGTGGGAAGCGGGGCCGGCCCGCTGGCAAACGGCGCAAGATGAGCCGGGAAGCCAGGGAACGCATCGCCGCCGCGGCACGGGCGCGCTGGGCGCGGTACCGGGCGGACAAGAAATCCGCCGCGAAATAGGAAAGAAAGGTGGGGACTGACGGACCCCGATTCGGCCTGCGTGCGGAAGACACCGCCGCGGGCTGATTTGTTTTCAGGACGACGAGGAAGTGCCTCGCCGGCGGAGGAACACGCACACGGATGAGCTGGATTTCCATCAACGGGTCAGGCGTCCCTGTCTGGCGGGATGTCTTGCTGTCACTCATTTACCCCAATGTGTGTGAAATCTGTGGGGTGCGGCAGGTGAGTCGCGAGGAGTCTTTCGTATGTCTGGATTGCCGCGGTCGGCCGGGGAATCTTCGGGTCATTCGGCCACCGTATTGCGCGCGATGTTGTCTGCCTTATGAGGGGGAGGTGATCGGCGAATTCGTTTGTGGGAATTGCGCCGGTTTGACCCTGCATTTTCGCCAGGCGCGGGCCGCGGTGGTGGCCACGCCCTTCATGCTCGACATCATCCACCGTTACAAATACCGCGGTGCGGCATGGTTCGAGCCGTTCCTAGGGGAACTGCTGGTGTCTGCGGCGGCCTCCGAGGTCGCCGGCGGAGGATGGGATGCGATTGTGCCGGTTCCTTTGCATCCGGCGCGCCTGAGGGAGCGCGAGTTCAACCAGGCCGAGCGATTGGGACGTTGGCTGTCGGCGAAGAGCGGAGTGCCGGTCATGGCGGGGTGGGTGGTGCGGGATCTGGCGACGCGGACGCAGGCCTTGCTCGATCGACGGGAACGGTCCAAGAATGTCGCCGGCGCATTTGACGTCCCCGATGCGGGTCCCGTGCAAGGCGCGCGAGTGGTGGTGGTAGATGACGTGCTGACGACAGGCGCAACGACCAGTGCGGTGAGCCTGGCGTTGCGGCGGGCGGGGGCGGCAGACGTTGGTGTGTGGACGGTGGCCCGTGGCGTGTGACGGAGGGCCCGGGTTGGCGGACACGATGGTCCCAAAACGAGACATGAAGCCGGAAAAGTTCCCGAAGAAGAAACCGTCCGTACAGGCGATTGACCCAACCTTCAGCGTCCCGGCGCTGACCGGCGACACCGCCTTTTTCAAGAAGCCCAAGATCGCCTCCGGCAAGCCGCGGAAGAAAGAGATCCCGGAGGGACTATGGACCAAGTGTCCCAAGTGCTCGGAGATGATCTTTGACCGCGAACTTGACGAGAACCTCAAGGTGTGTCCGCGGTGCGAGCACCATTTTCCGATTGGCGCCCGGGAGCGTATTCATGCCTTGGTGGAGACCTGTTCGTTCCAGGAGATGGACGCCGATTTGGTCAGTGTCGATGTGCTCAAGTTTTCGGGAGCCGCCACCTATACGTCGAAACTGGAGGCCAACTACCGAAACACCGGTCTGACCGACGCGGTGGTGACGGGAATCGGGATGATTGGCACGCAGCGGGTGGCCCTTGGGGTCATGGATTTTTCGTTCCTTGGCGGGTCGATGGGGTCAGTGGTGGGCGAGAAGCTGACGCGATTGATCGAAGCGGGAACGGACCGGCGCCTGCCGGTGGTGATCATTTCAAGCAGCGGTGGCGCGCGGATGTACGAGGGCATGTTCAGTCTGATGCAGATGGCGAAGACGAGCGGCGCGCTGGCGTATCATGCGGCGGCGCGGCTGCCTTACATCAGCGTGCTGACGCATCCGACGACGGCAGGGGTGATGGCGAGTTTCGCGAGTCTGGGTGACCTGATCCTGGCGGAGCCGGCGGCCATGATTGGGTTCGCCGGACCGCGGGTGATCGAGGCGACGACGCAAGCCGAGTTGCCACCGGGATTTCAGACCACCGAATTCCTGGTTGAACATGGGTTAATCGACGCGATCGTTTCGCGGCGGGAGATGCGGGAGCGTCTCAAGTTTTACCTCGAATCCATGATGAGCGGCCTCGCCGGTCGGGCGGCGTGAGTCGGTAGCCGGGGCGACGCGAGGCTTGACGGGCCGAGGCGAGTCGCGGGACGTTTTGCAGACATGAAATCCCATTCAGGTTCGGCCTCCGGGGGGAACCGGCGGAGCTTCTTGAAACGGTCTTCAATGGCGGTGGCGGGCGCGGCGGTAGCGGCGCCCTTCTTCAAGGTGACACCGCGCGCCTTCGCGGCGAACAGCGAGACCTTGAAGGTTGGACTGGTGGGCTGCGGCGGTCGCGGGACCGGTGCCGCCAGTCAGGCGCTGCATGGCGACAAGAACGTCGTACTTCACGCCATGGGTGACATCTTCGAGGATCGGCTGAAGAACAGCCTCGAGCAGATCAAGAAGGAGCATGGTGAGCGGACCATGGTCACGCCGGACACCAGCTTCCTGGGCTTCGACGCGATCGATAAGGTCATCGCCAGCGGGGTCGACGTCGTGATCCTGGCGACACCTCCCGGGTTCCGGCCCTACCATCTCAAGCGTTGCGTCGAAGCCGGCAAGCATGTCTTCACCGAGAAGCCGATGGCCACGGATGGTCCCGGGGTCCGGATGGTGCTGGAGGCGGCGGCGATGGCGCGTCAGAAGAAGCTGGCGCTCACCTCCGGTTTCTGTTGGCGCTACAATCCGGCCGAGCGCGAGATCATGAAGCGGATTCACGACGGCCAGATCGGCACGCCGATGTCGCTTCAGAACACCTACAACACGGGATTCCTGTGGGTGAATCCGCGCAAGCCGGAGTGGAACGACATGACCTACCAATTGCGCAATTGGTACTATTTCACCTGGCTATCGGGAGATCACCTGGTGGAGCAGGCGGTCCACAGCCTGGACAAGATGCAATGGGCGATGAAAGACGAGCCCCCCGTGAAGTGCGTCGCCCACGGGGGTCGGCAGGTGCGGACGGGGGCCGATTTCGGACATATCTTCGATCACTTCAGCGTGGTTTACGAATATGCCAGCGGCGCGCGTGGCTATCATTTCTCCCGGCAACAGGCGAATACGGCCTATGACAATTCCGATTATTTCATCGGGACGAAGGGTGTGGCGCAGATCAAGGCCTTCGGGAACCTGAATATCACCGGCGAAAACCCATGGCGGCTGCGGAGCCGCGACGGCATGCCGAACATGTACCAGGTGGAGCACGACGAGATGTATGCCTCGATTCGCAAGGGGCAACCGATCAACGACGGCGTGTGGATGGCGCACAGTACCTTGGTGGCCATCATGGGCCGGATGGCGGCCTATACGGGCCAGGAAATCAGTTGGGAGCAGGCGCTGAATTCCCAGGAGAACCTGGCCAAGTGGGTGACCCATCAGGAGGGCGAGGCCGGCGATCCTAAGTTTGCCTGGGATCTCAAGCTCCGCGTGCCTGCGGTGGCCATTCCTGGACAGACCAAGTTCGCCTAGCGACGACCGCTCACCAGAAGCCGGTGCCGGATCTATCCATATCCCGGCACCGGCTTCTCCGTTTCCGGGGACTCGCGACTACACGCGCAGCAACAGGTCGCTGTGTTCGTCCTCGGCGTTGGTTGGCAGAGACGGTTCCGCTTGGGCGCGAGCGCGGGATGCTTCCACCTTGATGTAGTGCAGGACGATCGGGGCGAGAATCATTCCAGGGATGCCCATCAACTTCTCGCCGAGCAACAGGCCCAGCAGTGTGAGCCACATGGGATTCTTGATGCGGTCGCCAATGATCTTGCTGTTCAGGAAGTACTCCAGCTTGTGAATGCTGATGAGGAAGATCAGGGCCACGAGCGCCATCTTGGGTGAAATGGTGAACGCGACACCGGTGATGAGCGTGTTGCTCAGGATGTTCCCGATAATGGGCAGCAGGCCGCAGAGAAAAGTGCAGGCCACCAGGACCGTCGCGAAGGGAAATCCCGCCCAAAAAAGAAAGACGGCCGTCAGACCCGTGTTGATTACCGAAATGAGAATCTGCGCCCCCATGACGATGGTGAAGCTGCGGTAAAAGGTCACGAAGCGGGTGGCGATTTCGCGGGCGGTCAACGCGTAGAGACTGTCGTGGGCCGTGTGCGGATCATCTTCCACGCCCAGCTTGGCGCTGATGAAGAGGCTTACCGCGACCACGATTCCGATCACGATGTAGACCAGGACAAAGACCGCGTCCCGGGCATACCGCCCGATATTGGCGAACTTTTCACGCGCCTCCGTGAGGGCCAGTTGGCGCAGGCTGGCATAGTCCGTGAACGGAAGCTCGATGCCCTGCTTCTCCGCGAATCCCACCACGGCCGGAATGGTCGTTTCCGTGATGTGCGGGAAGGCAACGTAGGCCTGTTTGGTGAAGAAATAGAGTCCATAGGAGGTTCCCATCACGACGATGGCGAAAATCACGATCCCTATGGGTTTGCTGCGCCCGCCGCTGAACTGTCGCAGCGCGAAGTACGAGAACAACGTGGTCAGCAGCAGCGTCGTCATGTGCAGGCCCCCGATGAGGAGCATCATGAGCGCCATGAACAGGTAGGAAATTCGGCGGGGTGTGAACCACGGTGTACGTTCGGCGACCGGCGGGGTGAGTTCGTTCATGGGTGGTTTGAGAGCGTGCGGCTACCGAAGGCGGGAACCGAACCAGGCCAGCAAATCACCCACGGCAAGACGCTCCTGTCGACCGTCATCCCGGTGGCGCACCGTGACGGTATCCCGCAGTTCAGGGGTTTCACCCAGCGTGTCGAAATCAATCGTGACACCAAACGGAGTGCCGGCCTCGTCCTGGCGCGCATAACGGCGCCCGATCGATCCGGCCTCATCGTAGAAAACGTGGAAATGGGGCCGGAGCAGGTCACGGATTTCCTCCGCTCTCTTGACCAATTCGGGCTTGTTCTTGAGCAATGGAAACACGCCGATTTTCACCGGGGCCACCCGGGGATGGAACCGCATGATGGTGCGTGTCTCTTTCTTGCCCTTCTCGTCGGTGACCTCGTCCTCCCGAAAAGCATGGGTGATCAGGGCGAGAATGAGACGATCGACACCCGCCGATGGTTCGATGACGTGGGGCACGTAGTAGCCGCGTCCCAGTTGGCTGGCATCCTCGGCGGCCTGTTTGTCGGCAGCTTCGGTGGGAAGTCCGGTCTTCTCGAGGTAGCGCTTGCGTGCCGCGGCATAGCGGTCGGCGAGGGCACGCTGGGTGTCGGGCGCCAGCTTGGCCCAGGCGCCCTTCAGTTCCTCGTCGAAGACCGTCATCGACTTGCCGGAACAACGCTGGTGTTGGGACAGGTCGAAATCGCTACGGGCGGCGATGCCTTCGAGTTCCTGGGTGCCGAACGGGAATTTGAACAGCAGATCGACGGTGGCGCGGGCGTAATGGGCGAGTTCCTCGGGCTTCTGCCAGTATTCCTCGAGAGAGGTGCGGGGAAGTCCGATGCTTTCATAAAAGCGGATGCGTTCCTCCACCCAGTATTGGTGCCACATCTGCCATCCCCATTGGGGTTGGGGCTGCCCCGGATGACCCGGACCCGAGGGAGTGGCAACCGTGCCGCAGATGGCTTCGATCGCTTCGTCCGGGCGGATGAAGAACTCGAGCTCCATCTGCTCGAACTCGCGGGATCGGAAGGTGAAATTCCGCGGAGTCACCTCGTTGCGAAAAGCCTTTCCGACCTGGGCAATGCCGAACGGCACCTTTTGTCGGGAGGTTTCGAGCACATTCTTGAACTGTGCGAAAATGGCCTGGGCGGTCTCCGGTCGAAGGTAGGCCACGTTGTCCTCGTCGGCGACGGGGCCGACGTAGGTCTTGAACATCAGATTGAAGGGGCGCGGCTCGGTGAGCAGGGCGCCATTCTCGGGATTGTAGCGCTGGGAATTCTCGACCTTCTCGGTGCGTTCGCCGAGTAGTTCGGCCTGGGCGAGGCCCCGTTGTTGGTAGAACAACTGGGCGGTGCGGCGGGCGCTCTCGGGTGGTTTGCCGGCCGGAAGGAGGACGGAGAACGGTTCGTTGAGTTCGCGTCCCGAGGCGGTGTCGCGCGCGCCGGCAAAGTGGTAGGCGATGCCGGACTGCGGTTCGACCTGGTCGGAGCGGAAGCGTTTCTTGGTGAGGAGGCAATCCGACATGGGGTCGCTGAAAGTGTCGACATGCCCCGAAGCCTTCCAAATCTGCGGGTGCATGATGATGGTGGCTTCCAGGCCGACCACGTCCTCGCGCATCCGGGTCATGGTGTTCCACCAGAGCTCCTTGACGTTGCGTTTCAGTTCCGCACCGAGCGGGCCGTAGTCCCAGAATCCGTTGATACCGCCGTAGATGTCGGACGACTGGAACACGAAGCCGCGCCGCTTGCACAGCGACACGATCTTCTCCATTACCGGGATGTCCTTTGCCTCTGCCATGTCAGGGAGGCAGTGTCCCGGGGTCGCGCCAGACAAGTCAAGGTGCCGGGAAACACTTCGCAGCGTCCATTGGCCACTGGTCACCGCCCGATGCCGCTGATAGAACGAGGCTCGTGTCTGCCGTGACCATACCTTTTTCCGGATCCCGCCTTGCCCTGATCGCGGCTTTGGCCATGTGGGGGACGGGATTTGCCGGAGGTGCCGAGACCCCGGATTTCGCAAGGGATGTGCGTCCGATTTTCGAAGAGCACTGTTACCGATGCCACGGGCCGCGGCGCCAGGAATCGAGTCTGCGCCTCGACGAACGAACCGCCGCGCTTCAAGGCGGCGAACACGGCGCGCCGCTGGTGCCCGGCAAACCCGAAGACTCGTTACTTCTGGCCGTTATTGCCGGCCGGCATGCCGAAATAGGACGGATGCCGAAAAAATCCGAACCCCTTCCCGAGGCGAAGGTCGAGGTCCTTCGGGCATGGATTTCGAATGGGGCGTCCTGGCCTGAAACGGTGCCGGGGAAGGGGGGGGAGCATTCGGTCCATTGGGCCTTTACGGCGCCCGTGCGACCGCCGGTGCCGGCGGGTGCCACCTCGGGTTCCGGACGGGGCGGCCATGCCATTGACGCCTTCGTGCAGGCGAAGCTCAAGGCGGAAGGTCTGAAGCCGTCGCCCGAAGCGGACCGGGTGACCTTGCTGCGGCGACTGCATTTCGATCTCGTGGGATTGCCGCCGACGATTGAAGACGTGGATCGGTTTTTGGCGGACCAGAGCGAGGGCGCCTATGAACGGGCGGTCGAACGCCTCCTGGCGTCACCGCACTACGGCGAACGGTGGGGGCGCCATTGGTTGGATGCCGCGCGCTATGCCGACAGCGATGGCTTCGAGAAGGACAAGCCGCGGTTCATCTGGATGTACCGGGATTGGGTGGTGTCAGCGTTGAACCGCGACCTGCCTTACGACCGGTTTCTGATCGAGCAGATTGCCGGCGACCTGTTGCCCGATGCCGATCAGGACCAGCGGGTGGCGACCGGTTTCCTGCGGAACGCGATGCTGAACGAAGAGGGTGGAGTGGACCCGGAGCAGTTCCGGATGGAGGCGATGTTTGATCGGATGGACGCCATCGGGAAGAGCATCCTGGGTCTCACGATTCAATGCGGCCAATGTCACAACCACAAATTCGACCCACTGAAGCAAGAGGAGTACTACCGACTCTTTTCCTTTTTGAACAATGACCACGAGGCCTCGGTGGTCGCTTACACACCGTCGGAGCAGATGAAGGTCGCCAACCTGAGGCGCCAAATGAGCGATCTCGAAGCCGATCTGCGCCACCGCCATCCGGATTGGGAGGATCGCATGGCCGCGTGGGAGGCGACCGTGGCCGAAGAAGGGACCGCGTGGGAGGTGGTGCCCCACATCAACGTCGGGGACAACGGCGAACGATTCTATTATTATTCGGACGGTTCCGTGCGCGCCGCGAGTTACGCGCCGACCCAATGGACGGCGCGATTTGAAGGGACCAATCGACTCGCCCGTATCGGCGCGTTCCGGTTCGAGCAGTTGACCGATCCCAACCTGCCGTGTCACGGCCCCGGGCGGTCCACTCGCGGCATGGCGGCGCTGAGCGAGTTCAAGGTGACGGCGGTCGACGCATCGAATCCGACGAACAAGGTCGAAGTAAAATTCGTATCCGCCACCGCCGACTTCGAGGCGCCGGAGCGTTTGTTGGAACCTGAATTTCAATCCGAGGGACGCAAGCGCGGCGGCGGCGACAAACGAGTCACGGGCCCCGTTCGCTTCGCCATCGATGGCAACGGCGATACGGCGTGGGGAATCGACGCTGGACCCGGACGGCGGAACGTGGCGCGACAGGCGGTCTTCATTCCGGAGAAACCCATCGAGTTTCCTTCCGGCGCCATTCTGACCTTCGCCCTCCAGCAGAATCACGGCGGTGACAACTCCGACGACAATCAGAACCATAATCTGGGTCGTTGGCGGATTAGCGCGACCGGTTCCACGAACGCGATGGCCGACAAGGTCCCGGCGGGGGTGCGCACCATTCTGTCGATCCCGCGCGAACGTCGCACGCCGACACAGGTGGCGGCTGTCTTCTCCTACTGGCGCACGACGGTGACGGAGTTCCGGGAGGTGAACGATCGGATCGAGGCGCTCTGGCGCGAGTGGCCGGACGGCAGCCCAACGCTGACCCTGGCGGAACGGCGTGGCGCGGGGCCGGGCGATGAATCCCGATCGACGCATATCTTGCGCCGGGGTGATTGGCTGAAACCGTCCGACGAGGTTCAGGCGGAGGTGCCGGCGTTTCTGCATGCATTTCCAGCCGGGGCGCCACGAAACCGGCTGGGATTGGCGCGTTGGCTGGCGGATCGAGCGTCTCCCACCACCGCGCGCGCATTGGTGAACCGAGTTTGGCAGCAGTATTTTGGGACCGGTCTGGTGGAAACACCGGAGGATCTGGGCGTGCAGGCGCCTCCTCCGTCCCATCCCGAACTCCTGGACTGGCTGGCTGTGGAGTTCATGGAGCCCACCCAGACTTTGCCTGGCGAACCGCAGGCGACCCCGTGGAGTCTGAAGCATTTGCACCGGCTCATTCTGCACAGCGCGACGTATCGACAGACTTCACGCGTGACGCCCGAATTGTTGTCGCGCGATCCCTATAATCGACTGCTCGCGCGGGGGGCGCGATTGAGGGTCGAGGCGGAGGTGGTACGGGACACCGCGCTGGCAGCAAGCGGTTTGCTCAATCCCACCATTGGCGGTCCGCCTGCCAATCCACCGGCGCCGGCGTTCCTGTTTCAGCCACCGGCGAGCTACGGTCCAAAGGTATGGAATGAGGAAACGGGACCCGGTCGTTATCGGCGGGCTCTGTATACATTTCGGTATCGCAGCGTCCCTTATCCGGTGCTGCAGAACTTCGATGCACCGAACGGCGACTTCTCGTGTGTCCGTCGCGGGCGATCCAATACCCCGCTGCAGGCGTTGACGTCGTTGAACGAGGTGTTGTTCATGGAGGCGGCGCAGGCATTGGCTCGGCGGATGCTGGAGCTGGGTGAGTCGACGCCGGATCAAAAGCGGATTGCCCATGGGTTTCGGCGGGTGGTGGGCCGGGAGCCCACCGATACGGAGCTCGGGCAATTGAATGGATTTCTGGAGCGCCAGCGCCGCCGAGTGGAGGAGGGTTGGATCAGCCCGCAGGAGCTGGCCTTTGGAAAGCCGGGGATACCGGGTGAACTTCCCAAAGGGGCGACGCCGACGCTGTTGGCGGCGTACACGGCGTTGAGCCGGGCCCTGCTGAATCTCGACGAGACCATCACCAAGGAATAGGCGACGGATGAATTGCCAATCCCATCTTTACCAGGGCCAGGACCCGCGGGCTGTTTCGCGACGCTGGTTCTTCCATCAATGCGGCGTTGGCTTGGGGACCATCGCGCTCGGTCAATTGCTGCAGCAGAGTGGGCAGGCGGCCGTGGCGAGCGATCCGATGGCAGCGAAACGACCGCCGCTGACGGCCAAAGCCAAGAGAGTGATCTATCTCTTCATGGCCGGAGCCCCCAGCCACTTGGAGATGTTCGACAACAAGCCGGTGCTAGCGAAGTTCGATGGAACCCTGCCTCCGGCAGAATTGCT
Source organism: Verrucomicrobiales bacterium (assembly GCA_016795425.1). GTDB lineage: Bacteria > Verrucomicrobiota > Verrucomicrobiia > Limisphaerales > CAIMTB01 > CAIMTB01. The sequence goes on from JAEUHG010000154.1 coordinate 26,579, forward strand.
GAAGGGCTATCGGGCGGCGTTCATCAATCCGCAGAGCAAGCTCCTCGGACCCAAGTTCAAGTTCGCCCGGCACGGGAAGTGCGGAGCCGAACTGTCGGAGCTGCTGCCGCATCTTTCCGAAGTGGTGGACGATCTCGCCATCGTGCGTGGCATGGCCACGGATGCGTTTAATCACGCACCCGGTCAGATCCTGATGAGCACGGGTTCCCAGATCTTCGGACGTCCGAGTTTCGGAGCCTGGACGCTCTATGGATTGGGCTCGGAGTCGCAGGATCTGCCTGGATTTGTGGTGTTCAGCACCGGATCAAAAGGCCCCAGTGGAGGGGCTTCGAACTGGGGTTCGGGCTTCCTGCCGACCGTTTATTCGGGGGTGCAATTTCGAACCAGCGGCGATCCGGTTCTCTACCTATCGAACCCGCCAGGAGTCGATGCCGCCCTGCAGAACGACACCATTTCGACGGTGAACACGCTGAACCGCCTGCGATTGGACGCCGTGGGTGATCCTGAGATCGCCACAAGGATCAGCGCATTCGAGATGGCCTACCGCATGCAGAGCAGCGCGCCGGACGCGGTGGATCTGAACAAGGAGTCCAAGGCCACACTGGAAATGTATGGGGCCGAGCCCGGGAAGAATTCCTTCGCGAACAGTTGCTTGCTGGCTCGCCGCCTCGTCGAGCGCGGGGTGCGGTTCGTCGAGATCTTTCATGAGGCCTGGGATCAGCACGGCAACCTGGTCGGTGATCTCAAGAAGAACTGCCGCGACACCGACCGAGCGTGCGCCGCGCTCATCAAAGACCTCAAGCAACGCGGGTTGCTCGAAGACACGCTGGTGGTGTGGGGCGGGGAATTTGGCCGCACGCCGATGGTCCAGGGCGGCAGCGATGGACGGGACCACCATCCGAACGCCTTCACCATGTGGCTGGCCGGCGGAGGTGTGAAACCCGGGATTACGTTGGGCGAAACCGATGACCTGGGCTTCAACGTGGCCAAGGACAGGGTGCATGTCCATGACCTGCACGCGACGCTTCTGCATCTGCTCGGGTTTGATCACGAGAAACTAGTGTACCGCTTCCAGGGGCGTGATTTTCGGTTGACCGACGTCCATGGCGAGGTGGTTCGGAAACTCCTCGCGTGAGCTCCTCCAAACTCAGGAATCGACGAGGGTCGACCACGGTTCCTGCGGCGCTCGTCCTGGTGACCGGGACCGGGACCGGTGTAGGCAAGACCGTGGTGACGTGGAGTTTGGCGCGACGGGCGAAAGAGCGAGGCGTGGCCGTTACGGCGTTGAAACCGCTATGTTCCGGAGGGCGCGGGGATGCGAGGATTCTCCACCAAGCCGGTCCGGCGGAACTGGGTATCGACGATGTGAACCCTTGGCATTTCCGCGCGGCCCTGGCGCCGCTCCTGGCGGCACGCCGGGAGGGCAGGACCGTGACCCTGTCCAAAGTGCTCGCCTATCTCAATGCCGCTCGCGGTCGCGGTGGTTGGGTATTGGTGGAGGGGGCCGGCGGTTTGCGGAGTCCGCTCGGGGAAGACTTTGATGCTTTGAACCTGGTCGAGCGTCTCAAGGCCGTGCCGGTGGTGGTCGGGGTCAATCGGCTCGGCGTCCTCAATGATCTGGTGTTGTCCGTCGAGGCATTGCCCGGACCTCTCCGCAAACGCGCGGTGATCGTGGTGTCGGGGGGAAAGGGGCATCAGTCATTGGTGGCCCGGACCAATCTAGAATGGCTGCGCCAACGATTTGGTCCGGACCGAGTGATCGCGATACCGTGGATTCCGGACTGGCCAAGGGCTGTCGAGCGACCACTGTCCAGGCGGGTGGCGACGGCCGCGGATGCGGTTTGGTCGGCGCTGGGCCTCTCGGGGACGCGTCGCGGTGCGCGGAACTAGGCAAGAAGTCCGTCTCCGAGGCGCGGCAATATTCGGCGAGCGGCGCTCAGGGGCACCTCTCCGAGTTGCGGTCCGTCCATCACCTTCGGAGTCGGGGTCGCTATCGCTATCGGTATCGGGATCGAAATGCCTTCCCTGCGATCAAAGTTCGAGACGAGCCTTGACCCCGGACCGATACCGATCTCGCGTCCGGTGCGCCGCTGTCTTCCGAGCGCCGACCTGTCGGAGATGCTCCCGGTGCTCAGTGGGGCCAAAATCGGCGCTTGCAAGGCAATCCTCAACCCCTACCTTCCCCACCCTTCGCTTGGCCTCGATGGTCGCGAAGGTTCCAATTCTCGAATCAAGATTTATGGCAATTTCGGCAAACGACATGCGGCGCGGGATGGCGATCGATTATAATGGCGACATTTGTGTCGTGCTGGAGACGCAGCATCGGACTCCCGGGAACCTGCGCGCGTTCGTCCAGGCGAGTCTGCGGAGTGTCCGAACGGGCAAGTCCATGGATGTTCGATTCAGTTCCACTGAAAAGGTGGAAGTGATCCCGTTGAACACGCGGAAGATGGAATTCAGTTACATGGACGGGGAAGACTTCGTTTTCACCGATCCTGAGAATTTCGAGACAGTGAATCTGACGCCGGAAATCGTGGGAACGGCCAAGGATTACATGATCGAGAATCAAACGGTGACCATCACTTTCGTGAGCGAGCGCCCCATCATCGTGGAACTCCCGGCCAGCGTGATTCTCACCGTCAAGGACGCCCCTGAAGGCGTGAAGGGGGATTCCGCCAACAACGTCATGAAGACCGTGACGATGGAGACCGGGATCACCGTCCAGGCGCCGCTATTCATCAAGACGGGCGAACGGATCAAGGTGGATACCCGAACGGGCAAGTACATGGAACGTGCCTGAGCCCGGGAAGCCCCGATCGACGGTCGTCCCCCTCAGCCATTGTTTTCCGACCGAGGCGCAGATTGTCCTGCGCCTCTTTTCCTTTTCTAACCACGAATTGCTTGAGCGGGTCGGAGGGGGCCCTCCAAGCTGGGTGGGCCGGTAGGTTCCGGCGAGCATGGCGAAGCTAGTGCTTAAATCCGGGGACAGCGCCGGCAAAATGTTCCCGTTGGCCGAAGGGCTCAACCGGGTTGGCCGGGCCTCGGAGAACGAGGTGTGCCTTCAGCAGCCCTCTGTGTCCGCAGCTCACTGCGAACTCTGGCTGATGAAGGAGCGTTTGCTGGTGCGGGATCTTGCGTCCACCAACGGCATTTTCATCGATGGCCGCCTGGTGAGCGAAGGTGAGTTAACCAATGGCAGTCTGCTGACGGTGGGTGCGGTCGAGTTGATGGTACTGGATCTTCCCGGTCGCGTGGCGCTCCCACGGCCCGCTGCGCCGGCGCCGCCCCCGCCACGATTTACACCGGAGGGTCTCCCCTGTTGCGTGAACCATCACCCCGTGGCGGCGGAATACCGTTGCTCGAAGTGTGGTGAACAATTCTGCGGGGAGTGCGTGCGGTTGATCGGCCGTCGTGGGGGTGCCCAACACGCCTTTTGTCCCCTCTGCAATGCCGCTTGCCTTAAGGTGGCGGTGCCGTCGGATAAGAAGGGTTCCGAACTCTCCGCGCGTTCGGGATGGCTCGCCAAACTGACCCAGACCTTGCGTTTGCGCCGTTGACGGCGCTTGGGAGCGCTCCGGATCCGGATCGATTTCAGGGAAGCCCGATTAGTCGGCGGGCTCCAGCGACGGGCGGACGCCGAACTTCTTCTGCAAGGCCAGACAGGTTGCCAGCGGCTTGATGCCAGACGTGCAGCCGGGTTCGGACAGCGAAGCGGCCGCCACGCAAACGGCGGTTTGCAGGCATTTGGCCAACTCCCAACCTTCGTGGAGGCCGAACAGCACGCCGGCCGCGAATGCGTCCCCGGCTCCGGCGGTTCCAGCGATCTGCTTTTGGGGAACGCGGAGCGATGATTGCCAGACATCCTCGCCTTTGCGCGTGCGTGCGAAGGCCCCTTCCGGGAAGTGGATCACCACCAACTCGCGGATTCCCATTTGAAGGAGGGCGCCCGCCGCGTGGCGAAGGGAGACGGTATCAAGAGTGCCGTCCGTCTGCCGGATCTTGAATCCAGAGATCTTGCCGGCCTCGAGTTCGTTGACGATCAGGTAATCGGTATATTTGAGGGCCGGAACGACGAATTTGGCGTAGCGATCGCTGTCCTCGGTGATCACGTCAACGGAGGTGCGCAGACCGGCATCCTGAGCCTTGGCCAGCAGCGCCGCACCGCGGGTTCCGTATTTCTTATCGGGCTGATCCAGGGCATCCAGAAGCAGTAAGTACCCGAGATGCAGGAGTTTGGCCTTCGACCGGCTGAAATCGAGGTCGCTGCCATCCCAAAGGGCATTGGCGCCGCGGAAATGGAAGAAGGTGCGGCGCCCGTTGCCCGACTCCGTCATGACATCGGTGTAGGAGGTCGGGGCCTTGTTGGTGGACTTGAGCAGGCGGGTATCGATTTTGTGGGCCTGACAATCCGCCTGGATGCGTTCGCCAAAGGCGTCATTGCCGACCAAACCGGCGGCCAAGAGTGGAAAGGTGGCCCCTAGGCGCGAGAGGTCGACCAAGACGTTGTAGGGCGCCCCCCCCGTGCCGAGTGTTTGGCTTTGGATGTTCGCAAGTTTTTCGACGGTAGGGTAGGTGTCGATCAACTTGACTTCGTCGACGATCCAATTGCCAGCCGCAAGGACCCCCGCGCGGGAGGGACCCTTGTTCGGTTTGGAGATAATGACTGCCATACAGGTGCCTTCCGATGAGGGCGTTCCGCAGAGACTACCGACAGGGGCCGTGCTTGGAAACACAATATTCCGGCCTGTTTTGGCGTGCCCAACACCGGGGCTCACTGTGGGATCGTCCGCCGCCCCAGGGGAGGGAACCTTAACCGGTCACGACTAACTCCAGTTTCTGCTGGGGCGACCGTACGGGTGTTCGCATCCCATCGTTGGCAAGACTTGCGGGACCCGGCCTGGCGGCCATCGAAGCGGCGGGAATGAGAAGCGCTGAAGAATGAGTCGGTGAACCGGCATCGCGGGGGCCGGATCCCTGAACCATTTCACAGAGGTCATCGATGATGGTGTTAAGTCGACGAGTTTCCGCTGTGAGTTCCTCGGCCGCGGCGGCGCCTTCCTCGGCGCTGGCCGCGTTCGCTTGGGTGGCCCGGTCGATGTCACTCATCGCCACCTTGACCTGTTCAAAACCCTGGTCTTGTTCGCTCGAGGCCCGGGCCACCCCTCCTATGGCGGCGTGAAGTTCCCGGATCCGACCCACGATGGTGTCGAGTTGACCGGCCACGCGCGTGCAGATCTCGACCCCTTGCTGGGTTCGTTCGAGGGCGGATTCAATCTGACTCTCCGTCTGTTTGGCCGCCTTGGCGCTTCGTTGGGCCAGGGACCGAACCTCGTCGGCCACCACGGCAAATCCCAGTCCGGCGTTTCCGGCACGGGCGGCTTCCACGGCGGCGTTCAAGGCGAGGAGATTGGTTTGGAAAGCGATGGCGTCGATGCCATGGACAATGGTCGATACCTCGTCGCTCGCTGTTTTGATGCCGACCATCGCTGCGTCGAGAGCGCGCATTTCCTGGGCGCCGTGTTCGGCGGCATCCATGGCGAGTTTGGAGAGGTCTCCCACTTGTTTCGCGGTGATCGAATTGCGCCGGGTCGTGCCACCGAGCTGGGCCAATGACGTTTCGGTCTCCCGAAGGCCGGCGGCCTGTTCGCTGGTTCGCACCGCCAGCGCATGACTCGTTGCCGAGACCAGGTCGGCTGCCGTTCCCACTCGACTCGCCCCTTCGGCCAGCAAGTGGGTGATGCGCAGGACGGGACGCGAAACCAATCGCAGGATCATGAGAGCGACCCAGCCATCCACCACGGCGCCGAATCCCATGCCGGCCCAGGTCATCCAAAGCGCCTGCTTCATTCCCTGCTCACTGGAAGCCAACAGCGCGCCGTAAACCACGCGCAACTCGTGGTCGAGTTGGTCGAAGGCTTCGCCGATCCGCATGGTACGCAGCATCACCTGGGCGCGCAGTTGGGTCACCTCGATCGCGGTGGTCTTTTGTTCCGGCCTCGCCGCCTGAACCAGTGATTCGCGGAGGGCCGATGCTTCCGTCTCGAGGGTCTGCATCGGGGTTCGACAATTCGGCGCGACAACCTCCAGTCGCGATCGAGAGGGGCCTTGGAGCCAAGACTGAAGAGAATCCTCGGCTGGAAGGACGGCATTCACGCCGTCTATGGAAGCGGGAGCCAATTGCGCGTTGACCTTTTGGATCCAGCGCAGGAACTGATTGTGGGCCCGGGTCAAATCCAAGGCGTCATTGCTCAGATTGGCCGAACGATCTCGGGAGGCGCGTTGATCGAGCAAACCTTTCCACCCGGCCAAGCCGACGAAGGCTCCGACGGCTCCCAGGATAACGATTCCCCCGATGAGTTTAAGATCGAGACTCAGCTTCAGGCGGCTTCGGTGAAAGAGGCTCGTGGGAAGGTTGCGGGTGTTGGGCATTGGGGCGTGGCACGGGTGTGCCCACAATTCTTGTCGGTATCAAAAGACAACTTATTGAGTAGTGTTAACCTAACATCGAATTGATTTAAGCTGGTTTGATGGAGATTCTGAACCGGCCTCATATCGCCTGCTGCGGAGGGGTATTTTCAGCCGGAAACGGCTCCCCGGCTGGAAGAGCAACCGAACACGGTCCGGTGGGTCGGCTGGTTGGTCGACGGATCCTGCGGCGAGTGATTTTGCTGAGCATCACTCCTTGCGCCGGCGGTTCATCGTGAGAAGCTCCCCGCTATTCGCATCCGCGGATTCCCATGAAACGATTCACTCCAGGACTTGCTATCGCGCTCTGCGTTTGGGCCGGCGCGGCGCCGCTTCCTCAGTCGACTTCCGGGCATCGCGAAGGCCCCCATCCAGCCATCGTCGAAAAGCTGCGCGACATCATCAAACTTCGGCAATCCATGGTGGTTGCCAATGTGAAGGCGGAACAGGGTGGTAAAGGGGAGTCGGACGGGCGCTTTGAAATCGCGTTGGCTGAGGCACGCCTCCAACTGGCGCAGGAGTTGGGGGATCCAGGATCGGAAATCGCCGCTCTGAACGACATACTGAAGACTCAGAAGCACCAGCTGAAGTCGGCGGAGACGCGGATGAATTTTGGCGCGATTTCAGGGGTTGAAGTCGACGATCGCCGGGCGCAGATCCTTGAGACCGAGATTCGAATCCTGCGGGCGCAGCAGCGGGTGCGGCTTGCGGAGTGACTTCGGTCGAGGCTGGTCAACGATGGGAGATCCTTCATCCTTCAGGGACGATATGAAGTCAGGGCCTGCGGGAACCATGGACGCTTATATCGCCGGTTTTCCGCCGGAGATTCGAGCGGTGCTTGAGGAAGTGCGCGAGACCATTCATCGGGCCGCGCCGGAGGCGACCGAGGCGATCAAGTACCAGATCCCCACGTTTGTAATGGGAGGTAACCTGGTTCATTTCGCCGCTTTCAAGAAGCACCTGGGGTTTTATCCCACTCCGTCCGCCATCCGGGCGTTCGCCCGGGAACTCGCGGGTTACCAAACGGCCAAGGGCTCCATTCAATTCCCCTTCGATCAACCGATCCCTTTTCCTCTGATTCAGCGAATGGTGGAATTTCGGGTGGCGGAAATGAACGGCATGACGAGTGCCAAAAGTCGATCCGCAGGCAGGGGACGACGGGGGAAGGTCTAAGTCGAATCCGTTTCCAAGGGAATGCGCGTCGCGATCCTCGGCAACTCCGGTTCCGGCAAATCGACGCTGGCGCGCTGGCTGTGTGATCGGAGTGGAGCGGCGATGCTGGATCTCGACACGGTAGCTTGGGAGCCCGGCCGAATTGCCGTGGCCCGGGAGGCAACGGCGGCGCGCCGGGATGTGCTCGAGTTTTGTCGAAGTCATACCCACTGGGTAGTGGAGGGATGCTACTCTGGTTTGATTGAGGCGTGTCTCGAGCTTCGACCGACACTCATCTATTTGAATCCGGGGACTGAGGTGTGCCTTGCTCATTGTCGTGAGCGACCCTGGGAACCTCACAAGTACGCTACCAAGGAGGAGCAGGACCGGGGGCTTGAGTTTCTTCTGACTTGGGTTCGGGATTACGAGACTCGCGATGGTGAGTTTTCACACTCGGCGCATCGTTCCTGCTTCGATGGCTATGACGGGCCCAAGGAGGAGTTCACTTCCCGGGTGGAGCTCATGTCGCCCCCAGCGCAACTGCTGGCGTGCCTGAAGTGACACGTTGAACGGCGTTTCTTGACGGCGTTGGGAAGGTGGTGGAGATACACTGGCATGGTATCCCAAGGATGGGCGGGTCTTTGCAGGCATGGTTGGGTAGGGCGGGTTGTGCGTCTTCTTTGCGGGTGTTCATTGCCGCTCGCTTTGATCGCCGGGACCTCCAGACCGGGTGACCGCGATCCCGCCTTTCGTCCACAGGGCATGAGCTTGGGAGACCAAGTCGACAAGCTACGGGTCCGGTCGGACGGCAAGGTGGTGGTGGCCCGCAGCCGATTCGGCGAAAGCTCACCCCAGCATCTCCTCTTGAGGTTAAACCCGGATGGCAGTCTCGACCCTACCTTCACTGCCCCTCAGTTCACCGCCCACGAGGCGGCGGCGTCGCCCGTGGCGACCGCCATGGAACTTCAGGGCGACAAGATATTGGTTGCGGGCACTTTTGGGACGGTAAACGGAGTGCCGGTCAATGGATTCGTCCGGATCAACGCGGATGGATCCCTCGATCCCACCTTTCGACAAATGAACGCGTTCGCGCCGGTCTCGGCCCCGTGGGAGGCAGCGGTCGTCACGATCGAAGTTCAATCGAACGGTGGATTGGTGCTCGGCGGCAACTTTCGAGAAGTCAACGGGACGCCGCGCACCTTCCTGGCTCGACTCCATTCCGACGGCACGCACGACCCGAGTTTCGGGAACCCATTCCAATTGAGTGCAGGCAACCCGTTTGTGGTTTCGATCCATGAAGATGCCAACCGTTCCCTTTGGGTGGCCGGATCGATGGAAGCTCCGACCGGTGACGGTGTTCGCAGCATTCTGGTTCGCCTGAACGAGGATGGCACTTTGGATCCCTCCATTGATTTGTCAGGTGGGCAACCGTTCTGGGGGGCGGCGACCGCCATGACCGTCGACCTTGAAGGCCGGGTTCTGATGGCTGGCGAGGTTGCCCGGCACAAGGCCCTCAGCCGCCTGTTGCCAACGGGCGTACTGGATCCGGCTTTTGATATTGGATCAGGTCCTGACGGACGCATTTTCGCACTCGCCGTCCAGTCCGACGGATCCGTCCTAGCGGTTGGTGAGTTTCGCACTTGGTCGGGTGTCCCTCGTCATCACATCGCGAGGTTGCTGCCGAGTGGGACCCTGGATCCGACGTTCGATCCGGGCGAAGGACCGGGCTATTGGGTTTGGGACATGGATCTGCAGCCGCCCGATCGGGTTGTCGTCGGTGGTCTCTTTCGAAGTGTGGGTGCCTATCAGGTACCAGGCTTGGCGGCGCTCTTCATTCAATCTCCCGGCGTGAGCCGGCCAACCATTCTCGAGGAACCACTCCCGGTGGATATAGAGGCGGGGGATAATATCCGATTGTCGGCCGAGGTTGGAGGCAATCCATGGTCGGGGCAGTGGTTTCGGGACGGGGTCATAGTGAACGGTGCCTTTCAGAACACGCTGACGGTTCTGTACGCGCAGCAGCAGCATGCGGGCGCCTACCATCTGCGGGTCAGCAACCTGCTGGGCGTCGCACAAACGCGGGATGTGACCGTCCGTGTGCGTCCTGCCGAATCGGGGACGAACATGATCGTCGATCCCAGCTTCGAGGCGTTCGTGCACAGTATGGTGACGTTACCTCCGCCACCGAAGGTGGACGGGTGGCAGATGACCGCGTCGGTGTTCGGCCTATGGTATCCCGGGCTGGCCCCCTTGAACCCTCTCGGGTTTCAAATGCCGCTGAATGGCACCAATTACGTGGGAGCGGGGTACGCCTACTTTGGGGAGAGCCCCTTCGAAGGGAATTCCGCGGTGGGTGAACTGCGAGGACGGTTGGTGCGGGCCTTGGTTCCGGGGCAGAGGTATTCATTTTCCGTTGCCTATTCGCCCGCCGAATCCTCACTGGGCCCGCCGGCGGGAGTCGAGGCACGCCTGGTAGCCGACGATGGCAGAGAGTTGTGGCTGGGTGGAGAGTCCACGACAGACTTCACAGAATGGTCCGTGATGCGACGCACCTTTGTCCCGTCCGCGCCGTATCGATTCGTAGTGCTGCGACCCGCCGTCGGTGGCCGACCGGTCAATCAGCAAGGGCTGGTGTTCATGGACAAGACCGCCCTCCGACCGGTGGCATCGACGGCACCGGTGCTGGCTGCGCAGCCCATTCAATCGGTGGCGCCTTGGGATTTGGTGGTGGTCACCAATCGGGTCACTGAAACCGATGTCACCGACCAGTCGTTGGTCTACACGTTGGCCAATTCGGCTCCGCGCGGTGCGATCTTGCATCCCAACCTTGGCATTCTGACCTGGACGCCCGGGACTTCGCTGGCTGGAACGACCCAGGAGGTGGAGATCACCGCTCAATACCGAGGATCAAGTGCGTCTCCGGGCACGACGCGGGTGCGGGTCGAGGTTGCAGAAGGTCTGGATCTGACTGTGGGTCGCGCGTGGGCACGGTCGGGAGGTCGTGCGGAGCTTCCCGTAACACTGACGGTTCATGCCCAGGAAGGTGTCGGGATCTCGAATCTGGTCTTTGAGGTCGAGATACCGACCAACCATTCCCCGAACGCCGTGTTCCTCGCTGGGGACCCGTCCGTCGCCACAGCCGTCGTGGCCATCCCGGAGCCGAACCGGCTGAGGCTCCAGATTTCGGCTAAGGCTAGCCTGCGATGGACGGGAACGACCCGGTTGGGCGTCTTGGCTTTGGATGTGGGCGCGTCGGTGGCTTCCGGCGAGATCACCCTTCCATCTGCGGTGCGACGTGCCGAAAAACCGGATGGAACAGAAATCCGGTGGGCGCGCTCGGATCCTCTTCGGATCGGTGTGGTCAATCAGCAGGCCCTACTGGTCGCCGGGCGTTCCACGAACGGTCCGCGGCTGGCTTTGTATGGAATTCCTGGTCGCCGGTATCGACTGGAACGGACACCGACGCTGTCGGTGAACGCCGCCTGGGTGCCGGTTCAAGAGCTGGAAGTAGACCAGTTTCCGCAGGAAGTGACCGGGGCGTTGATCATGGAGCCCATGTCGTTTTTGCGCGCCGTGGAGATCCCGTGAGTGCCGCCGGACCGTAGGGTTCCCCCTAGCGGCGCCACTCGACCTTGGGCGGTTCAGGAAGACCGCGGACGCGGTAGGAGGTGCGAAAGTGCATTTTCGCCACCTTGCCCAGAATGTCGGCTCCGTGCTTTGCGACGAAGGCGCGCCCGGCGGTCTCCACAGCCGTCGACGCGCCTTTGGGCAGGGGGACCCCGAATTCCTGCTCAAGCTTCTTGAGTCGATGCACGAATTCATCGCGGGCGAGGATAGAAGCGGCGGCGACTGCCATGTCTTCTTCGGCCTTGTGGCGTTGGACCAATTCGAGGTCCCGCCCCAGACTCATCAGAGCTTTTTCTACGGTGCCCTTGTCCTTGGCGAACTGATCGCTGATTGCACGCACGGGCGGCGGGATCATGCGATGCTTGAGGGCGAGGAGATTCTCGATGACTCGCGCATGACCCCAAGCCAGCACCCGGTTCACCGAGCCGTTGGCGGTGTGCATCCGGTTGTAGGCCTCCGGTCCGATGGCCACCACGTTGTGCACGCAGCCGGCGGTCTTGCGAATCAGGTCGGCAAGCTTGGCCACCTGGGCGTCGCTCGAAATGTTCTTTGAATCCCGGATGCCCTTTTCTTGCCATGATGCCAGGACCTCGGCGTTGACGTAGACGCCAGCGACACACATGGGGCCAAAGAAATCACCCTTTCCGGATTCGTCGACACCGATGCGGGGATCGAGAAGGGCAGGGTTGAGGACGGTTTCGTACCCGAGCTTCGCTTCGCCGAGGATCTGAGGTTCGAGCACAAACTGGACGAAGTCCTGGGTGCCTTTGCCCTGAACCACGAGCTTGCCCGATTCATAAAAGGTGACGTTGAAGTCGGGTTTGATGCCGCTGTACCTGGCGTAGGGCACGTCGCGGAGTTTGAACGTCCCGTCCCGGACGATCTTCTCCAGGGCCCGGGCCTGGTCTTCATTCAGTTTGACGGTGTAGCTCGTCGGTGCTGCCACCCCCCGAGACAACGGAACCGACGGCCGGGTCGTCGAGTCGGAATTGAGGAAGAGGTGTCAGCGACGCCTCGTACGCTTTCGAGGAAAGGTTGCTTGGGAAGGGGAAGCCGGCGAGAGATGACCTGGGCACTGATTCTGTCCTGGCAGGCTTGCTTTCGCCCTTCGCCCTTGTCCAGGAACCCTTCCCTTCTTCGATCCGAAGAGTGGCCGGCTGGTGCCGCGGTGGCATGAGGCCTGGGCTCTGCGACTCGGGGTCGTGGCCTTTCGTTGGCGCCCAGCCGGCCCTTGCGTCGGGCGGTGCTTAGTGGGCGTCTCGCCCTTGCACAGCGCCGACATCACCGTCACTGGATTCTTCGGTCAGCGACCGAGTTCCTTGAGGTAGATGTTCCGAAATTGAAGCAGACTCGGAGAACTGGTCCATTGCCCGTCCTTTTTGCTGCCATGATGCTGCAATCCGATGCGACCGCGGGCCGGGATGGCCGGGATCTGGGCGCCCGGCAGGACGGGTTTTCCGTTCAACGTGACGCTGACCGTCTTGCCTTGGACGGTGATCTCGTAGGTGTTCCATTCCCCGACCGGTTTGTCGGCCTGGGTCCGCGGAGTCACCGCAGCCCGCAGTTCCGGCGACGCTTTGGGATCCGTCCGGATGCCCCACATTTCTCCGGAGCCGATGGGCCAACACCAGATATTGACCTGATACGTGACATCGCCACGGAGGATGATGCCGGAGTCGGAATCCAGGACCGGAAAGCGGATCTCGTTTCCCTTGGTATCGCGCGCATGCGTGCCGTCCGGGAGGATGTAGGGGACATTCGGATTCGTGAAAGGGGTCTCCTTGATCCGCCAGTCCAGGCGCAGAACGAAGTCCCCATATTCCTTGTCGGTCCAGAGATTCTTGTCGCTGGCAGCCTGGCTGCCGGCGTCGTAGTCGATGACACCGTCGACCACTTTCCAATGTCCGCCGTCCCCCTGGGGAACCTTCCAGCCGGCGAGGTCGCGTCCATTGAATAGCGCCACGAAGCCGGGCGGCGGCGAAGCCCCATCGGCGGCTCGGAGTTGGACGGAAATTCCCGCCACGGCGATGGCGGCGGCGGCCAGGAAGAGGCGGATGCGGGCATTCATGGGAACGCCCTGAACATGCTCGCCAATGGCTCCCCGGTGCAAAGGGAAATGCCGCTGCCTTAGCGGATCATCAACCCAAGGGCGCGACATCGCGATGCCACGGCGTGGACTGCTCGTAGGCATGGGCGATGCGGAAGAGGGTTTCTTCCCCCAGTGGCCGACCGAGCAATTGCAGGCCGATCGGCAGCTTGGGTTCTCGCGTGAAACCGCAGGGCAGGCTGATGCCACTGATACCGGCCAGGTTGCAGGAGATGGTGAAAATGTCGCTGAGATACATCTGCAACGGATCCTGGGTCTTTTCGCCCAGCCGGAAAGCGGCTGTCGGCGTGGTCGGCGACACAATGGCGTCCACTTTTTGAAAGGCCTCCTGGAAATCCCGGCTGATCAAGGCGCGCACCTTTTGAGCACGCAGGTAGTAGGCGTCGTAATAGCCGCTGCTCAGGACGTAGGTTCCCAGGATGATCCTGCGTTTCACCTCCGCGCCAAACCCGGACCCGCGCGTGCGCTCGTACATTTCCGTCGGATCGGCGCCGGCAATCCGCTGTCCGTACCGCACCCCGTCGAAGCGCGCCAGGTTCGCCGAGGCCTCGGCGGTGGCGATGATGTAGTAGGTGGCAACGGCGAATTCACTGTGAGGCAGCGATACCTCCTCGATGGTGGCACCCAACGATTCGAAATGCCTGACCGCAGCCTGGACGGCGTCCCTGACCTCGGGATCGAGTCCGCCGATCATGAACTCCCTGGCCAAACCCAGTCGCAGGCCCTTGAGGTCGCCGCCGAGTTTTGCGACGTAGTCCGGCACCGGCTCGCGGAGGCTGGTCGAATCGCGGGGATCGTGGCCGCTCACCACGCCAGTAAGCAGGGCGGCGTCACGGACGGTCTTGGTGAAGGGTCCAATCTGGTCCAGCGAGGAGGCGAAAGCCACCAGACCATAACGCGAGACCCGACCGTAGGTAGGCTTGACGCCGACACAACCGCAGAGGGCCGCGGGTTGACGGATCGATCCTCCAGTGTCGGTCCCCAACGTCGCCATGCAGAGATTCGCGGCGACCGCGGCAGCGGATCCTCCGGACGATCCGCCGGGGATGCGCGCCGTGTCCCAAGGGTTCCTGGTCGTCTGGAACGCCGAGTTCTCGGTCGAACTGCCCATGGCAAACTCGTCCATGTTGAGTCGACCAAAAATCACCGCGCCCGCCTCCTTCAATTTTTCAACGGCGGTGGCGTCGTAGGGCGAAACGAATCCGGAAAGGATCTTGGAACCGCAGCCGCAGGGCTGACCGCGATGGCAAAGCACGTCCTTGAGCGCGATGGGAACGCCGAGCAGCGGCTTTTCCTGTTGCGACACACCCTGGGCGAGAAGGCGGTCAGCGGCATCAGCCTGCGCCAAGGCATCGGCGGTATCGTAACTGAGGAACGCCTTCAGCTCGCCATCCACTTTCGCGATGTGATCGAGGCAGGCTTGAAGGATTTCGCGCGAGGAACAGTGCCGGGAGGAGAGCTTCGCGGCAGCTTCCTGGAGAGTGAGTCGGTTCAGCACGGCGGGATGGGGGCGGAAGGATGAATCGGACGATGGCCGGCATCGCGGGGATGCAAGGCTCCAGGCGGGTTATTCGACGATCTTTGGTACGATAAACAGGCCGTTGGATCGCAGCGGCGCATTGCGCAGCGCCTCTTCCTGGGAGAGACCGGGGCGCCGCTCATCCGGCCGCGCGACGTTGGTGAGCGGAAAGGCGTGCGACATCGGTTCGACGCCGGACACGTCGATTTTTCGCAGTTGCTCCACGTAACCAAGAATGTTGCCCAACTGCTCGCCGAGCCGCTGCTCCTCCTCCGGAGTCAGCGCGATGCGCGCGAGGTCGGCGACGTAATGGATATCGAAGGATCCGGTTGCCACGGCCGGAAGACTAGGGAAGGGGCGTCCGATCGTCCATTTGGACTTCGCGAACGGGGTTGGAGCCCGGGGGGCGCCATCGGAATCGGTTTCGCCCCGTGCCCAACGTGGCCATCCCGCGCGCCCGCGCATCGATTCCGGTTCAATGCCCATCCCCAAGCGACCCCGATTTTGACCGCAAACGACGCACGGCTCCTCTCGGATTCACGACGATTCAACCGCTGGACGAGTTAGGGCTTGCGTCCGTTGAGCCGACGCGGTCCAAGATCCGCGGTCCCCAAGGAGCTAATCCTCAATGAAACATAAACTACTGACGGCGGTCGCGTCAGCCTCGGTCCTTTTGCCGTTCGCCGGGCTGCCGCAGGGTTTTGACATTACCACCTTCGACCCGACTTCGGCCGGGCCATGGTCGCAACCGGGAAGAACCACGCTACTGGTGCCGAAGGTTGGCAACGGGGCGGTGAACCTGGACGGCAACGTGACGGCGGCGGAATACGGTGGCCGTGAAGCGACGACCGTAACGCCCGGTGACAACGCGTGGATTCTCGATTGGCCCGAAGATCGAACCTGGGATTCTGCGGACGATTCGAGTTTCAGTTTTCGGTTGGCCCATGATGACGAGAATTTTTACGTGGGCGTGATCGTCAAGGATGAGGCCGTGAACAGCGACGATCCCAACGGCAGTTTTTGGAAGGATGATTCGATCGAGATCGTCATCGATGCGTTGGGGGACCGACTCGACAACAACACGGACAATTCGAAGGACGCCTACGGGGGACATTGTTACCTGAACTTCCAAGGCCGGTTCTCGGCCTGGGATGATGCCGGTGGCCAGATCTCGGGCACTTCGTGGTCCACGGGTGTTCCGTGGAAATATGGGGCCACCGAGGACGTCTATGGAGTGGGCAAGGAGGTCGCAGGGGGTTGGCAACTCGAAGTGCGATTTAAGAAGCGGTTGTTCGAGGATCCCGCCGCAGGCAATCGACTTCGCAACGGCTATCGAATGGGATTCAACATCGGTTTGGACGATGACGACAAACAGGGCCCCGGAACGAATGGTTCGGGAGCGCGGAGCCAGGACCTGGAGGTTCAGTACTTCTGGGCGAATCGCCAGCGGCCCAAGGGGCTCACGCAGGAGTACCTGGACGGGTTGAGTGACGAAGAGAAACTGACCCGGAACCATCTGGCGAACCTGGAGTCTGGCATCGACTCCAATGGCCGGCTCTCCCACGGTGGAACCGGGGACATCATTTTCGGCTATGACACCCCCGCGTCGGGCAACATCTTGTTCGTAGCGTCTGATAGCGTGTCACCGATCAACGCCGACGCGTCCCTCATCGCCTTGTTCGAAGCGAAGGGATATACCGTCACTCGTTTCAATTCGACAGGAAGCACACCCGATGCACTTCGGGAGGCGGCGCAGGGCAAGCAACTGGTGTTCATTTCGGAATCCATCGGATCGACTTCCGTCGTGGATCCGGCGGGCGATGGCACCGGGGTATTCAGTCTCAAGAACACTGATGTCCCGGTGATCTCGTTCGAGGCGTATATGTTCGATAACGCCGACTGGACGTTGCGCACACCGGATGGCTCCAACAACTTCATCGACTGGGGCAACTCCGGGCGGTCCGAAGTGGATGGACTGGGCATTGGCGATGCCCGTGACTCGATCTACATCCGCAATGCCACGCACCCCATTACCACCGGATTGAGCGGCAAGGTGAAAGTGTACAACGAGCTCTACAGCTTTACCTTTGGCAAGCCATCGGCCGATGCGGAGGTGCTCGCGAGTCTGGAGGCAGACGGATCCTACCCGGTGCTGTTCGTTTACGAAAAGGGCGACAAGCTGGTCGATGGCAGCACCGCTCCCAACAAGCGCATCGGCTTGTTCTACGGTCAGGCCGCCAATCCGACCACGAACTACGCTCCCGACCTCAACATGCTCAATGACGCGGGAATGGCGTTGCTGCTGAACACCGTGGCCTATGCCATCGGTGGAGGTTCAAAACCCACCTTGTCCTTCGCCCGAAATGGGGATCGCATCGTCGTCACCTATGGCGGTGGAACCTTGGAGAGTGCGGACTCGGTGACGGGCCCTTGGTCGGGCGAAAATGCCGCGAGTCCGGCTACCTTCCCCACCACCGGGATACGCAAGTTCTACCGGGTGCGCGGCTGAAGCCCAATCTCGACGACCCAGCCGTCGACGGATTGGGGATCCCGCAGTTCGAGTTGGATGCGCTGCATCCGGGGTCCCCACATCTCCGCAAGTCGCTGGTCGGTGACATCAAAGCTTTCGATCCGGGCGGCAAGTTTCCCCGGGTCGAAGCCTAGAATCACTGTCCGACTGGCCGCTGCCCCGTTGGAGGGAAGCGGCATTTCCAGGCGCCCCGGTTGGGTGATCTGAGGCGTGGTCGGGGTGATGAGATTCAGCCAGGTATGGGTGGCTGGCGTGCGGAGGCGGAAGCGGTCCGACACCACGATCTTCGATTCGCGTTCCAGGCGGACCGTCCGCTTCCACGCCGTCACTCCGGCGTCCTCGGGCCAGGCCGAGGCGAGATCCATGTTCAGTTCGGCGAAACGGTCCGTCACCGTGTAGCTCACGTCGCGGGCGGCAAAGGAGCGCCCGGCCGATTGCTGCAGGCCGTGGATGGTTGGGAGGTTGTGCCAATCGGATTGCATCGCGGGAATCTCATAGCGACGGGAACTGAACGTTTTGGCGGTGTAGGTGGGAGCCCCGAGGTCAACGAAAACCGGATTCCCATCGGCGAAGACCATCACGTTGCCGACGTCATTGTGGTTGTGGCTCTGCGCGTTGTGCCCTCCCCATGCGGCGACGAACAGGCCCTCCGTCGAACCGTTCCGATCCCGGGCCACCATCATTTGCAGGTCCTCGCTGTGGAGCCAAACGTCGCGCACCAACGGGGGCGACGCCTTCGCTCCCGCAAGGATCGCCTCGGCGCTGAAAAGCGTTCGCAAGGCGCGGCCAAGATCGATGCCGGCGGAAGTGCCCAGGACATTCTCGAGTGTGGCACCTTGAGTGGCGAACGCCTCCAGCTGCGCATCCCGAATCCGGCGACCGTACGCATAGATGACGCCTCGATCGATTCCCACGCGGGCGGGGGAGTCGCCGATGTCGACGAACCACCCGTCGGCGATGTGGACGCGATGAATGAACCTGCCCATCTCCTGGATCAAGGGCTCGCCAAAGACGTCCAGGCGACCACCGGTGGCGCTGAAGAGGAGGTCGAGGTTATCGAAGACGCTGCCGCCCGCGCGCGACCAGTAGCTGGGGCCTTCGTCGCAGCCGCCATCCTCAGGATAGGGTTGGAGAAAGCGATCGAGGCTCCTTAACACGCGATGCACCAGGGCGACTCGTCGATGCTTGTCGGGCTCCAGGAGCAGGGCGGCGGTCAGGACGTTGCCGTTGATCCATGGGTTCCAGTTGTTCGGCCGATCCGCCCGCGACTTTGCTCCAAAACCCATCCAGCCGTAGTCGCGGCTTAGGTAGGAGGTGATGATGCGGCGGTCCACCTCCGAGAGCGCTCGTTCCCGAATACGGGGAGAAACACGGTCCAGGGCCGACCCGACCAGGTGGACCGTCCAGGCGACAGAGGCGCCGGTTTGCGCGGCGAAGAGATCGACTATGGGTTCCGCGACGTCCGGCAATCCCACACCACGGCGTTGCGCACCGACGTGGGCCGGCACGCACCAGGTGGATTCTTCGAGAATCGCCCAAAGATGGTCGGCGATGGCGTCCACGAAACGACCCTTCGCCTCCACACACTCGGCAAGCACCAAATCATGAAGTCGGCGGCGCCGCTCGAAATAGGGACCTTCGAAACGACCGCGGTTGCCCTCCCGCGCGTAGCCCAGATAGAGGGTCGCCGGCAGTGGAGGATTCGGCTCGGTCAGGACCTTCTCGCCGTTCTTCACCACGCGGATCTGGATCGGGGTGGAGAGGTTGGTCCATTCGGTGCGGGATTCGGCGTTGGGAAAGGGATGGAAGTCCCGGCCATCCACGAGAACTTCAGCGATCTTGTCCGGCGGGAAAGCCTCGGCCAGGGGAACCATGGAGCCGATGGCCGGGACCGTGCCGGCCATTGCCATGGCGGCCAGAAGAGCCGCGGAAGTACCGAGAAAACCCGAAGCGCGCATGAGAATGCCGAAACTCTCGTGCTACCGGACAAAATTGGAATGATGAATCCGTGGAAAGGGGGGAGGGAAGGGATCAGTAGATGATCAGAAACGAATGGTTCGGAAGAGCGACAGCGGCCACCAGGCTCCACGCCGGCAATCCAGGCGCCCGTTCGATGGCGGAAGTGGGCTTGCCGGTTCCGGAGAACATCTGCCAGGCCACCTCCCCGCCCTTGCCCCAGGCGGTGCCTTCGGTCCATGTCAGCAGGATCTGGTCACGGCCATTGCCCACCGCGATCGGGTGCTTGCGAGTGGGACCGGGCAAAGGTCCGGCGGGCGGTTCAACCTGTCCCGAGCGAGGGTCCAGTCGAGCGAAGTAGACATTGCCGGTGCTCTCCCACGCCGTCAGGACGCGGGTGGGTGCCGGCGAGAAAGAGGTGCTGCTCATCGGGCACATTCCCACCTCCCAAGGGTGTGAGAAGAGGAGTTGGAAGTCGGTCGCTTCTGCTCGAGCGAAGAGCAGCGTTTGGTCGCGATGCAGGGTGTCGCGAGCGGCGCGGTAAGAGATGAACAGATTTCCCTGAGCGTCCGCGAACGTCTTCAATCCGCAGCAGCCACAGGCGCCCGTGGAGCTATCCACGGCGCGTCGTTCCGGGCCGAATTGACCGCCGTCATTCGTTGAATGGGCCACGAACACCGCCCGGTCCTGTTCGCTGGAGGAAGTTCCTGGCACTGGGGCATGCCAGACGACCCAGACATTGCCGTTGGCATCGGCAGCCACCGACCCGCCTCCGTCGAGTCCCCGGGCACGGGAAATCACATCGCGCTCCGGTTCAAAACCCCGTCCATCGACCGTCAGCCGGGTGTAGAGCATCGGCGCCTGATGGTGGTCTCCCCCCTTGGGTGCGGGCCCATTCCAGGCGACGTGCACCCTGCCGCCTTTTCCCACCGCAAGTTGACCGCCGCGAATAGTCCCGGTGGCCATCACGCTCCCGCGGCGGTGATTCACCGGAACGGGTGGTGAGAAGTTGTCGTCTTTCCAGTCGCGCCGGACGTAAAACAAGTCGCCCGCCGACGCTTCGCCTTTGAAATAGAGCAGGTGCAAGGTTCCGCGGGGGTCCAGAACCGCCTGGGGTTGGATTCCGCCTTCGGGCACGCGGATCCATTGGACGGCATCGGCAGCGGCCACTTGCGGCTGGGTGAGTCCCAGGGCTCCCAGCAGCGGGAACAGTCGGAGGCAGGCGGGCGTTGGCATGCGAATGCGCGGATTTTGATCGGATCGAGGCTAATTGGAACCAGGAATCGACGGCATGCCGCCACCCGGCACAGAGTCGAAGGGTTGCGGGCCGGGGATCGAGGCGCGGAAGAGGTGAAGCAGTGAACTCTTTTGGGCTGGGATTGAATATCGACGCACCGTTTGCGGTCTGTGAGGAAGAGCCATGGCGTACAATGGCTTGATCGCCCTCACCAGCACCGCCGCTGGAATGCTGTTCCTTGCGGCCGGGTTTGTCGTGCCCGCGCATCTCCGCGCCACCGATCGCACCGTTCTCGAATGGGCCGGCAAGGGAACCTCGAACCTGGTCGATCACGCTGCCCAGGCGTTCGCGACTCATCGACCCGGCGTCGCCCGCTTGCTCTACCAAGCCGTGCAGGTCCACCTTCCGGCCACTCCAGGCGTGGAGGAAGCCCAGGCCCGGATCCGCGCCGCCATGCAGGTTTGGCCCGCGCAGGCGCGTTGGGGTGCGGCCAACCCATGGCTCGATCGTCACGTGGGACCGGCGGCCTCGGGTTCCGGTGGTCAGGAAGCGCGGGTGCTCGACTGGGCATTGCCGGACGCAGGGCGCGCGGGCCTGGCGGCTGGCCTGGCCCAAAGCACCCATCCGACGGTCATGCCATTGCTGGCGTGCCGGCGCTTGGAACGTACGGTGTTGTTGCCGCCGGCCTCCTCGGCCTCCGGGCAACCCTTGGACATGGCTCTCCTGGTGGCGGCGGCGTTGGCGGAGAACGGACGTCTTCATCCCGGATTGGCCCTGGCTTTCGAACGGGCGGCAACCCAGGCCGAGCGTGGCGGGGACACGATGCCGCTGGAGAGTGGATTGCTGGATTTGCTGGCCATGATGCGCCGAATGGACTGGGAACAGATGGCCACCGTGACCGAGCGTTGCGAGGACCTGGTGGCGTTGCACGGGTTGGTATCGGCCTCCGGAATGGACGGTCAGGAATGGGCCAATCTGTTCGCCGCAGTGACGACCTCGGGCAGTGCGCGGGAGGTGGCGTACTATGCCGAACGGCATGGGAAAGAAGGCATGGCCGACCTGGCATCGACCTTCGCCCTGGGGGACGGTGCGGTCCGGTTGCTCTTGGAGCGGGGCTGGCGCGTGCATGATCCCACGCTGCGATCGCAATTGATGAAGTCAGTGCCTTGGACCCGCGCATCGGAGTTGCTCCTTGGCTTCGTGGCGCGGTCGCCGCGCTTCGGTGTGGCGTTGAAATACCTGCTTTGGGCCGACGGCCTGTTGCTGTTGCTGATTGGGATCAGTCGTGGGCATCAATACCTGATGATCGACGGGACCCGCCGGGAGAGCCGGCCGCCGAATCTAGGGTTTCAATCGGCGATGGCGGTGGCGGGCACGGTCTTCCTGTGTGTTGCCTTGGAACCATTTCTTTCGATGAAAACACTGGCCCCGGAGATTCAGAGTGCCAGTTTTCAGCCGGTACTGAGGGCCCGGCTCCGGATCGAAGCCCCTCCAGTAGCCAATGCTGCCATGAATGTGAATATCCTCGGGATGTTGATCGCGTTCTTCGCGATCCAATTCGTCATTTACCTCGTCGGGCTCTCGCGTCTGCGGAGCATTCGCACGCAATTGGTGGAATCGGCGACCAAACTTCGGCTCCTGGACAATGAGGAATCGATGTTCGATGCGCCGCTTTATCTTGGCATTGCCGGGAGTGTGCTGGCCCTGGTGCTGCGGCTCACCGGCTTTGGGGACGTCAGCCTCATGGCTTCCTATTCTTCGACCCTGTTCGGCATCCTCTTTTGCTTCATCCTCAAGGTGATGCACGTCCGCCCCTACCGGCAGCAGTTGATTCTGGAGTCGACCGACGACACCCGACCATGAACCGATCGATCCTCCTGGTCATTTGCGACTTCCTGATTCTGACGTTGTTGTCGTTCGTTCAGTTCGACAGCACTTCGACCGAGTCCGCCTCGACGGCGGATCCCAGGACCCACACCGCGGTGCAGGTGTCGGCCCCGGCCATGACCAACATGGTGGCGACGTTGGCCATGGCGCTCGAACTGGAGCGTCAACAACGCGCGGTCCTGACGAACGCTCTGGTCACAAGCCGCGCGGAGTTGGAGCGGAAACTTCAACAGCTCGCCGAACGGGAACTGAACCTTTCCAACGCCCAGCAACGTCTCACGGTCTCCGAGACGGAGGCGCGGCGGTTGGCCGAGGAACGGGCGCAGCTCGAGAAGACCCAGAGCGAAGCACTGGCGAGTGTGCAATCACTGCAGAAGGCCTTCGAGACGACGCGCCAGGGCAGCGAGAACCTACAGGCGCGATTGTCCGATTCCACTCGCGAAGCCGCCGAAGCCAAGGCCCGGTTGGAGATGATGCAGATGGAGCTGGCCCGCCGCCAACAGGAGACCCAGGAGATGAACCAGCGGATGGCCAAGCTCAATGAAGCGGCAGAGGCCCTCAAGAACGAGAAACAACAGCTCCTCGTGGACCTGCGCCAAACGGAGGTCGAAGCCCGCCACGCCCGATCGGAAGTGAGCAATCTCAACGAGCGCCTTTCGGCGGTGAACCAGGAGAAGGCGCAACTCGCAGCCACGGCGGCCCAGTTGGCCACCAACGTCGGAAGTCTCGCAGAGAAATCCAGTGCCATCCAGGAAACCATCGAGCGCCAAATCCGGCTCCCGGCCAACACCATCTACGGGGATTTTATCAGCAACCGCGTCGAAACCCTCATGACGGGTACCACCCGGGGCGGACTCGGACAGGAGTTGAATCGCGATCGCAAAGGCGCCTGTGTTCTCATGAAGAGCGGAGGCAATTTGTTCGCCGTCATTCACCTGGAATCCGCTGCCATCCGAATCTGGCCGCCGGATGCGCCCTGGAGCGCCTTGGGCGTGGAACTGCGGCGTGGGAATGCGAAAATCGCCGCCTCGCAATTCGCCATGCTCAAGGACGACCCGCGCGTCATCGTCATCCCGATCTCCCCCGGCGATGCGGAAGTGCTGGGCGCGCGCGTGTATGAGGTCGCCACCGACCCCACGCAATTCGCCGAAGCCGTGGTTGTAGGGGCGGAGGAACGGTACTACGGCGAGACGGCCTACCAATTGAGCGCCGAAAGCCCGGGTTACATCGAGATGGAACGTTCGACGTTTCGACGGTTGCTCGGCGAGTTCTCACCGAAGAAAGGGGACCTCGTTTTCACGCGAACCGGGTTGTTGCTCGGGGTCATGGTCAATGGAGACCGTTGCCGGTTGGTGGACAAGATCGAAACCCTCCAGGCCTTTCGGTGCGGATCGCAACTGAACGTGAGTCAGAATTCCCATATCCTTCGGACCGCCTTCGCCATTCTCGAAAAGCAACCCTATCCACTGAGGTAGGTGTTGGCGCCAGGCGCCCCGAAATGGGATGCGGCCCTTCTGGACCCCACGCCAACGGAGGTGGACCCTGTCAGGCATCCACAGGGCAGTCCCGTCCCCGCTTGGCGACAGCTCGGCCCGGGTCCGATGCCTCGGCGAGGCCGGCGGGCACGGTCGTGGCCATTTCCGCTACCAAACCAGGGTTTGCACCGAACGCCCCGGGGCCGATACTTCGAAACGTTGGCCCTTTGACTCGACCGAGAGGTCCTTGGCTTCGTTGGTCGTGTTGGCGATGATCAGGACCAAGGACCCATCAGGATTCCGGAATGCCACGTGGTTCAGGTCTCTGTTGGCCGGATCGCTGGCCAACCGGACCGCCCCGCGCTGCACGTGTTTCGAGAAGTGTCCGTAGTTATAGAACTCGAACAGTTCTTCCACCTGCAGGGTGTTCGAATGCAATTTGAGGGCCGCGTGGGTCGCCGGGAATGGGCCGTTGTTGGGACGTCCCTGATCATCGAGCATGATTACCCAGGCGTTGTAACTGCTGGCCCAGTTGCGAAAGCGCTGAATCAGGTCATGCGCACCCCACAACGTGAATACGGAGCCTTCCGTGAAATGGATCGGGACTTTGGGAAACTCGGCGTGGAACCGGGACATGCCCTCGGGGTCTCCCACGTACCCGTGGAAGGCGACCCCATCGACGAACGCCGCCGCTCCGGGATCGGAGAGAATCGCACGCGGATAGGGTAGACCGGGGTCGTCGCCCTTGGACTCGAGGTTGTAATTGTGGTCGTAGCACCAGATTCGTGTCTTCAGCCCGGCCTGACGCAGCGCGGGACCCAGATGGTCCCGGATGAAATCCCGTTCCTGTTCGCCGGTCCAATGACACGATGGATAGTGCCACTTCGGATCCTTCTCTTTGGCGCGATCAACGCCGGGTTCGTTCTGCACCGTCACGGCATGGATCGGAATGCCCTCGGCCTGGTAGGCTTGGATGAACCGGACGAAGTACTGGGCGTAAACCGGATACCATTTGGACAGCAGGTGGCCCCCGATCAGGGTGCCGTTGCTCTTCATCCAGCCCGGAGGACTCCACGGCGACGCAAAGAACAGCAGGTCCGGATTGCGGCGCCGCGCGAGTTGGAGGACGGGCAGGATGTAGGCGTGATCCTTCTCGATGGAAAAGTGCTCCAGCCGCGGGTCGGTCTGGCCCTGGGGTAAATCGCAGTAGGAGTACCACGGGTCCCCAGTGAAATCCGGCGTGCCAATGCAGACCCGCATCAGGTTCATGCCGATGCCCGATGTCGGGTGCACCAGCCGGTCCATGACCCGCTCACGTTCCGGCTTGGGGAGTCGGAAAAGATTCGAACACGTTGTCGGTTCCAAGGATGCCCCAATGCCCAGGAGGGTCTGGAAGGTCGTCGACGGGTCGACCGTGATGCAAAGGCGCCGGGTGTCGGTTTTCGTCGCGTCCGAGTTCGACCAGTTTAGGTCGGCGATTTCCGCGTGACGTTGGCGGAGGTCTTCGGTGGTTCGCCAGCCGCGCGGAGAACGCGGGCCGCCGGGATCGGCGCACCAGGCGTTCCCCACCAGGAACAACGCGGCAACGTGGATCAGAAAGGATGGCGAGGGCACGGGCGAATAATGCCACGGCGGGCAGGGCGGCGGACAAGCGGGATTACGCGGGGAAATGCGGCCGAGGGCCGTTCCGGTCGGGAATCGCCGTGCTGGGAAAGCGGCAGGGGACTGCCGCAGTCCACGACGCTTCGCGCCAGGTCGCGCCCGGGGCCAGGCCAACGCTGGTCGTCGTGGAGTGCGGGAGTCCTCTCCCGTTATTTCAAAGGAAGTCGAGAGGGCGACGCGGAGAGGCGTCCAACGGCGGATGGAGGCGAGCCGCAGGCACGGGAGGCCTGGTCCCCGATCGGACCAGCGAGCGGCTGAAGTGGTCCCCTGGCGTACCGCGTAAGCTCAGCAATGCGAAGATCCTTATAGCCATTTATCGAAATTTAATTTATATAATCAAATGCGTGTTCACTCATTAATAGAATGAGCCGACGCCAAGTCGACCCGATCGTTATTGCCTTATGAACCCTTCCTCTCGTGATCCGGCCCCTCGGAAACCTCGCTCCCTTCAACCCTTGGACCGGCGGGTGGCGCCGCGAGCGGGATCACGGTCTGGATGGAGCCTGGTGGTCGCCATTCTGTGCGCTTGGGGGCTCGCCCTCGAGAGTCGGGGGGCCACTGCCAGCCTGCTGGGTTGGAACAACCTCGGCATGCACTGCATGGACAGCGACTACTCGGTCTTCTCGATTCTTCCGCCTTACAACACCATCGAAGCTCAACTCATTGTCGGCGGCAAATTGGTCCGATCAGGGAACGGCTACTCGGTCACCTATGAGGCGGTCGCCGACCCCGATGGCTCGATCAATTCGACCTCAATCGGCAAAGGCAATTTCTACGATTTCACGGCCTCCCTGTACGGTCCCTTGGCGCCCGACCAAGGCCTGGCCGGTTGGGGGATGCCCGGCCCCTCCAATATCCCGCAGTCGATGCTTTTCGAGGCTCTGAATCAACCGGTGCCGGGTGTCTTCACCCCGGTCCATTGGTTTCGGGCGGAGGGCATACCCATCACCCCTTACGACGATGCTGGAAACAAGAATCCCTATCCTCTCTTGCGGCTCGTCGCGCGAAACGGCTCGGGTCAAGTCATTGCGCGCAGTGATATTGTCGCCCCTGTCTCCGATGAGATGGATTGCTCGGTGTGCCATGGATCCAAAGAGACCTTTCGAGAGAACATTCTGTCCATGCACGACGCCAAGGAATTCGCCCGTGATCCTGTCGCCTACGGGCAGGCGCTGCAGGCGATGAATTACCGGCCGGACGGGCTGCTGCCGACGGCACAGCATGGACAACCGATTCTGTGCGCCAAGTGCCATGCTTCGGAGGCTTTGGGGACCAAGAGTTTTGGCACCATTCCTCCGCTGACCACCTCGATGCATGCCATGCATGCGACCGTGCACGACCCGGTGACCGCGAAGCCGCTCGGGGCGATCGACAACCGGTCGGCCTGTTACCGATGTCATCCTGGTTCCGATACCCGATGCCTGCGAGGCGCCATGGGAGGCGCCATCGCTCCGGACGGAACGATGTCCATGCAGTGCCAGAGTTGCCATGGCGGCATGGCGCAGGTGGGCTCGCCCGATCGCGTGGGGTGGCTGATGGAGCCGAATTGCCAGAGCTGCCACACCGGGACGGCCACCCATAACAACGGACAGATCCGGTACACATCGGTGTTTGAGACCAACGGCACCGAGCGCGTCGCGGTGGATTCGACCTTCGCCACGAACCCGAACACCCCGGCCTCGGGAATTTCCCTTTATCGGTTCTCGGTCGGTCATGGGGGGCTCCAATGTTCCGCGTGCCATGGTTCGACCCACGCCGAATTCCCGGCGACCCATCGCAATGACAACCTCCGGAACGTGCAACTGCAGGGGCACGCTGGCGTCACGGTCGAGTGCACCGCGTGCCATACGACGATGCCGTCGACGATCAATGGGGGACCCCACGGCATGCATCCGCTGGGCCAGGGCTGGGTGGAATCGCATCACGACGCCATTGAGCAGGTTGGACTCGCAGCCTGTCAGGCGTGCCACGGATCCGACCATCGCGGCACGGTGCTTTCGCGCGTCCAGGCCAACCGATCGTTCCGCATCGAGGACGGCGACACGGTCAACTTCTACCGTGGCGCCACGGTCGGGTGCTACACGTGCCACGACGGGCCTTCGGACGACGACATGAATGGTGCCGCCGCTCCGTCCATCATGGACGTGGCCGCGCGCACCACCGCCGGGGTGCCGGTCGATCTGGTCCTCCCCGTAGGAAATGCCTCGGCAGTGCTGCGAGTCATCACCCAACCGGCCCATGGCGCGGTCGGTCTTAGCAACCACGTCGCGACCTATTTCCCTGACGAAGGATTCACCGGCACGGACACTTTTACGTTCGCCGCGTATGACGGTGCCAAGAATTCTGCGCTCGCCACTGGTACCATCACGGTGGTGGCCGGCGATGCCCACGCCCAGGCACCCCTGATCGATGTCAGTCCGGCTTCTCGGACTGTGGCCGCCGGAGCACCGGCATCGATGACAGTGGCGGCAAGCGGGGGAGTTCTCCACTACCAATGGTTTCGCGATGGATGGCCGCTGGCCGGAGCCAATGAGGCCACTCTAACATTCCCTGCGGTGACGATGGCGGACGCCGGAACCTACGTGGTTCTGGTCACCGACGCCGTCGGATCGACTGCCAGCTCGCCGGCGCTGTTAACCGTCGCCAATCCGGTAGTCATCACGCGGCAACCCGTCAATGCCACCGTCATCGCGGGTTCGACGGTCACATTCAGCGTCACGGCGACGGGCACGGGGCCGATCGCCTACCAATGGACTCGGAATGGCAGTGCCATCAGCGGGGCGACCGGGGCGTCGCTGCGGCTGTCCAATGTCACGTTGGGCCAGGCGGGCAACTATCAGGTTCGCGTCTCCAACCCTGCTGGGAGCGTGCTCAGTGGCATCGCGGTACTTACCGTTCAAGCCGCTCCGAGCATCACACGCCAACCGCAAAGTCAGACGGTGGTGGAAGGGCGTAGCGTGACCTTCTCAGTGAGCGCCACCGGATTTCCCGCTCCAACGTTCCAGTGGTACAAGAACTCGGTGGCGGTGGCGGGCGCCACGGGCGCTACGCTGGTCATTCCCGTGGTGACCCGGTCGGATGCGGGCCGCTACAGTGTCCGAGTCTCGAACCGCCTCGGGTCGGTGACAAGTACCGCGGCACAACTGACGGTCCAGGCAGCGGCTCCGACGATCACCGGATTCAGCCCCACCTCAGGCGGAGTTGGCGCCGCGGTCACACTCTCCGGCGCCAACCTAACCGGGGCGACCTCAGTCAAATTCAATGGAACGGTCGCGGCTTTCGCAGTGGTCGGCCCGGGCACGATCATTGCCGGAGTTCCCCGCGGAGCGACGACGGGGAAGATCAGCATCACCACCGCGGGCGGCACCGTTGTAAGTACCTCGAACTTTACGGTAGGCAGCCGCGCCGCGGTTCCCCTGATCAGCAGTTTCACTCCGGCCAGCGGACCGGTGGGCGCCAAGGTGGTCCTGACAGGCGCCAATCTTGGAGCCACGACCGGTGCCCGGCTGGGAACGACGACTTCGTCCTACACGGTGTTGTCCGCGAGTCAGGTCCAAGTGGCCATTCCCGCCTCTGGCGCTTCAGGAAGCATCACCCTGACGACACCTGGGGGGGCGGTCAGCTCCGGGTTATTTGCCGTCACCCGGTAGATGGTCACGGCCGACTACCGACGTTTGCCTGGCGCCAGCTGCGACTCCAGGTAGGTGAAAGACAGCGCGCTCATGAAGGCGCGCTGGGGATGGTTGGAGGCGGCACCGTGACCGCCTTCAATGTTCTCGTAGTAAAGGACGTCGTGTCCCTGAGCTTTCATGCGCGCCACCATCTTGCGCGCATCGGATGACCCCATAGATCCGTCCGCGATCGTGAATCACGGACGCCACCACCGCCACGTCGGAAGCTTGGCCTTCGTAGACCACAGGGGCGCTGGATAGAGGAGCCCCCGGGCGCCATTCCTTGACCACGCGCGGATATCCCGAGCTGGTGAGCGAACCAGGGCCGAAGTCGGTGGATGTGGGAGAAGAGCAGTGCTGTCGTTGGAATCGATCACACCGCTCGACACGGTGAGGAGTTCTGGTACGGTTTCGCCGCCATCGCGCCGGTTCCGGTCGGGAAAGGATCCAGCGTCCCCACGGACAGGAATTGGAGGGCGAGGCTTTGACGGAGAGGTGGCCGAGTGGCTGAAGGCGGCGGTTTGCTAAACCGTTATACGGTCAAAAGCCGTATCGGGGGTTCGAATCCCCCCCTCTCCGCCAGATTTTCTTAAGATTCTCCCCCGCAGCAGCTTAACTGGTTCCTTCGCCTGCTGCTACGTGCGCGAGTAAGAATGGCAGTAAGAATGGAACGCCGATGTCGGAGCCGGTTCCGCCTCCTTTTGTCGGCCGGAACTTCCTGCCGAACCGATTCGAAGAAGTTCATTCAGCTTCGATGCTGGCTCTTCTTTTAGGTGCTCCACTTTTGGGGACGCGGTGCCGTCACGTGCTGACGGTAGGCCCTCCTGATGAGACTTGGATTCGACCTATGAACATGGCCTTCACACAGAGGCGCCGAGGCACGGAGGTGACATGTTGTTGAGCGGTACCGCATTCCCTCTCCCTCGGGAGAGGTTCAGGGTGAGGGCCAGGGTCTGTCCGCCCATCCATTGGCGAAGGAGGATAAGGGAAATTGTCGGCCTCCGGAGCGCGGGCGGTCCCAGCACGCATCACATTGTCTCGCTTCGAATCGCCCTCGCTGCGCCATTCGGGACACATCGCGGTCCGTTGCGAGTTGGCCCCTCCTCGGCCTATGGCCCCAATTCGCGAATTTTGCTTCGGCTTTCCTCCCCTTGAGCCTCTGAACCCCGCGCACCTCGCCGCAGCGCGACCAGGGCCACCAGACTCGGCCCATTGCGAACTCAGGTGGGCCCTGTCGCGCTGCGACAGGGTATTCCGGTCATTTCCCGGGCCCAACGGGCCTGCATCCCTAAGCCCAGGCCAATAGGCCTGGGTCTTCGGTATCCCATCCTCATGGCGCCCGAAGGGTACCTATTCCGTCCCTTCAGGTTGGAAATCTAATGGGAACCCATCCACCCGGCCCCGTCGGGCCAGGCTGAGGAATTCCCGGCCGTTGGCCGGGTCGGAAGCCGTCGCCGAGATCGGATCGGTTCATGGCCATAGTTCGCGAATTCCTTATACGTGCTCGCGCCCAATGTTCGGCACGCAGGAGAGCAGGGGCATTGGGTTCGGGGCGGCAGCAACTCCTCCGGCAGTTTCCAATAAGGTGATTGCTTGGAGATCGACTGTTAGGTGTCCGCCCATCCCTCGCCGCACGTCCGTTCTCCCCGACATCGGCGTTGTTGGGGTATCCGGTGTCGACGCGATTCGTTGCGTCTGATTTCTTGGCTCGGAAGCTCCTCATTCTCTCGCCATGAGAACCACCCTAATGGCGCTGGTCGGCTGTACCCTTCTTGGTCCGCACGAAGCGTTACTCGCTGCGGCGCCTAAGCAGGCCGACATGGTCGCTTATTGTCGCAGCGTGAATCTTCAGCACGCGTCGACGTCGGTGAGCGGTATTCCCTTGGAGGCGTACTTCACGACCTTCGACGGTCTGACAACCGTTCCGCTGTACGATTCCTTCGGCAATTCTCTTCGCGTCAGCGGCGAGCTCTCACCGGACAGCTCTCAGGCGGGCCTCTATCGGACAGACTATATCCTCTTCGCAGGAAACTCGGTGGATTCCTATGGCACAGCCGAGGTGCGATTCCCGGTTGCCGACGCCGACGCCAATGGGGTTCCTGATTTCCTGCAAATGAACCGGGCCGGAACGGTGGATTTCTCAGGAATCACCACGCGTCATGCCCCATCCGCCAGCACGTCGACCTTGTCAGGGCGCATTACCCGTGGCGCTGGTTCGAATGCCGGGACCTATACGGCCACGGTGCGCGATGGCACCCGCAGCCTGACCTATACCGGCTATTCTTATCTGCTCAACGCTGTCGGGAAGTTTTCCTATGTGCGTGGTACCTCGAACTCCGGGACCTTCACAGCTTCGGTCACGGATGAACAAGGGGCTACGACGTCGTACTCCGCTGACGCCAACTTCGCTGTGGCTGGTCCGAATAGCCTTTCGTTTCCCCAGACGTTGTTTCGTGGCACGGACGGGAGTCTTCTCACAGCCTTGCCTTTCACGCTGACCCGGACCGGCTCGCGCTACCTGGGCGACTTGGAGTTCATCGACGGTGGTGCCCGGACCAGTTGGCAGGACTACAAACGGTGGCGCATCGAAATTGCGGATACCAATGACGCGAATAAGAACGGTGTGCCCGATTTGACCGACGTCTTGGTCGAGCCGCCGGTGATCACCCAGGCGCCACAAGGACAGACCGTCAATGCCGGAGTCACTGTCGTTATCACCGCGGCGGCCTCGGGTTCTGCACCCCTGCAATTTCAGTGGCAGAAGAACGGTGCCAACATTCCGTTTGCTACCGGTACCACTTTCACGCTTTCCAACGTTCAAGTGGCCGATTCGGGGCGGTACCGTGTCGTGGTCTCCAACACTGCCGGGAAGGTGACCAGTGCCGAGGCGGTGTTGGAGGTGAAGACCCCAATATTGCCTCCCACAGTGGCAACGCCCCCTCTGGGCCAAACCATCATCGAAGGTTCTCCAGTTACCTTTATGGTTGTCGCTGGTGGAACTCCGCCCTTCGCCTACCAATGGCGGCGCAATGGGATCGACCTGCCTGGGGCCACGGCGGATCGCTGGACCATTTCGAAGACCTCCTCTGCCGACGCTGGAGATTATACGGTCGTCATCAACAACAGCGCCGGCCAGGTGACAAGCCCGCCCGCGACGCTCGTCATCCAACCCAAGCTCCCGACAAGCGTCGTTCCGGTCATCTCGCTGAATCCGAATTCAACCAATGTCCCCGTCGGCGGGCGACTGCGGTTGGAGGCGGCCGCGACCGGGGCAGCCCCATTGACCTTCCAATGGTGGCAGGATTCCCAGGCCGTCGCCGGGGCGACCAATCCAGTCCTGATCGTCGAGGGAGTTTCTGCCGCCGTCGCCGGTAACTACGTCCTGGTTGCGCGAAATCCGGCCGGCGAGGCCCGATCACAGCCTGCTGCGGTTGTGGTAGCGAGCGCTCCGACAGGACATCGATTGTTCTTGGCGCGCGTGGGCCAAGGCTTGGAACTCGTTGTTCAGGGTCCCCGAGGAATCCGGGTCGCCGTCGAGGTGACCAGCGATTTGAAGAATTGGATCGAATGGAAGCGGGTCGACCAGACCGGTGCCAGGATTCCCATGACTGTTGAAGGCGAGGGCGTCGGCTTCCGCTCCTACCGTTTGCGCGAGGTTCCTGGGGCGGTGCCTCAGGTTCCAACCATTGTAACCCAGCCTAAAGCGATCCTCGCCGTGGTTGGTGAGTTGGTTCAGTTCTCCGTTGAAGCTACAGGGCCGGGGCCATTGAGTTTTCAGTGGAAACGCAATGGAAACCCGATCGCGGGGGCGACGGGATCCAAGTATGTCATCGCCTCGGTTCGGACCTCATCTGCCGGGTCCTATACCGTCGTGGTCACCAACCCAAACGGAAGCATCGAGAGCGAGGTTGCGGAGCTGGTTGTTGAGTAGGACTGGATCTGTGATTCACTGCCATGACCCCGCTCCAAGCCATGCGAGCCGCTGCTGCGGAGGAGCGGCGCCAACAGCGAGCGGCGCAGATCCGCCAGCGAGAGTTGGCGAGGCAGATGAAGGAGCAGGAGAAGCTGTCGGCGCAGCAGCAGGCGCGATTGGAGGTGGATGCTTTCGAAAACCAACTGGAGGTCCTGCTGTCCGTTCACAAGGGCGAAAGTCCCCCGTTCGACTGGCAGAACGTCGTGAACGAAGCGCCGCCGCTTCCGCCGGTCCGCCTGCGTCTACAGGAACTTCGGGCCATTTGGGAGGCCGCTAGGAATCACGGAGGCGTCGGCGCGGGGGTCGACGAGGCGCGCAATGCTGACGACGCTTTATTCCAGGCTGAGACTCAGGCGTATCGCAAACGGTTGGAAGAATGGACCCGGCTTCGGACCATCGCCCAGGGTGTTCTGAACGGAGAGGAAAAGGCGTATATCGATGCACTGTTGGAAATGAACCCTTTCGAGGAAATCGGGGTTCTCGGGTCCGTTTTGCATTTCACGGTGCATTCCAAAGCGGTCCTCGAAGCCGGCTTGAAAGTCAACGGAAGGCAATCAATTCCCACCCATATCAAGTCACTGACTGCATCAGGGAAGCTTTCGACTAAAGCAATGCCACGGGTTCGGTTTCAAGAGATCTACCAAGACTACGTGTGCAGTTGCGCACTCCGAGTGGCCCGGGAGGCCTTCGCCTTACTGCCCGTGAGAATATTGCTGCTTACGGCGTCGGCCGAAATGGTTGATTCCGGGACCGGGAAATTCGGTGAGCAACCCGTGCTCTCAGTGATTTTTGAACGAGATCAGCTCCGAGCCTTGGACTTCGAGCGAATCGACCCTTCGGATGCGGTTGAACGGTTTCAGCACCGAGGAGATTTCAAAGCATCCCGCAAATTGGAGGCGTTTGCGCCCATCATTCCCCTTGGTACTGGGGATCTGCCCGTCGATTTCGCCATCGAAGCCACCCTCGAAGGTGCACTCACGGCGGTCCGCCGAGTGCGGTCCGCGATTGATTCCGCGCGAGACCGCATCAGGTCCCACGAGGTAGCCGAGGCTAGCGAAGGATCATCCGTAGAATGAACACAGTCCTTATTGTCGTCGCCCTCGTCCTGTTTATCGCGGTGGTGGGACTCTTCCTTTGGAGCCAAGCGCTGAACTCCAGGATCACCTCGCTTCAAGCCGAGGCGGTGAAGGCCCAGGAGCAACACGCCGCGGATCTGCAGCGCGCGGCGGTGGAGGCGCAGGAAACGATTCGTGCCGCCCAGGCGGTGGTGGACGAACATTTGGCTGGTTTGCCATCGGAGGTTGAGCGCATTCGCCAGCACTACGCGGAGGAGGCCCAGAGGATTCAGATGGCAGCCGAGAAGCAACTGGCGAAAACCATCGAGGAATTGAATCGCCTGAGTGCGTTGACAGAGCTTGGAGAGGGGCCGCGCGAAGTTCGTCAGAAATTGGAGGAGGCCGCCCGAGAGGCCGAGTCGGTTCGGTCGGAAGCGGTCAGACTACTGGAGGAGGTTCAAATCCGTGGAGAGGAGGATCGTCGAAAGGCGGCAGACCGAGCGAAGACGGTGGTGGAGCGCGCGAATAAGACCCTCGACGACGCCACTCGCGAGGCTGGGCGACTTGTCTCGGAGGCTGAGAAACGGGCGGAGGGGATTGCTGGCGACGCGTACGTCGCGCTACGGGACAAGCGCGCGTTGGAATCCGCCGTGACGGCCCTATGGAACGTGGCGAATGGGTACGGAGATCGATACGTGGTGCCGACCCACAGTATTCTCGACGATTTGGCCGACGATTTTGGCCATGCGGAAGCTGGCGTCGCTTTGAAGGCGGCACGAGATCGCACCCGGCGGATGGTGGAGCAGGGGCAAGCTTCGGCCTGCAATTACGTAGAAGAGGATCGGCGCGACCGCGCCAATCGATTTGTCGTGGATGCGTTCAACGGGCGCGTGGATGCGATCCTCAGTCGTGTTCGCCACGACAACTTTGGGACTTTGGAGCAGGAGATCCGGGACGCGTACAGCCTGGTCAACCTGAACGGGATCGCCTTTCGCGACGCTCGGGTGCTGCCGGCTTACCTGGACGCCCGATTGGAGGAGCTTAAATGGGCCGTTGCCGTCCATGAGTTGCGAATGAAGGAGCGGGAAGAGCAGCGACGGATCAAGGAGCAGATTAGGGAGGAGGAGAAGGCGAGGAGGGAATACGAGAAGGCGATGCAGCAGGCCCAGCGGGAAGAGGAGATTATCCGACAAGCGATGGAAAAGGCCCGGCTCCAAGCCGAATTGGCCAGTGCCGACCAGAAAGCCGCATTCAATGAGCAACTGGCGATGCTCAACCAGAAGCTGGTTGAGGCTGAGGCTCGAAACCAGCGAGCCCTCTCCATGGCGCAGCAGACAAAGAAAGGAAACATCTACATCATCTCGAACATCGGTTCGTTTGGGGAAAACGTGTTCAAGATCGGAATGACGCGTCGCCTGGAGCCCTTGGATCGTGTGCGCGAACTTGGAGACGCCTCAGTACCCTTCGAGTTCGATGTTCACGCCATCATCCCGGCTGACGACGCGCCGGCATTGGAATACCAGCTTCACACCGAGTTCGACGACGTGAGGGTCAACAGAGTCAACTATCGCAAAGAATTCTTCCGACTCCCATTGAGTCGGGTCCGGGAATATCTGTCAGGTCGTGGCGTTGAAGTCTCGTTCACCATGGTCGCCGAAGCCCACGAATACCGGGAATCCCTCGCACTGGACAAAATGACGCCGGAGGAGCGCGAGAGGCACCATGTTCGCCGGGAGGCCGAAGATGAAGTGGGCGGGGAATGACTTGCGTGGCCAAGCGCTCGCTGACGTTGCGACGACGGTTCGTCCTCGCACTCGATTCCTTTCCCGGTTGAAACGTTGCAACTCCGCCTTCTGCGGTCACTCCGGTTCCGCGTACCTTTGGTCATCCAATTACCTCATTGCCATTGGTCCCCAATCATTTGACAAAAAGTCAGAGAACCACTAGCCGGCCCCGTATTGCCAACTGGCGTTCCATGACCTTGCTCTTGGGGTTCATCTCTGCTGAATCCGCGGCGGAGGGGCTTTTGTGGTTCAACAATCTTTATCCGTCTTCAGGTCTTGAAAGGGGTTGGATCGTTCGCACTCGGTCCAGTTATCTTCAATTGGATGGCCCTGCGTCCGGTTCGAACTACCTCGCGCAACTGTTGGCCGGCAAATCACCTGAAAATCTTGTCCCCGTTGGGCCTCCAGTTTCTTTTCGGAAGGGTGTTGCTGCTGGCTACTTCGATCCCACGAAAGACCCCGCCGGACTCGTGCGCGTCGTGCCGACCGTGGATGACCTCGATGGAGGACAAACCTACGTGCAGGTTAGGGCGTGGTGTGCGGCATACGGCCTTTCGACCTACGAAAAGCTACTCGAATGCAATGGTTGCGGTGGTTACGTGGAATGGGCGTTTTCGGCAACGTTCAAATTGGATACCGCTGCGACCGACGGCTCTGAGCCGCCAAAGGTGATGGAGGGGTTTCGAGCGATCTCGATTGTCGCCCCTCTCAGTGGACCCTGGGATGAATTCTATGTTCCGCGGCAAACCGATGAGTTGTTGCGATTTCATTTCCGAGGAAGCGTCGGAGGGTATCCAGGGAAACATGTACTGGAGATAAGCACGAACCTGGCGGAATGGCATTCAAGAGAAGTATTCACAAACTCCTCCAGTTTAGAGCTGGTCTTGACCAATGACCGGCCAGCGCAGTTCTACCGCATGCGGCGCATCTGCGAATGAGAGGAAGGCGCTGAGGTTAAACATTTAAGATCTGGGTTGTCCGACTGTGCCGACTTGCACGAGGCGCGCGGCGTCCGTCTGGCGGGAGCGGGCCATCATGGGCTGGATGGGGCCGGTCTTTCGACGGGAATCACCACCGTGAACGCGCTGCCCTTGCCATGCTCGCTGACCACGGAGATCCGCCCTCCCAGGAGCTTGATCAGTC
>JAEUHG010000177.1 GCA_016795425.1 Verrucomicrobiales bacterium
CGTCGTGACGGACCAGATGTTGTTGGAGCCGGGCGAGGAGGTCTACCTCCTGCCAGCAAAGACGCGCTATGAACAGGACGGCGGCGGCATCGAAACCACGACCGAACGCCGGGTGATGTTCAGTCCCGAATTACCGCGCCATGTGGGTGAGGCCCGGGCGGAGTGGAGGATTCTTCGGGACCTTGCCGTGGCCACCTGGCCCGACCGCGCGGCGAATTTCGGCTGCGAAACCGGCCACGCCATCCGCGAGGAAATCGCGCGTGTGGTGCCGTTTTACGAAGGGGTGCAGCGATTGGAGAAGACGGGCGACGCCATTCAATGGGGAGGCGAACGGCTTTGCGAGGGGGCACGATTCGGCACCGCTGACGGCAAGGGACACTTCCGTCCTGTGCCCTTGCCTCCGATTCGTACCGCTCTGCCTATGAAGTCCGCGATGCCTGGATCCCCGGGCGCCGGGCCGGATGGCGGTGCGCCGAAGTTGTTTGTTGTTTCGACGCGACGAGGCAAGCAGTTCAACACGTTGCTGCATGCGGATGTGGATCCGCTGACCGGCGCGGAACGGGACGCGATTTTCATCCATCCGGAGGACGCCGCGGAACTGCATCTGGTGCGTGGGGACGAGGTGTCGGTGGTGAGCGATGTCGGACGGATGACCGGTCGTATCTTTCCGGTCCTGATTGCCCGCGGAAACCTGCAAGTCCACTGGCCTGAGGGCAACGTCCTGATCCCACGGGGAGTGGTCGATACCTTGGGCGGAGTACCCGACTACAACACCGTGGTACGCTTGGAAAAGATGGCGGCGGCGCCCGGGATATCCCCGACACCCGCCTGAGCCGCACCCTTCGCGCACACGGTGAATACCACCGCATCACGTCGGCGGTTGGTTTCTGATCCGGAGGCCCGAGTGATCCGGGTACGGCGTTGGGAGGGCGGTGGAGAATGGGCGTCGGTGAGGGATTCCGTAACGGTCGAGGAACCCTTGGAACTTCGCGTCAACACGCGGTCGGTGGCGGTGGTGATGCGCACGCCGGGCCACGACGACGAACTGGCGGTCGGGTTTCTGTTGTCGGAAGGAGTGGTGCGCCGACGGGAGGATATCGTATCCATCCGTCCCTACGCGCGGAATCGGGAAGGGAATGTGCTGGATATTCATCTGGCCGATGCGGTGGTGGTGGACTTCCAGGAACTCACGCGTCACGTGTTCGGGGCGTCGAGTTGCGGGTTGTGCGGCAAGGCGACCGTGGAGGCGGTGAGGCGGCAATTTCCGCCGGTTCGCGAAACCTTTGAAGTGACGGCGGACCGACTGGCCTTGCTACCGGACGCGATGCGGGTGCGGCAGGCTGGGTTTGATGCGACGGGTGGGGTTCATGCGGCGGGATTGTTCAATTCGGATGGCCGGCTGGTGTGTTTGCGGGAGGACGTGGGGCGGCACAATGCCGTGGACAAGGTGATCGGGAGATGCTGGTTGGAAGAGGGGCGGGTGCCGTCGGGCGCGGTTTTGGTGGTGAGCGGGCGGGCGTCGTTTGAGATTTTGCAGAAGGCATTGGCGGCACGGGTGGCGTTCATCGCTGCGGTGGGGGCGCCGTCGAGTCTGGCGGTGGATTTTGCCCGGCGCAGCGGGCAGACCCTGGTGGGTTTTGTGCGGTCAAATCGGTTCAATGTCTATGCGGGCCATGGTCGGGTGCGGATGGCAGAGAAAACGGCATTGCGAATGGGACGTCGGACGCGGCATCCTAAGCAGGTGACCTCAACCGGGAGCACGACGACCGGATAACGATCGCGCCGCCAACGCGGAAGCGCGATCGCCTCGCACCTATCCGGGTTCGAGGCGATTCTGTTTCTGGGCATGGGCCTCCGTGGTTTTGATCCTTCACGAATGCTATGAGCAACGAACCTGAGAAGCTTCCGGCCGCCGGATCGGATTCCCAACGCAAGACCCTCGACGATCGCCAACGGATGACGGACCTCGAGCGGATTCGGCATTCCTGCGCGCACGTGCTGGCGACAGCGATTCTACGGATCTGGCCCGACGCTCAATTCGCCGCGGGGCCGCCGGTGGAGACCGGGTTCTACTACGACGTTGAACTCGCGCACCGGATATCGCCGGAGGACTTCCCCCGCATCGAGGAGGAGATGCGCAAGGAGATCAAAGCGAACCATGTGTTTGAGAAGGTGGTGGTGACGCGGGAACAGGCGATCGCCGATGCGAAGGCGGGTCGTTTGGCGGCGTTGGGAGAGCGATCCGTGCCCAGCAAGTTCAAGTTGGACATTGTGCAAGGCATTCCCGAGGGAGAACCCATCTCCTATTTCCGAAACGGGGACTTTCTGGATCTGTGCGCCGGTCCCCACGTGATGCGGACCGGCAATGTCGGTGCCTTCCGTCTGACCCATGTTGCCAGCGCTTATTACAAGGGCGACGAACGCAATCCCCAGTTGCAGCGGATTTACGGCACGGCCTTCAAGAACAAGA
The DNA here is from genome assembly GCA_016795425.1 of Verrucomicrobiales bacterium. Taxonomy (GTDB): domain Bacteria; phylum Verrucomicrobiota; class Verrucomicrobiia; order Limisphaerales; family CAIMTB01; genus CAIMTB01. The sequence continues at coordinate 2,471 of JAEUHG010000177.1, forward strand.
CCGAGCTCGAGGCCCACTTCGCGATGATCGAGGAGGCCAAGCGCCGCGATCACCGCAAGATCGGCGCCGAGATGGGCTTGTTTGCGCTCGACGCCGAGTATGTCGGTCCGGGGCTACCCCTCTGGCTCCCTCGCGGCACGGTGATCGTCGAGGAATTGGAGAAGCTCGCCAAGGAGACCGAGTTTCAGGCGGGCTACGTCCGGGTCCGCACCCCGCACCTGGCAAAGGAGAAGATGTACCGGACGTCGGGGCACCTGCCGTACTATGCGGAGTCGATGTTTCCGCCTATGGAGATGCTCGAGGAGGACGAGCGAAAGAAGCGGGATCAGCTGACGGAAAAGCGGGCCGACCTCATCCAATTGCTGGAGTCGATGGAGAACGCTGTTTCGCCGAATCCGAAGGGACTGACCCCCGAGGGACTGCGCCGCGAGATAGCGCAGCTCGAGGTGGAGATGGGATTGATCGGCGGGCGTTATTATCTCAAGGCGATGAATTGCCCGCATCATCATCGGATATTCGCCGCCGAACCGAGAAGTTATCGGGACCTCCCGCTGCGCCTGGCGGAGTACGGCAGTTGTTATCGGTACGAGCAGTCGGGCGAGTTGTTCGGACTCATGCGGGTCCGTGCGCTGCAGATGAACGACGCGCACATCTATTGCACCGCCGAACAGTTCGCCGACGAGTTTCGCGCGGTGAACGACATGTACCTGAAGTACTTCAAGATCTTCGGTCTGGAGAAGTATCAGATGCGGTTCTCCACCCATGACCCGGCCAAGCTCGGTCAGAAGTTCGTCAACGAGCCGGAGCTGTGGGTGAAGACCGAGGCCATGGTGCGCGACGTCCTGGTCCAGTCGGGGATCAACTTTGTCGAGGTGCCCAACGAAGCGGCCTTTTACGGACCGAAGATCGACGTGCAGGTATGGAGCGCCATCGGCCGCGAATTCACGATCGCCACCAACCAGGTCGATTTTGCGGTGCCGGCGCGGTTCGGGTTGACCTACCGCGATCGGGACAACACCGGAAAGACACCGCTGTGCATCCATCGCGCGCCACTCGGTACCCATGAGCGGTTCATCGGATTCCTGATCGAACATTACGCCGGCAATTTCCCCCTCTGGCTGGCGCCCGAGCAGGTCCGGGTTCTGACCATCGGAGACGACGACGCCCTGGTGGCGTATGCGAAAGGAATCGTCGACGAATTGCGGGCCCAGTTCGTGCGTGTCGAGGGCGATTACTCTCCCAACAAGATCAACGGCAAGATCCTGGATGCCGAGAAATCGAAAGTGCACACCATGTTGGTGATCGGTGGCCGGGACCGGGATGCCGGTGCGGTCAGTGTCCGTCTCCATGGCAAAGGGAACGTCGGGGCCAAACCGAAGGCGGAGGCCATCGCGGAAATCCTGGGAGCCATCCGCGAACGAAAGGGATGACCGCGAAAGGGTCGTCCCGCTGGGATGTGCGCTCCCAGGGAAAGTGGGAAAGCGGGGCATGAAGGCTGGCATCGCGCAGAGGCGCAGAGGCGCGGAGGAGGAGGCGGAAAGGCGATCCTACTCGTATCTCCATTCCTTTTTTCCCCCTCTCTCTGCGCCTCGGCGCCTCTGCGTGATGCCGACGTCCGCCTTCACCCCATTGCATGGTTGAAGAAGGCGAGGCGAAGAAGTGGTCTCGGGCAACAGAGGCGCAGAGGCGCGGAGAGGGGGCGAATGGGGAAGGGGACCCTTGGCTTCTGCTGCCCCCGCCCTCCGCAGCTCCGCGGGATGCCCGGGGATTTCTCAGATCCTCGGCTCTCGTCAGGAGAGTGAAGGAGGACGAGATCGGTCGTGCCTCCGCCATGGGGGCGTGGTTAACTGGGGCGTCATGTACGCGCCATCTCGGGAAGCGTTTCGGGCGCTGGCTGCCCAAGGGAACTTGGTGCCGGTATGCCGCCGGCTTTTGGCGGATTTTGAGACGCCGCTTTCGGCCTATGCCAAGATCCAGGGGCAGGGAGAATCGTTCCTGTTGGAGTCCGTCGAGGGCGGCGAACATCTCGGTCGCTATTCCTTTGTGGGTTGCAGTCCCCGGTCTGTGGTCCGGCAGAAAGACAGCACCGTGGAGGTGCTCGAATCAGGACGCGTGGTCGAGAGATTCCGCGTGGTGCCAGGGGTGAAGGCGGAACCCGGATCCGAGGTGGTGCCGGACGGGTTGGCGGTGGTGGAGCGGGTAATGGCCAAGTACCGCCCGGTGGCGGTGCCGGATCTTCCGCGCTTTACGGGAGGCGCCATCGGATTCATCGGGTACGAGTTCATCCACGACATCGAGCCGGTGGTGCCGCGTCCACCGAAAGACGAACTCGGCACGCCGGTCCTGTATTTCCTGATAGCCGACGAGGTATTGGTCTTTGACCGCGTCGCCCAGACGTTGACGCTGATGGTCAACGCTTATCTGGATGGCACGACGCCGGTGGACGAGGTCTACGACGACGCGATTGCCGAGATCGAACGGTTGGCATCGTTGCTGGAGCAACCCATTCACGGACGGCCGGTGTCGTTCCTGGAAGAGGCTCCGGAGGTCGCCTTCGTGTCCAACCAGACGCCGGAACACTTCCAGGGCAACGTGGTGCGATCGAAGGACTACATCCGGGCGGGCGACATCTTTCAGGTGGTCGGTTCGCAGCGGTTCAGTGCGGAGGTGAAGATGCCGCCGCTGGATCTCTATCGGGCGCTGCGATCCGTGAACCCGTCACCGTACATGTTCCTTCTGGAACTCGAGGGGTTCTCACTGGTCGGGGCATCGCCGGAAATCCATGTGCGTTGCGAGAACCGGCGGGTGGAAATTCGACCCATCGCAGGAACGCGGCGTCGTGGAAAGACGACGGAGGAGGATTCAGCGCTGGAGAAGGAACTGCTGGCCGATCCCAAGGAGCGCGCCGAGCATGTGATGTTGATCGATTTGGCGAGGAATGATGTCGGGCGCGTTTGTGATTTTGGATCCGTGCGGGTGCGTGACCTGATGGTGGTGGAACGGTACAGCCACGTGATGCACATCGTGTCGGAGGTGGAAGGAAGACTCAGCGCCGACCGGTCGCCCTATGATTTGATGCGCGCGACGTTTCCGGCGGGAACTCTGACGGGCGCACCGAAGATCCGGGCGATGCAGATCATTTCGGAATTTGAGCAGACCACACGCGGACCGTATGGCGGGTGCGTCGGTTACTTCAGTTTCAACGGCAATCTCGACTGCTGCATCACCATTCGCACGGCGCTTCTCAAGGACGGAAAAGTGCACGTCCAGGCAGGCGGCGGCTGGGTGCATGACTCGACGCCGGAGGGGGAGTTTCAGGAGACCGTGAACAAGTCAAAAGCCGTGCGGACGGCTGTAGCCCTGGCGAAGGCGTTCGCAGCGGAGTAAGGGGCAGGCGCCGGCGGGAGGATCAGCGGTTCACAACGCAGCGTGCCGAGGCCGTGGGGCCCGGGACGCCGAAACGGTTGACGGTTCGCGCTTCGAGTTGGTTGGTGCCGGGTCGGACGCGCCACTCGAAGTCGGCGCTGGCGCGTTCCCAGTCTCCCCCGTCCTGTCGGCGTTCATAGCGGTCGAAGTTTGGTGTGAGCGTTCGAAGCCGGACCTGGATCGTGCCACGGTCCAGGTGCAGTTCCATGGCCGCCTGGCCGACGGGGAAGTAAGGATCCAGATCCGGGCGCGCGGGTTTTTGGCGGACGTGCCAGGAAGTCTGATCGCAGAGGGTGTCTTTCGTGATGAACATCCGGTCGTAGGCGTAGCCAGAGTCCATCAGATCATTATTGGGGATGTACCCGATGAAACCGTACTTGTCGAGTTCATCGGGATGCACGGCGAGACGGCCGAACTCCGGGAAGTCCTTGATGGGAATGGGTAGATCGGTGGTGCGACGGCGCTGGCGTTCCTTGCCGATGACGAAGGTGAGGTTGGATCCCTGACGGTAGAACCATTCCTGGCGGATTTCGAAAGCATTGAGGGGCGTTCCGTGGCGTTCGAGATACAGCTTGCTGGTGGGATCCCACATCACCCATTTCCGATACTGATTCGACCAAAGCTCGATGACGGCGTGTTCAGTGGAGCCGTCCGCCTGGTTGACGCCCTGGTGGCGGCGGAGGGCCAGCGGTCGCCCGACCCAACCGAGGCTCGCCGCGGCGGAAAGGAGCACCTCGGCATACTGCCGACAAAAGAAGGTATGGCCTTGTTGGCAGGCGTTGAGGACGTCGAGGGCCCCTTGAACGTTGGTGGAGGGCCTGCCGAACCTCGCGAATTGCGCATGCGACCAGTCGTTGAGCAACACCTGGCGTTCGAATTCCTCGTTGGCCGGGGCGACGACGGAATCGAGTTGGTACCGAGTTCTCAGCTCCGCGAGTCTCGGATTGTCGAAGGCATCAAATCGAAATCGGCGCGTATATTCGTCGTCGACGTAAGGCAGGGTGTCGATGGTGGTAAGGGTCGCCAGCCGTTCCCCGAGTTGGAACGTTTCGCCTGCACTCAGGGTCGCCGCTGGCAATCGGGCGGTGGCGACGGCGGCGACCAAAATCAGTCGTTGGAAGAGGCCGGAGCGCCACATGGGGTCTACCCATTGTTTCTGAGAGCCACCATTGGGTCAACGGCGGCAGCCCGCCGCGCGGGCAGCCAACACGCCAGTCCGGCCGCGGCGGTCAGAATGATCAACACGCCGCCGAATGTGCCGGGGTCGAGCGGCTCGATCTGAAACAGGAAGTTCTTCAAGACGCGCGTTGTTCCGATGGCCAAGGCCAGGCCGAGTGCGATGCCGATGGCCGTCATTCCCATGCCCTGCCTCAGGACCATGGCCAGGACGTCATGGATACGAGCTCCGAGGGCCATCCGTACCCCGATCTCGGCGGTTCGTCGGCTCACTGAGTAGGCCAGCACCCCATAGATGCCAAGGGCCGAGAGGGCGAGGGCAAGCAGGCCAAAGGCCGCGAGCAACAGCGCCGCCATGCGCTCCAATGCCAGCGAGCCCGATTTCTGCTCGGCCAAGGTTCGTTGGTCGAAGATGGGGAGGTCGGCGTCGATGGCGCGAACGACGCTTATCAATTGGGACAGCGTCAGTTTGGGGTCGATTCCGGTCCGCACGGCCAAGGTCAGGGCCTTGTTGGGTTGGCGCTCCTGGGCGAGAGGGAAATAGAAGGCGGGACGCGGGCTCTCGTTCAGTTTGCGGAGTCGGGAGGATTCGACGACGCCGACGACTTCGGTGGGGACTCCGCCGTCGGGCCCATGTTGATAGATGAGTTTTCCGATGGGATTCGATGCCTTGAAAAAGCGTTGGGCAAACGCCTCGTTGATGATCACGACCTTCGGACCGTTGGCGTGGTCCGTATCTTGAAAGGTGCGCCCTTGGAGCAACTGAAGACCCACGGTCCGAAAGTAATCGGTGCCTACGGTGTTGACGTGGCCGACGGGCCGTTCGCGGGGGTTGGACGGGGTGTAGCCTTCGACGCGCTCGACGCTCATACCCCAGTTGCGGCCATCGAGCGGGGTGTTGGCCGCGAGGCTCGCGGCTTCCACCCCTGGCAGAAGACGGACGCGGTCGAGAAGCTGGCGCTGAAACACCTGTGTGCGGGCGTCCGAGTAGTTGTTCAATTCCAGGTCGAAGGAGAGCAGGACCACCTTGGAAGGTTCGAGGCCCGGATCCAGGCGGTGAAGTTTTGAGAGACTGCGAAGGCAAAGTCCGGCACCGACGAGCACCACCAGGGAGAGGGCGACTTGGAAGACGACCAGCGCATGGCGAAGGCGCGTGCGGCCGATGCCGGTGTCGTTGGTGCCCCGGGTGCCTTTCAGTTCCGGGATAACTTGAGGCCGGCTGGCACGCCAGGCCGGAGCCAAACCGAAGAGGACACCGCTCAACATCGACGTCGCGAGGGTAAAGACCAGCATGCGCGGATCGAGGTCGGCGCTGAAATCAACGTTGGCTTCGCTCGGTCGGAAGATCTGCAGCGCGCTGGCGACCGAGCGGGCGACCAGGATTCCAAGGAGTCCACCGATTGTTGAGAGCAGGAGGCTCTCCGTGAGGAGTTGGCGGAGGATACGGCGGCGGTTCGCGCCCATGGCGAGACGGATGGCGAAATCGCGGGAGCGTGCGGCGGCACGGGCCAACTGGAGATTGCCGAGGTTGGCGCAGGCGATGAGGAGGACCACCCCCGCGGTGGCGAAGAGGAGATAGAGGGGCAGACGCGCGTCCTGAAGCTGTGAGGTGAATCCCTGGTGTCCTGAAACAACCAGCAGATTGGTTGACGTGTTGGCGGGTGTCTCCTGGTAGACTTGGCGCGCGAGCAGGTTCATGGCCGCTTCAGCCTCCGCATGCCGGATCCCATTCCTGAGTCGACCCAGGATCTGGTGCCAAACGAAGAACCGGGTCCGCAAGGGGTGTTCACCATCGCGCAGGCTCGCGGTGAGTTGGCCGTAGGTGGTAATTGGAAGGTAGAGTTCCGGGGTGAATCCGCGCGTGGTTCCCTGAAAATCCTTCGGAGCCACTCCGATCACTTGGAAGGGCTTGCCGTTGACGGTGACCGACCGACCGAGGACCTGGGGGTCCGCTCCGAAACGTCGCAGCCAAAGACCGTGCCCCAGAACCACCACATTGGCGTCGTCGATGTCGACCCCTTCGTCGGCAGCGAAGACACGGCCCAACGCAGCCGGGACGCCCAGCAGGGCAAAGTAATTTCCGGAGACGAAGAGGGCCTGGTGGCGTTCGGTGCTTCCGGCGGCGCCGAGTCCGACGGATTGATCGGCGGTTGCGCAGAGATCGGAGAAGACCGTGTTCAGGCGCTGGTAGTCGCGGAAGAGCGGGAAGTTGAACTCGAAGTCCCCGTCACTGTTGGCGCGCGCCTGTTTGAGCAGTGCAAGCTGATGCGGTTGATGGACCGGTAACGGACGAACCAGCAACTGATCGAGAACGCTGAAGATGGCCGTGTTGGCTCCAATTCCAAGCGCCAGGGTCAACGTCGCAATGATGGTGAAGGCGGGATCGCGTCGGAGTTGGCGGACGGCGAGGCGTAGATCGGCAAACATCGGAGTGGCGGGGCGCAAATCCCGGTGGTGGATTAAGGAATCAAGGGTCCAAGTCGGATCGCATCGATCGACGACCGGGTAGCACACCGCGTGCCATGAAGTGCAAGATCGGGATTTCCGGCGGCGCCTGGCCCCGATGGTCCGCGGGTGGGATGGCGGGATCCCGCATGCGGGACGGGGCTATCCCGCGAATTGCTGGGCGCCGGCGGCCAGTTGCTCCGGTGTCGGATCGAACTTGTGGGTGGCGACGCCCCAAACGTGACCGAACGGGTCCTTGAACTTGCAGAAACGGTCACCCCAGAACATGTCGGTGGGTGGCATCAGGATCTCGCACTTGGCGGCGGCTGCTTTGTCAAAAGTAGCATCCACGTCGGGAACATAATGCATCAGCGACACGGGTGATCCGCCGTATTTGGCCGGCGAGAAGACACCCCACGCTTCGGATTCCTCCGCGAGCATCAGCACGGAGTCCCCGAGACGGAGCTCGGCGTGCATGATCTTTTCGGTGCCGGGCTGGAGCATGCGGGTCAGTTCCGTGGCACCAAAAAGGGAGGTGTAGAACGACAGGGCTCTCGCTGCGTCGCGCACGATGAGGTAGGCCTGAATCGAGTGATAACCTTGGGGAATCGGGGGTACAGACATTGCGCAAGGAAGCACTGTCGGGGTTGGCGCGGAAAGCGAAAACTTGGGTCACGCCGACTCGGGAATCGCCGGGGAGATTCGAAGTGTGCTCGCCGCTGCGGTGGGCTGATTCCAGCATTGGGCCGGTTCGAAGGTTGCGAGGCGAAAGAAGGGCGGACCTCCAGGCCGGTGTCTGTCTTCTTGAGTTGGAATGGGCACCACGTAGAACTTGCGCCATGACTTCCGCGCGTCCGCGAAACCTGCTCTTGCTGGGTCTGCTTCTTTGCCTGCTCTCGGCGCCCTGGCGAGCGATGGCAGGTCGTCTCGAGCTACCAGAAACGGATGAGGGCGTGCCTGGGGCGGGACCGATCCGGCGCTACGATTGGTTTCAAAAGGTATGGAATGAGCGTCGCGGGGCATGGTCGGGGCGCACCGAATCGGACCGAGGTGCCGTGGTCTTTCTCGGCGACTCGATCACGCAGGGGTGGGGCGACGATTTTGCGCGGTTCTTTCCGGGAATGAAGATCGCCAACCGCGGCATCAGCGGGGACACCACGCGCGGGTTGTTGATCCGCGTCGACGACGACGTGCTGAAGCTGCAGCCCAAGGCCGTGGTCCTATTGATCGGAACCAACGATCTGGAAGAGAAAGCCGAGCCTGAGACCATCGACGCCAACCTTGGGCTGCTCCTGGCGCGCTTCAAACAGCATGACCCCCGGATGCCCGTCGTGCTTTGCCTGGTTTTTCCGAGTTCAGAGTCCAAACACCGTCCGTCCGCCGCCATTCAGAAGATCAACCAACTCTACGCGAAGCGGGTGAAGGGGGACGGTCAGGTTACGGTCCTCGACACCTGGACCCTTTTTGCGGATGCCAAGGGTGACGCGAAGCCGGAGGAGTTTCCCGATTTGCTGCATCTCAACGAGCCCGCCTACCAAAAGTGGGCGGCCGCGTTGCGGCCCCTTTTTGCCACCTTGGGCTTCCTGGAGACGGAAATGGATTCATTCACGCCGGAGCCAGGCTTCGAAAGCTTGTTTAATGGCCGGGACCTGACCGGATGGGGATACCGGCCGACGCCCGAGTCCGATCGTCAGGCGGCTGCGCGGTGGAAGGCGAGCGATCCGAACGCGCCCGAGTGGCTCATTGTGGAACGGGCCACCGCATGGAACGGGGCGATGAGCACCCCCGACGGCAGGTACGTGGCCAAGGCGGGGCGATTGGTGGTCACGACGCCTCCCGAGGGCCGTAAGATTCAACAGCTCTGGACCACGCAGGATTTCGGCGGAAATTTCGTGTTGCGGCTGGAGTTTCGGGCGACGCCGAACGCCGACAGCGGTGTCTTCATCCGTCAGCCCCAACTGCAGTGTCGGGACTATCTCCTGGCCGGTCCCTACAAACAGTTGCAGAAGTACCGACCGCAGGACTGGAATAGCCTCGAGGTCACCGTCAAGGATGGCGTCGCGCACTGCACCTGCAACGGCGAGGTGCTGGAGGCCGCGTTGAAAGTCCCAGCATCGGGCCCCATCGGATTGGAAGGCGACCGCGGACAAATCGAGTACCGACGCCTTCGTATTCAGAAGCTGCCCTGAGCCCGGGAGAAGGAATCCGACGACGAGCAGGGCGGAGGAATAACGGTCCATTCCTGATGCCGCAGGAGTAAAAAAAACTCACCGGCCTCGAGAGCCGGTGAGTTTGCGATCGAAAGTGTAGCTTTCGAGGAGGTCGAATTAGTAGCGACCGCGGCCGCCACCACCGCCACCGCCGCGTCCGCCGCCACCGCCGCCGTATCCACCGCGGCCACCACCACCGCCGCCGCCGCCGCCGAAGCCGCGACCACCACCGCCACCACCGGGAGGACGCTCCTCACGCGGGCGGGCGATATTCACGGTCAACGGACGGCCGTCCAGGGTCGAGCCGTTGAGGGCGTCGATGGCCTTTTGGGCTTCTTCGGGGGTCGACATGGTGACGAAGCCGAAGCCGCGCGGGCGGCCGGTTTCACGGTCGACCATCAGGTTGGCTTCCACGACGGTGCCGTGGGCAGCGAAGGCATCGTGGAGGTCGTTTTCGGTCGTGTTGAACGACAGATTTCCGACATAGAGTTTGTTGTTCATTTCTTGCGGCTGTCCAAAACCGACTCTCCTCTTTCCAGACTGTTCCCGACTGCCGGGTTTCGAATCATCACTGAACAACGTTCACCTGAAGATCTACCAGACTATGGAAGCGTTAAGCTGTTGGACAGGCGGCGCGAGAGTGGCAGGGATCTCGGCAACGGCAACCCAAAACTGAAAAAATTTGAAGTTGCGAACCCGCCCCCTTGGTCGCGTCGTGAAACCACTGCAGAAGAGATAGATGACCTGATTAAATCGCTTAAATAAATCGCGTATTTCGGACAAGGGAACGAATAGCGATTCCGGCGAATCGGGTCGGCTGCCCCCTCCCGTCCCGACCGTCGAGTTAGCGGGCGTTGGGCGACGAAAAATCGGGCTGGTAGCTGACGAAAGCCAACTTGCGGCTGTCAGGGGACCATGATGGGACGTTGAGTGTTCCTTGACCCCCGAAAAACTTGGCGAGCACCTCGATGTGACCGTCGACCACTGACAGCAAGCGCAACTGAACATCCTTATTCGCGGGATGCCCTTGAACCTCCGGATCATAGGACAGGAAGGCGATCCACTTCCCGTCAGGTGATGGATGCGGGAACCAATCGTTGAAATCGTCATGGGTCAGCTGCCGCGGGTCGGATCCGTCGGCGTTCATGCGCCACAGTTGCATGCGTCCGGTTCGGTCGGAATTGAAGTAGATCGACTTTCCGTCGGGCGAATAGTCCGGGCCATCGTCGAGGCCCTTGGCGTCGGTCAATCGCGTCTCGGTGCCGCCTGTCGAGGGAATGGTGTAGACGTCGTATTCCCCGTTGCGTTCGGCGCAGTAGGCGAGGGTTTTGCCATCGGGAGACCATCCGTGCCAATACGAGGGTGCGGCTTCCAGGACGAGGCGCGGGGTGCCGCCGGTGATGGGAAGGGTGTAGATGCGGGATTTGCGATCGCCTTGGGACTGGTCGCTGATCACCAGCTGGGTGCCGTCCGGCGAAATCCCATGGTCGTTGTTGAGCCGGGTGGCGAAGCCCGTGTCGATCGGCGTCGGCTCGCCGCCGGCGCCATCGTGGGTGATGCGGTACAGTCGGCCGCGGCCATTGAAGTAAAGATGAGCGCCGTCTCTGGACCAATTTGGCGCCTCGATAAGATCGCGGGTCCACCAAGTCACGCGGCGGTCCTTGGAGGCGATCGCCACCGTCTCCAGTGTGCTGATCCAGCGGCCCGGGGTGGCGGTTGGCGGTGGCGTGATGGCCACCCCGGTGAAGACGGCCGTCTCTCGGTGGTCGTCGTTGTGCGCGCAGACTCCCAGTCCGACGTAGAAGGGTTCCGACAATTCCAAACGGAACGAGCCGCCGGCGGGAACCAGATCCGCTCCCTGGGGAGCGACCGACATGGAAACATACTTGCCACGCTTCTCGAGGCGCAGGCGGGAGGGTTGGCGGACGTTGGATTGGATTTCGCGCGTCGGGGCGCCCCGGGTCTCGCGATACTGAAGTGAGGTGAGACCGTCGCCGTGCAGAGCGGCGTCTGCGTACGCGGCATCTTCATCGAGCGATTGTCGTACCATCAGGCAGGCCTTGCGGTGGGGATCGACGCCCTCGCCCAGGAAGGCGACAGTCGCAGCGAGATCGAGATCTCCGGAGACCTTCTTCCACACGAAACGGAAGGAGTCTTTGGCGAACCACATGTTGGCGCCGCCTCCGGAGACGGTGTAGGCATGCGCGGCTTCGGAGTAGGCCGCGCTTCCAGCGTGTTTCGGTCGGCCGATGTCGGTCGAGTCTTCGAACAAACCCAGTCCCGCCGCCCTCACCTGCGGGGATGCCACGAGCAGGGTGACGAGCAGCGTAAGGACGGCGACCCGCCAAGGTGCCGTGAAAGGGGGCGTGGCAGGAACGGTTGCGGCGCCCGGGCCTACTGGATCAGGCCCTGTTTGCGCAGCATCTCTTCGATGACCTTGTCCCGTAGAAGTTCCGCGAGCTGTTGGGTGGCTTCGTCGAGGGCTTGATGGGCGGCCTTCAGACGAGGGGTATCGCCGATGCGCGTCCGTGAGTCCTCCGTTTCGAGGGCGGCTTCCAGGGATTGCAGAGCTTCCTCCACGCGACGGCGGTAGGCGGGTTCCAACTCCGCTCCGTGTTCGCCGAGGGCTTTGCGGGTGGCGGTCAGCGTTTCGCCGGCGGTGATTTTGGTTTCGATCCATTGTCGGGCCTTGAGATCGTCGAAGGCGTTTTCGACGGATTCCTCGATCATCTTCTGCACGTCGGCGTCGCTGACGTCGACCGCGGATTTCATCTCCACGACCTTTTGCAGGCCGGTTTTGAGGTCGCGGGCGAGGACGTGGAGGATGCCATTGGCGTCGATCTCGAACTGGACGCCGACGCGAGGCACACCTTTGGGAGCGGGTTCGAACTCGAGGTCGAAACGGCCCAGGCTCCAGTTGTCACGAGCGCGTTCCCGTTCTCCCTGGAGGACATGGATGAGCATGGAACGTTGGTTGTCGACGGCGGTGGTGAAGAGTTCGCCGGCTTTGACGGGGATGGTGGTGTTGCGGGGAATGATAACGTTCATCAAACCGCCGAACGTTTCGATGCCGAGAGAGAGTGGGGTGACATCGAGCAACAGGAGATGAGTCAGGCCGCCCGAGAGGATTTCGGCCTGGATGGCGGCGCCCAATGCGACGGCTTCATCGGGGTTGACTCCGGTGTTGAGGATCGGGCCTTTGGGGCGATGGTAGTCCTCGCCGAGCCGAATATCCCCGCGGGTCTCCTCGAATTCGGCGCAGCCGAACCACTCCGCCACCAATTGCCGAACCAACGGCATGCGAGTCTGGCCGCCGACGAGGATGACTTGGTCGAGTTGCGTCGCCTCAATCTTCGCATCCGCCAAGGCGCGCTGGCAGTGGGTGCGAGTCCGCAGCAGAATATCGCGGGTGAGCGCCTCGAGTTCGGCGCGGGAAAGGCGATAGGAGAAGCTGAATTGGGGCGTGAGGAATGGCAGGGTGATGTCGGTCTCGGTTTCCGTGCTGAGACGGATTTTGGCCTGCTCGGCCGACTCACGGATCCGGGACAGCTGCTGAAGTTCCAGGGTGCGCGGGCCGCTTTCGCCGGTGTCCGAGAGGTTGCGCAGGGATAGGTGAAGTTGGGCGAGTTGCGGGCCGCCCTGCGCTTCGATCTTGGCGACGAGAAACTCGGTCAGGCGCGTGTCGAGATCGTCACCGCCCAGGCGGGTGTTGCCGTTGGTGGATAGAACCTGGAAGACGCCCTTCTCCAAGGCGAGTATCGAGAGGTCGAAGGTCCCGCCGCCAAGGTCGTAGACCGCGACGAAGGCGTGGTCCTTGAGTTTGTCCAAGCCGTACGCCAGGGCTGCGGCGGTGGGTTCGTTGAGAATGCGTTCAACGGTGAACCCCGCGATTTCTCCGGCTCGCTTGGTGGCGTTGCGTTGCGCGTCGTTGAAGTAGGCCGGGACGGTGATCACCGCTCGGTTGACTTCGGTGCCCAGCGCGGTTTCGGCATCCGCTTTCAGTTTGCGCAGCACCTCCGCGGAAAGTTCTTCCGGTGTCCAAGCGCGGCCGTGAAGTTCGATCGTGACAGCGCCCGCTCCATCGCCATGGACGGGGTAGGTGACGAGCATGTCCTCCTTGGGAATATCGACGCCCCGACGTCCCATGAATCGTTTGATGGAGTAGACGGTCTCGCGCGGACGGATCACCCGCACGCGGTTGGCGGCGTGACCCACCAAGGGCGTGGCGTCCGGACCTGCCAAATGCACGACGGACGGCGTCAGGCGTTGTCCCTCGGCATCCGCGATCACGTAAGGGATGCCTGAATCGACCGTGGCCACGAGGGAGTTGGTGGTGCCCAGGTCAATCCCGACGATTTTGCTCATGTGCGGGGAATACTTGGGGAGGAACCCATGGATCGCAAGCGGAGCGGTCTCAGACCCGGGGGCGGAGGTGGGAGGAAGGGGCGCGATGTGGGCCCCGAAGATAGGGCCCTTCTAAGCGAAACCCCCCGGGCGTCCCGAAGAACCGGGGGGCCCGAGGGTTGAAAACTGTCGCAGAACCGGCCTCAGCCCTTGTTGCCCGAGCCGAGGTTAAGACCGTCAAAGGGATTATTATTGAAGCCGGCGGAACCGGTGGGCTTGGAATTCCCGGGAGGTGGGGACGCCGGGCGGGGCGGGGCGGGGTCGACCTCGAGGATGGGAGTGGCGGCCGGGCTGGCCGCTTTGCCGGAAGGCGCCGCGTCGCCGACTTCATCGGGGTGTTTGGCTCGTTTGGCGCGAGGCAGCGGGCTGATCATGACGTTGATCGAGCGCCCATTGAGCTTCGGTTCAAAATCCTGATGGCCCCAGGGTCCAATTTCCTGGAGGAATCGCCGGACCACTTGGAAGCCAAACTCGGTATGCGCCATTTCGCGGCCGCGGAACCGGAGCGAGGCCTTGACCTTCATGTCATCGCACAGGAAGTCGATGGCATGCCCCAGCTTGGTCTTGAAGTCATGGGGATCGATGGTGGCACTCAGCTGGATTTCCTTAACCTTATTGCCATGCTGGTGCTTCTTGCTCTCCTTCTGCCGCTTCTCCTGCTCGTACTTGTACTTGCCAAAGTCGACGAGGCGACAGACGGGGGGCGTGGCATTGGGGGCGACCTCGACGAGATCGACCCCGCGGTTGCGGGCGAGAACAATGGCTTCGCTTAGCGGGATGATGCCGAGCTGCTGGCCATCGTCGCCGATGACGCGCACTTCCCGTGCGCGGATCTTGCCATTGATTCGAACTGCAGGTCCGCCGGGGACCTGGCGAGGCGGGAAAGGGCGGCTCAAGCAACCCTCACAAGTTGGTTCATCATCTCGTTACAAAGCGGCTTTGCCTAGCTTTCTAGCATTCGGGGCACAACCGATCAGCGATATAGGCGGACCGTGGCAAGTCTGCAAGATCGATTTTGGGGAGTTTTTGCCCCGATTGTCTCTCACCGGGCGTCGCTATGGAAGGCGCCCCGCTGAAAAGGGCCCCCCGGACACGCGGTCGATCCTCCTCCTGAATCCCGTTGGCCCTCTCGGATTTCAGAGGGCTTGGCGCACGGTCTCACAGTGGTTTCTCGCTGCTTCGGCCTTGGCAAAGTCGGTATTCGGGTGTAGCTCACCGTTGTAATCACCGTGGAGGCAATCATGAGGCGATCTCTTCTGACTGTTTTGGGCTCACTGGGAATTCTTCTGGCAGCCAGCGACCCGTCCGATGCCGCGCCGACCATTGAGCCTGTCCAGTTGTTGACCCCGGCCGTCCGCGACTCCGCGACCGCCGCTGGCATGTCGACCCTCCCTATCCTGTCCGGAGATGGTCGGTTCCTGTTGTTCTTCAGCACCGCGGCGAACCTGGTCTCGCCGACGGATGCCCGCGGCGTGCGCCAGGCCTATCTGCGGGACCTCAGGGACGGTTCCGTTCGACGGGTCAGCGTGAACGCGGATGGCGTGGGCGGCGATGAGGAAGCCCTCGACGGCTTCGTCTCTGACGAGGGTCGCTGGGTGGCCTTTGCCAGTGCGGCGACTAATCTGTTGCCGGGAGATGAGAATGTATCCGCCGACATCTTTCTGCGAGACATGCAGACGGGGGAGATTCGGTGGGTTACGAAGTCGGTTTCGGGTGGCAGTGCCGACGCGGAATCGTCGGTGTTGGCGATGACGGGCGATGGCCGGTATGTGGCCTTTTCCAGCGACGCGACGGATCTGGTGGTGGGAGACACCAATGGCGTGAAGGACGTCTTCGTGTTCGATCGAACCACCTCGACCGTCCGCCGTGTCAGTGAACCGTCGCTTCGTGAGGGAAGCGCCGGGGTTTCCGATGCCTTGGCGCTGAGTGAGGACGGCCAGACCGTGGTGTTCGGCAGCGACGCGACGAATCTGGCACCAGGAATCGAGGACGGCGCGGTGGTTCATCGATCGAACCTCTTCTACCAGCGACCCGTCCCTGGTCCGACGCGCATGCTGGACGTGTTTCCCCGCGGGCTCACCGTGGCATTGCAGGCGACGATTCTGGCATTTGATTTGAGTGCGGACGGCAGGTTTCTCGTGACCCTCGTGCAGTTCTCTTCGACGCAGGGGGCGACCAACGGGTATTATCGAGTCGATTTGGACACTGGGAAGATCGACGCCATTCCCGGGCGGGTATTTCTCGACACCCCGAACGTCTCCCTTTTCGGCGTTGGTCCGCGCATCAGCGGAGATGGTCGGCTGCTGGCGTATGAGGCATTCGCCGATGTCCGGGATCCGGAGACGGATCTGCGACCGGTCGTCTATGGGTGGGATGCGGATACGGGCGTGGTGACGCGATTATCCAGTGCCGGTTGGGTTGAGATTCCTGGGCCGGACGGAAGCGCGGCGACGGTCAGCGAGGGACCTTGGGGTGAACTCATGGGAATGAGCCGGGACGGTCGATACATCGTTTTCCTGGGAGGAACGACCAATGATGCGCCGGGAACCGCGCGCAGCCAGGTCATGATGAGCGATCGCACGACGGGTGAGATGCGTCGTTTGTCTCGGAATGGCGGGAGTGCACCGCGCGAAGCGCAGACATTGCTTGGGGTGTCCTTGTCGATCGATGGCCAGCAGGTGGCCTTTGAATCGATGAGCGCCGATTGGGTGGAGGCGGACTACAACGAGGACTGGGACGTCTTCTGGTACGATTGGGAAGACGATCGGCTCCGTGCGGCATCGCTGCACGGCGAAGGATTGCCGTCCGCCACCGGATTTGGTGCGTCGCTACTGGGGCCGTTCGCATTGAGTGCCGATGGCAATCGGGTGGTGTTCTCCAGCCTGTCATCCCAACTGGTCGCCGAGGACCGAAACCGGCGATCGGATGTGTTTGTACGGGATATCGCAGCGGGCACGAACCTCGCCGCCAGCCTCGCTTTGGGTGGGGGTTCGACGGGGAACGGTTCCTCGCGGTTTCCAGTGATGAGCAGCGACGGTCGCTGGGTCACCTTTGTCAGTGATGCGCCTGATCTGGTCGCTGGCGACACCAACCACCTGGACGATGTCTTCGTCCGCGACCTGACCTCTGGCGTCACGACCCTGGTGAGTCGCCAACAGAATGGGGCTCAGGCTCCCGGTCCGTCGTCGACCTTCTTGGCTTCGGCCGATGCGGCCTGGATCGTCTTCGGCACCACGGCGGCGGACCTGGACGGACAGGTGGCGGAGCGATTTCTGTTGTTCGACCGGGCGCAGAACCTGGTGCGGCCGGTTGGCACCAACGTGTTTGCCCGGACCGGACCCAATCCTCGGCAGGCCAGGGCCGGTTTGTCACCGGACGGACAGTGGCTGGTGTATTACGGCCCGGGATCCACTCGCGCGGGCATTCATGGCTGGAATCGTGATACTGGTGAAGTGAGGTGGCTTTTGCCACCGGATGCCTCACCCGGAACCTCCGCGGCGGCGCAGGATACGATCTGTCGATTCTCCAGCAACGGTCGCTACGCCGTGATCCTGGCGCGGGCGAGCGTGGGATCGAGGCTGTACCTCTACGATTTCCAGGACGCGGTATCGACCCAGGCGGTCGCCGTGGCCGCCATGGGTGTCGTGAGCGATGACGGTCGTCGATTGGCGTATCTGAGCGCGTCCACCGCGACGTCCCCGGTGGCGCAGGTGCGACTCCTGGACCGGAGCACCGGAGTCGATCGGCTGATCAGTGCTGGGCCGGATGGAATGCCGGGCAACAACTCCTCGATCGATCCGTGGATCAGTCCGGATGGGCGGTTTGTGGTTTTCAGCAGTCGCGCGTCGAATCTGGTGCTGGGCGACCACAACGAGTTCAGCGATGTCTTCGTGTACGATCTCGAGGCGGAAACCGTGGTTCGGGTGGGGGGGAACGGGCCGACCACCGGACCGATTCAATCCTTGGGCGGTCGGACCGTGGTGGTCGAGAGTTCAGCGAGTGACTTCACGAACAACGACTTCAATGGAAACAAGGATTTGTTTCTCGTGCGATTGCCGGGAGCCGAATCCGGTTTTCGGGTGACCTCCATCTCACGCGGCAGCGGCGGGGAGGTGCGTCTCGTTTGGCCCGCCAAGACCAATGGCGTCTACCGGGTCCAGGCTTCGGATCAACTGCCTGCCCGTTGGACGGATCTGCCCATCGCTGTCCAGGTGACCGACGGTCAAGGCACGGCCGTGGATCAATCGTCGGCCGAGCGTCCGCAGCGCTACTATCGCGTCCAGGAAATGCCGTGACGGGAATACGGTCGAATGAGGCGTGGTTGGGCGGTGTGAGGCCGGTGGTTCAGTGGGCTTCCAACCAGGTTGTTCCCGTGCCGGTTTCGACCAGGATGGGCACATTGCCGGGAAGCGGGAGCGCCGACTGCATGGCCTCCACCACCAGCGTACGCACTTCGCGCTCTTCCTCTGGGCATAGGTCGAACACGAGTTCGTCGTGGACTTGGAGCAATAGTCGACTACGGACGCGATGCTGCGTGAACTCACGCTGAATGCGGCCCATGGCGATCTTGATCATATCCGCGGCGCTTCCCTGAATGGGCGTGTTGATGGCGTTGCGCTCGGCCGCCCCGCGCACGGTGGCGTTCGCGGAGTTGATGTCGCGGAGGTAGCGGCGTCGGCCGGTGACCGTTTCGACGTAGCCACGTTGACGTGCCCCGGCGATGGTCTCTTCCATATACCGCCGAATGCCGGGGAAGCTGGCGAAGTAGTGATCGATGATCTGGGCGGCCTCCGACCTTGGGATACCCAGGCGTTGGGCGAGACCGAAGGCGGAAATGCCATAGGCGATGCCGAAGTTGACCATCTTCGCGCGACGCCGCATTTCGGCGGTCACAGCGCCATGGGACACCGAAAACACCCGGGCAGCAGTGGACGCGTGGATGTCCTCGCCGCGCCGGAACGCCTCGATCATCGTTTCCTCCCGGCTAAGCGCGGCGATGATGCGGAGTTCGATTTGGGAGTAATCGGCCGAGAGGAGTTTCCAGCCGTCGCGCGCCACAAAGGCCCGGCGGATTTCCTGACCGCGTTCGGTGCGGATCGGGATGTTCTGCAGATTGGGGTCCACCGAGCTGAG
Source organism: Verrucomicrobiales bacterium (assembly GCA_016795425.1). Lineage (GTDB taxonomy): Bacteria > Verrucomicrobiota > Verrucomicrobiia > Limisphaerales > CAIMTB01 > CAIMTB01. The sequence continues at coordinate 21,265 of JAEUHG010000177.1, forward strand.
GCGACCGGTCGCCGTGGCGGCCTGGTGATAGGTCGTGTGGACGCGCCGGGTGCCGGCGAAGACGGTTTCGGGAAGGGCATCCGCGTAGGTCGACTTCAGTTTCGAAACCGTCCGGAAGTCCAGAAGACGCCGCACGATCGCGTGTTCGCCTGCGAGGCTCTGCAGGGTCTGTTCGTCGGTCGCGTACTGGCCTGTGGGTGTCTTCCGCGGCTTCTCGACCAGACGAAGCTCGTTGAAGAGCACATCGCCGAGCTGCCGGTTGGAGTTCACGTTGAATGGATGTCCCGCGAGTCGGTGAATGTCGGCTTCGGCGGCCGTCATCTCCCGGGCGAGTTCCGCGCTGAACTCCGCCAGCGCCCCGACATCAATACGGATGCCCTCGTACTCCATGGCGACCAAGGCGGGCAGGGCGGTCATCTCGACCTCGTAGAAGACCTTTTCCAGGCCACGTTCCACCAGCGAAGCACGGAGTTTCTCGTAAAGCTGCCAGGTGACATCCGCATCTTCAGCGGCGTATTCCGCGACCAACGCGACCTCCACCTGAGCCATGGTCTTCTGGGCCGCGCCCTTGGGGCCGATCAGGCTTTCGATGGGAATGGGCGTGTAGCCCAAGAGCGCTTCGCTGAGGTAATCCATGCCATGGCGCAACTCCGGTTCGACCAGGGTGTGGGCGATCATCGTGTCGAAGAAGGGACCCTGGACTTCGAGTCCATGCCAACGCAGCACCAGGAGATCGAACTTGAGGTTATGGCCCACCTTCAACGGGCCGTCCTTGGTGAACAGCGGCGCGAGGTCTTGAAGGGAGGGGGGCAGGTCGGGGTGATCGCGCCCTGGCTGCGCGTCGTTCACCGGCACGTACCAACCCCGGCCTCCGGCGTCGCTGAAGGCGATGCCGACCAGTCGTGAGGTCTTCGCGTCGAGTCCCTCCGTTTCGGTGTCGAAACAGAACGCGGGCCGCGACCGCAACGCTTCTACCAATCGACGCCGGTCCTCCGAGGTCCGGGCAATTTCGTAGTGGTGCGCAACATCCCTGATCGTCTTCAGGTTGGCGGGGGCGGGGGCGGGGGCGGAGAACGCAGGTTCTTCCTTGGGGGCGGTGGGGGACTCCGTCAGGGTGCGTTCCGGGACGGCGGGGGTCGCCGCTGCGAAGAGGTCGCCCTGGCCCGCCGCAGGGGCTTCCGGGCGGCGAGGTTTGGCGTCCGCTGCCCGCCGGTCGGCACCACGCCCAGCCTTGAAATCGTCGCCGAAAAGGCGGCGTCCAAGGGAGTTGAATTCAAACTCAATACACAGCGCGCGGAGCGCATCATCATCGCGCGGTCGGCACACCAGGTCGTCGATGCGCAGGTCCACCGGAACCTGAGTGTCGATGACCGCCAGTTGCCGACTGAGTCGGGCAAGTTCGACGTTGGCGCGTAGCGATTCGCCCAGCTTCCCGGGCACCTTCTCGACCTGGGCGAGTAGATTCTCAAGGGAGTCAAACTGGGTGAGGAGCTTGGCGGCGGTTTTTTCACCGACACCAGGAACCCCGGGAATGTTGTCACTCGCGTCGCCCATGAGTCCGAGCATATCGATGACTTGGTCAACGCGGCGAATGCCCCAGCGGGCGCAAATCTCGGCGACTCCCAGGACTTCGTGGTCGGAACCCTGACGTCCGGGCCGCCACAGCCGGGTGTGTTCGGTCACGAGTTGTCCGAAGTCCTTGTCGGGCGTGACCATGAAGCACTCGAACCCGGCAGGCTCGGCGCGCCGGACCAGGGTTCCGATGATATCGTCGGCCTCGTACCCATCCAGCGAGAGGGCTGGTACGCGGAAGGCATCAAGGATGCGGCGAACGTGAGGGAGAGCGGCGCTGAGTTCCTCGGGCATGGCTTCCCTCTGGGCTTTGTACTCGGGGTAGGCGCGATGCCGCGCCGTTGGCGCGGAAGTGTCAAAAGCCACCGCCAGATGCGTCGGGTTCTCCGTCTGGAGGATATCGAGCAGTGTGCTGATGAAACCAAAGAGCGCCGATGTGTTCTGCCCCGATGACGTCCGGATCGGGCGGGTGGCGAACGCAAAATGCGCGCGATAGACCAACGCCATGCCGTCGAGGAGGAAGAGCCGCTGCGCCATGCCCGGCACGGTAGTCGCGTTCGATCGGGTTGTCAGGGGCGGTGTTGGAGCGGCACGCGGCACTTTGCGGATTCTGCCGGTGGATTTCGCATGTGAAGGTGGAACAGCACCGGAACCGCCGGTACACGATGAAAAGACTTACCTTGGTTGCCGCTTTGTTTTTCGGTCTCGGGGTGGGAGTTCGCACGGATCGGATGGTGCAATGGTGGCAGGGGTTCCGCGGCACGCGCACGGAGGTTTCCTCGGCGCAGTCGCCCATCCCCGTTGACCATCTTTTCGCGGTCGATTCCTTGTCGGAAATCGAGCATGCCAAGGCCTGGTTGGATGCTCTGGCGACGCAATCGATCGTCGAGGCGCGCCGCCGATCCGCCGCAGGCTCCGAGGGGCATCCCTACCTCGAGGCGAAATCGGTGATCCGCGCTTTGGAGGAAATATCCTCCCGGGCCGAGGAGTTTCGGGGAACGCAACAGGAGTTTCGGTTGCGCAATGAACAGTTCATCCTGCTCGACCGGGCTGGTCGACAGGAGGATTGGATCAGCGCTTATCTCAACCTTTTGTATTCGTATCCGACCCACGAGCTTAGTGCCCAATGGGCGCCGCGGGCCTTGAAGTTCGCCCGTGAATTGAACCGGATCGAGGAGCTTCAGGCGGCGTGGCGCCACGCGATCGCGATTCCTCGCGAGTTTTCGGGCAAGACCGTCTTTCGGGCGCTTCTGGATGGCACTGCCGGCAATCTCGCGAAGCATAGCGAGCAGGTGCGGCCGGCAGTGGATGGATAGTTCCAGGAGCCGAATCGTTCGACCTGCTGATTTCCATGATACGATACCCGCGAAGCATGGGGGGGTTGCTGGGCGCGGTGGGAATTGCCGCGATACTGGCCTGGGTGCAGGTCCAGTTGGCGTGGAACATCGTCGTGGGCGACAGCATGCTGCCCAACCTTCGAACGGGCGACGTGGTGATCGTTAGCAAAAGAGCTTATCTCGGCCGGGATCCTCAGCGTGGTGAGATCGTGGTGGTGCGTTATCGAGGGGAAACCATCGTCAAACGCATCATCGGGCTGCCCGGTGAGGAGGTGGAAGTGCGGAATGGCCAAGCGGTCATCAATGGCACCGCCATCGTGGAGGCAGGCCTGCGGTTGGGCGGCCCGCTGACCCTCGGCCGAGGTCGGCTCTTTGATGACACCTACGCCGTTGTGAGTGACAACCGTAGCCTGCCCGCGGCCCAATCCATCAATGTCGTAACGCCCCGAAATCAAATCCTCGGTCGAGTGCTGTTCTCGGTTCCCACTTCGAAATGGATGGGTTGGGCATTCGCTGGACGACCCGCTTCCTGAACACCGATGATCCCGCATGGCGCGCGGACCCGGTCGCAGAATCACGGTGGCTCCCGGCGGTTGGGCCGATTAGAATTGTCCTTGTGATGGGACTTGGAACTTGCGGGACCGGACCGTTCTCTCCGCGATACGAACGTCGCAGGGTTCGGCTGTGGCTTTTGTTGATGACTGCCTTCGCGGCGTTTCTAGGTGCCGAAGTTCGTCCGGCTGCGGCTGTCGAAATCGAGTTTCGCTGGACCTTCGAGGGGCTCGACGGGGCAACGAATCCGACCACCGCCGACCTTCCGTCGGCGCTGGTGTCCAATGCCGTGGCCGGATTCCGCCAGTGGACGCGCTGGTGCTCCCCCGAGTCGCCGCGTTCGATAGAAGTCGTCCTGCGCATCCAATCCTATCCCACGGGAACGGGCGGTGGCAGCAGTGTAACCTCGGCATTCGTGCGCAACTCCCATGGGCTGGACATCTTTGAGGAAGGAGTGGCGGCGGAAGTGCGCACCGGAATCGATCCGAACGGTGGCGACCCGGATATGATCGTGACGATCGATCCTGCGTATTTACGGGATTGGCTGTGGTTCGATCCCGATCCTCAGTTGCGCCAGGCAGCGATCACCGGCGAAAGGGTCGATGCGGTCTCGTTCTTCGCCCACGAATTCGGGCATGTGCTGGCCTTCAACGGATGGGGAAATACGGCGGACGGATCGTACCCGGGCAATTATCGATCCCGCTTTGACGCGATGACCCGCTGGGACGGGGCGCACTGGTACTATTCCGGATCCACCGCGCGCGCGCTGTATGGCAGCGACGTGCCCCTGTCATCGATCTCCAACACCCGCACTCACTATGGCAACCCGCAGTCCTCCGCTGCTCCCGGACGCGACCCGGTGTTGATCGACGGCCTCATGAATGGCGTCGCCTTCCGGGTACGCCAGCGGTACAGCGTGGGATTGCTCGACCTCGCATTCTTGCGCGACCAGGAGATCGCTTTGGATCCAGCCATCCGATTCACCGCACCGGAACTTCGCTTATCGATCGTCGGCGGTAGGCAGACCCGAGTCGATTGGCTCGCGACCCCGCTCGCCCGCTACCGTGTCGAAGCGAGTTCGCGAGCGGACGGCTTTTGGCAGGAGGCAACGGTGGACTCGGGTTCGGGATTGACTGCGGCACCGCGCTTTTATGAAGAGCCGATGGCGGCATCCTTGGCACGATTCTACCGGCTTCGCCTGATGCCGTGATGTCGGACCCCGCATGATCCTCCGCCGGTTTGGGGCGGCGCGCGCTCGCGTCAGGTCGGAAAGGGGCACGGCCCCGAGGAATTATGGTAGCTAAGACGATTCACCGTTGACCTCAGTTGGTGATCTTGAGACAAGCTCGGCGTACCCCAAATCAAACTAACGCTGAGCATGAAGAAACTGAATCGTCTTCGTGACGGTCTGCTTGTGGTGTCGTTGCTTGCGGGCCTTCATCCTTCAACCCTTTTCGCTGCTACGGTTGGTGTCTTCACCGGTGGAGACCCCGGCGAAGGACTGGACCTCCAGGGAAATTTTACCTACGCCGTCAACGTGGGTCCTTCCGGCCCGGCCGGAAAAGTCGGCGACGCAAATTTCACTGCCGACAACACGCCGGGCGTCACCGTGATCGCCGAGAACAACATCGCGACCGGCGGATGGTTGACCGCGGATTTTGGCACCACCTCGAACGATCAGGGGCTGGAAGCGGTGCTGGCCTCCATTCGATGGGCAGCAGCTCCCAACGTGGTCACGGTTCGTCTCAGAGTGGAAGTGGGCGTCGATTACAAACTCCAACTCCTCTTCGGTGAACAATGCTGCCCGAACCGGGGCTTCAATATTGTGCTCGCTGGCAATCCGGAGATTCTCAATTTCCTGCCAGGCCCGGTCCAAGCCGGGGACGGGGAATTTGCCGAGCAAAAGACCAAGGTCGGCGCGGTCATCACCCATCAGTTCAAGGCCTCCTCGGCGGAATACGAAATCGTGCTCGATGGCCCATCGGCCGACGCACCCGAGATCGGCGATCGGAACGCCATCCTCAACGGATTCACTCTGGAACGTCTCTCCGCCGTCAACGACACCGACGGCGACGGCTTGCCGGACGATTGGGAGCAGAAGTTTTTCTCCGGTCTGGGAGAGGGAGGCACGAACGATGGAGATCAGGATGCCCTGAGCAATGCTCAGGAGTTCGCTATCGGATCGTCCCCCACCGATGCCGACAGCGATGACGATGGATTGGCTGACGGGGACGAGGTGGCTCGAACCAAGACCGATCCCATCAAGCGGGATTCGGATGGCGATACTTTGGGAGACGGGGACGAGGTGAATGCCTTTCACACCGACCCGGCCAAGCCCGACACCGATGGCGACGGCACGGTGGACCCGCAGGAACTGACGGCGGGGACGGATCCGACGAATCCTGCCATCAAACCTGTTCTAACCCAGCTCAGCGCCTTCACGGGACCCGATCCCGGGGAAGGGCTCGACCTCGACGGCAACTTCATTTACGCGCTGGCCGTCGGTGCCGGTGACGACGCCGCCGTGAAGATTCGAGACGCTCAGTTCTCGCCGATCATCGAGGCCGAGGTTTCTGGCGCCAACCTGGTTGCAGGTAATACCGCCCAGAATTGGTACGTCGTGAATTATGGCGACAGCCCTGACGAATTGGCCCTGCGCGCGGTGACCGGTAGCATTCGGTGGAGCAGCGCAACCACCGATATTCCCGAGGTGGTTCTCACGTTGGACAATCTGGAAGCGGGTGCGGCGTACAAGGTCCAGTTGATGTTCGGCGAGCAATGCTGCAATCGCGGATTCGATGTTCTGTTCGACGACAAACCGGTGGCGGACAATTTCAATCCGGGGCAGGTGCAAGGCGGTATTGCCCAAGGAAAACAAGAAGCCCTCATCACGCGGTATCATTTCGCCACCAACACGCAGTTGATCATTCGCCTGGATGGCCGCACGGCCCCGTACCCGGACCACAACGCCATCCTCAATGCCGTCACCGTCGAACGACTCTCCGGCCAGTCCGATACCGACTCGGACGGTCTCCATGACGAGTGGGAGAAGCTGTATTTCAACGGCCTCACCAATTCCGGCGCCCAGGACTCTGACGGCGACGGCCTCAACAATGCCACCGAGTTCGGACTTGGCACGGATCCGTCCGTGGCCGACTCCGAACCCGACGGCCTCAATGACGCCGAGGAACGCACCGCAGGCACGAGCCCGAACAATGCGGACAGCGACGGCGACGGCTTGAGGGACGGTGTGGAGGTCAAAACCACCCTGACCAATCCGCTGCTTGCGGATACCGACGGCGACAGCCTTTCGGATGGTGTCGAAGTGAATCAACACAAGTCCGATCCGAAAAAGAAGGACTCGGACGACGATGGGTTCAGCGACCTCATTGAGGTGTTCAGCAAGACGGATCCGGCCAATGCCGCCAGCAAGCCCGTCAAATTGTTGGTGCAGCCCGTCACGGGCGGCGACCCGCAAGACGGTGCGGATTTTAGCGGTAACTTCACGTACGCGCTCAACATTGGAGGACTGGACGCTCCAAAAGTGGGTGATGCGCAGTTCGTGACCGCACTGATCGCCGACGAGATTCCGGGTGTGACCGTCGATCTTCTGAGCGAAATCAGTGCCTGGACGCAGCCTGCATTGGGAGATTCCGCCGATGACGATTCTCTTGAAGTGGTTCTGCAGTCGATTCGTCATAATGGTGCTGGCAACACCGTGACTTTGGCCAATCTCACCCCCGGCCACGCCTACAAGCTGCAACTCCTGTTCTTCGAACAATGCTGCGCGCGCGGCTTCGATGTCCTGGTCAATGGACAGTTGGTGGTGGATGAGTTCGCTCCTTATGTCGTTCAGGGCGGCATCAACAACACCACTGCTGGCGCGCTTATCGCCTATACCTTCACTGCGACGAGTCCCGATTTTGTGCTGTCGCTGAACGGCGAAACGGTGACCACCGCGGCGTACACGGATCACAACGAAATCCTCAACGGCCTGACGCTTGAAGACCTCGGCGTGGCACCGACGGAGATCCGCATCACGGGTTCGCAACGAAGCGCCGCCGGCTTCGCGGTGACCTTCGGAAGTGACTCCGGCAAATCCTATCGTCTGGAATACAAGGAAACCCTCGGCGCCGGTGCCTGGGAATCGGTGGGAACGGCGACCGCGTCGGGCGCCTCGACCACGATTACCGACAATGGAGCGACGCGACTCGGAAAGCCTTCCGGCTTCTACCGCGTTAGCAGCCAATAGGGGCTTTGAGGTCGGTGCCGTCCCCGCGTGGGGCGGCACCGATTCCCACGAGGGCCCCTGACTGGACCCAATTCCAACCAGGTGGGCCCTGTCGTGCTGGGACAGGGCTTTCCCGTCCTGGTTCATGGTCTCAATGCGTGTCCAGAATTTGGAAAACGCCCCTTTCCATGAACCAACTTGCCAGGTCTTACATTGAACGGCTGGACCATTCAGGTGTCACTAGCTCAACCTGCCATTCTCGTGAGACTTCATCCCGTCCCCGTCCTCGCCCTTATCGTAGGTCTGAGTTTTCACGTCGCTTCCGCCGCGGACTGGCCACAGTGGATGGGCCCACAGCGGGATGGTGTTTGGCGCGAAACGGGTATTGTGGAGCGATTCGACACCAACGGCCCGCCAATCATTTGGCGTGTGCCGGTAAAGGCCGGCTATGTCGGACCGGCTGTGGTCGACGGCAAGGTGTACTTTCTTGATCGCGAGGCCGGTCCGCAGCCTGAGCGGAAGAAGGGCGAACGCTCGATTCCGCAGGTCCCCGGAAACGAGCGGATTGTGTGTCTCAGCGCCGTGGATGGGAAAGTCGTTTGGGAACGTCCTTATGACTGTCCGTACCGGATTGCCTATCCCTCCGGTCCACGGGCCACGCCCGTGGTGCAGGGTGGCCGGATCTACACCCTCGGTGCCATGGGTGACCTTCGATGTCTGGAGATCGCGGACGGAGGTTTGGTGTGGTCGCGTCAATTGCCCACGGAGTTTCAAACGGAGCCACCGGTCTGGGGCTATGCCATTCACCCCTTGCTGGATGGCGACCGTTTGATCTGTGCGGTCGGCGGCACGAATTCAGCCGTGGTGGCTTTTCATCGGGACACCGGCAAGGAGCTTTGGCGCGCCCTGACGGCGCCGGAGATTGGTTATGCCCCGCCCGTGATCCGAGACGTCGCCGGCCGTCGGCAATTGGTCTTCTGGCATCCTGATGCTCTGACAGGACTGGACCCCGCCACCGGCGCCGTTCTCTGGACGCAGCTCTATCCAGTAGGTGGCAAACCGCAGCGACCGGAAGTGGCCATCGCCATGCCGAGATTCGAGGGTGATCGCGTCCTGCTGACCTCTTTTTATCAAGGTTCGATGCTGGTGCAGATCCCCAAGTCGGGTGAGGAACCCAAAGTGATTTGGAACCGGCGCAGTTCGAAGCAATCGGAAATGACCGACGGGCTCCACACGGTGATGAGTACGCCGGTCATCCGGGACGGGCATGCCTATGGCTTGTGTGCCTTCGGGGAACTGCGCTGCCTGGATCTACGCACCGGCGATCGGAAGTGGGAGAGCCTCGACCTCTTTGGTGGCGAGGGCGGCTTTTTCGCCCATGCCTTTATCATCGAACAAGGAGATCGGTACTGGTTTTGGAACGACCATGGGGAACTGGCCGTGGGAACGATGTCGACCGAGGGCCTTCGGTTGACCAGCAAAGCCAAGCTCCTGGAGACCACCGAGAGCACCCGGGGGCGTGACGTTCTATGGTGTCATCCGGCCTTTGCTAATCGCCGCGCCTATATGCACAACGGCAAGGAAATGATCTGTGTGGATCTGGCGGAGAGGAAAGTCTGATGGGATCGCCCTGTGGCAGCGCGACAGGGCCCACTTGAGTTGGAACTGAGCCCAGTCAGGTGGCCTTCGTCGCGCTGCGACGAGGGGTGCAGGGTCCTAAAGTTCATGGAGATCACGGCGGCCGACTTGGGGTTCGCTCGACGCGACTATCTGCGCTTTTTCGCGGGTGGGGTGGGAGTGCTGGATCGAAGCCGTTCCAGATGCGCTCGCGATTCCAGGTCCCCCTCGTTGGCGGCCTCTTCGAAGTACCTCAGGGCTTTGGCGATGTCCTGAGGCACGCCGAGCCCATGCTCGTGCAATCGGCCCAGGTTGCACTTGGCCAAGCGAACGCCGCGATCAACGGCCTCCTGATAGAGTCGTGCCGCCTTGCGATAGTCCTGGGCGACGCCATGGCCGTTCTCGTAGAGGTCGGCGAGGTTGTTCAACGCCATTGGGACGTTGTGACTGGCGGCCCGCTCATAGAATTCCCGTGCCCGGATGTAATTTTGCGGCACTCCGCGGCCGAGGTGATGGCAAAGTCCGAGCTCGCAGAGCGCCCTGGGATTGCCTTCTTCGGCGGCCTTCTCGTACCAGCGCACGGCAGCGGCGTCATCGCCCGAGGTCCCCCTACCCTGATAGAGGAAGGCTCCGGTCATGAACATGGCACCCACGTGTCCCTCCTTGGCCGCCGATTCGTAATAGCGAAAGGCTTCCACGTCGTTTCTCGGAACGATTGTGCCTTGGGCTGCAAGGTCGCCGAGGACTGCCATGGCTTCCGTGTGACCGCCTTGGGCGGCGGCACGAAGGAGTTTGAGACCCCGTGGGATGTCTTCGGGAACGCCCTTGCCTTTGAGATAGAGTAGTCCGAGTTCGTGTTGAGCCGGGGAATCCCCCTGTTTGGCGGCCCGAACGAACCAGGCCGCGGCCTCGACCGCATCCTCGGGCATTCCTTCGCCACGAAGAAACATGCATCCGAGCATGAACTGGCAGCCTGGATTTCCTTCATTGGCACCCTTGCGGAAATAGTGGGCGGCCGTTTCGAAATCCTTCGCCACGGTGTCGCCAAGATAGTGCAACGACCCAATTGTCTCACACGCCGAGCCATCCCCGGCATCGGCCTTCTTCCGCGTGAACTCGATGATCTTGGATCGGTTCTGCCGCTGTCGGCTCTCAGCAGCGTCCGCATCCCAGAATTTCCTGGCCAGATCGGGAAAATCCTCTGGAGCCCTTTTTTGGGCTTCCTTGAGGGAAGTGGCCGTTGGGGCAAGCATCAAGGCCATGATGATGCCGCCGGAATCGAGCGGACGAAGCCGGTGCTTCTTGGCGATGGATTTGGACCCGGCCGAGCGAACGGCGATGTCGCGGAAATTCGCGTCGGGCAGTGGAGTATCGAGGTCGAAATCGATCAGGATTTCCGGTTGTGCCAGGATGGCCTCGAAGCGATTTCGGCCCTGCAGAAGAAGCCAGAACACGAATGATTCGGCCTTGAAGCGGGTGGCGCCCGAGCTCAGGAGGTGAAAGGCGCCCCAGACCTTGGGCGTGAACGCTCGTTGGAAGGCGCTTTCGAAACCCGATTGAAAGGCAACCAACGACTTTCCAGGTTCAACCGCCAGCAGGGTTTCCAGGCGACGGATGGTTTCTTCCGTCGCACCTTGAGGGGCCAGAGCCCGATCCATGAACTGCCAGAAACATTCTTCGCCGTTGGATCCAGGAGATCGCTTCGCGAGCATGCAGGTAGGGGGTGGATTGCGGTCTGAGTTTGAAGAAATCGCGGGTTGCTGCCAGACCCAAATGACTGCACCCGCGTTCAAGGTCCTATCGGCGATCGTGTGCAAAAAAAGAGTGAACCTTTTGCCATCGACGCGCGACCTACGGGCGAACAACACGGCCATCTCACCTGTCTTTCTATGTCTACCTGTTCCCGCTCACGATCGCGTTGGTGGTTCCTGCTGGCGACCGTCGTCGCCATGATGTCGCGGCCTGCGAAGGCCGATCCGGTTAGTAATCCAGCCCTCCTTTACTGGCAGGCGTTCGGCATGATGCCGACGCTTTCCGAAGCGGAACGCCAGATTCATGATCACCGGCGAACGGTGCCGGTTGACGATGCCTATGCGGCGGTCGCCCATCGTTACGACGAGGCGTTCCGCCTGGTTCGAAAGGCGGCGACGCTGAAGGGTACGGCGGATTGGGGGATCGACCTGAGCGAGGGACCCGAGGCGTTGTTGCCGCATTTGGCCAAGGCCAAATCGGTCGCTTCGGCGGCGCAGTTTCGCATGCGCTACTTTGTGGCCCAAGGCCAGGCTGGCGAGGCGGTGCGGGACGCCGTCGGCGCTCTGGCTTTGGGTCGGCATCTGGGACGCGACTCGGTGCTGATCTCCACGCTGGTTCAGATCGCCATCGACGCCATTGTCAGCAGTGCGGTGGCGGAACACTTCTACGGGTTGGACGCGGCAGCGGCGGGGCAATTGCTGGCCGGCCTCGAATCCATTCCCAAACCCACCACCATCAGTGAGTGTGTCGACAAGGGGGAGCGGTCCTTTGGTCGATGGTTTCGGGCACGCATCGAGGCTTTTCGGGCGTCGAGCGGTGGCGATGAAGCCAAGGTTCTCGCCGAGATCCGCGAACTGTTCGCGCGCAATATCAGGGAGGAGAAGGACTATGAATTGGCCGATCAATTCATTCGGGAGGCGGGCGGAACGGCGGAGGCGGTGTACCAGGCCGCTCTGGAGCTGGAAGCTTTCTATGATGAGTTGACCGCCATCACCAAGCTGCCTCGCGAGACCTATGCCGCTGCGGCGGACGCGTTCTTCGCGCGGGTGAGCAGCGGGAAAAATCCGCTCGTCAAGGAGCTGCTTCCCGCAATGAAGAGGGCGCGTGAAAAGGAGTTTCGGGCCGAAGCGCGCTTGGGTTTGTTGCGGGCCGGACTGCGTTATCGACAGCATGGTGAGGACGGCTGGCGGAGCGTGCCCGATCCGTTCGGCTCGGGCCCCTTTGCCTTCACGCGGTTCAGTTTTCAGGGAAAGGATCGCGGCTTCCAACTGGCGAGCGGGTTCGAAGGTGATCCGCGGGAAGTCCTGATCTTCGTCGAACAAGACGGTCCGCCGTTCCGTGTTTCGGGAACACAGCCGGGCCGTGCCGTGGAAGCGCCGTGAATGGCTCGTGGGCGATGGAACCTGGAGTTGAATCGGCCCAACGGCGCCCGAGGGCGACGGCGATGAGTGCAGACGCTTCCGATCCCAGGCCGGCCGGAGACGGCGCCGACGTGCAGTCATTGCTGGCATCGGCCCGTCTAGGTGACGGCGACGCCTTTGGGGAATTATGCCGTCCTTACGAGACCCGGCTCCGGCGGCAGGCGCGGTGCTTGGTTGGCAACGAGGTGACCGCCGATGAGTTGGCGCAGGATACCTTTGTTGCGGCATGGCAAAGTCTTCCGCGATTCGATGGTCGCAGCCGCTTCTTTACCTGGCTGTGCGCCATCCTGTTGCGGCAGCACCTTGGACGGTTGAGGCGGGAATGGAGCTTTCGGCGTTGGCTCACTTCGGACTCCAAACTCCACGACGGGCAGTCGCCGGGAACCGTCGATGCGATCGGCGACGGGAATCCGGCCGACGGAATGATCGCCTCGGAGCGGTCGGATCAGTTGCGCCGGTGCCTGCTCAAACTCTCGCCGAAGCATCGCGAGGTGGTGGTCCTGCGGTTTTACGCGGAAGAGTCCCTGGAAGGTATTGCCACGGTCTTGGGGATCTCGGTGGGTACCGTGAAGTCGCGTTTGTTTCACGCGCTGGAGAATCTGCGCAAGATGCGCCAAGACCTAGGCGAAGGATTCCGAATCACACGTATGCCATGAAAGCCTGTCGCTCCTATCGAAAGCGTCTTGCGGTTTGGGCGGGCGGAGAAGTGGACGCCTCCGAGGCTGCCGTCCTTCGGAACCATTGTTCCCAATGTTCGTCCTGTGCCGCCTATTTCCGCGAATTATCCGCGGTCGCTGCGGAGCATCGTGCCGCCGGACACGGCGGGCCCATGGGGGAGTCCGAGAACTGGGACGAGAACTTTCATCAGGAATGGAAAGCGCGGATCCTGCCAGGTCCGGGTCCCGCCTCCACCTCGCGTCGCCGGGCGCCGCTGGCCAGGCCCACCTTGCACCCCTGGCGCTGGGCGTGGATCGGTGGTGCATTGATGGTCATGGGTTGGTTCGGTTGGGAACGATGGCAGGTTCCTTCATCCGGCCGAAGGGACTCTGGGTCCGTCGCCGCCGTTACCGCCCAGCTCGCCGCGCCGATCGCCTCTGCGTCACCCGCTTCGGTTCGTTCCTATCGATGGGCTGCCGCTCAGTCGCCGGAGGCTTTTGAAACACTCCTGGCCCGCAACGCGCGCGAATCCGTTCCGGAGCAAATGCCCATCCGCGCCTTCAGCCGAGGCTTTCCGGATTCGGCCGATTAATCCCCCCGAACGGGAATCGCACCCCGGAGGCGGGGGCGCCCCGGTGCTTTGGTCGATGATGCGGTCTTCGAGAGCGGAGCCTTGAGTGGTGTCGCCTGACGGCGGAGAGTCGACGGCGATGAATGGACGATGGGTGTCGATGGTGATGATGGCGTTGGAGTTCCTCACCGGGTGGCGACTTTTGGCCGCCACACCGGCCGACGACGCGTTGGCCGGCTTCTTTCAACGGCATCTCGATGCCAGTTTCGCCATGCGCCCGATGGACGCCACGCGACTCGGCGATCATCGATTTGACGCGTTCCTGGACGATTTGTCCGTCGACGCTCAGGCGCGCTGGATCGCCTACCTTGGAAAGACTCTGGAGCAGTTGCCTCAACAGGTGGACTTCGCGCGGTTGAGTCGCGACGGGCAGGTCGACTTCGAAATCCTGCGTGACGATCTGACGACTTCACTGTGGTTGGCAGAGAATGCCAAACCGTTGGAAGAAGACCCGCGCGTCTACAACGAGTACATCAATGACAGCGTCTATCTGCTGCTGTCGCAATCCACGCTGCCGGCGGCCACCAACGTCGCCAATGCGGTGGCGCGCATGGCCCAGATTCCCCGCGTGATCGCCGCTGCCCGGTCTCAGCTCAAGGCGCCGCCCCGGGTGCATACCGAGACCGCGATTCGGCAGAACCGCGGAGCGATCGCTTTCTTCGAGAAGGATTTGCTGGACCTCGCCGGAAGTGAATCCGCTGCCGAAAGGCTGCGGGCGGCGGCGAAACCGGTGGTCGAGGCCCTCAAGTCGTATCAACAATTCCTCGAAGCGGATCTGTTGCCTCGTGCGCACGGGGAGTGGCGGTTGGGACGCGAGAAGTTTGCGCGCAAACTCGAGTTGGTTCTCAACGCGGGTCTCACCGCGGACGCGGTTCTGGCGGATGCGGAGACCGAGTTTGCGCGGGTGGAGCGGGACTTGTACGTGATCGCGCGGCAAGTTTGGGGGCGCCATTTCCCGGGCCAAGCCTTGCCCGCGGACGACGAGGAGGGTCGTCGGGACACCGTGGCGCGGGTTTTGGCAGCGGTTTCCAAGGAGCACGGGACAGCGGCGACCTTGACCGCCGACGTTCGGAATTCGGTGGCGGCCATCAAGAGCTTCATCGCGGAACGCGACATCCTGCGCCTGCCCGACCCGGATCGGTGTGAGATCATCGAGATGCCGGAGTTCCAACGCGGCAATTCGACGGCTTACATGAATTCGCCGCCGCCACTCGATCCCAAGGCGACCGGTTTCTACGCCGTGAGTCCACCCCCGAAGGACTGGGACGAAGGGCGAGTGCAAAGTTACCTCGAGGAATACAACCGGCACATGCTCCAGATCCTCACCATCCACGAGGCGTACCCTGGGCACTATGTCCAACTGGAGTATGCCAACCGTCACCCGTCACTCATCCGCAAGGTGCTGGGTTCGGGGGTCTACATCGAAGGCTGGGCGGTGTACACCGAGCAGACGATGCTGGATCAGGGATATGGCGGCGGCGATCCGTCATTGCGCCTGATGCAGTTGAAGTTCTATTTGCGCGCCGTGGCCAACGCGATCCTGGACCACCGCATGCATGGCACAGGCATGACCGACGATGAAGCGATGGACCTGTTGGTGCGTCGTTCCTTTCAATCGGAAGGCGAGGCACGCCTCAAAGTGATTCGCGCCAAGCAGAGTTCGACGCAGCTCTCGACCTATTTCGTGGGTCGGATGGCCCACTACCGGCTGCGCCAGGCGGTGCAGCGGGAGTTGGGTTCGAAGTTCGAGTTGGGCCGCTACCACGAGGCTGTGCTCGCCCCGGGATCGGTGCCGGTCAAGTACCTCGCGGAATTGGTGAGAACACGCCTGGCACAGCCCCGGTAGATGGGCCGGACTCAACGCGAACCGGTGGGGACGGACTCCACGGGCGGACCGACGAACGCGAACAGCTTGGTCTGGGTGCGAATGTAGAGGGTAGTTCCACCAATAGCCGGAGTCGCCAGCACCGGTTCTCCCAGGCTGTTGCGCGCCAGGATTTCCAAGGCGTCGCCAGCGCGGATCACCGTGGCGATCCCGGCTTGGGAGATGGTCAGCACTTTTCCTCCGGCCGCGACCGGAGATGAATAGTAGTCACCCAACGCTCCGAGACGTTCTTCCTGAAACAAAAACGCACCCGTCTTGGCATGAAGGCAGGAAATCAGGCCGCCGTTCTTGACCAGGTACATCCGGCCGTCATAGACGAGCGGCGAAGGGACGTAGGGCAGTCCGCGTTCCTGCCGCCAGTCGATGTGAGTGCGGGTGACATCGCCATCGCCATTGGGGCGAATGGCCATGGCAACATTCTTCGCTTCGTTGAAGATGGCAGCCAGGCTTTCGTACTCCTGCCGGGTCAATTGACCGTCCTTGTCGGCGTCAATGTACGCGAAATGTTGTCGGGCGGGACCGTTCGGAGCTTCTTCGCGCGTAAGTTGGCCGTCGCGGTTGGCGTCCCCCTGCTCCGTGAGCGAAAGCCATTCCGGCATCCGCGGCACACCGGATCCATGGGTCCAGCCTGCCACGTAAATCCGATCCCCGTCGGTGACAGGGGAGGCCACCATTTCATTGGGCAAGCCGCGCACGCTCCATCGCTCGGTGCCGTTCGCAACTTCGTAGGCCACCAATCGCAACGTCCCCGCAACCACCACTTGGGTCGGGTGTTCCGGTGGCCAGGGCAGAGGTGTCGAGAACCCGCGCCGGAACGCTTCCCTCGACACTTTCCACCGAGGCTTTCCGGTGCGCTTGTCGACGGCCAGAAGGTAAGAATCGACGTCCTGGTCGCAGAGTTGGACGACGCAATCCCCGGCGATCACCGGCGAACTGCTGGCACCATGCTGGGTCACCGGTGTCGGCAGCGGGTGGCGCCATAGCTCGCGTCCGTCGGCATCGGTCGCCAGAAGTCCGAACGATGCGAAATAGGCCACACATCGTTCCCCATCCGTGGATGGGGTGGCGGTGGCCGGGTGGCTGAGCCGCGAACCGGATTCGATGGTTCCAGGTTCCACGGTCGTTCGCCAAAGGGGCTTGCCGCTTCGACGATCCAGGGCCATCACCACCAACTGGTTCGTCTCGAATCCGGTGAGGATCAGGCGATCGCCCCAGAGGACGGGCGAGGAGTGGCCTCCGGGAACCGGCACGGACCAAAGGACGTTGGTGTTCGGTCCGAAATCGACCGGGAAATCGCCACCTGCCGCGATGCCGCTTCGACCCGGGCCGCGGAACTCCGGCCAAGGTCCGCCGGTCGATCCGGGGTCTGAAGCCGCGGCGGTGAAGGAGACGATCGCCGACAAGAGGGACACGAAGAGTCTGGAGGAGCGCGGTGGCCCAATCCTTTCGGGATGCCGCGGCGGATCGAATCGTTCCCTTGCGCCCACGGGCCGGATCGGAGTGGCCGTCATGGTGTTCTCAGGCACCATCGGTTGTTACGACGGTGACCCGAACCTGAGTCGCGAGGCGTTCGAGGTCGTCCTTATCCAGGAGCAGCGTCATGCCGGCTTCGACCGCCAGTACGGAGATGCCGTGTGCGGCACAGACTTCGAGGGTGGTCGGGCCGATGCAGGGAATATCGAATCGGATATCGTGGTTCTTTTTGGCAACTTTGACCGCGATGGCACCCCCGTCGCGACCGGCCAGTTCGCCGCCGCGCGTCAGGCATTTGTCGGTTCCCTCGAATCCTTCCACGGCCAGTACCGTTCCCCGCTTCACGACCACGCATTGCCCGATTTCGAGCTGGGAAACCTCCTTGGCCATGCGAAAGCCGAACGCGACATCCTCGCGCTGGGCCGCGGCGAGTTTCGGGCCGACCTGATACCCGGTTGCCGGCATGATGCTGGTGAGCCACGGGGCGGCCGACACGAGTTTGACGCCGTCCTTCTCCAATTCATCGGCGATGGCGCCGAAGATGGTGTGGGCGTTCTTCTCCTTCAGCCTCATCAGAACGGAGATGCCCCGGAGATCGGGGCGCACATCGAACAGGCTCTTGGGTGCGATGAGGCCGAGCATGACACAATGCGTGACCCCGCGGTCGGTGAACGACTTGATCATCTTGCCGAGTTGACCGACTCGCAGCCAAACGACCTCGTCGGCGAGTTCCTCAATTTGGGGATCGGTCTCGCCCTCGGCCGCCACCGCGATGATGCGACGGATGCCCTGGGCCCGCGCTTCGCGCGCGAAGATCAAGGGCAGGGATCGGCTTCCAGCTACCAATCCGATCGTATCGACGGGTGGACGTGCGTGCACCAGCGCCGGAGTATGGGGTGCGCGGGCTCGTCTGCCAACGCAGCGTTGCAGGGGCCAAATCAGAATGGTCAGCCAACGCCAATTGGGGCGTTGTTCCCGTCGTCACCGGGCTTGGCCACACGGTCGCCACCCGCCACACTGCGGCATGTTCGAATGGGATTTGCCGGTCCTGCGGCGGTTGCGCGCCCTGGTTCTCTGCCTTGCGTTGAGTGCGGCGATGCCCGGTTCCGCTGCGACGGTCGTTCTTTACGACGCCGCCTTGGGCACTCGGCCGTCGGCACAAGGATGGACCTATCTGGCCGATCCGATTTTTGGGGCCGCGGCACGCGAATCCTTCGCCGACGGGGTGGCCCTCCTGGATTCGAGGGTTGCCGTTTCCGACAAGGCGGGGTGGTTCAGCAACCTTCCGCCGTTCGGGCGGCATCCGGCTCAACCGTCACTGGATTCCGAGCGCGGGTTTCTCATCTCCTTTATTGCCCAAGTGCTCGAGGAAACGCATCGAACCGAGCATCGCGCGGGATTCAGTGTCATCGTCACGGCCGCGAATCTGTCGGCCATCGAACTGGGCTTTTGGACCGACCGGGTCTGGGCGCAGTCAGGCCCGGATTTCTTGCAGGCGGAATCCGGCGCTCTCGATGCCGCCACGGCGCCGATACGCTATGATCTCGAGGTCCGCGGATCGCGTTACCGGCTGTCGGCGAATGGTGCCACCGTCTTGTCGGGAGACCTTCGGCGGTACGATAGCTTCGGGCTCCCGTACCAGATCCCCGAGTTTCTGTTCTTCGGGGATGACACCACCTCGGCTGCCGGGCTCGCCGCGGTGTCCCGGATTTCCGCGGGCGACCTGCCAGTGCTGTCCGTGGCGCGAGATGAGACTGCCGGTTGGGTTCTCAGCACGTCCGCCGAGAATGGGAGGGAGGTGCGGTTTGACCATTCGGAGGACCTGGTGACCTGGGTTGAGGTTGGCAGGGCGGTGAGCGGGCAAGGGGTAGCGCAGGTGGCGATCCCGACGGGAGCGACGGCAAGGTTCTTCCGAGCGGTCCTGCAGTAGCAAGAGGTGGGAATCGATGGGAGGAGGGTCCCGTACGCCGCTGAGGAACCGCGCGAAGCCCTCCGGGAGGCCAGTCTGCCGGGTTGGAAGGTCGTGATTCGTTCACCTTCCTAGCGATTTTCTTTGACGTAGGGCGGTCCGGTTCCGTGGCATGGAGGCGAATCGATCACCCCACCATGTTCACGCGTCTCCTCACCATGGCGGCTGTTGCCGTCGGACTCTTGGGCTTCGCCGAAATCCAGGCCGCCGCCGCCGATACCAAGTGCTACGAATTGCGGATCTACCACACCGCGCCCGGCAAACTGGACGACCTGCATCAACGGTTTCGCAATCACACGCTGCGCCTGTTCGAGAAGCACGGCATCCGCAGTGTGGGCTACTGGGTCCCGTTGCAGAACAACGAGGACACCCGGTTGTTCTTCCTGCTCTCGTACCCGAGTCGGGCGGCGCGGGAGCAATCGTGGTCGAACTTCGTGGCGGATCCGGATTGGCAGGCTGCCCACAAGGCCTCCGAAGCCAATGGTCCGTTGGTCCAAAAAGCGGAGAATTTCTTCCTGTCCGCGACGGATTATTCACCGGCCATCAAAACGGGCATCTCGAAGGAGCGCCGCGTGTTCGAGTTTCGCGACTACACCGCGAGTGCCGGCAATTTATCCCACCTGAACGCGCGTTTCCGGGATCACACGGTCAAACTCTTCGCCAAACACGGCATCCACAACTACGGATACTGGACTCCGATGGCTGGCGAGGCCGGCAGCGACAGCCGATTGGTGTACCTGGTGACCCATGCCTCGACCGACGCCGCCAAGGCGTCCTTCGCCGCTTTTGGACAGGACCCCAAGTGGAAGGCGGCCCGCGAAGGTTCCGAGAAGAATGCCGGCGGGTCGCTCACGGCGCCCGGGGGGGTCAAATCGACGTTCCTGATCGCCACCGATTACTCGCCCACGCGCTAGTTCTCTGGGATCCCTCCGGCCCGACCCCCTGCAAGACGCGCTTGCCGGGGGTCGAAGGCCGACGCTTAATTCCGCGCCGTTTCGCCTCCGAGCCCAAAACACGAGCGCGAGACGCGAATCATCCAACGTTCATCTCGATGGCCTACACTACGTGCACCGTGCCCGCCGGCGGCAAAATCACAATTAGCGGCGGCAAACTTCAGGTTCCGGACCAACCCATCCTGCCATTCATCCGCGGCGACGGCACCGGACCCGATATCTGGGCGGCGTCGGAAAAGGTTTTTGATGCGGCCGTTGCCAAGGCCTACGGCGGCAAGCGCAAGGTCGCCTGGATGGAAGTGTTTGCCGGCGAAGAGAGTTTCAAGCGCTTCAACAACTGGCTTCCCGACGACACCGTCGACGCTTTCAAGGAGTTCCTGGTCGGCATCAAAGGACCCCTGACGACGCCCGTCGGAGGCGGCATCCGGTCTCTCAATGTGGCCCTTCGCCAGATGTTGGATCTCTATGTTTGCCTCCGTCCGGTGCAGTACTTCCAGGGCGTTCCCAGCCCGGTGAAGAATCCGGAGAAGGTCGACATGGTGATCTTCCGCGAGAACACCGAAGACATCTACGCCGGCATCGAGTACGCCGCCGGAACGCCAGAGGCTCAGAAGGTTCTCGATTTCCTTCAGCAGAATTTCCCCAAACAGTTCGACAAAATCCGCTTCGGCACCAAGGAGAAGGCGGAGACCTTTTGGAAGGCCGTCGGTGCCGCCGACTTCCCCACCGATATTCAGGTCGGAATCGGCATCAAGCCGGTCAGCTATTCCGGCAGCGTGCGCCTGATCCACAGCGCGATCAGCTACGCGGTGAAGTTCAACCGCAAGTCTGTGACCCTGGTGCACAAGGGGAACATCATGAAGTTCACCGAAGGTGGCTTCCGCGATTGGGGTTACAAGGTCGCCAAGGAGTTCTTCGGCGCGGTGGAGATCGACGGCGGTCCCTGGTGCAAAATCCCCGAAGGCAAACCGGGCGCGGGCATCGTGATCAAAGACAGCATCGCGGATATCACTCTGCAGCAGGTGCTCACTCGTCCGACCGACTTTGACGTCATTGCCACGCTGAACTTGAACGGGGATTACCTGAGTGATGCGCTCGCCGCGCAAGTCGGCGGTATCGGCATCGCCCCTGGCGGAAACATCAATTACATCACGGGCCACGCGATCTTCGAAGCCACCCATGGCACCGCCCCGAAGTACGCCGGCAAAGACCTGGTGAACCCCGGTTCGGTGGTGCTTTCCGGCGAGATGATGCTGCGGCACCTCGGATGGGTGGAGGCCGCGGACCTCATCCTGAAGGGTCTCAACGGTGCCATCGGAAGCAAACGGGTGACCTACGACTTCGCCCGACTCATGCAAGGTGCCACCGAGATCAAGTGCAGCGAGTTCGGCCAGAACATCATCGCCCACATGTGAGTCATCCGTGAGCCGACTGCCCGGCATCATCACCTGGCGAGCGGCCATCTGGCTGGCCATCGCCCTCCTGTACGCGGTGATCTGGGGATTCGCCTCGATCTCCAAACTGCAGAGCGGTGTCCCGCCGTGGTTCGCAGACAAGTTCGGCGGGACCTTCCTGGCGAAGGTTCCCGGACTGAACGCGACCTTCTGGCTATTGACACTCTCGGAGTTGGTCGCCTTCGCACTCTCCCTGGCGGCCTTGCTTTCCGGTGAATGGCTGGCGCGACGGTCCCCGCGATTCCTGTCCGCCGCGCTGGTCTGGAGTCTCTTCGTGTTTATCCAGCTGGGCTTCGGCCAATGGCTGACCGCGGAGTTCAACGGCGCATTTCAGCAATTCGTGTACTTCGTCGGCACCTTGGTGGCCCTCGGACAGGTTCTGCCGAGGGCTGCGGGTGAAGGCGGCAGCGACCACCCGGCCCGGTGAAAACCGCGGTTTAAAGGGAATTGGTCCGGGACATCGACGCGCGTTCGTTCATCCATTGGACGTCCCGCGGCGCCTTGCGCGCGCCCGCGCTGCCGGGGCGCAGTGTTTCTGAGTCTTTCCATCGCCGAACCTCGGCGTGGCCATCCGCAAAGGAGAGACCGCTGGCTCCGTTGTGGTAGATCGCCGGCAGGTTCCCCCAAGTGTCGGGGTTGTCGACCGTGACCAGGAAGTAGCCATCGTCGATGCTGTCTTCCCTCTCATCCACGAACACGAACTGCGACGAAGGTCGGGTGATTTCGGTGAGCTTGCGGTAGGTCCACCAATTCCTCTCGATCAGGGCGGTGTGCCACGAATTGCCGTTCATGCAGCCGTTCATCGAGATGCTGCGCGTGCGCGGATGCCGTTGGCCGCCGATGCGGACCGTGAACTTGTCCGCCGGGCATTTGTAGATGTCGACGGCGGGGTTGTAGGGATAGAGCAACCCGTTCGGTGGCTTGAGGAGATTAATATTGGTGCAGTCCGGAAGATTCACCGGGCCGGCGGTGGTATGGATCCATCCGCCCACCCAGCCACCGACCCCGGTCCCGTCTTTGTTGGGCGGCAGTTTCTCGGCGTGATCGTCGGCGTACATGATCCACGCCAGGGACAATTGCTTGCCGTTGTTGATGCATTTGATACCCGTCGCCTTGGTCTTGGCCTTCGCCAAAGCTGGCAGGAGCATGCTGGCCAGGATC
This sequence comes from Verrucomicrobiales bacterium, assembly GCA_016795425.1. Taxonomy (GTDB): domain Bacteria; phylum Verrucomicrobiota; class Verrucomicrobiia; order Limisphaerales; family CAIMTB01; genus CAIMTB01. The sequence continues at coordinate 43,930 of JAEUHG010000177.1, forward strand.
GCGATGATCGCGATCACCACCAGAAGTTCGATCAGGGTGAACGCCGCCCGCCGCGTGCGTGGAGTGTTCATGGGATGGGATTGTCAATGCGCGCTAACGCGCCCCGAGTCAAGACGCGCGGCTGAGCGATCGCCTTACCAGGGAAAGGCAGAGGCACCTGGGAAGTCGCCCGCTCCTTTCACCAGTGCACACCGACGATGAACCAGGGCCCACCTGGATGGGACTTGGATCCAGTCCGGTGGCCCTCGTCGCCCGGCGACGAGGTGTTCAGGGTCCGACGGTTCATGGGAAAGAGATCACCTGAAAAGGCGGCGATGGTCCGCCCTCGCTGGGTTCGGAGGCTCGCGGAGCGATTCACTCCCTGCGCGCCTTCCGCTCCTCTCCACCGATGTGGAACACCAAGCCTTGCCCCGTGCCGTCGGCACTGGTTTCGAAGGTGATCGTGCCGTCGAACGTGCGCAGGTTGAACTTGTTTTTCGATTCCGCGTACATCGGAAACGACATCGTCTTGCCCGGATAGGAGATCGCCGCCTGCAGGAGATCGGCGGGACGCGTGATTACGATGGACAAATCGCCCACCCGATAGCGGCCGACCAGCTTGTTCAAGGTGGCGTCGTCGTAGATGTTCTCCTTGAATTTCGCGTCGGATCCCAATTCGCGAATCCAAAGGTTGCGATAACGCACCGGATTCCCGTGGTCTTGCAGGGACAGGGGCAGCTTGTCCGAGTGACGCCGGTAAGGCGCTCTTTCCAACCAACCGGTCGGCCCCACTAATTCGACATTATTCTGCACCAGCACACCGTTGTGAAGCACCGTGAGCCGCGCGGGCGAGGCAAGTTCGCCGTGGGCGTTGAAACGCGGCCGCGTGAAAATGATGTCGTAGGATTGCCACTTCCCCGGCGGTCGTGACGCGTTGACCAACGGCGGATGTTGTCCATAGGCCGCCGCGGCCTGGCCATCCGCGTAGGTCATGTTGTCGTGCGAATCCAACACCTGCACCTCGTAGAGGCCCATGAGGAAGACGCCGCTGTTCCCGCGACCTTGGCTGGAACCTTCCGGCGGGGTCGGCGCTGACCACTCGACATGAAGTTGGCAGTCCCCGAAGGCCTCGAGTGTGCGGATGTACCCGCTTCCGCGCACGCACTCCAGCACTCCGTCCTTGATCACCCACTTGGGCGCCGAACCATCCATGGATCGCCAGGCATCCAGATGCGTCCCATCGAAGAGGATGATCGCATCCGACGGCGGTTTCCCCGGCTTTTCGTCGGTGCTCGGGGTCCCGGGATCGATGATCGGTGGACGCGGGCGTGACCAGTCGTGCTGGGGCCAGTCGAAAACCGATGCGGCTCGGGTCCCAAGGAATGGGCCGGTCGCGAAAGCCGCAAGGAGCAGGAGGAGTGGTTTCATGCGCGCGGGGTGCTGTGCGTAGCCATTACCGGGAATCCCTCTTCGATGCGAGTGTGGAACCTCCCGCGCGACAAGGCCGTCCATCCGTCGTTGCCAGGCCCGCCTTGAAGAACGACCGCGCACCAGGACTTTGGCGACGACTCGACGATCACAAAAAAGAGACAATATGGCGCTTTGATGATTATAGATTTTGAGCGAGCCATAACGGCTCTATCGAGTCGCTCTGAAGGGTCCTTTGGTTCGTTTCTAAATCGCTTTTGTTCAATGCGTTAGGATTTGGATTTGAGCGAGAGGCTTCTGGCACGTGCCAAGCAGGAAGGATGGCGTTAGGCAAACATCAACCAAACCTGCGAATCGAAAGGAAAACGTTTATGACACTCGTTAAGTATGCTCGCCCGGCCTTCCTGCTGAACCGGTCTCCCTTTGAAGCGGTGAACCGACTCCAAGAGGAAGTGCAGCGGCTGTTGGAGGCGCCGCTATCGGATTTCGGCACTCAGTTCTTCAACGTCTGGGCTCCGGCTCTCGATGTCTATGAGGACAAGGACAACATCGTGGTGAAGCTCGAGGTGCCTGGAATGAAGCGGGAGAATTTCGACCTGGCGTTGCATGATGGCGTCCTGTCGATCTCCGGCGAGCGGAAGTTCGAAGAGAAGCGACAGAAAGCTGCCGGCTATCGTGCCGAGCGCTTCGAAGGGCGCTTCCAACGGTCGGTGACGCTGCCTAAGGCGGTTCAGACCGACAAGGTGTCCGCCACCTACCGCGACGGCATCCTGACTGTCACGCTGCCCATCGCCGCCGAGGCGCGACCGAAGCAGATCGTGGTCGGCGCGGAGTAATCTCGCGGCGTCCCTGAAATCCGCAGGAATTGGCGCCCGCCCCTCCGTGGGGTGGGCGCCGACAAAAGCCAACTCAGAAAACCATCCATCCCATTTCGAAAGGAGCACCGAAACCATGAATGCTGTTGCCAAGCGTGAAACCGAATCGTCTCAGGCCACGGAACGTGTCTCGTACCTGCTTCCCACGGTCAATATCTACGAGACCGGTGAGGGTTACCTCTTGGAAGCCGACATGCCCGGAGTGAACAAGGAAGGGCTCGAGATCTACCTCGATCAGAATGAACTCACCTTGCTCGGGCGCCGCACCCGGTTCACTGCGGAAACGCAGCACTACCGGGAATCCGGTGACGGCGATTTCCGACGAGTGTTCGAACTCGATCCCGAGATCGACACCGACAAAATCACCGCGCGGGTCGAGAACGGTGTATTGAGCCTGCAATTGGCCAAACGCGAGCAGGTGAAACCGCGCAAGATCACCATCGCGGATTGATCCATACCAGGCTGGGGGACTCTCTCTATCCTCATCCGACGAGGCCGGGCGAATCATCGCCCGGCCTTTTGTTTACTAGCACCGCTCATTATACTTGAGCCTGGGGGGTTCAATTCTTCCGTCGGCGGACGATAGTCCCAGCAGAGTCTCGCTTCGCTTCGTCCCGTGCCGGTTCGTTCAATGCGTTGTTTTGGGACGTGCCAGAGGCGGGGCAACCTTGGGCGTTCATGGCCACACGCGCTTCGGCTGCCAGGACGGCGTCGGAACCTCCTCCGCCGCGGGTCCTGAATGCGGTCTGCGTCTGGCACCGACCGGACATCGCCCCATCGGGGCCTCGGACTCACTTCCCCGCCGCCGGCAGCGGCACTCCCAGGATTCTTATGAAAACGCTCCCCACTCGTCTCCGCATTCCCGGACTCATCGCGACGATGTGCACTCTCGCGATGACGCTGGCGGCCGCCACCCTGCGAGAGAATCGATTCCTTCCTGCGGACGATCGTTCTCTTGATGGGCAGGAGGTGGTGATCGAGTCCGGGACTCTCACCGTGGCGGGTCCACATCGGTTTGCCAGCCTGACGATCCGTGCCGGCGCGGTGGTGACTCATGAACCCGCCACGGGCGGCCAAGCCGATCGTGCCATTCTCATAACGGTCGCTGGCGATTTGAGGGTGGAACCCGGCGGCCGAATGGATGCCACGGGGCTTGGCTATTCCGTTGCTGGAAGTCCCGGGGCTGCCGGCCATGGCGATTATGCCGGTGGCGGCGGAGGCCATGGGGGTATCGGCGCCCGCAGCGCGGGCGGAACTCCGGGTCGTGGCGGTGATGCGTTCGGGGCCTTCGCCAATCCGGCAAGCTGGGGCGGTCCTGGCGGGCCGGGTTCGGACGGTGCCTTTGCGCCGGGTGGCGGGTTGATTCGCGTCGAGGTTGACGGAACGTTGACCATCGATGGCTCCATTCGCGCGGATGGCGGTGCCGGCGTTGTGAACAACCAAGGCGGTGGCGCCGGCGGCGGCATTCTGCTGAAAGCGGGGCTGATTCGAGGTTCAGGCAGTGTCTCCGCCAATGGCGCTCCCGGCGAATGGGTCGACGGGGGCGGTGGGGCTGGCGGTCGAGTGGCGCTGATCGGTGGCCGTCAGGAATTTGCTGGCGAACTCTCCGCGAAAGGGGCGGGCGGTTCGGCCGTGGGTGGTGCCGGCACCGTGTTCCTTAGTGCGGGCTCCGCGCCGGGCGAATTGCGGATCGAAAATGCCAATCTCGGCGAATGGACTCCGGTGGCGGCCTTGGCGGGTGCAGACCTGATCCTGGGGGCGCACGCGATCGCTTTCGCTACTGAGCCCTTGGTGATTCGGACGCTTGTTCTCACCCAGAATGCTGTGATTACCCACGCTTCTGGCAGTACTGGATTAATGGTGCACGCCACCGGCAATGTGACGGTGGGTGCGGACGCTGCCATCACCGTGGACGGCCGCGGTTACTCGGCAAGCACGGAACCAGGCCCTGGCGCCGGCGAGAAGCTATCGTGGGGCGGATCCGGGGCCGGGCATGGCGGATTGGGCGGCGTCAGCGCCAGCGGGGCAGGCGGTGGCAAGCATTACGGCTCCATCCTTCAACCGATTGCCTTGGGCAGCCAGGGGGGAGCCAGCGATTCCGGGTCCGGTTCTGCCGGCGGTGGAACGGTTCACCTGGAAGTGGATGGAACCCTCACGGTCAACGGCCGGATCTCCGCCAACGGACTCGCCTGTCAGGTCAACAATGCCGGCGGCGGTGCGGGGGGGAGTCTGTGGTTGCGTGCTTCCACGCTCTCCGGCGCCGGCTGGATCGAGGCCAACGGAGGAGCCGGTGAGTGGGTGGATGGCGGTGGTGGTTCCGGCGGACGCATCGCGCTGTATTACACCGCGGAGAGTTTCACGGGACGGATCACAGCCATCGGTGGCGGTGGTTCGCAGCGGGGCGGCGCAGGAACGGTCTATCGCCGGCGCGACGGAGAGTCCGAGGGACAACTTCTGATCCACAATGGCGACGTCTGGGGGCAGTCCACTCCGATCGTTGCTCCGGAGGCCTTTCGGCTCGTGCTTGCCGGCAACGCCATCGTTTATCCTGAAGCCCCTCTTCGCCTGGCACGCTTGGAGGTGGGAACCAACACGGTGCTGACCCATCTCACCGGCCAGACCAATCTGGAACTGTCGGTCACCGGTGATGCCGCAGTGGCGGCCGGCGGTGAAGTGACCGCCAACGGCAAAGGTTATCCCGTATTGGATCAGCGCGGCCCCGGCTCGGGCGTGCTCAACGACTGGAGCGGGTCCGGTGGCGGGCATGGCGGTCTCGGCGGCACCAGTGCCGCGGGAGCCGTGGGCGGCACTAACTACGGATCGGTCCTCACTCCGACTTCCCTGGGGAGTCAGGGCGGCGATGGTAATGGCGGGCCCGGAAACCCGGGCGGTGGAGCCATTCGCCTGATCGTGGGTGGTCGATTGACAGTCGATGGTCGCCTCACGGCAGAAGGGTTGAATGCCACCGCCAACAACGCGGGCGGTGGTTCCGGGGGAAGCGTCTGGCTGACCGTGGGAACCTTGGCCGGAACCGGGGTATTCTCCGTCAATGGCGGTGCTGGAGAATGGGTCGACGGCGGTGGCGGCGGCGGCGGGCGCATCGCCCTTTACTACCAACGTGACGAGTTTGCCGGTTCCGTGACTGCCATTGGCGGGGGCGGAAGCCAGCGCGGTGGCGCCGGGACCATCTACCGTCGCGGAGGCGAAGATGCGGTGGGGCAACTCCTGATCACCAATGGCGAAGGGAATGCCAACTACACTCCTGTCTCTTCGCCGATTGCCTACCGTCTGATCCTTGGCGCACGGGCCTACGTCTATGCCGAAGGCCCCTTGCAAGTCACCGATCTGGTGGTCGCGGAGAATGCCACACTGACCCATCGGACAGGCCAGGACCGTTGCGAAGTTCACGCCTTCAACAATCTCACCGTGGCAATGGGCGGTCAGATCAATGTCGATGGAAGAGGCTATCCTGTAGGTGACAACCTCGGACCGGGCGCAGGTACGCAGGCTGACTGGGGTGGCTCAGGGGGCAGCCACGGTGGCAACGGTGGCCCAAGCGCCTCCGGAGCCGTGTCGGCTTTGGCCTATGGTTCGCAGACGGAACCGCTGATCGCCGGCAGTTCCGGCGGCCCAGGCAGTGGCGGTCCCGGCGCGGCCGGGGGTGGCGTGATTCGGTTGATGGTCGACAAGACGCTCACGGTCGATGGGCGGATCAGTGCCGTCGGCTTGAATGCGCAGGCCAACAACGCCGGCGGCGGCGCCGGTGGCAGCGTCTACATTACCGCGGAGTCACTCGCGGGTTCCGGCGCCATCGTCGCGGATGGCGGCGCTGGGGAATGGGTCGACGGCGGTGGTGGGGCCGGCGGACGCATCGCACTCCACGTACAGCGCCAGAGTTTTGCTGGTACGATAACTGTGACCGGTGGCGGCGGCAGTGCGCGCGGTGGCGCGGGCAGTCTCTATACCCGCCTGGGCTCCGAAGCCGGTGGGGAACTGGTGCTCGATAACGGAGGATCATCCGGTACGCTATCGCCGCTCGACGTTCCTCCGTCCACACGGCTGACGATTGCTGGCGGCACCACGGTCTATCCCGTGCGATCGCTGTCGCTCGTCAGTCTTCGACTCAAATCCGGTGCCATGCTTACCCATACGAACGGGCAGCCCAACCTGACACTGTCCGTCGATGGTGATCTGACCGTTGAATCCGGCGCCACCATCACGGCCTCCGGCAAAGGCTATCCGGTCGGTGAGGACTGGGGGCCCGGTGCGGGACAGACCGGGGGTTCGTGTGGCGGCGGCGGCGGGCACGGTGGCGATGGAGGTTTGGCGTGGCCCGGGGATGTGGTCGGAGGCACCGCCTATGACTCCTTTGTCGAACCCACCGAGTTCGGCAGTAGCGGTGGATCCGGAGGTGGACCTGCCAATGCACGATCCCCGGGCGGCGGTGCCATTCGGTTGATCGTGGGAGGTCTTCTCACGGTGGACGGCAGTCTGGCGGCGGATGGCCTTTCAGCGTGGTACAACAACCAGGGCGGCGGCGCAGGTGGCAGTCTTTGGATCACGGCGGCCAAACTCGCTGGCGGCGGCACCATCAATGCCAATGGCGGGATTGGCGAATGGGTGGACGGTGGCGGTGGGTCCGGCGGACGCATCGCGCTCCACCTGGGTACGGATGAGTTTAAAGGCTCCGTCGCCGCGCGAGGCGGAGGCGGCCATCAGGCAGGAGCTGCCGGAACCATCTATACGCGCGTTGGATCAGCCAAGGCAGGCAGCGTGCTCGTGGACAATGGTGACCAGTGGGGAGGTTTCACGCCCTTGCGTTCGGAGGAACCCTACCACCTGACGCTGGCTCACCGCGCCCAGGCCTTTGCCGAGCATCCGCTGGTGCTCGGATCCTTGAACGCCGGGGTCGAAACCGTGCTGACCCATCTCAAGGGCCAGGAGGCCTTTAGTGCCGTCGTTCTCGGAGATGCCGTTGTCGCCGGCACCATCAACGTGGATGGTCGTGGCTATCCTGTGGGTGGCGAAGTCGGTCCCGGAGCCGGATCGCGACGCGATTGGTCCGGCAGCGGCGCAGGTCACGGCGGGGTGGGTGGAAGGGGCGCCACCGGTATACCCGGCGGAGTCGCCTATGGCTCGGCCCTCGAGCCTTCGACACACGGCAGCCAAGGTGGAAGTGGGGAGGGCGGCGCGGGCGGACACGGCGGCGGCGCCGTGCGGTTGATCGTTGGGGGACGTTTAACCCTCGATGGAGCGATCTCGGCCAATGGCATCAATGCCACCGCGAATAACGCGGGAGGTGGGTCGGGTGGCAGTATCTTCCTTGGAGCCCGCGAGCTTTCTGGAGCGGGCACGGTCGCCGCCAATGGTGGCGCCGGTGAATGGGTCGATGGTGGCGGCGGCAGCGGAGGTCGCATTGCGGTCTATCGGGTGGTCGATTCGTTCACCGGGGTGTTGAGCGCCACCGGCGCCGGTGGTTCCGCGCGTGGTGAGGATGGAACCATCCACCAGGATGCACTACCCAAGGTGGCGTGGCTCTCGCCATCGACCGGTTGGTTGCATGGTGAGGTCGACTTGCAGGTCGCGTTGTTCACCGGGCAGGACGTTGATCTCACCACCGAGTTCTCTGCATGGCGCGGTGACCGGCAACGTCCCATCGGCAACGCCCAAGGTCGTCTGACCGCTTCGGTACCTTGGAACACAGTCATTTTTGAGGATGGCCCTTGGCAGATCCAAGCCGTCGCTCGCGACCCCAGTGGGCGCGTTGTTTCCGAATCACGGCGAGATGTCCTCATCAACAACGCGGTCCGCTGGCACGGCGGCGCGCTGGTCTCCGATGAAACCTGGGATCCGGGCATGGTTCATGTCGTGCTCCAGGACCTGGTGATCCCGGCCGGGACAACTTTGACGTTGTCACCCGGTGTCGTGGTGAAGGTTGCGACCGGGGTCCGTCTCGAACTCCGGAGTGGTTCCCGCGTCGTCGCCACCGGAACCGCCGCGCTTCCGGTCAGTGTCACGTCGCTTCTGGATGATACTCTCGGAGGTGACAGCAATCTGGACGGCGATGCCACGCGACCCATACCGGGCGCCTGGCGGTTGTCGCGAGATGTCGGAGCGGAGTTGCTCGCCGACAACCACACCCGCCTGCGCTTTCTTGCCCGCACCTTCGGCGGGACTCTCGCCGCCAACGAAACCTGGACCGCCGATTCCCTGGTTGAGGTCAGCGAGACCGTGGTCGTCCCCGGCGCCATCAACCTTCGAATCGAAGGCGGAGCCATCGTCAAATTCTCTCCCGGCGCCGGCATTGATGTTCGCAGCGGCGGTGCGTTGGTGGTCGCCGGCACCCAGGCTCAACCTGTCGTCCTCACGTCGCGCCGCGATGATGCCTACGGCGGTGATACCAACGACGATGGCTCGCGATCCGCACCGGCCGCTGGTGATTGGCGCAGCATCCAGGGCGACGACGGCAGCACCCTTACCTTGGACCACGCCTGGATCCGGTTCGGCGGAGATTCCCGCGTGAATCAATGGGGCGCCGGCGGTGCCATCGAAGGCGGGGGCCGAGTCACCGCCCGTAATTGCGTCATCTCCGACGCCCTCAAGGACGGCGTCTTCTGCTGGGCGCCGTCGCGGTTCGAGAATTGCCTGATCCTGCGCTGTGACCGCGGTCTTACCGCTGTCGCCGAACTGCAGGTGGTTCATTGCACCATCGACTCCTGTCGCATCGGACTGCTCGAGCACGTCGGACAGTTGATCGTTCGCAACAGCATCGTGTCTCGAAGCATTGATGTCGGTATCTCACACGACCTCGGCGGGGCCACCCCCGTGGTGACCTTCTGCAACGTCTGGAATCCCGACGCGCGCCAGGGAAACTATGCGGGCACATCCGATCGTACGGGGCTCGATGGCAATATCTCCGACCCTCCGGCTTTCAAGGACGCGGACGCGGATAATTTCCGGCTCCACTATGCCTCTCCGGGCATCGATGCGGCCGACGGCACAGTGGCGCCGACCCTGGATCTCGCGGGGGCACCCCGGTACGATGATCCACGGACGGGAAACACGGGCACCGCGTCCTCCAACGGCGCTGTTCCCGACATGGGAGCTTTCGAATTCGCCGAGACCGCACCGTCCGACATCAATCTCGTTGTGTCCGAGATTCGTGGCCCGGGCGCGGTGGTGGCCGGGGACTTGGTCCATGTGGAGTGGACCATTCAAAACCGCGGGACCGAAGCGTTCACCGGTCCATGGCATGATGCTCTCTATCTCGAGAACAGCGCCACGCGGGAACGCTTGTTTGTCGGCGAGGTGCTCGCGGGTCGCTCCGCCAAGGTTGGCCCGGGTCAGAGTTGGACCGTCGGTGCCGATGTCCACGTTCCAGGCGGGCTTGAAGCGGCCTACCGCTGGGTGGTTGCCGCCAACAGTCGCGGCGACGTCTTCGAGGGCGTCCATGCCGCCGATAACGAGACCGCCGCTAGCGTCAGTTCCACCCTCACCGTTCCCACCCTGCCACTCGACGGCACCTCGGTGACAGGAGCCTTCGGGGCCCAGGAGCAGGCATGGTGGTTCCAGGTCCGTGCCCCTCTGGGCAAGGATGTTCGATTCGACCTTGATTTGCTCGCCGACCGGGGAATCACGGAGTTGTACGTCGGCCGCGGCTTCGTCCCTACTCCTGAGGCATTCTCCGCGCGTCACCGAGAATTCGGCAGTGCCGATACCACCGCGATTGCCTCGGGCCAGGGCGCTTCCGCAGGCGGCGACCGGACCAATATCTTCTATGTGATGGTCCTGGGGCGTTCCCTCGAAACCGTCCCCGTGGGCTTCGCCTTGGATGCGTCTACCGCTCCGTTCTCGGTGGATGCAGCAGCCAATGGGATCATCGGCAATGCCGGAGAAGTGACCCTCGAGATCCATGGGTCGGGTTTCGGTCCAGATACCGAATTCAGTCTGCGCAGGGGCGGGCAACAACGCTCCGCGATTCGCCAGAGCGTTCGCGAATCCGGACGCGCCTTCGCCACGTTCGACGCCATCGGACTTGCACCGGGAACCTACGACCTTGCTGCGAGTCTCGGCGGCGTTGCGGTCTCCCAGGCCGGAGCGGTGGAAGTGCGTGCCGGCGGAACCCCGGATTTCTACGTGAACCTGAGCGGACCGGGGACCACCCGTGCCGGGCGCCTTTCGACCTGGTTCGTCACGTATGGAAACCGTGGCCTCGTCGATCTGCGATTGCCTCTGCTGAAGGTGAGCGCGCCGGGTGCCACGGAAATCCAGTTGTTCGACAGCACCTTGAATTGGGCCGACGCCTTCACGTACCTCGCACTGAATCCGGACGTGCTGCTGCCGACGCTGGGACCGGGACAGGAAGTGACCTTTGAGTTCCGACTCAAGACCATGAACCCCGTCGACGTATCGGTCGATTGGATCTCGGGGGAGGACCTGAGCGCCACTTATGATGCCTTCGACTGGGCGTCCTTACCTCGCCCGACCGGGGCGACCGCCGACGCGTGGCAGGCGTATCTAGCGAGATTGCCTGAGCGACTCGGGGTTAACGTGGCCGAGTTCCAATCCATCCTCGAGGCCGACTTGGTGGATCTGGCAGCCAGCGAATTGCGCTATGCCTATCTTGCCAACGTCAATGGGCGTTGGTTGTTCGGCAAGGAACCCGTTGGGGTGCCGGCAGCTCGCCCGATTATTCCGGTTCCCGACGACTACGTGACGCCAGAGACGGGGTTGTCGTTGCATGCCTTGAAAGGCGGGGCGAAGAAGTTGCCTGGCGACGGCATCAAGAAGACCTGGTGGGTGGTGCTGACGATCGAGGACTATCAGAAGAAAGGCGGCACCAATGTCCACAACCTGCCAGGCACGGCCAGGGACTTCGAGGATGTCGCCGATTTTGCAGTCAAGGACCTGCGCACGCCGGCCGAGCAAACCAGCGGCTTCCACGACGGTCCCGCGCAGACGAATGCGCTCGGACTCACGGCATTCATGCTCCCGTTCGCCCAGTTGATCGGGAAGGTGGACGCCGACGATAACCTCGTCGTCGTCTACAGCGGTCACGGCGGCAGGAAGTCCGATGGTTCGCCGTTCCTGGCGCTCAATGGCGGGTTCCTGGCTCCCGAGGTCTTCTCGCGTCTGATCAATAATATCGGCGCGGGCACGACCTACTTCGTGAACGACTCATGCCACTCCGGCGCCTTCAATGCCAAGGTGAACACAACCAATTCCACCTTTGTCGGACTGGCGGCGACTGCGCCGGACAAAGTGTCGTTCGACACCGCCAGCGGCGGCGAGTTGATCACCGGACTCAAGGCGAATCTCCGTCGATGTAATGGACTCGGGAAGTCGTTCGAACTCACCGCCAAAGATGTCACCGAGCGTTACAAGAGCCGCACCAATATCGTGGAACGCCAGGAACCGGTTCTCACCAACCCCAACCGGGTGGATCTGGAAGGAAAACCCTGGGGTGAACCCTCGGGATTCGGCGCCGAGCTGCGCCGGAAACTCAATGAATTGAAATACAAACCGCGCATCAAGACGCCCTTGAATATCGTTGGCAGCGTCGATCCCAACGACAAATACGCACTGGCCGGCGTCGGTCCGCTGCATTGGGTGCAGCCCGACCAGGTGCTTCCGTTCGAGGTCCTGTTCGAGAACAAGACCAACGCCGCCGCTCCGGCTCAGGAGGTCTTGGTCGTTGACGACCTTGATCCGCGTTTCGACTGGTCGACTTTCGAGCTCAAGTCCATCGCCTTCAATGATGCGCGCATCGTGGTGCCGCCCGGACTGCAGCGCTTCACCACCACCACGAAGGTCTCCACGGATTCGTATGCCGTCAGTGTCCAGGTGGATTTGGATCCCGCCACCGGCCGGATCACCTGGTTGCTGCGGTCGCTGGATCCCACCACCGGTGATTTGCCGGAAGATCCCTTCGCCGGATTCCTGCCTCCCAACGATGCCACGCATCGCGGGGAAGGGGTGCTGAGTTACACCGTGCGCCCGAAGGCAGGGCTGCCCGACGGCACACAACTGACCAATCGCGCCACCATTGTGTTCGATCCCACTTACGGAGCCAACCCGCCGATCCTCACGCCGTGGGTGACCAATACCCTGGACTCCGTGGCGCCCACGAGCCAGGTGCAGAGTCTTCCGACCCAGGCGACCGGCGAAGTGCCGGTGCAATGGGACGGTGCCGAGGTGGGTGCTGGATCGGGTCTCGCGTCGTTCGATCTGTTTGTCTCGAAGGACGACGGACCCTACGAACCGTGGCTTATCGCGACGTCCGAAAAGGCCGGTACCTTCACCGGACTGCCGGGTTCCACCTACCGCTTTTACAGCGTGGCGCGGGACCTTGCCGGGAATACGGAGGCCGCTCCAACGGTTCCCGACGCCGTCATCACCCTGGGTGGTGGCAGCAACTTCGCGACGTGGGCTAACACCCAG
>JAEUHG010000218.1 GCA_016795425.1 Verrucomicrobiales bacterium
ATTGCGGCCAGTAGGCGTCGAGACCGATGCCAAAGAGTCCGATACGAGTCGGATGGTTGATCATGGATGATCCGGCAGCGCCGGAGCGCGTTTGGGGAACGCCCTTCTTCTAGGCAAGGCCGAAGATCTCCACAAGTGTCGCGGGGCCGGCCGATTCAGGCGCCATTCCTATTCTCACCGGGTTGCGCAACCCTTCCCACTTCCCTCATCCCGCCCTCGCCCCTCCGGCCGCCGAGTCGCCGCCATGCAAAAGGTCCAGAGCCTGACCCAGTCGATGGAGGCCCTCGGTGAACTCCGGCGTCGGCAGTCCCAGTCCCACGCGGAAGGAATCGGGGAGTCCGAAGAAACTTCCCGGGGCCACGGTGGTTTCGAAGCGGGACCGCAGCAGATCGCAAAGGCGATTCACCGATCCTTTTCGCAGTCGTGGGAAGGCGACCGTGCCGTAGAGCATGGGGTTATCATCCATGTCGTGGCGTTGGGCGAGGAACGCATTCCAGAGATCGCGATGGGTTTCCAGACGTTGACGTGCCCGGTCACGAAGGGCGGGAAGACGCTGCAATGCCAGGAGGCTGAGCCGTTCGGCCGCGTGGGACGGGATGACTCCGAAGAGATCATTCAACCGCCACATCTTCTCGACCAGGTCGGGAGCGGCCAGGCACCAACCGCAGCGAAGGCCGCTCAATCCGTAGACCTTGGTCAGACTGCTCGTCGTCAGAATGACATCGTCCATGATATGCGCCGTGGTCGCCGCCGGATCGAAGACCGCATCCAGATACACCTCGTCGATCAGCACATGAGCCCCGACGCTTCGGGCCATATCGGCGATCTCACGAAGGGTGGCATCGGGAATCCGGGCGCTGGACGGATTGTGAAGATTGGTGAGGACGATGAGCCGCGTGCGGGACGTGAGTGCCTCTCGGAGCGCGGCAAGGTCGGGTTGAAATGCCAGGGCGCGCGGCCTGGGGAACCGGCGGACCTTGGCCCGCAGATAGTGCGCCGTATCGACGAGCAGTTCGTAAGTTGGGCTTTCGATCAGAACTTCATCCCCGGGATGGAGGCAGACTGCCATGGCGAGATGGTTGGCCATGGAGGTGCCTTCAGCGTGGCAGATGCGAGCCTGGTCGACTCGCAGATGTTGTGCGAGGGCCTCCAGGAGAGGGGACCACCCGTAGAAGCTGGGTCCGCTCAATTCAAAATCCTCGGCAGTGACACCCAATTCGGAACGCGTCACGGCCGAGAGCCCGCTGTTGGCCAGGTTGAACCGAGCCGCCTGACGCGTCTTGGCCCAATGCATGTACTCCGAACGGCCGGCCTCGGGCAGTTCAGGTTTCAAAACGTGGTGGTGAGACTGCGAATGGGAAGAAGAATGAGTATGAGAATGGCCGCCACTCATGGGGTCCCAGGCTGCACGGATCGCCCGGGACACGCCATGAAATCCGCGTCCAGCCCCTACTTACGAAAGCCCGGCCACCTTCCAACCCTTGCGATACCGGCGGCGAACGTATTGGTTGGCTTCCTTGACGTTGGTGAACTTCAGCTTGGCCGCGTTCCATTCCAAGGTGGTCTTGGGGAACCGGCTCGCGACACTGCCCAGGAGCACCGTTTCGGTAAGCGGCCCGGAATAGTCGAAGCCAGCCGAGGTCTTGCCGATGCCGCGGACGGCGTCAATGAACTGCTTCCAGTGATCGCCCCCCTCCACCGTCGGAAGTTTGAAGTCCGCGAACTTCGATTCCGGCAGCAGTGCGGGCAACGCAATATGCGGAATCACCATCACGCCTCCGGTGCCAATCAGAATCGAACCCTGGTCCGGGAACGGGTGATCACCGAGGAGGGCAATGATGTCCTTCGGTGGCCGCTGCTGTCCGTCATACCAGGTGACGGGGATAGTGCCGGGAATGGTGTACGGTGTTTCGGGGAAGACGTAATGAACGATGGCATTGGTCGCCCAGGAATGGGAATTGGGAGACGCGCCTTCGCTCCGCACCGAGATCGGCGCTGTGAGTGCCAGTGCCTTGAACACGGGATCGAAGATATGACAACCCATGTCACCGAAGGTGCCCGTGCCGAAATCGAGGCGCTTCCGCCAGTTACCCGGGTGATACCAACCGTCGCCGATAAAGGGTCGCGGCTCGCAAATCCCGAGCCATAGGTCCCAATCGAAGCCCTGAGGAACCTGGTCCTGACGCGTCGGCATGGCGCCGTTATCTCCCCACTCCTTGCTGCTCCAGGTATGGACCTCCTTGACCTTGCCGATGCGCCCGGATTGCACCAACTGCACGGCCATTCGGTATTCGCGGTTGGAATGGATCTGGATGCCCATCTGGGTCACCACACCCTTCTGGCGGGCCACCTCGGTCAGGCGCCGCGTCTCGTAAATGTCATGGGTCAGCGGCTTCTGCCCGTACACATTCAATCCGCGCTGCAATGCCGCCATGCCGATCGGACCGTGCATGTGGTCCGGGGTCGAGACATTGACCGAATCCAGTTCCTTCTCCTTTTCCAG
>JAEUHG010000274.1 GCA_016795425.1 Verrucomicrobiales bacterium
GGGTCGTCGTTGCTTGGACTGCTGTGGAAGTCGTCCAACGGCGCGCCGAGCCAGGTCGTGTTTGGTGAGTTGAGTTCGGGTGTCGTTCGTCTGGCCAGGGTGCCGCGTCGGAAGTGGCCGGACATCGTCTTGAAGCGTGAATATTCACGGTTGGAATTGGGATTCGCCACGGCGACGAAGGAGGCTCCGGTCCTGGTGGCTTGGACGCCGAGTGGCTCGGAACTGAGCACGGCGATGTTGAAAGCCGACGGAACCGTGCAAGTGACGGAAGGCGGAACGGGAACGCCGGGATTCGCGGTGGGCGAGGTGCGTCGCGTGGCGGGAGCCTCGGGCGATGAATGGTTGGTTCGAGAGGTGAGCGGCGAGCGTGTCGTGATCTATCGGATGAGCTTCGACGGACGATTCCTGGTGGCGCGCGACTTGGTGGCACCTGGTGGTGAGCGTTTTGAAAGCGCCTTCGGTTTGGCGGATGGCGGAGTGGTTGCGACGTTAGCTCGAGTAGGCGGGACGGGTAAGACGTTGGCGGCCGGGTGGCTGGCGGTTTACCACGACCGGAACGGAAAGTTGGAGTTGGTTTCGCGGACGGCGCTGCCGACGCCAGCCAAGCCGGTTTCACGGGCGAGCGTCCTGGTGTATGAGCGGGATCCGTTCCTGGATCCAACGGCTCGGGAATTGGAGGTGCTGACCGCGGGCTTGTGGACGCGCGAAGCCGCGCTGGTGACGGGTGGGATCTCAGTGACCACGGAGACCTTCAAGAACGACCGAGCGGGTCTGGGGTTTGTCGATGTGCGTGAACTCAGGACCGCACAAACGCTGCCGGCAAAGGCGTATGTCATGGCGAATCAATGGAGACCGGACACGAGCGTGTTCTTTGGAGAGCCATTGCGTGGACCGGATAACCAGGATCGCAATGTGCTCACTGGCGCCACCACCGACCTTGATCACGATGGGATGGACGATGCTTGGGAGCGGTGGTGCTTTGGCGGCCTGGAGGCGGGGCCCGAAGACGATCGTGATGGGGATGGGTTTGGAGCGCTGGCCGAGTATCGAAACGCCACGGATCCTACCAATGCGCGATCCAAACCAGCGGTCGGTGATCAGGAATTGACGGTGGTACGATTGACGGTTTCCGGGGGCGGCCCCGTGGCCCTGAGATGGAAGGGACCCGTCGCCGGAACCTATAGGGTGGAGAGTTCGGAGGATTTGATCGTCTGGCTGGAGGCGGGTGGTCGGGTCGTGGCGGTGGACGATGAATGGGAATGGGTGGAGCAGGCCGAGGCTGGGAGGACGCGGTTTTACCGGGTAAAGCGAGCAGTGGCCGGACCCACCATCCCATGAACCTCCGCACCCAGCACACCTCGTCGCGGCACGGCGAGGGCTACCTTACCGGGCCCAATTCCGACTCAGGTGGACCCTGTCGCGCTGCGACAGGGCAATCCCGCCCTGGTTCATGGTCCGTGGGGCGTTCAAGAAGAAACAAGTGGCTTTCCATGAACCGAACCATAAGAGCATGTCTTACATGGTATCTGGGTTGGATGGCCGCGGGAGCCTGGGACGATCTGTCGCTGCTTTCCGACGAATTCGACGATCCGGGATCGATGCAACGATGGCGGCAGGTGTGGCGCGAGGAAGGTTGGGGGGCGGATCAGTTGGAGACCTGGGAGATCAACGGAACGCATCCGGGCCGGATGACCATGATTCCGCACACCAGCACGTGGTTCCGTGATTGGCGCGGCGTGCTGGCCTTCCAGGAGGTCGACGGGGATTTCGTGGTGACGACCGATGTCGAGGTCAGCGGGCGGTCAGGCAGCGGTGCGCCGCTCAGCACCTATTCCTTGGCGGGGATCATGGTTCGGCAACCGGGGACATCCGTGACGTCGCCAGCGACCTGGAGTCCCGGGGGTGAGAACTACGTGTTTCTCAGTCTTGGCTGTGGCGATACGCCGGGGACGTTTCAGTTTGAAGTGAAAACCACCCGCAATTCGGATTCTGAGTTGATGTTGGCCCGCGCGTCTTCGCGCGTGAGAATCCAGGTGGCGCGGGTGGGTTCGTCGTTCCTCATGCTGCGTCAGGAGGGAAATGGTCCGTGGCAGGTGCATCGCCGGTACGCGCGTCCGGATTTGCCTGCAAGATTGCAGGTGGGGCTGACGACCTACACGGATTGGCCTGGGGCCTCGGCGCTGGACCCATGGGTCCATAACCAAACGGTCATCGAAGGAGGGAATCCGGATCTTCTGGCACAATTCGAATACGCGCGGTACGCGCGTCCGCAGGTGCCGGCGGCGGTGGCGGGTCGCGACCTGACCCATCCGTCACAAGTCAGCGATGCGGAGTTGTTGGGATTTCTTGGGGCGAACGCCAATGTACCGGGTGGTGCGCGGCAAGCTCCGGGCCTGGTGGTGGCGCCGGGGAACGGGGAAGGGCAGGTGATTCTGGGAATATCCGGACTGGAGCGCGATCGCAGTTATCGGCTGCAGCGGACCTTCGATCTTTCGCAATGGGAGACGATGGATCGTTGGATCGGGGCCGACGGCACGCGGGAAGTGTTGGTGGATGGGACCGCTCCGTGGACCGCCTTCAGGATGGCGACACCGTGATGGCGGCTGGACAGGCGTTCGGGTGCCGGGCGGGAGGTCGATGGTGTTGGCGACAATGGAACCTCCTGAGCGGATCCGGACGGGTCCATCAATCTTGCGGCACCGCGGACCCAACCGTTGGTGGATCTCGTCAAATGGACAAATCCGCCTAGATTCACGGCATGATCGACCCGACCCAAGAATCCAAACCGTCGGATGAGGTAGGCCAAGCGACCGGTCGGGAGTTGGTCTCTGGCCCGTGCACGGCCGTCGAAGCTGCCTCGGCTCTGCGCATTTCCAGTGAGGAACAGTTGGCGCGGTTCGAGGAAGCGTTGAAGGAGGAGGACTGGGGGCATCAGCCGTGTTGAGGCGGCGGGCGGGGGATTGGACCGGTGCGTCGAGCAAGAATCGCATTGCCATCGGAACGTTCTGAGGGCAAGGAGGGTTCACTCTCGGCCAAGTTGGGCCTCAACGTTTAGGGCCTGCAGGGGCCGAGGAATTCCGTCATTCGATGAATCGGCGTTCTGTACTCAATGGATTGGTGTGTGGACTTCTAAACCTGGTAGTCGCGTGCCCGGCGCTGGCTGCGGATGGCGATGTGCCCATTCAGGCGGTCGCGGTGTCGGGCGGGAGGGTGGAGCTGCGATGGCCCGCCTCGGCGGCCGCGGTTTTGGAGTCCTCGCCGGCCCTGGGAACGTCAGCGCTTTGGGCAACGGCGCCGGAGTCCGTGGAAGACAGAACAGGATTCCGCGTGGTGACCGTGACGCCTGCCGGGGGTGCCCGGTTCTTCCGATTGGCCCTGCGCGGGCCGAACCTGGTTCGTGTGGTGGCGACGTCGCCCAGCAGCGGGGAGTCGGGAGTCGCCGTCACGCGCGAGACCGTTTTTCGTTTGTCGGGGCCGTTGGCCTCGGACGAGGTGGTGACCACGGGCGATCTTTCGGTGACCGCCGGGGGGCGATCGATCCTCTCGCGGGTGGAGGTGGGGAGCGATCGGAAGACCCTGACCCTCTTCTACCTGGAGAATCTGCCGAGTAGTGCGAAGGCGACCGTGCGCCTGCGTGGGGACAGTCTGCGGGATACCACGGGGCAGGCGATTGACGGAGATGGGGACGGGGTAGCGGGAGGAACGGCCGTGGTGGAGTTCGTGACCTCGGGGACAGTGGCGGTGCCGGGGACGGCGGTGGAGGGCTGGGTCTATGCGTCGGAGCGAAGGTCAGACGGAAGCAATCGTCCGTTGGCGGGCGCGACGGTGACGGTGGACGGGGCGGAGGAGAGTCTGAGGGTCGTGACCGATGCGAGCGGATACTTCCGGTTGGAACCTTCGCCTGCCGGACGGTTCTTTGTGCATGTGGATGGTCGGACCGCGGTCGGCAGCCAATGGCCCGGGGGAGCGTATTACCCGTTCGTCGGCAAGGCGTGGGAGGCGGTTGCGGGCAGGACCAACAACCGTGCGGGCGGCACCGGGGAGATCTTTCTGCCACTGATATCGGCGGATACATTAAAGGTGATCAGCGCGACCAACGACACCGTGATTGGATTGCCGTCGTCGGTAGTGGCGACGAATCCGGCGATGGCGGGCGTCCGCATCACGGTGCCGCCGGATGCGTTGTTCAGCGAGAATGGCGTTCGGGGAGGACGGGTCGGGTTGGCGCCGGTGGTGGCGGACCGATTGCCGGAGCCGTTGCCGCCTGGATTGCGTTTCCCTTTGGTGATCACGATCCAGACCGACGGTCCCATGAATTTTGACCGCCCGGTACCGGTGCGGTTTCCCAATCTTCCGGACCCGGCGACGGGCTTGAAGCTGCCTCCCGGTGCGAAGTCGGCCCTATGGAGCTTCAATCATGACACCGGTCGGTGGGAGGTGCAGGGATTGGTGACGATCACGGCCGACGGAGAGTATGCGGAGACGGATCCAGGGGTTGGAGTTCGCCAACCGGGCTGGCACGGCATCGCGCCCGGAATCGGGGCCGGCGGTCCTGGCGACGAGGACGACGACGATGATGACAATGACGATGGGGACGGACCGAACTGTCCGAACGGCGCGCCACCGGCCTGCTGCGAGCCGGGAGGTTGGGACAAGCTCAAGAAACAGTGCGATCAGCAGAAAGAACTGACGCTGAATTCGATCTTCGATTTTGGTGTCGACGGTCTGGATTTCGCGTTGGAAGCGCTGCCGGCAGGTTGTTTGGCGTCGGGCATGTTCGAAACCGGCAAGACCGCGCGTGATTGCGTGGTGGTCGGGCAATTCACGGACAACTGTGCCGACATCGCGTCGGACAATGGCATCGGGTTTGGACTGAGCTGCATTCCGGTCGTGGGCGGGGTGTTGGATTTGGGTTGGGGCGGCAAGCAATTGATCGACAACCTTATCGAGTTCGATGAGTGCCTGGACGACATCAAGGCCGCATGCGGGACCGCATCGAAGGCGTCGCCGCACAGTGAGGGCGGGGGGCGACCTTCGGCCGCGGTGGTGACGCAGGATCCGCGGGTGGAGCGGATCAAGGATCTGTTGGCGCTGCAGATCGAGTTGGCGGAGTCTTCCAGCAATCTGCTGGCGCGGCTCTATGGTGCTCCGGTTTGGTCGAGAGCAACGTCGCCCGCCGATCTCCCGCTCTACCAGGGTTTGCTGTCGGCAATCTCCGCGGCTTTGAAGGCGGAGAGTCCGGGCGGCAAGACCGTGACCGCGGCGGAGCGCGAGGCGGTGGTGATGCTGGTTCGTCCGAACGGCGCCAGCGAGAGCGACTTGCAGGCGCTGATCACCCGGCTCGAGGGATTCGCCAACGGCTCCTTGAAGACGGATGTGACGACGCGCAATGCGCTGATTGGTGCGTTCGATCGGTACCTCGATGCGTTGGACAAGGCGTTGACGGATGACTGGAAAGATCCCTTCGATGGATTTCGTCAGATCCTGGAACTGGTGACTTCCATGTATGAGCCGAACCCGGATACGGACTCGGTGAGCGCGCAGGAG
The DNA here is from genome assembly GCA_016795425.1 of Verrucomicrobiales bacterium. Lineage (GTDB taxonomy): Bacteria > Verrucomicrobiota > Verrucomicrobiia > Limisphaerales > CAIMTB01 > CAIMTB01. The sequence continues at coordinate 5,548 of JAEUHG010000274.1, forward strand.
ACTCCCGCACTGGCGGCGATTTCCAGGCACGACGCCATCGAGGAGAGCGAAGAACCGCCTGGGTTTCCTGTGGGTCGCCATTTTTATCTGCTGCGCGATCACGACACTGGTTTTGTTCGACGCGGGCGATTGAATGAACAAGGCCGGTTCGATGACCTGATCCTCCGGCCGGACACTCTCTATTCGGTGGCCTATTTTGATCCGCTAACCATGAGAGCGGGAGCCTCGTTCTTCCGATCGGGGCTTCTCTCGGCGGTGGCGTTGGAGATAGTGATTCCGACCGCCCTGTTATTGCCCGTCAGAGGTTCCACCGAACTCGCCCTGCGTTTTCCGGACCATGACATCGACGGGCTTCCTGACCTGGTGGAGGCAGTGTTGGGGACCAGTCGGGACAAGGCGGATTCGGATAACGACGGACTGAAGGATGGTCAGGAGGTGTTGATGGGGTCGGATCCGCTGGATGGGGTCGGTGTTCCGGTGGGCGTGGTGGCCGTGGTGCCGACGCCTGGGGTGCCGCGAGGAATTGCGGTGGAGGGCGGATTGGCGTTGGTGGCGGCGTCGAATGGCTTGGGAATCTACGATGTTTCGGATGTGCGAAGCCCGTTTCAGATTTCGGCGATCGCGGAGCCGGCGACCACGGTGTCGTTGCGTGGACGTGAGGCGTGGGTGGGATGGGTGGGGGGAGTCGGCCGCCATGATCTCACCAACCCGTCCATCCCAGTGACCGTGTGGCATCGATCCGACGTGCGGACCGTGGTGGCGATAAGCTTCCTCCCGGAGGCTGGGCTGGTGATGGCGGATCGTCGGCTTCTCCGGCTCGATGCGAGGACCGGGGTGACGACGGGTTCGGTGGAACTGCCTCTTCCAGTGGATGATGTGGCGGTCAGCGGCGGCAGGATCTATGCGGTGGCGAGTGGGAGCCTCTACGTGGTGGATTCGGGGGAACTCGGGTTGAGGCTGGCCCATACGGTGGACACAACGATGACGCGCGGAGTGGGCGGCCGGCCCTTGCGATTATTTGGGGCGAACCCCTTGCTGTACGGAGTGCGGACGGTGGGTTTCAGCGTCTTCGAGACACGGCAGGAGGATCCACCGGTCTTGATCCAGGATCATTTCACCCGGCAATCCGGATGGCGGGATCTGGCATTGCACGACGCGGATCGGGGGGTCGCGGTGGTTGGGCCCAACAGCACCGAGGAAGGCGAACATGACGTCGGGCTTTACGACCTGCGTCCTGCCGGGACGAATGCGCAGTTCCAGGCGACGTTGCCATTGCCCGGGGGTTCAGGTGCCGCGGTGGAGTTGTCACGGGCCCGCGCTTACGTGGCGGACGAGGGTGCCGGCTTGGTGATACTCAACTATCTGCCGCCGGATTTGGGTACCAATGCTCCCACGCTCCAACTTCGCCTTGGCGGACTCGACACGCTGGGGCCGGTGGAAGGCGGCGCGTTGGTGTCGATCCAGGCGACGGCAGTGGATGACATCGCGGTCCGTGATGTGGAGTTTCTTGCGGACGGTGTTCTGGTGGGTCGGGACGACAGCTATCCCTACGAGGTTCTGGTGCGGGCACCCTTGGTGACGCCCGCGAACCCATCACCGGTGATGGTGCTGCGCGCGCGTGCGACCGACACCGTTGGTAATGCGATTCAGACGTCCGCGATGGCGGTTCCGGTGGTCGTCGATGCGACGCCGCCGAAGGTGACGGCGGTGGAGCCGCCCGAGGGGGGTGTCATTCTGGCGAATCTCATCACCGAGGTCCGGGTGAGTTTCAGCGAGGCGGTGGTGGGGGCCGAGGCCGCGGGTTCACTGACACTGCTTCACAGCGGACCGGACCAAATCCTGGGCACGCCGGACGACGCTCCGGTGGCTGGGACTGTGACCTACGACGGGTCGGGGCCGCATCTGCGGTTTGTGGCCTCGAACCCATTGACGGTGGGCAGCTACCGGGGAGTTCTGGCGGCGGGATTGAAGGATGCGGCAGGAAATACGCGTCTGAAGTCATTTGCCTGGGAATTCAGAACCGGACCGGCGCCCTTCCCGACGGTGATTGCACCGTTCGGACCCATCGTGCGGGTGGGCGGCGTGGTGGAGGAGATCACGGCGATTTTTGATCAACCCGTGCCCAAGGTCTTCACGGATACCTACACCTGGAAACTGAGCCGCATTTCCACGACCGAACCGGCCACGGAGATTTCGCCGCTGGAGGTTCGGTTGGCAGCGGACGCGCGGACCTACACGCTCCGTCCACCGACCCCGCTCGGGCCCGGGGATTACCAGGTCAATGGCAGCGGACCCAATCTTCCTCCGGCGCAATGGACCTTCAACCTGCGCACGGTGCCGAACGAGCCTGTGAACGTGGTGAACGGGCAGGTGCAATGGAAGTATCCGCCGGGACCGCTTTCCAACGACGTGCTGGTGGTGAATCTGCCCGGAAAGGTGGTGCCGCTGAGCAACCAGGCGCTGCAACGGCTGGAGGCATGGACCGACCTCCAGATAAGCGACAATTTCACGGCGCGCGAGCCGGTCGAAATTCTCGGGGCGGTATCGATGGAGCGAAACGTCGTGCTGGGACCTGGCGTGATGAATGTGCGGGGACCGCTGTGGTTGACCGCGAGCGGTGCCTCGATGCGCCTGCGGTCGCAGGTTTTGAATCTGTTTGGAGGCGGCGAAGTCTGGGGCGGCCTCGGGTTCCTGGACGATCTGTCGGTCGTCGTGAATCAGCCGGCTAGCCTGCTTGTGATCAGTAATACGTTCGTCACCTCCGGCAATACGACACTGACCAATCCTGTGGGAAGCCTGGTGAACCTCGGGACCTTACGGCGGAGTGGCGGGACGAATCTGGTGCGCCTCGAAGGTGCGAGGCTGCGCAACGACGGTCGGTTCGAGGTGCAGGAGGGCGGCGTGCTGGTGCAGTTCCTGGAGAACGAGGGAACTATCCACCTGGCACCCGAAGCGCGACTGGTGGTGTCGGGTCGGGCGCGGGGTGGTGTCACTTCGCGGATTCTTGGTACGGGTGGTCTCGAGTTTGGCGAATGGGATTGGCTGCGGAACCGGTTGGTCCGAGAGGCCGACGGCGAGGTCCGGGGAGAAGTGGGAACCACAGGTCCGCTGTGGATTCACGGCGGCACCGTGACGCTCTGGAAACTTGCGGCGCGGGAGAATGCGTCGACTGAGATCCGGCAGTCGGCGGTGTTGCGGGTGTTGGGCGCGGCGCAGATGGGATCGGTGGGTGTCAGCGGCGGCACTCTTGGGTTCAACGGCGATGCCTTGGTGACGAAGTTGGATTTGAACCAGGGTGGGTTCGTGGAGTCGGCGGGACAAACTCGGGTAACGGGTGAGGCATGGATTCGAAACGGATGGTTACAGGGCGGAGGAACGATCGAGTTTGCCGGCACGACGGTGATGTCGAACGCGAACCAGCAGTCCGTGTTGCGCGTTGGCGGCGGGGTCGTGCGTAATACTGGAACTTGGCGGGTCGAACCTAATTCTGACAACGGCGGATCCATCGAGGGTTCCAAGACCGGGCCCTTCGGTGGTGGTTCTTTCGAGAATGCCGGCCAGTTCGAATGGCTGAGCGCGAATCCGCTGGTGATCCGGGCGCCATTCCATAATGCAGGGCGTGTCCGGTTTGGAGCCGGCACGGTGACCTTTGACGCCCGCAACAACTTGGCAGGGGCGTATCGACCGGCGATCGGTGGCGAGCTGAATTTAGCGGGCACACGTTTGGATTACGGGACGGCCGGCGATCTGGATCTGGCGGCGGGCACCGTCTCAGGAACCGGCGCCATTTTCACGGTGAGCCAGACCGGCTCGTCGAAGGTGATCAATCGGGGAACTCTGCAGGTGGGGAGCCCGACAGGGACGCTATCGATCAATGCGTCGGGGGGTGTGGAGCTGACGGCGACGAGTCGCGTCGTGGCCACGCTGGGCGCGGACGGGGCAAGTCGTTTGGAATCGCGCTCGGGGGCGCCTGGGATCCGATTGGGAGGCGTTCTGGAGATTCGGGTGGCGTCGGGGTTCGAGCCTGCGATCGGGCAGAGTTACGATTTGTTGGCGCTGACTTTCGTGGGGGCCGGGGATGTGTCGGGAAATTTCGAGCGGGTGGAGGTTCCCGATCTTGGTCCGGATCGCCGAATCGTCGTGGAGGTTCAACCGCGTAAGGTGGTGGCCCGAGTGGTGGCGCCGTAAGGGCCGGGGCGTTCAGTGAGGTGGGAAGGTCCATCGCCCACCCCGGCGAGGATCGCGTCGATGGACGTCACCCGTGGGTGCATGGATGACGAGGGCTCGGCAGTTGGCGGTGAGAGAATGGGACAGGAGTTCACCCCTTCGATCGACGTTTCATGGCAGGCGTTGGTAGTCGTCGGCGTAACGGGTGATGTCGTTTTGCTGCCAGTTGCCGAAGGCGACCTCCAAGACGCGAACCGGGGTGTCGCGTCCGCAGCTCAGGCGGTGTTTGGTGTTGGATGGGATCCAGATCTCGTCGCCGGCGTGGTGGGAACGAATCTCATCTCCGACCTGCACGACCGCGCCGTCGTCGAGAACGATCCAGAGTTCCGCGCGGCCGGTGTGGGATTGCAGACTGAGACGCTGGTCGGGTCGGACCGTCATCAGGCTCACGGTGCAGGCTTGGTTATGGGCGAATTGGAGAAAGGAGCCCCAGGGACGTTCGACGAAGGCCACCGGCGGCTTTTCATTTGGGATGGGGCTGGAAAGGGGGGCAGTCATGGGAATCCTGGATGAGCTCGAGCAGCGAAGGGTGCCGATGAATGACCATGAGTTTTCGCCGCGAAGTCACGGAGACACGGCCCGCCTGGGTGGGGGATGAGCCCAGTAAGGTGGCCCTCGTCGCGCTGCGACGAGGGTTCATGGCAAGTCCTTCCGCTGGACCATGGTTGGCGCGCCATTCTGTTCGATCACGACGCAGCGGAAGTTCCGTGTGGCGATGGCGGCGTAGTCGTGGCCGGCTCGCGCGGGGTAGACGCCGAGATACGCGAGCGGGACCGAGCCGGTGTTGATGGTGCGGTGAGCGGTGTTGCCGGGCACGTAAACGGCGTGGTGAGGGCGCAGGGGTACGATGCGGCTTTCGCCAGTGGCGCCGTCCTCCAACAACATCAGGCCTTCGCCTTCCAAGCCGAAGTAGAACTCACCGGCCGGGCGCCACGCATGGAAATGGCCCTTGGTCATGAAGTACTCCGCCCCGACACATCCCGGCATGATTCGGCCGAGGCCGTAATGGAGATCGCCTTCGTCGCCGGCCGGTTCCATGGCGGTGACGGTGTAGACGATCGGATCCCCCTTGGACAGGACGGCAGTCCAGGCGGATGGATCCGCGAAACAACCGCCGAGATCGGACAAGCGCCGCGTGACGGTAGGCGCGCCGTCGATCGCTCCCGTATCTGGGTGGAAACGTGACAGAAGGGAATCGAGAGAAGTTCCGGGCATGCGATCGGCGGTGAGACGCCTAGGTGCGCACCCAGGCCTTCATGGTGGCGGACTCGGCGCCGGTGTTGGATCCGAGCGGGCGCACGGTGTATCGGCCAACGGCGGCGGGAACAATGAACGTCTCAGCGTAATGGACGGGGAAGGGATCGAAACTGCCATCGGGACTTTCCACGATCGCCTCCTCCCCTTGGACCAGGTTCAGCATGTTGACGCCTCCGCGGGTGTCGTGGGGAACCGGAGCGGAGAACCAATGACGACGGGTCTCGATGAATTCGCGTCGGTGAAGGCCCGTGCGTTCCTCGCGCCAACCGGCGCCGGATTCGAGCGGTTCGAAACGATTCACCAGGTTTCGTTGCGTCCATTCGGTGGTGCGATCCCACTGGATGTTGGCGAGTCCGTGTCCGAGATGAATGGGACGTGGTTTGCCGTCGAGACCGAGCCGGGCCCAGTCCCAGAGTTTGAAGGTGAAGATGTACGGCGTGGCGCTGATTTCCAGGACCATCGATTCGGCGCCGCTGCAGTGGACGGTGCCGGCGGGGATGAGGAAGTGATCGTGTTTTTTGGCCGGCCAACGGTTGGCGTAGCGATCGGCAGGGAATGGGGCCTGACCGGATTGGGCGGCGGCGAGGTCGCGGGCCATCGCGGAGGGATCAATGCCATCCTTGAGACCGAGGTACACACAGGCATCCGGTCCGGCATCGAGCAGGTAATAGCTTTCATCCTGCGTGTAGTGCATGCCGAAGTGTTGCTGGATGTATTCGGTCAGTGGGTGGACTTGGAAGGAGAGGTTGCCGCCGCCCATGGTGTCCAGGAAATCGAAGCGGATGGGGAACTCGTCGCCGAACCTCGCGTGGACCGCGTCACCGAGCAGAGCGCGGGGTTGGTCAAAGACGAGATCGATGGAAGGCAATTCGAAGCGAGTGCTGCCGAAGCCCAGCAGAAGACTGTTTTCTTCAGGGACACCATCGAAGCACCAACCGTAGTTTTTCGCTCGCCGATCGAGGTCGCAGACTTCCTTCATCCATTGGCCACCCCACGGGGCCGGGTCGAAGAAGGGGACCACACGGAACGGTCGGGTCACCGCATGCCGAAGGCCGCGTCGGACCGCTTCGCCGTCGGCGAGCTTGGGCTGATGGGAATCGTGGGTATCGAGAACAAAATCCCACGCGCGAATCAACGGGCGTTTCCACCGATCCGCGACCCGCCAGTCCACGAAGAAGGCGCGCTTGTATTGGAGGCTGGCGGCAAGCGTGGCGTTCTCGACGCCAAGGTTGCTGGCTTCGTTGCGGCGGAAACGCAGTTGGGCCTCCCACCGGGCGAGGTCGGCATAGACGAAACAGTCCCCGTCGTGAAACTGGCGGGCCCCGACCCCGACGACCAGCACGAGGCCATCCTGGACTTGGCGAATGGCTTCGCGGCCGATCTGGACGGCGTCGGAATCGAAGAACTGGGGAAGTGTCAGTCCTGAGAGAAATCCGAAGACGGGATCATCGCCGCCGAGGAATGGGGCGACGAGGCGGTCGATTTCCTCGGGAGGCAACAGGGCCTCGCGGGTATGGGTGATAAGCGTCGGTTTGAGGCGCGAAGACAGTTCGTGGATCAGGCTGGATTCGTGAACGCCAGGGTAGCACTCGACCACCAATACGGCTTTCCGCCTCGAGTGTCGGGAGAGGGCATGGCGCAGTCGGTCGGCAATGGCGTCCCAGCTCGTGACGCAGGCGTGATCGCCTTGGGGGACAGCGACGAATGGGTAACGGTCGTAGTTGGGTTGGCGAAGATTCAAGGCGTGCTGGAGTGAATGCTGGCCCTTTGATCCGGCCAAGCCGGGGGCGTGGCAAGCGGGAAGGGGCGGTAGAAGAAGGGAAGGGGGAAGGGTTGGAAACCAAAAGGGCGCAAAGAGCGTGGCTGGGCGTGGGTGACTTTGGATGGTGTGGTCATTGGTCCCACCCTTCCCCTCTTTTCCCCCTCTTTCCCTCTCGCCAGATCCCCTCCATCTTGGCGGCGCATGCTGGATGATGATGCAGGACGTTGGATTCTCGAAGTTGACGGGTTGTCGAAGGCGTATCGCAGCGGCGATCGGGCGCTATCCGTGCTGCGTGGTGTTTCGTTTCGCCTGGCGGCAGGGGAGACCTTGGCAATCGTGGGACCGTCGGGCTCGGGCAAAACCACGTTGCTGGGTTTGTGTGCGGGGCTGGACGCGCCGACGGAAGGTCGGGTTCGATTGGCGGGAGAAGATCTGGGCCTTTTGGACGAGGATGGGCGGGCGCGGGTGCGGAACCAGCACACGGGATTTGTGTTTCAGAGCTTTCAGCTGATTCCGACGCTGACCGCGATCGAGAACGTCATGGTGCCGCGGGAACTGCGGGGCGAGCGCGGGGTGGAACGCGATGCGCGGCAATTGCTCGAGCAGGTGGGTCTGGCGGAGCGACTGGACCATTATCCGACGCAACTCTCGGGCGGCGAACAGCAGCGCGTGGCGATTGCGCGGGCGTTCGTGAATCGGCCAAAGATCCTGTTTGCTGATGAGCCGACCGGGAATCTCGACACCGAAACGGGGCACCGGATTGTGGAGAGCCTGTTTCGGTTGAACCAAGCCGCGGGAACGGCACTGGTGCTGGTGACGCATGACGCGGAACTGGCGGCTCGAACCCGGCGGATCATCCGGTTGCGCGGCGGCGAAGTGGTGGGGGATACGCAATAGTCGTGAATGCCATCCATAATCAGCGTGGTGTCGGAATCGGAGGTCGAATCCGGTTCGTGGGGAAGATGGCGTGGCGCGACAGCCGGGCGAGTCGGTGGCGGTTGCTTCTCTTCACCCTCTGCATTGTCGTGGGCATCGCTGGGTTGGTGGCGGTGGGTTCGTTGGGTCGCTCGCTCGAAGGGGCGGTCGAAGGGCAGGCTAAGACATTGCTCGGGGCGGATCTTTCGATCGGGTCACGGGTTCAGTTCACGGCGGAGCACGAGCGGTTCCTCACCACACTGGGAGGCGAACAGGCGCGCGAAATCACCTTCACGACGATGATCGTCTTTCCGCAGCGCGAGGGAGAAGGAACGCGGTTGGTGCAGGTGCGCGGTTTGGAGGGTGGGTTTCCGTTCTATGGGCGGATCGAGTCGGTGCCACCGGAAGCGGCGGACCGCTTCCGGGAGCAGGGCGGCGTTTTGGTGGAGGAATCCTTGCTGCTCCAGTTCGGGGCGAAGGTGGGTGATGGGGTGAAGATCGGATCCTTGGAGACGCGGGTGCTGGGGGCGTTGCAGAAGGTGCCGGGGGAAAGCGTGGCCTTCGCCACGATCGCGCCGAGGGTTTATCTGAGGATGGAAGACCTTCGGGCAACCGGGTTGCTTCGCGACGGAAGCCTGGCCCGGTATCGGGTGTTGTTCCGCATGCCGGCGTCGCTGGATGTGGTGAAGTGGGTGGAGAGCCATCGGACGCGTTTGGACGAATTGCGATTGGCGGTGGCGACGGTGGCGGATCGCAAGGAGGACCTGGGGCAATCGATGCGCAACCTCTACCATTTTCTGAATCTTGTCGGGTTCGTGGCCTTGCTGCTGGGCGGGGTGGGGATCGCGAGCGCGATCCAGGCGCATGTGAAGCAAAAGGTGCCCACGGTGGCGGTCCTGAGGTGTTTGGGGAGCCCGGTGGGATGGGCGTTCGCCGTCTATGTGACGCAGGGAGTGGCTTTGGGGTTGGTCGGGGCGGTGCTGGGTGCGGTGGCGGGGGTGACCATCCAGCGGTTGTTGCCGCGGGTGATTGCGGATTTTGTGCCCTTCGAGGTGGAGATCGCGACCTCATGGTCAGCGTTGGCGGAGGCGGCGGCCCTGGGTTTCTCGGTCTGTGTGCTATTCGCCTTGTTGCCCTTGGCAGGGATTCGGCGGGTTTCGCCGCTGCAGGTTTTGCGAGTGGCCCACGAGCCGAGGCGGGTGCGAGACCCGCTGCGGGTCGGGGTGGTCGTGGCGCTGGCTGGGTTGGTGTTGGCCTTCGCCCTTGGCCATACCCAGCGATGGCAGGAGGGTGTGGGCTTTGCAGCGGGTTTAACGGTGGCGTTCGCGGCGTTGGCGGGGGTGGCTCGACTGGCGATGGCGGGCCTGCGTCGATTGCGGTTGCCCGGTGCGCCGTTTGTCGTGCGCCAAGGGTTGGCGAGCGTGCATCGCCCGAACAACCGGACGTTGCTGCTCGTGGTTTCGCTGGGGCTCGGGACGTTCCTCCTGGTGACGTTGCAGATGTCACAGACGACGTTGATGCGCGAATTGGTGTCGGGGAGGCAGGAGGGCCGGGCCAATGCCATTCTATTCGACATCCAGGCCGATCAACGCGAGGCGGTCGCGGAGTTGGTGCGCGGGCAGGGATTGCCGGTGCTGGATGAAGTGCCGATTGTGACGATGCGATTGAAATCGATTCGCGGGACGCCCGTGGAAGAGATCCTGGCATCGGACCGAGATCGGAAGGGGCCCGGATGGGCTCTGCGCCGCGAATATCGGAGCACATTCACCGACCGCCTGAGGGACAGTGAACGCATTGTGGCGGGAGAATGGATTGGATCGGTGGACGCGGGCGAGGAGCCGGTGCCGGTGTCGGTGGAGGATGGCATTGCCAAGGAACTCGGCGTGGGAATGGGGGATGAGCTGGTGTGGGATATCCAGGGAGTGTCCTTGCGGACGCGCATCGCGAGTTTGCGGGAGGTGGATTGGCGCCGGGTCCAGCCGAACTTCTTCGTGGTGTTTCCGAGGGGGCCCCTGGATGACGCGCCGGCGTTTCACGTGCTGGTGACACGGGTCGAGTCGCCGGAGCAATCCGCGCGAATGCAGCGAGAGGCGGTGCGGCGGTTTCCGAATGTCTCGGCGATCGACATCACGTTGGTGCTGCGGACGGTGGACCAGATCCTCGGGAAGATCGCCTACGTGATCCGGTTCATGGCGTTGTTTACGGTGGCGACAGGACTGCTGGTGTTGATTGCGTCGGTGTTGAGCGGTCGCTATCAGCGAGTGCGGGAGAGCATCCTCCTGCGGGTGCTCGGATGTTCGAGGCGCCAGGTGCTACGGATCCTTCTGGTGGAGTATACAGTGCTGGGAATGTTGTCGGCATTGACGGGTGTGGTGTTGGCATTGGCGGCGAGCACCGCATTGACGGTGTTGGTATTCAAGTTGCCGTGGACGATTCCGTTGGGTGCACCCCTGGTATCCGTGGCGCTGGTGACGGCGTTGACGGTGATTACCGGTTGGCTGGCGAGTCGCGGGATCACCACGCAGGCGCCTTTGGAGATCCTGAGAAGAGGGGACTGAGAGGACACCAGTATCTTGGAGGGCCGGGTGGGACCTGACAGGCGTGCGACGTCGAATTCAGGCTGGACGGGCGAGGGCGCCGTTGACTTCGAGGTTTCCAACGTCTAGGAAGATACACGTTCATGCGGCCCCTCGCGCGAACGGTGAATCTGGTGCTTCTCGGTCTGATGCTGGGAATGCACTGGGGTGTGCTGCAGTCGGTGGCCTGGGTTTCGATGCTGGCCGATCGACTGCAGACGGAATCCGTGTCGACAGCTCTTCGCACCACCTTCGACGGCAAGCATCCCTGCAGGATTTGCCTTCTGGTGCGGGAAGGCCGGAATGCCGATCAGAGCGAGGCCCGGCTGCCTTCGAAGGTCACCCTGGTGAGTGAGTTCTGGGTGGCGACGACGGAGGAGGCGGGGTGGTTAGGGGACGGGAGGCCGGTGGCGCACTTTGCCCCGGCGCGAGGGTTGAGTGCTCGTTCCGAGCCCCCGGCATTGCCGCCGCCTCGACCTGCCTGAGGTGAGGTCCTGAAGCGTCCGCCGTCGCGACGAGGCGATGCGCGGAAACCCGGTCGTTGGGCGCGGATGTCGCCCGACTGGGCTGAAGACCGTTGGCACGCCGGTTTGCGCGTGCGAAACCCCAGGCCTGATTGTGTTGCGGATCCCTGCTCATCGAGCGTTCACCCTCATCGAATTGTTGGTGGTCATCGCGATCATCGCGGTGCTTGCCGGCCTGCTATTGCCTGCCCTGGCGGGTGCCAAGGGTCGGGCGCGGGCGGTGCAGTGCGTCTCCAACCTTCGCCAGATCGGCATGGGCTGCGCCCTGTATGCTCAGGACAACAATGAGGCATTGCCGATGTCGGCGCATCAGGGAGCGTCCTGGATTGGCCGTTTGGCGACGTATGGGGTGACCAACACGTATCGCTGTCCGACGGATCCGAATCGCCTGCGATTCACCAGCTTTGCGATCAACGATTTTCTGACTCCCCAGCCTTTCGGCGCGCGCGATCTTGATTTCTCAAGACTGACTTCGATCGCGTCGCCATCGGAGACCCTTCACTTGGCCGAGATGACCAAGAAATTCGAAGGGTCCGACCACTTCCATTTCGCAGATGCCTCGGGTGGCGGGTATGCCACCAATGTCTTTGACCGACAGGTGGCCGTGGAGCGGCATATTGCTGCGGCCAACTATCTGTTCGTGGACAGCCACGTGGAAGGGGTGCGCTGGGTACGGGTCCGACCTCGCCTTGGCCAGCCTGGTTCGCGCTTCGTGCGACCGGATGGCCATCCTCAAACCCAAACCCAAAATCCATGACTGAAGCGAAACCTACAAAACCATTGAAACCTAAAACCTGTCGGGACGGTTGGCGCGCGTTGGCCTGGGCCATCGCGATCCTGTCCAGCGTCACCCTGCTGCCGTCGGCACAGGCGCAGCACGGACATCTCAACGCGGGCGCCCTGGGGCAGAACCAGGGCGACCGATTGAACTTCGCCAACGGCGACCTTTTCGCGGCCAGCTCTGGCTACGTGAAGGAGTTGCCGCTGGCCGCCTCCGGCACCTACGCCGGGTACTATGAAGGCGGCATCACGCTGACGGCGTTGCCGACAACCGTTGCCAACGGCGGCCCCACAGCGGGAGCGTCAGCTCCCGGCAGCTTCATCATGGTCGGGGTCGAATCGGTGAACGGGCCTTCCGGTGGCGCCTTTGGGATATGGGAGGAGGGCGCCACTTCACCGACGTTCGAATACGGCGTTGGCTATGACGTCACGGTTCCTTCCAGCCTCATGAGTCTGAGCGACGCCAGCCTGGGGGCCGGGTCGCCGGGTGCGGATCCCTACGGTCATCTGCATGGCCGCCGCTTCACCGCCACCGAACCGGGCGATTACACGGTGGGATTCAAGCTGTTCGATGTATCAGCGAATGGGCTGAACGGCGGACCGATCCATACTCCGTCGGAGACCTTGTTGGTGACCTTCCGCGCCATTCCTGAACCGTCGGTGGTGGCGCTGGCGGTGGTGGGAACGGCTGGGCTGTGGTTCCGGTCACGGTCGCGCCTTCGACGCTGATTCATGAATTCACCAGAATTCCCCCACCGGCGGCGGCCGATGGCACGTCCATGGTTCCTGTGGCGCGTGCGTGACGGTGCCGCTTCGTCCCGGCGCCGATTTGAACCGCGGCATTGCGGTCGCCGGGTGGTGAGGATCGGCACCGCGGTGTTGGGGATTCTGGGGGCCGCCTCCGCGTGGGGGAGTGGCCATCAACACCTCAATGCCGGCGCCTTGGGGTCGGGCGCCGGCACTCCCCTTTCCTTTATCAATGGTGATCGGTTCGCCGCCGAGTCGGGTTATGTGGTGGCCCTGGAAAAGGCGGCCGGCGGGTCACAGGCCGGGCTCCACCGCGGGACTATCACCCTGACCTCCCTGCCGGCGACTTTGGACTATGGCGGACCAGCGTTCGGCCATGCCGCATTCGGTGCTCATCTTGCGGTGATCGTGGAGTCCGTGACTGGCCCCAGCGGCGGGCGATTCGGGTTCTGGGAAGGAGCGGACGGTGAGGAGGGGACGATCTTGACGTTCGAGGTGCCGGTGGGTGAGGCGGAGGGGACACGGCAATTTGCGTTGTCAGAAACCCCGGGTGCTCCGGAGGACGATCCCTACGGCCACATACACGGTCGAGTGTTTACCGCCACGGCGCCGGGGCTGTACACGGTGGGGTTGCGACTGGTGGATGTGTCGGGGAATGGCCTCGGGGGAGGGCCCCTCCATCCGCCGTCGGCGTTGTTCCGAATTCAATTTCAGGCGGGCGTAACGATCGCCCATTTGGGACAGGAAGGCGGCCAGGTCCGGGTCACTTTCGGGGCGCTGACGGGATACACCTATTGGCTGGAGCAGTCGGAGGCGTTGGGGCCGGATGCGATCTGGATGGAAGCTGGCGGAGCGGTGCGCGGCACGGATCATTTGGTGGAAGTGGTGGTGCCGACCGCGGGTGGCACGAGATTCTTCCGCTTGCGGAGGAATCCCAATTGAAGGAACGGGGTGGGGGCTGACGAGCACCGGGAGCGGAATTGGGCGAAGGTCATCCTGTTGGTCAGCGGGATGGTGTCGGTGGGCCATCAATTGCTGTGGACACGGCGGTTGGTCGATTTGCTGGGTGCGAGCCCGGAGACGTTTGCCAAGGTGGTGGGGGTATTCTTCTTGGGATTGTCGGCAGGATCGGCGTGGTCGGCGTTCAGGCCATCGGGCGGGGCTCGGGCGTGGGTGCGGGTGGCGATGGCGGAAGCGGTGGTGGGAGTTGGAGCGTTGGGGCCATTGCTGGCGGTGGACGGGTTTCAGGAAGTCGGCGGGGCGAGCGCGTGGTTGGTAACGGGAGTGGGGCGATGGGTATTGCCATTGGCATTGATTGCGCCGCCGGCGGTGGCGATGGGTCTGGTATTCCCGGCGGTATGGAGGGCCATGGGGCGAGGAATGGAAAGGGCTGTCGGGAACGGGCAGGAAAGCGGGGACGATGGGGCACAGGGGGTTCGGCTCTATGCCTGGAACACACTGGGAGGACTGGCAGCGATCGGGGGTGTGTTTTTTTATGCGCTTCCGTACCTCGGCATGGTGGGAACCGGCCTAGGATTGTCGGCGGCCAATCTTGGCTTGGCATGGGTTGCATGGACCATGGGGCGGCGCCGCGAGATTGAGAGAAGGCAGGAAGGATGGGAGACGCGGAACGCGGGCTCGATGGGGGAAGCCTTGGGTGAGCCCCAAGGGACCGTGGTCTCCAGGTTTGGGAACCGTTGGGTGTTTGGGCGGCGTGAGGGTTTGGCGTTGATGTCCGGGTACGCGGTTCTGGCGATGGAAGTGATCGTCCAGCACCAGTTCGCGCAGGTGGCGATCAACTCCCATTTTGCCGCAGCCGGAGTACTGGCGTTTGTCTTTGCCGGTTTGGTGGTGGGGGCATTCGCTGCGACGGTGATCCGGGTTCGGCCAGGTCTTTTGGGAATTGCCGCGTGTTCATGTTTTGCGCAGCCATGGCTCTTCGCGTGGTGCCAGCCGGGGCTGCGCATCATTTCCTACGAATTGCCACCGCCGGTGTATTTCCTGCACCTGGGGATTCTTGGTTTGCTGGCCGCCGTCCCGATGTTCGCGGTAGCCGGCATGATCTTCCCCGATTTATTGCGGGAACGCCGGACGAAGGAGGGGCCGGGGTCGAAAGCAGCGCTGCTGGCGATCAACGGACTGGGGGGGTGGCTCGGGGCTGAAATGGCCCAGGGTGTTTTGATGCCGCGCTTCGGGCTCTGGAGTTCGATGAGTATGTTGGGGCTGGCGTATGTGGCGATGTACCTGGCATGGGAGCGGCCGGTGGCGGGAGGATGGCGACGCGGGTTGAGCGTGCTGCTGCTGGGGGTGGCGGGAATGGTGGGGGTTCGGTTGAGTGCGCAGCTGCCCCAGGTGGCTGCGGCGGCTGGAGAGACAGTGGTGGAAGTGGCGACGGGCAGGGAGGGGGTGGTGGCGACCGTGACTGGCGGGACCAACGATTGGCGGATTCTCTTCAACAACACCTACACCCTGGGCGGATCGCTGGCCCAGGCGAACCAGGAACGACAAGCGCTCCTGCCCTTGCTGTTGCAGGGGTTCGGAACGGGAAAGCGAGTGGCACTGCTGGGCTTGGCAACGGGGAGTACCACCGGGGGAGCGGCATTGGCTCCTTGGCTGGAGCGGATCGAAGCGTTTGAACTGAGTCCTTTGGTCGCCCGCATGGCCGAACGCCATTTTGCGCCTTGGAATCGCGGCATCAGCACCAACGCGCGCGTACGGGTGGTCATTGAAGACGCACGCCTGGGAATGCAGGGAGATCCGGGTCGATGGGATGTGGTGGTGGGAGACCTGTTCCTGCCTTGGCGAACCGGCGAGGGGCGGTTGTATACTGTCGAGCACTTTGCCGAGGTGCGACGGTCATTGAAGGATGACGGATTGTTTTGCCAGTGGCTGCCCCTGTTCCAACTGACGCAGACCCAATTTGAAGTGATCCTGAGGACGTTTCGGCAGGTCTTTGGCGATGGCTTCGCGGTGCGCGGGGATTTCTATGCGGAACAGCCGATCGTGGGATTGTGCGCGTTTGGTGATGGACGAGGCATGGAACGGTTGGATTGGACGCGAATTGATGAGGCCTGCCGGGCGGTACGCGGGCGAGCAGGTGGCACGACCGATCCTTTGCTGCGCCATTCGGAAGGGATCGCCATGTGCCTGTTGGGGCCGTTGCCGGAGGTCTCGGGAGGGAGGGTCAACACCCTGGGAAACGCGTGGATTGAGTGGGATGCGGGGCGGAACATCGTTGGTTTGCGCCACCCGTGGTTCATCGGTGTGCCGTGGGGCGAATGGGCACGCGAGGTGCATCGGCGTGGCGTGGGGTTTTTACCGCCGGACTTGGTGGCGGCCCACGACGCAGGGCAATTCTTTCTGACGCTCGAAATTGCCGTCGTGGCCAAGAGTTCGATGGCGGCGAATCTGTCGGCGCAGGTTGAGGATCGGCTGCCTCGCCGTCTGCGGTCGGACCCTGATGCCGCCTGGCTCAATTGGCCCGGTCGTTGCAAGCCCGGCGACCGCTAGGCTTCGGCGCAGTCACCAGGAAATGGAGAAGATATGGAAAGGGTTCAGGAGCCCGAACGGGTTCCTCCGCCGGATGGCGGTGACGACGCCCCCTCCGATCTCGGTCTTGCCAAGTTGGACGGAGTCGGGGGAGGGGATTCGGTGGCGAGTATGGGATCCATCTTTCGATGGGGTGGGGTTGCGGGTGGGACAGTGAGGCCGGGTTGGTGGTGCTGGCGAGCGAGAGAAGGGTGGCAAAACGCTTCCCTTGGGTGAGGTCGACGGTATCGTCGCGGCCGACGGCATCGCGATGGACAAGCTTCTGATCATTGACGACGAGGTGGACATTCAGCGTTCGTTTCGCCGGCTCCTCGAGAGTCAAGATATCGAGGTGCACACGGCGGGAAGCGGTGAAGAGGCGTTGGAGATTCTGCCGCGGCTGAATCCCGACCTCGTCATCATGGATGTGCGGATGGGGGGCATGAGCGGATTGGAGACGCTGCGGCGGATACGCGACGCGGACGCGCGGTTACCGGTCATCATGATGACGGCGTACGGTACGACGCAGACGGCGATCGAGGCGATGAAGTTGGGGGCGTTCGACTATCTGTTGAAGCCCTTTGATATTCCGAAGCTGAAGGAATTGATCGCCGGTGCATTGCGGGCGGCGCGGCAGATGAAGGCCGTGGTGTCCTTCGAGCCGCTATTGGAATCCGCCGACTACGAGTTGGGGATTGTGGGGCGAAGCGGTCCGATGCAGACGGTGTTCAAGTTGGTGGGGCAACTGGCGGCTTCGGAGGCGACCGCATTGATTACCGGCGAGAGTGGCACCGGCAAGGAATTGGTGGCACGGGCGATCTACAGCCACAGCAGCCGGTCCCGTCAGCCGTTCGTGGCGATCAATTGTGCGGCGATACCGGAGAGCCTGCTGGAGAGTGAACTGTTCGGGCACGAGAAGGGCGCGTTCACCGGCGCGGCGCAGCAGCGCATCGGCAAGTTCGAGCAATGCAACCACGGCACGATCTTCCTGGATGAAATCGGCGACATGCCCCTGGCGACGCAGACCAAGATATTGCGCGTCCTGCAATCGGGGACGTTTGAGCGGGTGGGTGGCAACGAGACGGTGAAAGTCGACGTGCGGGTCATCGCCGCCACGAACAAGCCGCTCGAACAGGCGGTGGCGGCGCGCACCTTCCGTGAGGACCTGTTCTACCGGCTCAACGTGGTGCGGCTTCCTTTGCCGCCGCTGCGTGAGCGTCGCGAGGACATTCCGTTGCTGGTGGATTACTTCCTGCGCAAATTCGCCAAGGAATCAGGGCGCCCACCCAAGGCGGTGGTTCCGGACGTGGTGCGGGTCCTGGAGTCCCATGCATGGCCCGGAAATGTTCGCGAACTGGAGAATTCCCTGAGGCGCGCCTCGGTGGTGGCGACGGGCGAGGCGATTCTTCCGCGCGACCTGCCCCCCGAAGTGCTGTCGAGTTCCGCCGGGCTCTCCATCGCGCCGACCGCGAAGATGGCGGCGGCTGGTTTGTCGATCCCGGCGGCGGACGAGGCGGGGGAACCGGAGATTTCAGCAGTGATTCGGACGCTGTTCCAGTGGGCGCGTCAGAGCCGGGAATTCAAGGTGCTGCCGGCGGTGGAACGGGAGTTGGTGATTGAGGCACTCAAGGACACCAAGGGGAACCAGGTGCAGGCCGCCAAGCTTCTGGGTATTACTCGTGCGACACTGCGGAAGCGGATCGACAAGTTCGGCATCCGCAAGGATCTGGTGATCCAGTGAGCGGCGGCGCCGGCTCAGTGGTGGTGTGGACCACCGCCGCAGCAACGCCCGCAGGAGCGCGGATTCCCGCTGCAATCGGCGCCCGCGGAGGCGGGAGACCCGCCATCGCCGCCGGACGACGCGAACACGGAGAACTTCTTTTCCAGATGTTTCGAGCCGCACTTGGGGCAAGGCGTGCCTTTCCAGTCGGAGGAGCGCACGAGAATCTCGCTCTCGGCCCCGCAGTCCTCGCAATGGAACTCATAGATCGGCATGGCTCGAGCTTGCCGCAGTTCGAGTTGGGTCTCAAGGCGGCGCTGCATGGACCGCCGGGAACAACGGCGGTGGTCTGCGGCACCTCCACCAGCCGGCGGTCCGGTCGGCACGCGGGGGCGAGGCGAACGCTGGTCGTCCTTAAGTGGGGAGCCCTCGCCCACTTTTCCAGTGGACGTTTTCGCTTCCGGCCGAGAAGGGGCACTCCCGCCGGCATGGACGGCGACCTTGCGGTCCGGTAGACCTTGGCTCGCAACGAACGCAGGATGACCACAGGGGCTACAGAGTCGTCGCGGGTCTTGGGGCGGAGTCGGTTCACCTCCGAGTTCCAGGTCCGGCCGGATGACATCGACATGTTCCAACACGTGCACAGCAGCAAGTATTTGGATTACGTGCTGGCGGCGCGGGTGGACCAGATGGCGCGTTGCTATGGGATGGCCATGGAGGAGTTCCTGAAACTGGGATTGGCGTGGTTTCAGAGGTCGGCGCAGCTGGAGTATAAGCGGCCGTTGCGGATGTCCGACCGATTTCAGGTGACCACCTGGATCGATGGAATGGACAAGGACACCGTGGCGGTGGGATTCGAGATTCGCCGCGCCGAGAACCAGAAGCTGTGTTGCGACGGCCGGTGCGAGTACACCCTGGTCAACGTGGCCACCGGCCGGGCGGAGGTTATTCCAGACTCGATTGCGACGAAGTATGCCGTTTGAAGCCTCGAAAGGACCCCGGTCCCCATCCCGATCCAAGGTCGCCATCTGGGTGGGAATCTTTGCTGCCGGGGCGGTGGTTCCTCTGCTTTGGGGAATCAACCGATTGGTTCCGGCGCCCAAAAACCTCGGCGCGACGGGGGGACGGTTGGCGGCCTGTCCGGATTCACCCAATTGCGTGGCCAGTCTGGCGGAAGACGTTGCGCACGGGATCGAGCCGCTCCGCTTCACCGACGCGCCCGAAGGCGCGTTGGAGCGGTTGCACCAGTTGGTGTCCGGATTGCGCGGGGTGCGCTTGATCCGTCGCGAGGGAGGGTACGTGCACTACGAATTCCGCACCCTGGTGTGTGGCTTCATTGACGACGTGGAGTTTCTGGTTGATCCGGAGAAACAGGTGATTCATGTGCGGTCGGCCTCGCGGGTCGGGTATTCCGACCTGGGGGCGAACCGGCGGCGGATCGAGGAGATCCGGGGAAGGTGGCGACCGTGACAGGCGCGTTGCCGGTTGGAATCAGTGGCCGCATTGGCCGTGTTGATTTTCGGATTCGCGCCCGAGGAGAAAGAGCCGGGCTTTTTCGTAGCTCTTGCGTTGGAGGTAATGCCGAAGGTCGGGGGCGGCATCGGGAGGCATCTGGGCGGTCAATTGGTCGAGCTTCTCGAGCAGGGGGAGGATGCTGGGTTTGGGCTGGGCGGTGCGGGCCAGGACGGCGGTACGTTCCAGTTCGAGGAGCGTATCGAGGACGGATCTTTCGAACGAATTCATGGTGCTCAGGTAGCGTTCCTGGGGGCGAAGGCAAGACCTTTGGACCAGGTTTGGGCAAGAATGGGAATGGCGGGGAGGCGGACTCGCGGTTGCATTTTAGTCAAACCCGGGGCATGGCGAGGCGGACATGGTGAGGTTCACGATTTTCGGATTCCACGTCACGGTGGAGTTTTGGTTCTGGATTACGTGCCTGCTGCTGGCGGGCGGGCTCCGACCGGAGGCGTATTCCAGTGTGAGCAACTTGGCGGAGATGGGGATATGGATGATCGCGGCATTTTTTTCCGTGCTCGCCCATGAGTTGGGGCATGCCTCGATGGGGCGTCGATTTGGGGCTGATCCGGAGATTGTGCTGCATGGATTTGGCGGGGTGGCCGTGATGCACGGATCGCGGTTCAACCGTCGCCAGTACCTGCTGATGGTGGCGGCGGGTCCGGCCGCGAGCGTCACGCTGGGGATTCTCGCCCACCTGGTGTTGCTCTACGTGCCCATCGCCTCGAAGGACGTGGTGGATACCCTGTATGTTGTTCGGGGGATCAACTTCTTCTGGACCTTCATCAACCTGCTGCCGATTCAGCCGTTGGATGGAGGGTTGCTGCTGCGGACCGCACTGGGGGATCGCCGGTTGAACTTCACCTGCCTGGTGGGCTTTATCGTGGCTACCGGGATGGCATTGCTCGCGTTATGGGGTGGGGCGGTATTTCTGACCCTGCTGATGGCGATGCTGGCATTTGAGAACTGGCGCATGCGCCCTCGATGAACTCCCGCGGCTATCGGCCGCGACCGCTGATCCCGTGCACCTGGTTCACCTTCGCCTTCGCGATTTCCGCAACTACGCGCGGCTGGATGTCGAATTGGGGCCCGGCTTCCACCTGTTCATCGGGGACAATGCGCAGGGCAAAACGAACATCCTCGAAGCCATCTACCTGCTGGCCACCCTGCGCTCGTTTCGCGGCGTGGGCAGCGCGCAAATGGTGCGGCATGGGGCACGAGGCTATTTCGTCGGCGGCCAATGGATGGCGGAGGTCGCGCACGACGTGAAGATGTATTGGTCCATGCGGGAGCGATCCCTGACCATGGACGAACAGCCGGTGCGCCGGTTGTCGGAGTACTACGGACGGTTGCGCTGCGTGGTGTTCTGCACCGAGGACCTGCAATTGGTGAAGGGCGCGTCAAAAATTCGGCGGCGGTTTCTCGACCTGTTGCTGGCACAGACGCAACCGGGATACCTCACGGCCCTTCAGCGCTACGTGCACGCCCTGCAGTCGCGAAACGCCCTCCTCAAGCGGCCGGACGCGGATCCCGCTCTGATGGCCCCGTTTACGCAGGAACTGATCACCGCAGGATCGCTGCTGATGGAGCGTCGACGCGCCTTGGTCCCCGAGTTGTCGACGCTGGCGAAGCAGGCGTACGCACGGATCAGCCTGGACGCCGAGGAATTACGATTGACCTATGCGCCGAGCGTGAAGGCGGATTTCGCGGTGGAGCTGGCGCAGGCGATGGCGCGGGAACGGGTTTTGCGGGCGACGACGGTGGGTCCGCACCGGGATGACCTTCAGATGCAGCTCAATGAACGTTCGGCGGCACAATTCTCGAGCGAAGGCCAGAAGCGAACGCTGGCGATTGCGCTGAAGATGGCGCAGGCGGAGTTCCTTACCGGACTGACCGGGGTTCCGCCGATACTGCTGATTGACGATGTGATGGGGGAACTGGACGCGCGTCGGCGGGCGGGGCTGATGCCGTTACTGGAGCGGACCGAACATCGGCGCGGGCAGGTGCTCATGACGTGCACCCAGGAGAACTGGCCACGGGACCTGGGTCGGAGTCTGCACCGTTGGGAAGTCCGGGCGGCGCACCTGCGTGCCGCCGCCCCGTCCCCGGCCACTGGCGAATCGGCACTTCACGGGTAGGATACCACCACCGAATGAGTGCCACCGCGCCAGCTTTGCTGACCGACCTGCTCCGAGAGGTCTCGCGGTCGTTCTACATCACGCTTCGTGTTCTCCCGGGTCCGGTGAGGCCTCAGATCGGGGTGGCCTACCTGTTGGCGCGGGCGACGGATACGGTGGCGGACTCGGAGGCGGTGCCGGTCGAGGATCGGTTGCGGTCCCTGGAGGAATTGCGGGACCGGATTGTCGGCGGGCGCGAGGTCGCGGTGGATTTCAGCCATATTCCGGAGGACGCGGCGACGGTGGGGGAGCGGGCCTTGTTGAGACGGATTGAGGAGGCGGTATCGTTGCTGAATGGGTTTTCCTGTTTCGATCGCTGCTGTATTCGCCAAGTGCTCGACACGATCGTGAGCGGGCAGGCGAAGGACCTGGAGCGGTTCCATGCCGCCAATGGGACGCGCCTGACGGCCCTGCAGACCTCCGATGAATTGGACGACTACACGTTTCGCGTGGCTGGGTGCGTCGGGGAATTCTGGACGCGATTGTGTCGGCAGCATCTCTATCCCAAGGCCAAATTGGAAGTGGGGCAATATTGCCGGGACGCCGTCCGGTTCGGGAAGGGCCTGCAGCGCGTCAACATCCTGAGAGATCTGCCGGTGGATTTGCGAAAAGGACGGTGTTATGTCCCGGTGGACGGACTGAACCGCCACGCCTTGCGGCCAGCGGACCTATTGGATCCGGTGAACGAGATTCGGTTTCGCGCGCTGTATCGCGAGCACCTGGAGGTGGCGGCAGAGGAATTGAAGGCCGGGTGGCGGTACACCTGCGCGACGCCGCGCGAGCAATTCCGGGTGCGCCTGGCCTGCGCATTGCCACTGTTGATTGGCGCGGAGACCTTGAGACTCCTGGCGGTGGGAAATGTCTTGGACGGGAAACGGCGGATCAAGGTTCCGCGGAACCGGGTGAAACACCTGCTGCTGCAGGCGACCCTTTGGCATCCCTTTCGACGCCGTTGGGAAGCGTTGTTTGATGCCACCCTGCCGGCGGCGCGGTGAGTGGATTCACTGCTGAGCCGCAACGACGATGATGCCGATCAGGATCAACGCGGCGAGCACGGCGAGGGTGATCTTGATCCAGCTGTAAGGCCGGTCGCCGGCGATGGCGCCGCTGCATCCGTTGGCCACCACCTGATAGCTCTTGCGGCCGTAGTCGTAGGTAAGCAGCCAGACCGGAACGAGGATGTGCTTGAAGGTCTGGCCGGAGTAGTCGGCGGCCACGCGGAGATTGCGGTGCGTGTCGCCTGGAACCTGAGAGGCGCAGAGGTTGCGCACCTTGGCATCCATGACAGAACGCGAATGCTGCGCGGCGGCGACAAGGTCCAGCTGGTATTGTTCGACGACCCAGCCGGCGACGTAACCCGGGTCGTAGGGTTTCAACTCGGTGGTGGTCGGAAAGGGTTCGATCTTGGCGAGGAGATCGCCGCGGACGCCCTTTGAGGCCGAGACCAGTTCGTCATCGAAGAAGTGGTCCAGGTCCCCCGAGCTGGGGACCCACCGGACCTTCCGCACCTGGCGTGTCTGCGTCTTTCCCTGGGCGTCGCGATAGGTCTCGGTGACATAGTAATAGTAGCCGGATTCGGCGGTCCAATCGGCATGGACCTGAGCGTCGAAGGTCCAGTAAGGGAGATACACCCCGTGAACCGTATCGGTGATGGCGCGACTCTTGAGTTTATTGGGGGCAAACCAGCGGGTGGCGTACCAGCGGCGCATCGAATCCCGGACTTGGTTTTCCGGGATCTTGAAGGGGAGGAGGCTGGCGGGGCGGATGGGGGCCTGCTGTTCCTCGAACGGGACGATGGCGGGAGATCCGCAAAAATCGCAGCGTTGCGCCACGCGTTTGGGGTCGAAGACGGAGATTGCGTTGCAGTTCTGGCAACGGACGGATTTGGTGACGGCTTTCCAACCGCGCTGTTCGGGGGTGAGTTGGCGCAGGGCTGAAACGAGGTCGGATTCCTCAATCAATGTTCCGTCCGCACTGAGTTTGGCGGGCGAGACGGTGGAGCAGTAGGGGCAGACCAGCGCCTGTTTGGAGGGTTCCCAGCGGGCGTCGGCGCCACAGGCCGGGCAGGCGAACTTGTTGAGGGCGTTCAGTTCGGCCATGGAATATGAGCCTGGGTGGCAGGTGACCCACGGACGGGCCGTCCGGCGCCTCCGCGGGTCGATGGCATGGGAAGAGCCCTATTGCTTGAGGAATTCCTCGAGGGCGGTCTGCGAAACACGCCAGGCGGTTCCGATCTTCTTGCCTTTGAGGTCGCCCGCTTCGAGCGTGGCGAGCACGTCGGCTTCCGTGACACCGAGGGCCTGGGCGACTTCGGCCGGGGCGAGCATGCGCGGGAGCGCGGGCGGGTTGGGTGCGCTGGCACCGGCGCTGGGGGTCGGGGTTTGAGCAGCCGCGGCGGCACCCAGGACGGGGGGCGCGGTGGGAGGTTGCTGGAACTGCTGGGCGAGCTGTTGCGCCATGGCCAGGCCGATACCCAACTGGGCGGCCGCGCTGCCGGTACCGCCTTCCCCTTTCTCCAATCCCTGGGCCATCTGGTACTTCACGTAGTCGTTCAGGTTTCCGATGGCGCCCATGCTGGAGCGCTTGTCGATGGCGGCTTCGACCTCGGGCGGGACCGAGGCATTCTCCAGGATGAAGCTCGTGATCTCGATGCCGTACTTGGTGGTGGTCTGCGGATTGACCAGCGGCAGGATGGCTTCGCCGACCTCCTGGTAGCGCGTGGCGAGGTCGAGGACCGGGATGCGCGCGCTGGCTACGGCGTCGGAAAAGACACTGACGATGCGGGACCGCATCGTGTCGTGGAATTCGTCCAACCGGAAGTGGTTGTCCGTTCCGGCCACTTCCTTGAGGAAGACCTTGGGATCAACAATGCGGAAGTCGAAGGTGCCGAAGGCGCGGACTCGGACAATGCCGAAGTCCGGGTCCCGCATCATGATGGGATTCGAAGTGCCCCATTTGTTGCCGGAGAAGAGGCGGGTGACGACGTAGTAGACGTCGGCCTTGAAGGGCGATTCGAAGCCGTATTTCCAGCCTTTGAGACGGCAAAGGATGGGGATGTTGTCGGTGATGAGGTCGTGCTTGCCGGGCCCGAAAGTATCGCCGAATTGGCCGAGGTAGACGAACTGCACCATCTGGCTTTCGCGGACGATGAGTTGGGCGCCCCGTTTGATTTCCCGATCCTCATCCGGCCAGCGGAAGCTCAAGGTGTCCCGTGTGTCGTTCTCTTCCCACTGGATGATTTCCCAAGCCTGTGATTTGAGGAAGTTGAGGATGCTCATGCGATACCTGGGCTGAAGATGCCCGACCGCATAGGGGAGTTGCGACAAACTGACCAGAAAATTCCTGGTCCAATCTTGGCCGGGACCGGTGAGCCCACGGCCCAACGCTCAAGGTTGGCGCGCCGCCGTCTCGTCGGCCACCGCTTCGGCGAGGTCTTGTTCGCGTCGACGGAACACATAGAGGGCGCCGCCGAGGGCGCTCCACACCAGGCTGCCGGCGTAGGCGACCAGGGAAACGGCCACGGCGGTGCCGGCGCTGACGCCGATTTCTGGCAGGCTCAGGAGGTAGAGGTAGAGGTAATCCCGCACGCCCAGTCCGTTGGGGGTAACCGGCAGGGCGGAAATGCAGATGACCGCCGGGACGATGAGAAAAACCGGACTCAAGGGAACCGAGATTCCGTAACCCCAGATGAGGGTCAGCAATTGGGCGACGCAGACGAAAGTCAGGACAAACGAGAGTCCCAGTGCTCTGAAGAGCAGGCTTCGGGCGCGTCCCAGTTTGCGGCAGGCCTCGAGGCCTCGTTCCAGCGTCTCCGCCATCGGCAGGCGGCGCATCCAGGTCCGGGCGCTCGGGAAGACCTGGGAGACGCCGCCGCGCAGCGAGAAGAGGAGGAACCCACTCGCGGCCCCGAACATTCCAAGAATGACGACCGCCAAGGCGATGGTCTTGGAATAGCGCAGCACGAAGTCGGCATTGGGCACGAGCATGACCGCGGCGAAAGCGAGCATGGCGAAGAGCCCGAGAACGCGGTCCATGAGCACGCTGGTGACGGCTTCAGTCTTGAGGTGATGCGTCACGCGGGCGGCGTAATAGGCCTTGAGGAGGTCGCCGCCGGTGGAACCGAGGAGGAACGAGTTGAAGAAATGGGCGATGAACGAGATTTCGAGGGTGCGTTTGAATCCGGGATCGAGTCCCTGGGACCGCAGGACGAGGAGCCAGCGCCAGGCACCGATGGCGATGGTGGCACCCCACAGCAGGATGGAGGCGATCAACCAACCGGGCTGGACCTGCACGATGGTCTGGCCCAGCGCAACCGGTCCGAGGCGCCAGACTCGCAGCCACCGTTCGACGCGCGGCAGGGCATCCAGATCCACGTTCTGCGCCGCCAGGATGGTGCGGCATTGGTCATGGAACACCGCATGGAAGGCCCAGGCGAGGAGGAGTCCCGCGATGCCCAGGCGCCAGGAGACCGACCAAAGTTGCTTGGCTTTGCCTTTCACTCGGGTCCCCAAAGGCTCTGGATGTGCGCCAGGCCTTGAGGGATGAGTTCGGCGGGCGCCGAAGGGCTGAGTTCGAGCACCTTCAGGTGATCCGGGCGGACGTACGGTTTAAGGGCGGCGTAATCAATCGTGCCCGTGCCGGGCACGAGGTGGTCTTTACCGGGGAAAGCCACGTCATGGATGTGGAAGCCAAACAACCGATTGGCAAGCCCGCCGACGTGCATGGCGTGGTGGATCACGCCGAGGTTCTCTTTGATCTGTCCATGCCCGGTGTCGTGCCAATACCCGATGCAGGGCTGGGGGAATTCGCGGAAGAACAGGTGGAAATCGCTCTCGAAAGGGATTTCCTCGAGGGCTTCGCGGTTTTCGATGCCCAGCCGAAGGCCGCGCTGGCTGGCCTCATCGGCAAGTGCGCGGAGGAACGAATAGGCCGCCTCGACGTGGGGTTCCTTGCGGGATTCGCGCTTCTCGAGGGCTTCCTCGAGAAGTTTGGCGTACTTGGGGGTCTCGCGTTTGCCCTCCTCGGCGAGTTCGATCAGTCGATCCGTGTAATCCTTCATCTCGACCGCGCCCATGTGGAGCACGACCAGGGAGGCCTTCAGGCGTGCGGCGGTGTCGAGGGTCTTGAGCGAATGCTTCCAGGCATTGTCCCGCTCCCGGCGGTCGAGAGACGTGAATTTGAAGATGTTCGGAGCCGGATAATGAATGCCGATCGGAAGCGGACAGAAATTGTGCAGGGAGGAAATCTTGATCTCGCCGGCGTCAACCGCCTCCAGGATGCCCGGCAGCAGCCCGAGACGGATGCCATGGCTGAGTTCGGCATACTCAAACCCCATCTCCCGAATTTCGCGGAGCATAGCCCGGCCACAGGTGTGGCGACCGGAATTCCAACAGCTCGAGAGGGAATACATGCTCGCTGGTGAAACGCCCGCAGGCAGTGGGGTACGAAGGAACGATGACCTGCGGTGGGCCCCGGAAGGTCGGCTGCGCCGAGGGCGCAGCCGACCGGAGACGGGAGGCCGACTACAGATCAGCGTACCTGGCGCTGAGCATCGCGTTGAAGCGCGCTACCTTCAGCTTGCGGCGTCGTCGTTCGCTCGGCTTCTCGTAATGCCGGTGGTTGCGGACCTCTTTGAGGATGCCTTCGCGATCCACCTTTTTCTTGAGACGCCGGAGCGCCTTTTCGACTGGTTCACCTTTCTTGAGTTTAATCTCGGTCACGCAGAGTCACATCCTTTCCCGACCTTGGCTGGCTGCCGGCGCCGTTCGCTGGCAGACCATGCCGCTCCGGTCAAAATGGGGGCAAAGGCTATTTGTTTTTGGATCACAGTGTCAATTGTTGCCATGGGTTCTTCGTGAAATGCGAAAGGTCTTCGATAAAGATGTTGATAATGAACAAGTTGTGATTGTCGCTCGAAGGCGGCCCGGCCGCCTTGGCAGCGAGGGGCTGGAGGCTTGCGAAGGATTTGGGGTGCAACACCCCTGGCGGGTGTGGCATGGGACGGGGGCGCCTGGGAGGGCGATCCGCGACCGGTCCGACAATGCGAAGGAGGACTTGTGTCGACGCACAACTTTTCTGCGGGCGGCGCCCGATTGCAGGGAATCAGGGGCGGGTCAACCAGGGCGCTTCGGGTGGGGGGATTCACGCTTACCGAGGCGCTGGTGGTGATGGGTATCCTGGCTGTCTTGGTGGCGGTGTTGGTACCGGGACTGGCGAGAGCGAAGGGTTTGGCGCACGCGGTGACCTGTCGCAATCACCTGCGGCACTGGGGAATCGCGACGCAGCTTTACGCCGATGGTCACGAAGACCGGCTGCCGCCGGAGGGGGTGCCCAATCCGACCGACCGGCACACCAACACCGGGTGGTATGTCCAGCTTCCGGCGGAGGTCGGATGGCGGCGGTACGTGGATGAACCGTGGCGAACCAACGCCGCGGCGGAACCCGGGCGCACCTGGTGGCTATGTCCGGCCAATCGACGCCGGAGCAATGGTCGGAATCTCTTCCACTACTGTTTGAATCAACAGGTTGACGGCACCAGCGAGGCGGATGAGCCGACGCGCCTGGGATCGCTTTTGAATCCGACGACCTTGGTATGGCTGTTCGATTCGAAGAATCTGCCGGCAGTTGGGTATTGGGGATTCGTGCACACCAATGGGCATCGGGGCGGTGCGCAGATCCTGTTCCTGGATGGTCACACCGGCTGGTTTTCCAACCGGGATTACTGGGACTTCGAGATCCAGCGAGGCCGAACGAACCACCCGGCGATCAGGTGGTTCCCTTGATGTGGAGGTAGATCGCCTTGAGGTAATGCGCCTCCGGAAAGCGGGCTGGATGATCTGCCGGATGGGCGGTGGTTTGTTGCACCTCGAATCCGACGCGCACGGATCGTAGTCCGCGGATCACGGCCTCGAAGAATGCCTCCGCGGGCACGTGGGCCGAGCAGGAGGCGGCGAGCAGCATGCCGCCGGGCCGAATCCGTGAGGCCCCGAGCCGGGCCAATCGCGCATACGCCTCGAGAGCGCCGGCCTGTTCGGCGGCGCGACGGGCCATGGAGGGTGGGTCGAGAATGGCGAGGTCGAAACGCCGGTCCGCGGCCTCGGCCAGCCAAGTGAAGGTGTCGGCCTGAACGGTTTCGTGCCGGGCGGCCCGCACCGCGGGCAGGTCCTGGTTCAGGGCGAAATTCCTGCGGGCGCTGGCCAGGGCGTGTCCGCTGATATCGAGATCCGTGACCGACGAAGCCCCGCCGCGTGCGGCGTAAAGGGAGAAGCCGCCCGAGAAGCTGAAGGCATTGAGAACCGATTTGCCGTTGGCGAGACGTTCCACGGCGGCGCGGTTTTCCCGTTGATCGAGGAAGAACCCGGTCTTTTGACCTCGCAGGACCTCCGCCTCGAAGCGGATCCCGTTTTCGCGAAAAACCACCGATTGGGTGACGGGTTCGCCGACCAAGACCGAGCCATCCTCCAATCCGTGGTCGCGGCGAGCGATGTCGGCGATGTTCCGACTCAAGCGCAGCACAAGACTTTGGGCACCCAGGGCGTCGCTGAGAATCGGGCGGAGATGGGCAAGTCGAGGCAGCCAGGCCGCGGTGTAGAGTTTGAGAACCGCGATGTCCTCATAGCGGTCGATGACTAATCCCGGCCAACCGTCATTTTCGCCATGGACCCAACGCCAGCCGGTGGTGTCAGGTCCGAACCAGGCCCGACGTTTTGCCAGGGGAACCTCGAGGCGATTTTTCCACCATGCGTCATCGACGGCGACTGGGTTGCCGACATGCAAGACCCGAACGCGGATAGGGGAATCCGGGTCGAAAAGTCCGAGGGCGAGGAAGCGATCGCGGCGATCGTAGAGGGCGGCGAGGTCACCGGAGATTCCGGGTCGATTGGTTTGGCGGATACGGTCGGCGTAGACCCAAGGGTGACCCTGTCGGACGGCGTTTTCGGCGGCCGGAGTCAGATGGATTCTGAGGCGGGTGGCGCCGCTCATGGGCGGCTGGCGGCGGTGGCGGGAGCGGGAGCGGTGCCGGCGGGAGTGGGTTTGGCGACTGGCATGGGGGCGTCGAGAGCCTTCCGCCAAGCGGCGAGTTTCGCCTGAAGTTCTGAAGTTTTATCCGGCAGGCTGCGGACGAGATTGTTCTTTTCACCGATGTCTTCCACGACGTTGAAGAGTTCGGTGCGGCCGTCCTCGAAGTACTCGATCAGTTTGAAATTGCCGGCCCGGACGGCGCCAGCGGGAGTGGTTCGCCAGCCGGCACGCCCATAGGCTTCGAGGTAGCCTGGGAAATGCCAGAAAATGGCATCGCGCCCGAGGCTGGCGCCAGGGTTGCGCAGGAGGGGCACAAAACTGACGCCGTCGATGGGGCTTTTGGATGGCGGTCGGGTTCCGGCGATTTCACAGAGCGTGGGCAGGAGATCCACGTGGGCGCAGGGTTGGGGAGTGCGCGATCCGGCGGGGGTGACGCCAGGCCACTTGACGAGGAACGGCACGCGGACTCCTCCGTCGTAGAGCATGCCCTTGCCGCCTCGGAGCGGGGCGTTGTCGGTGATCCCGCTGCGGCGACCGCCGTTTTCGGGATCGATGTATCCTCCGACGCCGCCGTTGTCGGAGGTGAAGATGACCACGGTATTGGATTCGATCCGAAGTTCCGCCAGCCGTCCGACGAGTCGACCGACACTGTCGTCGACGCTGGCGATCATGGCGGCGTAGACCGCGTCGCGATGGCCTCCGGAGGGCGCCTTCTTGGCGAAGCGGGCGACGACGTCAGGTTTGGCCTCGTAGGGGGCATGGACTGCGAAGTGGGAGACCTGGAGGAAGAACGGTCGGTCTTTGTGGCGTCCGATGAAGTCGACCGCGCGCTCGGTGAGGAAATCGGCAAGATACGTTCCCGCGGGCACCTCCTGCGGCGGCAGGCATTCGAAACCGAGATGCTTCTCGGAAGTCACGATGGATTCGTCGAAGCCAAAATTTCCCGGGAGTTCCGCGGGCTCATTGCCGAGTTGCCATTTGCCAAGGTAGCCGGTGGCGTAGCCTTGCGCCTTGAGGATGGAGGCAATCGTCTGGCAATCGGCGGGCAGCGAGGTGCGGTTTTGGGGAGGCACCATGCGGCGCGCGGCGGGGTCGCCCCGTTCGGGGGATCCGACCGTGTAGATGCCCGTTCGCGGTGCGTATTGCCCCGTCAGGAATGAGGCCCGGGTGGGGGTGCAGTTGGGGGAGGTGTAGAAGCTGGTGAAGCGGAGACCGGCGGCGGCCATGGCATCCAGGTGCGGGCTGTCGTAGAACCGGGAGCCGGTGAAACCGAGGTCGGACCACCCGAGGTCATCCGCGAGGATGAACAGGATGTTGGGTGGACGCGCCGGGGCGTCCTGGGCTTGGCAGGCACCGGCGACGAGGCAGAGCATGAGGGCCCAGAACCGATTCACGGGCGGGCACGTTGCCAAATCTCCCACGCAGGGCGAGACGATTTTCGGTCCCGGGCGTGATTGCGCAGCGCGGGGGGTTTCCGTTATTCATCTGGCGATGTCCTCGGTCTCGGTGGCGGAACAACTGCGTCGTGCGCGCGAAGCGCAGGGCCTGACGCTTCACGATCTGGCTGAGGTGACCAAGATTCGGGCCGATCACCTCGAGGCTTTGGAGAAGGCCGACTACGATCCCTTCCCGGCGCCGGTTTACATCCGCGGTTCCGTGCGGACCTACGCCAGTTTCCTCAAACTGGATGTGCCGGCGGTCCTGTCAGCGTTGGACTCGGAATTGGCGCGGTCGCCGGAACACAGTGGCCCTCCCAGTCTGACTGGCCAGCGGAGGGGGCCTTTGGATTGGCTGACCTACCAACTGTCGCGCATCAATTGGCGTTTGGTGGCGGTGTTGGCGGTGTTGGTGGCAGCGATTGCGGGCGGCTCGTGGGGTTGGCGCCGGTGGAACCGCCAAATGCGGGAAGATCCGTTGTCCAAGCTGGGCCCTGGCATTTACCGTGCGGCGCCCACGACGGGCGACTTGCTGCCCATGCCGACGAACGCGGCTTCCCGGCGGTAAAGATCGGAAGAGTCCTTTGCGGGGGGACAACCGCGGAGGGGCGGGCGTCGTGAGGCTCAGCGCATCAGTTGCGGGGCGAGGAAATAAAGGCCAGCCCGCAATTGAGGCAATTGGATGCCGAGGTCGATCTTGATGCGGGTCTCCTCGCTTTGTCCGAACAATCGGAACAAGGAACCGAAACCGACAGGGCGCAGGTACTGGATGAGCTTGGCGTCGTCGATGCCGGAAAGTTTCTGGGCGCGTTCGACGGCGGCGGAGAAATCGCCGAGTTCATCGACGAGGCCAAGTTTCCAGGCCTCCTTTCCCGACAACAGACGGCCGTCGGCGTAGTCGCTCCAACTCTTGGAAAGCGGGCGGCCCTTATCGGCTTCATCACCCGCGTTATCTTCGTTATGGGCTTTGGCGAAGCCGCGGCCTTCCTCGATCACCGACTTGAAGCGTTCAAAGGTCTCGTTGACGAGATCCTGGACAATGCGGCGTTCCTCCTCGGTGATTTCGCCAGGTTGTTTGTCCGGGCTGAGCATATCCTTCAGTTCACCGCTCTTGAAGACCTGAGGGCGGACACCCACTTTGTCGAGGAGACCGCGCCAATTATAGCTCTGCATGATGACGCCGATGCTGCCGGTGATGGTCAGGTCGTTGGCGACGATCCAGCGGCAGGGTGCGGATACATAGTACCCTCCGGAGGCCGCCACGGTGCCCATGGAGGCGACGACGGGCTTTTCGTGGTGTTCCTGGAAGTCGAGGATGAGCTTGTAAATCTCGTCAGACGCCAGCACTTCGCCGCCCGGGGAATCGACCTTGAGAATGACCGCCTTGACGTGGGAATCAGCGGCGGCGCGATCGAGTTGTTCCTCGATGAAAGTGATGAGGTTGTTGCCCTGATAGTCCCACGGATCGCTGGAGATCACACCATTCAGGTCGATGACGGCGATCTTGTCCCGGGTGTTGGCGGATTCGAGGACCGTTTCCCGCAGGTGATCCGGTCGTCCTGAGGTGGTTCCGCTCATGCGCGCGACCCTGCCAATGTTGAGGCGGTCGACGAAGAAACCCAGGGCCAGAATGACGGCGGCGCCCAGGAGGGAAAGGAACAACAGCGCCCAGATCCAGCCACCGGTTCGGGACTTCTGTGGTGCGGCAGCCGATGGAGGAGGAGGGGGAGGAGGAGGCCACGCCATGGACGGGAGGGCGCCAGGGGAAGGACGGACCGGTTCGGCGATGGGATTCTGAGCCGACTGGGATTGGGCCTGAGACTGGGGGAGGCGCGGCGGCGGCACGGAGGGACCGTTCGGGACCGCTGCCTGAGCTTGGGCGGACGCCGGCGCGTTCACGCCGATTTCCGGGCTGCCCTGGGAGGCCGGTGCGGAACCGGAACCGGAATCGGTGCTGGGTGTGGGCGGCGGGTTGACGTCGCGAGACGGCGATTCGTCCATGGGCCGCAAGCTAGATAAGCTCAGGTCTTCCCGCAAGCGACCATCCACTCCGCCGGGGACGTTGGCTGGCGCGGCCAGGAGTGAAGCGGAGGTTAGCGGGCACGATAGAATCGGCTCACGTGGCGCGAGTCCACCGGGAAACGCCATTGGGCCGGCGGCGTGCCACCGGTCGATGGCAGGTTGGTGAACAACGTCCATGGCCCGCTCACTGCCAAGGCGGTTTCGATGACAGGGACGCTCGCGGC
>JAEUHG010000290.1 GCA_016795425.1 Verrucomicrobiales bacterium
TCGACACCATGACGCGCTCACCTCTGGCTGCCCGGTCCGTGAGGCCCTCCCCTCAGAAGTCCTCCTGACCCGAGCTTCAAGTTCAACAATCCATGCTCAAAGCCGGTCAATTCATGGACGACGGAGTTTTCGTCACCCACAGCACGTGAACGTGCCTCACGCGCTGGCGGCATTAGAGCGCAACAGCGCAGCGCTCGGGAAGGCACTCTATTCGGGCGGCTACTCATTGCGCGCCATCAGGCTCGCCGGCGGTTTCGTGATACCTCAGCGCGCGTTCGATTCTTTGCTTGTCGAGGACTTCGACCGCCACGTTCCCGTTCCAGGCGCCTGCCCGGTGCCCATCGTCGCCGAGGCGGATCTGAGCGACGCGACGATCCCGGAGGGCGTGGGCTCGTTCGAATCCCTCGGGGTATCAGAACTGATGGTCGTCAAGCAGCGTCTGCTCCGATACGAGATGGGGGAGATCGCGCACATCGAGAACGTCATGGCCACCGAGGAGAGAAGCCGCGAGCATCGGGCTCTGCGTCGAACGGAGACGCTCATGCGCGAGGAGACCGAAACCACGCGGGAGACGCAGCAGGATCTCGAGACCACCGAACGCTTCGAGCTGCAGTCGGAGTCGGAGAAGACGATCACGGAAGATTCCTCGCGCTTTGCCGGCATCACCGTCTCCGGATCCTACGGTCCAAGCGTGGATATCTCCGCGAATGCGGGCTTCACGAGTGCGAAGAGCAAGGCGAGCGCGAATTCGACGGCCACGAGTCACGCCAGGGAAATCACGGAGCGCTCTGTCCACCGGATCCGAGAGCGGGTTCGCCGGGAACGGTCGGCGCTAACGATCAACGAAGTCGAGGTCATCAACCGGCACGGATTCCTGAACCGCGACGGCGAGCCCGAGCACATCGTCGGGATCTATCGGTGGGTCGACAAGATCTATGAGGCTCAGGTCTTCAACTATGGAAAGCGCGAAATCATCGAGGTCGTCATACCGGAGCCCGCGGCTCTCTACCGCCACCTGCGAACGTCGGCCCCTAGGGAGGGAACCACGCTTCGAAAACCGCTCGACCCCGGATACTGCACCGGCGCGCGGCATACGTTTGAGCCGCTTGAGCCCAAGCACATGAATTTGGTCAGCGCGATGTTCTGGGCGAGCGTGTACAACGTGCCCGGTGTCACGCCTCCGCCGCCGAGGTTCGAGATCATCGGCGTGGCCCTCGCGACCAAGAGCGACGAAGATCAGCCGAAGGAGGCGCAGGCCGACAACTCGCTCAAGGTACCGCACGGCTATGTGGCAAAGCGCGGCGTTGTCTGCGGCAACAAGCTCGCGTTCAACATTGATGGGCAGAACGAGCCAACGGGTCTCGAGGTCAGGGTCGGCCGCCACCACATGCCCGCCTCCAGGCTCATGGCGCTCGACAACGAGACGGACACCGTGCCCATCGCGGTGCTGGCCGCGAACACTCCGGCCTTCGCCGTAACGGTCGAGGTGGAATGTGAGCGCACCGACACTCTCTACGCCGATTGGCAGCTCAAGACCTATCACGCGATCATGACGGCCTACGAGGAGCAGCGGTCTGCGTACGAGACGGGCCTCGCCGAGCAGGCTCTCGCCGACGAGCAGCAAGACATCCAGGGACGGAATCCCACCGTTAACCGTCAGATCGAGCGCCGCGAGATCAAGCGCGGCGCGATTAGTCAGCTTACCGGCCAGCACTTCGACGACTTCGACGCCATGCGTAAGTCCGTCGGCCGGTTCGGGCTTCCGCAGGCGGACCTGCGCGAGTCGGATCTCGAAGGCCGCTATGTCCGTTTCGTCGAACAGGCGTTCGAATGGGAGAACATGCAGTATCTGTTCTACCCGTACTTTTGGGGCAGAAAGTCGGACTGGCCGCTCGTCAGCCAGTTGATGGACGACGACCCGCTTTTCGAAGCGTTCCTGCAGGCGGGCTCCTGTCGCGTCAACGTTCCCATTCGGCCGGGTTTCGAGAACGCGGCTAACGCCTTTCTTTCGACGGGGGTGTTGCCGTGGGCGGAGAGGGGCGCGACCGTAGCCGGCCGAGAGCCGTTCTTGTCGATCGCCGAGGAGATGAAGTCCCAGCAAGGCGCGGTGTACGTGAAATCCGACGGCACCGTCAGCGCGACCCAGGGCGAGGCCGAGGTAAAGGGGCAGGGGACGAGCTTTGACGACGACGACCTCAGGCGCGAGATCACGATCGGCGGCGATGTCTACATGATCGCGTCCATCGCTAACGAGGAATCCCTCTTTCTGACGGAACCCTATCGCGGCAAGTCCCTCGCCGAAGGCGAATACGCGATCGGCGCGAAAGCCGTCGGCGTGCCGTGGACTATTCGCATCCCGACGTCGCTCGTGATCTTGCAGCAATCAATGCAGTTGCCGAGCTTCGAAGCGCAGCCGTTTGCGCCGCCCGGCTGAGCAGCCGGCGCGCCGCGTCCTCGCGACCGGGCGCGTGGACCGAAACGGCGTCCGCGCACAGTAGCGCACGGCCGCGTGGGAAGCTGTGCATGGCGAATTGGCAATCACGTCGCGGATGGAAGCTGAAACAGGCCTCCGCAGTAGAATTTCCAGCCATAGCTTCGAAAGTCCGCAAGAAATGGGGCGGGAGCTCCGGCGGTCTCGGCCGGCGTTCGGCCGTGAACGCCTGCGTGCGCGCGATCTCGATTGTAGTAATCGACGAACGCAGCCAGCTTCCGAGTCAAATCGGTTTCGTTCCAGAACAGGGTATGGTCGAGGAACTCACGTCGAATGGTTCCGATGAGTCGCTCGATAAATCGGTGTGAAGTGGGAGCCCCAGGCACACTGCGGAGGTGGCCAATCCCAAGAATCCGCAGGTTCGCACACCATTGGTGGAACCGGAAATAGGGTGCATTGTCCGTGCTGAGGTGACGCGGGACTCCGGCGCCGACCATGGAAACGTTGAACATTCGGCATACGGAGGTGCCATCGATGGCAATGACCTGCACGGCGAAGCCGACAATGCTTCGCGAGAACTGATCCATCGCGACCATGACCCAGTGAGTCTTGAGAAGGACGGATTCGCAGCAGAAGAGGTCGGCGCTCCACAGGCAATTGGAGCCGGTCCCCAACCGGGCGAGCCAAGACGGGCCGCTGCCGCGAGCATCGGGACAGTAATGCTTGGCGAGAACACGGCGCACCAGGTCTTTGTTCACCTCGATCCCAAAGACTCTGGCGACTTGGTTTGCGATTCGCGGACAGCCGAATCGCGGGTTGCGTTCCTTGGTCTCGACAATGACGTGGACCAGTTCGGGCGAAGGACCTGGTGGTCCGGGCTTTCGATGGCAGCGCTTTAAACGAAAGAGATTGCGGTATTTGCGGCGCACCAAGGCGCGGTGGACGCCCAACAGGGTTGAAGGCCGGAAGATGACGGCGGCGCGCGCCAGGCGCCGTGGATGGAGGAGGATTGAGCACGCACCGGCGAGCAACCGCTGCACGGGTGAGAGGTTTGGAGCGCGACGCCTGGATCGACGCAGCATGATGAGCTGCTGCCGGAGGAGAAGATTCTCGGCCACGAGTGCCCTGAGACCACCGGGTCGCAGGAGGGTCACAAGGCAACTGATCAATCCAGCTGCGAACAAATACAAGTGCCTCATGGCAAGGTAGATTACACGCCACCGTTTGGGAATCTAGACGGTCCGATTATGACGCCTGCTCGCGGCCGATTAGTAATTCGCCGTGCACACGAGCTTCAAGTTCAACAATCCATGCTCAAATCCTGTCAATTCATGGACCCACGGAGTTTTCGTCACCCACACGGGGAATCCTAGCGCGCCTTCCGAGGACTTTGCTGAAGGCGCATCGCCCCCAGCGGCCGCCTCATCTCTGAATCCGGGCAGAGCAGACCGGCGAGGCTCGCATTCTGATCGTGTCGGAATTTGTCTGGGTACTGACTGTTGGCCTCGACTCTACGGGACGGATTTTTCGTTACCGACAGCCCTGGCACCACCGGGTCGGAGGAAGGTCACGAGGCAGCGGATCAATCCAGCTGCGAACAAATACAAGTGCCTCATGGCAAGGTAGATTACACGCCGCCGTTCGGGACGCCAGACGGTCCGATTATGACGCCTGTTCGCGGCCGATTAGAAATTCGTCATGGACACGCAGGATCATCGAACTGATCCGGCCCGAGTCACGAGACGTACCATCTTTGCCAATGCGGTTGGACGGAGTGCAGCATGCCAAGCTCCATCAGCCCCAACTCCGATCTCGGAGGTCGGGTACTCGGTCCAGGGTCCGTTGACCGGATTGGAGGTGACTTCCAGGCGCCAGGCAACGGGCGAGGCATCGTTCCGCCAAGAAACGTCCAAGGTTCCATCGGGGAGCCGTTGGATGGAAAGAAGTGGAGGTTCGATAGGAAGGAAAGAAATCAACTGTACGTCGTCGAGGTCAGTGCGCTCCACTTGCCGGGAGCTGAATTCTCCCCGGATGCGAATTGCGTCGAGATTGGCGAGCACTTCAGCCAACTCGTCTGTGGTTGCCATCGACCCGATCCCCGCATGAGTCCAATAGCCGGCTGCCAGCGGGACCTCGAATGAACGCCACGACTGGGTAGGTAGTTGAGGAAGTTGATGAACGAGGCGGGTGTTGCCTGAGATCAAAAGGACGTCCTGATCCCGGTAAAGTTGGTCGCGGTGATTTTGTCGGAGGCGAAAGTTGAGCTGGCCTCCCATGGCCGCGGACTGGTCGCCAAGAAAGGCTGGAGGTGCGACGAAAAACATCGTCGAACCGTCGCCTGATTCTTCGCTCAAGCGTGCAAAGCAGTTTCCGTCTTGGCACAAAGATTGGGTCTTTTCGGGTTTGCCGGTATCTCGACTGATACCCCGCCATCCTTCGAGCCCTGATTCAAAGGCGCTCGACGCGAGGACGCGCGACGGTGAACCCTGAGCGCCACAGACAAGTGGGGCCGCTGTCAAGGACACGAGAACGAGTGTGGGCGCCACGCTGGCGAGGATGGCTGGGAGGATGGGTTTCATGGATCAATTCAAGTTGTTGGTTCGAGACTACTTGGCCGAGGGGAGACCAAGCGTCGGGGCACACACGGTTTGGCCCCGACGCTTGTTGTCCGCCCACTCAGGAGGACCGGGGCTGGGGCCATGTGGCGCCCGGGGTTGCCGGGCCCGCAGCGCCCCGCCCCGCCACCTTTACTAAGGGGAATCCGTCGTGCCGATTACGACGTCGACAATCCGAGCGCTCTACGGAAAACCTCTAGCGGTCAAGCGTAGAGCATCCGGCAAATGAAAGGTGCGCGCCAATCCTTTCAGTGGTTCCCGATTAAAGGATCAACTGAAGAGTCTCGGCGCGCGGTAACTGGCCCAGCTGGCCCCAACCACGTGTGGCTCATGCAAATCAAACGGGCGGAGCCAATGGCTGGGTGGTCACTCAGTTTCCCGAACCATTCTTACTTCGAGTGGAATTCAATGGGGCAATCGAGATCGCCTTGTCACGGAGGCGGAAGTAGCGCTGGTTTTCGCCGGGTGGCATATCGATCAGGATACGGTCGCCGATGCGGCGCGGGGAGCCGATCACGGCAAGCCACTGGGCGTTCGGTCCCGATACCGAGGATGCCTCGAGCTGGAAGCCCAAGAAGGCCGCAGGCCAACTGATGGTCAAGGTAGCCTCTGACCGTTCGATCCATAGCTGAGGCGCTTCCTCGACTATGAGGTTGAACTCACGTTGGCCCTCTCCCCCAGCGGCCTGGTCCGACAGGACGTTCACGAGGATATGAGCATTGCCGGCCTGCCGACCTTCAAACCTAAGCTTCAAGACCAGCGGATCGTCGCGGAGGGCTATCGAGCCGATCTCCACGATGGTTGTCCCAATTGGCGTCTTGTCGCCGAGAAGGTCCGAGCCGTCGGGAAGGAACAACCCAACCCATTCGAGTTCAGGCGGGACGCTGATTGCTAACTTGACTCCGATCGTGATGCATCGATACCGCTGCTCTTTCACTCGGAGAGGAAGATCGACCGTGGAGCCGATTCCGACCCTCTCGGGAAGTGTGTCTCCGTCCTCGTCAGTTCCTAGAACGAGGTTAAAGGCGGCGCAGACTCCCCGGACTTCGAACTGGACAGGGGCTGAGACAAGCTTTCGTCCGGTGGAGTCGGTGGCCTCGGCCACGAGAAAGTGAGAGAGGTCGACAGGTCCCTCGGCCAGCACGTCAAAATCCCAAGGGGGGGCGGCATCCGTGCGAACAGGCCGACCGTCGAGCAACAGCACCACATTGGTCACCGATGCGTCTGGAGGCAAGTTGTCGATGGCGACCTGCACGGCTACGGTTGAACCCAAAGCGACAATGGCGCCGTCCTTCGGTTTGGTGATCGCGACAACGGGAAGGCCAAGCACCCTAAGCCACACCGGCTCGGAAGTTGTGGATGCGCCCAAGTCATCCCAGGCTCTCGCGGTTAGGACGTGCTCGCCCGTTGGCGGATGGTCCCAAGACATGGCGAACGGTGCCGTGGAGTCCTCGCCCACCGGGATACCTCCAACCAAGAACTCGACTCGCGACACCCTGCCATCACTGTCCGAGGCAATGGCAGCCAGTTCGATGCCGACGTCGGGGCCGCTCTGGGCGCCCGTCGACGGTTTAACGAGCGCGACGGTAGGCGGATCGTTGACGGGATTGACGGTGATACGCAAGGTGACGGGAGGACTTCGATCGATGCCACCGCGACTGGTTCCACCGTCGTCGACCAGCCGTACCTTCACGATCGCAATTCCCGTGGCGTTGGTCGCTGTGGCAAAGGACAGGGTCCCATCCGGAGCGATACGAGGCGCCTCGGAAAAAAGGCTTGGGCGGTCGATATCAAACAGCTCGAAACGCACCGCCTCTCCTGACTCGTTGGTTGGTCCGGAAGCGATCTGTTGGGCCCAAGCTGGCACGGTGATTCCACCGGAATCCTCTGTCACGACGACCTCTGGGCCCGGTCGAAAGACGGGCTCATCATTCACGGGTTGCACAGTTAGCCGGATCACTTTATTCGTTGCCACGCCTTCCGGGTCGGTAGCGGTCACTTCCAGATCCACGGCGCCAAACTGGTCTGGTGCAGGGCGAACCACGATTGTTCTCTGGTCCGTGGCGCCCTCGACGGAAATGTGATCGGCTGGTAAAAGTATTGGATCCGAGGAGCGGAAAGAGAGTTTCACCGAGGTCGGGCCCGTCTGCGCGTCCCCTACCGTTACAACCTTCGTCAGGATCTCATCTTCTGACATTTCAATAGATTCCGGAACTAGGAGAACCGGGGCCGTGTTGGTCGGGATGTCCGAATCATCGTTGACAATCGTGCCCCTCAGCTCCGGTAGCTCCAGTCGAGCGTTCGTTGGGTTGCTCAGTCGCATCAGGAAAAACTCATCAGGCTCGCGCAAGGTGTCGCCCAAGACCATCACCCTGATAGTTGCCGAAGTCTGCCCGGGCGGAATGGTGACAAAACCATTGGTCGGAAGATAATCCGCACTCGCGACTGTGGCGGTAGCATCTATCGTTGCGTAGGCAAGACTGACAGGAAGTCCGATTGGTCTCGAAATCACCACCGGGAAATTGAGGTGGGTCGTGGCGCTGTCGCCTTCGGTTATCATCGCGTTGGAAACTGTCACGATCGGGACAGCCGTGGGCGCATATCGCACCAAACTAACATCGACGACGCTCTGAGGCTTGCCGCTGACGTCGCCAAAAAAGACACTATTCCTGCCGGTTATTCTTGTGACCTTTCCCGCCGAGATGGATGCGAATAGGGCATCATCAATGTACAGCTCCGCGAAATTTCCCGAAACTTGCAGCCGGTATTCGTGGAACTTGGAGGTTGTATCGAAAGGAGTGATGGGTATGCCGTTCTTGGGGGATTCATCCCAGTTGTTGTTGATATAGATGCCTTTTGACGTAATGCCTACCGACAAGCTAAGTCCTGTAGAGTCATAAGCCCCGATGGAGAATCCTGAGCGGTGCTCCCCAGGAGTCGGATTATCGACAAGGTAATCGGAATTGATGACTTTGAGCGTTGCCTCGAGCGTAAAGCCCACGTTGAATGAGAAGGCGACATCATCGCGCATCGCATAGTTGTAAATTGGACTGTCACGCAACTTTAGAATACCGCTTTCGATGGAGCCCGAGACCTGCGCTGGCGCTCCCGATCTCCAACCTTGGGCATCTGGAAGACTTGCAAGGCGCGGATCATACACTGTCCATTTAACTTCGGCTCGCGTGTTAGTGGCTTGTGTGAGCAGCAATAAAACTGCCATGAAATATGCAAAGTGATTTATAACATGCCCAACAAGCGGCAATCGTTGAAAGGTCGCGTGCGCCTTCCTAAATAGTGGCGCGCCTGCCCCTCGAGCCAAATGTGTCAGTCGATCAGATCGGCATTGGCTTGGATCTAGTGAGCGGGAGCGGGCCGAATCCATGTCTGCGGGGCAGGTGAATGGCGCCCAGACCAATCTTGAATTCTGATTGGTCGGCAGCTGGTAATAGAGATGAGACGTAGGCGCGCAGGCTGGAATGGAGAAAGCCGCTGTAGTAGAGGCCTGAGGCACGGACCTATCCCGCAGATTGCTAGTGGTTCTTGGGAGCATGGTTTTCATGGATTGATTGAATGACGAGTGTTTAGGCCGCCATGCCAAGGCGAGGCCCAGCGTCAGGTCACGCACGGTTCGGCCCCGCTGCTTTTGCTGTCCTCCATCGCCGGAGGGCCGGGGGCTGGGTGCGCCCCTGCCGCTTGCTCGCCACCTCTGCTAAGGGGAAACCGTGGTCCGCATTACAGGCGCAGATTCCGGGCGCTCCACGGGGACGCGCTCGCGGTTAATGGAAGACCACATCAGTCATGATCTTCGCTCTTGAAGTGGGAACCGGCGAAAGATGTGACCCGTAGAACGACCGGATTCTGCATTACACCGGGGAGAATTGGTTGTCGGTAGCCAGCGAAGGGGGGAAAGTCATGGGATGCTGATGCGAACCGGTCCGTCGATCGCCTCCAATCGGGTCGCATCACCCTGGAGAACTCGCTCATTGTAGGTGCCGGATCGAATCTTGAGTATCAGCGGCCCGGCGACGCTGCCGCGCGCACCGTGGATCGAGGGGAACGGGCGCTGCTCGGAACCGTCGGAATTGGATTGGGAGAAGCTCGAATCTACGTAGAGCGCGCCTGGACGAGCGAGCGTCGGCACCTCAATGATCGAGGAGAACGGGCCGAGATGGTCCCCGTTGACAGCGCGGATCCGATAGCGAACGTTGGCCAGCCCGGGGGCCTCGGTGTCGTCGAAAAGGCGCAGGTCCGCTTCGATGGCGACGATGGTCTCAAAAGGGCTGCCATTCACGGAGCGCTCGACGCGAAAGCCGGTTTCGTTCCAGGCATTGTCCCGCCAGGAGAGTTGGACGCCCGCGAAGGGGCGAGAGAATGCGACCAGGGCGCTGGGCGACGCTGGCGTATCCGGGTCGAGCCAACCGGTGAGCTTCTCCTCGATCCAGGCGTGCATGCGCCCAGCCTGCTGCGGGGTGAATCCCCCGGCCAGGCCAGGAGCACGAGACATGAAATTTCCAGGGCCAGTGGTAGGCCAGGGGAGCTCTGAG
The DNA here is from genome assembly GCA_016795425.1 of Verrucomicrobiales bacterium. Classification (GTDB taxonomy): domain Bacteria; phylum Verrucomicrobiota; class Verrucomicrobiia; order Limisphaerales; family CAIMTB01; genus CAIMTB01. The sequence goes on from JAEUHG010000290.1 coordinate 9,591, forward strand.
CAGGGGTCCAAGGTCGACATTGGTCTGCCGTTCTCGTCCCATGTCGAAGGGGGAGTATCCGAGCAGAAATCTCCGGTGTTATCCGCCCTGGTTCCATCTGCGCGCTCCCAGCAGGCCCCACAAAGCGCCACCTCATTTTCGGTTGTCCCTCGATGAGTGTGCCAAAGTCCTAGGGCATGACCGAGTTCGTGGGTGAGTGTTGCTTCGCTGTCTCCGAAGCGTTGCGCGCTGACAATCGTGCCGCCTTGAGGTGTCAAAGCCTCGGGTTGCCACGGCAGAGTACTCCACCCAAAAGGAAGGTCAGGCCCCGTGCTGACGACGAACACATTGTGCTCGGTCGCGGGGCTAACCCGGTGGGCGACGCTTGCCTTGAGCTCCGCAGCGTGGACGTGGTTCGTCAGAGTTCGGAATCGGGTCGAGTTCAGGGCGCTTATCGCGGCAACGAACTGAATCCGATGCGGCCGAAAATGGTCATTGAGGGTCACAAGTTGGGCTTCGACTACCTGTGGGTCGACGACCGGATTCGTTCCCTCGTCCCCGGACAGGATATGAACGCGGAGCCGAATCATCTTCACGTTTGTGGAGGGCGAAGGAATTGACCGATCACGCACTGCGGGTAGGTCTGCGTTCCCATTGCTGTGGCAAGAACCCGCGCCAGGGGTGCCATTGAAGCAATTGTCAGTTGCGCAAGGCTGAGGGGGCTCATACCGGCGTGCGCGGTAGAACCGGACACCGCGGATCGGGCCGGGTTCCACGAACACGACAGGATCATCAGGGCCACCGAGCTGGTTGGTACGCCCTGGAATCCACCTTGCGAGGTCCGTCGAGCTTTCCACGATGGCCTTCTCGGTCGCTGGGCCGTACACCATGAAACGTAGGTCGGAAGCCCGCGACACTTCTAGTCTCAGAGACTGAGCTTGCCCGGTGGAAGTCACGCATACTGCGAGCCAGACGGCCACGGAAAGGAACTGTCGGTGAGGAGGCGACACCAGTGCGTAAAAGGTCCACCGTGGGATTTGCACTGTCGGACTCTAACGCGTAGGTAGATTCCGACAATGCAGAACGTGGATCTGGCGTCCAGTGGGCCGCCGGATCCACCGGAGAACTGGGATCGTGACCCAGGCGGCGCTTCGCACGAGCAAATGAATCGCGGGCATGAGGTTATTGATCAACGAGCCGATAGAAGCGGATGGGTTCATTGGACATCACCTCTAGAGGAAGTTGCATCAAGTCGTTCGTCGGCTGGATCACCGTTACTCGTGTCCAGGCAACGAGATCAACGGAGCTTTCCAGCGCGACTGATCGCCCGGTTCTGCCATTGATCTCCAAGGTAAACGAGTCTCCTACTCGTCTGATCGTGGGGCCGGAGGGTGGCTCGTTGACGGCAGCGTCGGTGGCATCCGGGTTCTGGCTTGAAACGGTAGAGTCGCGATACAAGCGAACCAGTCCGCCCCCGCTGGTGATGGTGGCCCGTTTGCGCAGCAGAGGGAGGCCCAAGTAGGAGCCCGACCGCAACCTCACTTCACCACTTGGCGCGATTGCCTCATAGCCGAGGGCGAACTCAGGATAAGGATGCTCTTCCGAACCGTCGAAATCCGGGTTCCCATAGCGCCAGTCGACATAGACAAGCTTGGGCATCGGGGTCAAAGTTATCGAGTCGACCCAGCCCTGTGGTCCCTCGCTCCTTTCCGCGCCGCCATTCGCTACCGACCACCGAACCGAATGGGACCCATCTTCGAGTGTGATTGTAGCTTCGCTCCAATCACGGTCGTCTGAGATGAGCGCAACTGTTTGTCCGTCCACCGATAATCGAAGAACCGAAGCGGTAGATCTAAGAAGGGCCTTCCACCAGAATCGCAGACGAGCCGGGCCGTTGAAATCAGACTCCATCCAGGACTCCTGACCCGCAGAGATGGCACCACTCAGCGCTGCATCCTGACCGTCGTGGAAAACCAGGATCTGACCGCTCCAGGGTGCGGCGCCTCCCGTGCGCCATGCGTGATCCGGGGTTTCAGTTGACCCGCTGATCGTGAACGAAATAGGGTCGGGCTGTACCACGGTGCGGGCCAAGCTCGTCACGCTGCCCGAGCTGCTTCTCGCGCGCACCTCGAGACTGTGGGTTCCTGGGGAAACCGACGCCATCGGTATTCGATAAGCCTCTGATGCCTCCTCAAAAGTCCCGTCCTCCGGCAAAGCGGATAACCATGGACCCAGATCAAGTCGATAATCCACGGCGAGAATGGAATTGATTGTGCAGGGTCGATGAGTCGGCGACGGATACGGCATGTCGGTGGCGATTCCTACAACGAAGGCGGTGTGTTCAGACGGCGCTGAATTCAGAGTTAGAATTGGCACGGTGTCGATCGGGTCGAAGAGGCCGTCATTGTCGGAATCACGCCAACCCACCTGTCCTCGGCTAAATGAGCAGAGGCCGTTTACAAGGCCTCCTCGCATCATGCAGGTAGGGTCCCCCGAGCTCGTGCAGGAGACATGATTTCCGTTTCGAATGTTTAGATAACCACTGGCTTCGCAGGATAACCGTGTTCCAGCATATTCGTCGGAGGCACCGAAGATGTGTCCCATTTCATGGGCAAATACTTTATTCATATTGCTGATGCCGTACCCATTATTGTCGTAGGTCATCACCATGAATGGGCCACCGAGGTAGGCATAAGCGAAAAGACCATCAGCGAACCTCCCGTTGCTGTCCATCAGGCTGTCTACTACGAATGTGGTGAATGCCCAGTCTGAGTTTAGTCTCGACCGAAGGCCCGCGGCATAGGCGCGAGCCTGGCTGAAATAGAACGTTCCAGGCTGGCCAAGATTTCGGAGAACTTCGGCAATCCAGAGTTTGTCGTCCGTCTGTGGAAGTTGAATGGGCTCGTAGGAGGTCGGAACATTGCGCCGAATGTCGTACAGGAACGAAATCCGTGCTCTTGAACCGCCCTGGTTCCTCCACCATTCGCAGCCATCCACAATCTTCGCTAGGACGATGTCCTGACGATTCGAGGACCAGTTTTCCATGGAACCCGCGCTCTCGGGGAAAACGATTCCAACCGCGATTCTCCCAATCATGTATTCGCTGGTCTGGTCGGAGCTTGGGCCGGTCACCGTTGAGTCGGCATTCTGGTGGCCTAGGGCGTCACTTCCTTGGAGCTTGTCTGGCGGTACCATGGCGTCACCCGCGATTGGCTCGAGGATAGGGATAGTTTGGCCTGGGACCGTTCTCTCCGACCTGACAAGCTGGTTCCAAACACGAATTGGCATTGCGGTTTCCGTCGCTTCCAACAGCACGTTGGTCTCGGGAACCACCGAACGTGTCATGAGTCGCACGTATGACCTGCCAGTGATGCTGGCTTCGGTTTCGGTCGGCACTCGGCAGATCACGGCAGCAGGCGGGAAGATGTGGGTCGTGATGACGCCGTCGCGTTCTAGCTCGGTGACCAAGCGCTCGAGTTGTGCGAAGTCGGCCGTGTCGAATACTACAAGAGCAGGTGGGAAGGAGTGGTCATCAAAATATTCATGCGCATCGAGCGCTGGCTGGGCCACGACAGCCCAAGCCAAAAGCGCAAAGAATCGCGCGAACCGCCGAGCGGCTAACGGGAGCCTTGACGACAGCACAAACCAGCGACCTTGCGGGGCCGGGAAGCGGGGCGAGTTGGCGGAGCCGGGTCGCGATTGGTCCAGCGGAGCTCCTGAGTGGACGATTTCCGGCAAGGAAATAGCGTTCGTGTTCATAACACGTTCCTCAAGGAATGGAAATTGTGGGAGCGGGTCGGTTAGCGGGTCGCAGCTAGCTGTGTGGTAGCCGACGAGGCGTCTTGTGCAGCGTGAGCTAGCATGGTTTCCAGCGTGGACAGTCGAACCGCTAAATCTGTTCGCATGCTTTTCAGTTCCTGTTCCAAGGCCGCAATACGGGCGTCCTTCTCCTGGATGAGGGTGTGTAGCCCTTGAATAGCAGCGAGGGCGACTCCATCCGCGTCGACCGTGGCGATATGCTTGTCATCTGAGCCAACGCCGAAGCGGGCGTGGAAGTCCTGGGCCATGGGGCCGATGTGACGCACGGTTGGTGCGTTGGTGTACGACCAAGTCGAGATTGGGAGAGCAAGGACCTGGCGCAGGGTCTCGTCTGGGTCCGCAGCGATCATCCCCTGCTTGGCATCGCGGTTGCTGGTAATCTCATACGACTCTGCACGCACCATTCCGGCTACATCGAGCTTGGCCTGCGGCTTCGTCGTGCCAATCCCGACCTGTCCTTCGGTATCGATAAACAAGCGCTCACCTCGATCCGGGTCACCTATGCCAAAACCTCCATCCTCAATCCCCATCGAGTACTGACGCCCTTGCGCTCCACCGGATTTCAGGCGAATGATGCAGAGTTCTTTGTCCGACTCGAATCTTGCAGCCACGGAGTTGCCCTCGGAGCGCACGTGAAGGCGTGAGTTGGGAATAATGCCTCCGATCCCAATATTTCCCGATAGCTGGAGGGACTCCCCTCTCACTAGGCCGAGTACATCAAGCTTGGCCTGCGGCCTCGTGGTGCCGATCCCGACTTGTCCTTCGGTGTCGATAAAAAGGCGATCTCCTCGATCTGGGTCCGAAATACTGAACGCGCCGGAATCAGAGGAAATCGAGTACTGGCGCCCACTGGGACCGTTCGCTTTGAGACGAATTAGGCACATGTCACTGTCGGATTCAAATCTCGCCGCCACTGGGTTGCCCTCGGAGCGTACATGGAGGCGTGAGTTGGGAATAATGCCTCCGATCCCGATGCTCCCCGATAACTGGATGGATTCTCCTCTCAGCAGACCACGAACGTCCAACTTTGCCTCGGGTTGGGCCGTGCCGATCCCAATGTTGCCTCCTGGCGCCACGACAAGGGACTGGCTTGAGGTATCGTTCGGATCGCTTAAATAGGTTCCCTGGGCAATCAGCGAATGGGGCAGAAGAGACAGGCTGAGGAACAGGGCAGAGTATTGTGCTTTCATGATGGATTAATTGGTTCTCCGTGTTGCGGGCTTGCGCGCTCTTTGCGCGCGGGCCCCGGCCACACCACCCATAAGGGAAAGTTCGTGCTCCGATTACATCCTGGTTAACGCGCTGTTGTTGGCTCATTTAAAAGTCGGGCCCGAAAGAACTGGTCGTCGTGCGGCTGCATGTCGGAGAGGGGGAGAACCAGCGGTTCGTGCGGCAGCCGGACAACTCCCCAAGCCTCCCAGCCTCCTGGAAGTGCGGTGGTTGTTTCGATCTGGTACCGCTCTCCCGAGGCGCCAGTCAGCTTGAGGATTAGAGTCGCGCTATTGGCTGACATGGTTGCCGAAAGCGTTGGGGGACTAACGATGTGGAACGTCCGCACCTGCGAATAAACCCTGGAATTAAAGTGAAGTAGGCCGGTCACGGTTAGGCTGCTCTGAAGCGGGAATGCGGGGATCGCAAAGGACCCGGTGGGCGTTAGGTCAAGTGGGGGGGAGGTGGTCCAATCGACCTCCGAGGCTACGCGGAGTTCGGATGATAGAAACTGGACCAGCATGAGGAGTTGGTTGGTGCTTCCAGGCTGGAGGTCGTCAGTCCGGCCGTTCAGGAAGTTGGTGGTGATGATATCGTAGGCGAAGATGGTCAATGAGGCGTCCACGGATGAAACCACCGGTGGCGCAGGGCGGCCGATCCCATAGTTCAAGCCCCCATCATCACCATCCACGCCTTCGCCGTAACCAAGGAATGTGCGATCCGTGATTACCCATGCGTCGGCGATCTGCTCCTCAAGGAAGGCGTAGACTCCCCACACATTGGTCGCATCGGATCGAATCAACGGGCCCGGGCAACGAATCAAGATCGGGAATTGGGTGGATTGTTCCCCTGAGTTCAGTCCGCGGCGAAAAAGGTCGGCTGAATCGGTGAGGTTTGTCTGCGAGTTTTCCAAATCGAAGTGAAGGCCCGCCCTCGAGCGAGCGGCGTGGGCAGCGACTCGAACTCGCAGCGGTCCGGTCCGGCTGGGTCCGTGGTTTCGAACGTGAAGGTTGGCGGCGATGGTAACCGTTTGGTCCGGGTTCGTCGCACCTTCAACGTCAAGTGCAGTGAGGTTTACAGGGGAGTAGTCGAGGTCGAGCACGTAGTTGCCTTCCTGAAAGCAGGGCGATTGCGTTGCGGCGTTCCCGTCCATGGAGAAGATGTATCGGACACCTGGCTTCGGGATAAAACTAGCTCTTGGCGATTCGCCCCTCGTGGCGTTTGTCGTCACCGAGACCGCGGTCAGGAGATCAAGCGCGTCTCCCTCGTACACATTGAGAATCGGATCGATGTTGCTCCCCGCAGTGCTCACGACTAGAGGGCGAAAAGACTCGGCGGTTCCGGTAGGAGCTGTCCAAGAGAACCACACCGAGTGTCCGGACGACCTCGATTCGCTGGGTTCGCCGGATTCGCGGGTCGCCGCGGCGTTTGATCCCGATATTGTGAGCGTTTCACCCTCCAGAGAAGTGGCGGTGGCGAAGTCGTCATTTGTCGGCGGGGTGGCGGCGTAATAGAGGTTAAGCGCAAGATCTCCGTAAGCCCCCCCCTCGGCACCGACTAGAATGGTGTAGGTCGTCCCCGGGACCGCAGTGAACTCAAGTTGGTTACGGGAATAGCAGCCGCGAGTCACCGGGTTCAGGGTTTCCACGGGACCGTCAAATACATCGACCAGCGCGATTGCATCTCCGCTAAGCCTACTGCCGATGGTGTTGACCGCTACAAGTCCCCCCGAAGGTGCGGTCCATGACCACCACACGCTGCGCCCAAAGGCATTCGGGCCTTCGCCGGCGCTGCGAGGCTTGGGCTCGCCGGTTTGGTGAGTGGCAGCGTGGTTAGAGGTTCGTCGGGTCCCCGAATCGCCGTTGAGGACTAGTACAGTTCGGTTCTCAATTTGATCGTTCGGTGGAGGGACGTTGGGGACGATGAGCATCGGTCCGTCCTTCGCCACCAGTCTGATGTGCTTGCCTGGGCCAAAGACCACGGGTGGGGGTTCCAAGCGGAGGCCTGAGGCGATCGAAATCGTGTCTCCATCGGCCGCAGCCGCATAGGCGGCAGTCACGTTCGGAAACTGGGTCGTGGGCACCTCCAAGACAGCGCCGGATGTACTGGAGCCGTGAAAGAGTAGCGCGATGGATAGGCAGACGAGAAATCGCGAGAAGCGGCAAAGAGCCAGTTTAGCCAGGATCGAGGCATCGAGTCGAGAGGCGGTTGGGTCTCCACGACCGAGGTGGAGGCAACCGGTACCGGGCAGGGATGAAGAGAAAGCTTGCGTGGGAGTTCTGAGTTTTCATGGTTCGTATCAAGGAAGGGAGAGGCCGGCAATAGCATAGGGATTGCCGTTTTTCGCTTAGAGACTGAAGCTCAGGCGGGCCATCCAGACCCGTTCGCGAGGCAGGTCTGCGTCGAGGTCCAGCGGGTGGAGACGGTAGTCGGAGTCGAGGACGTTGAGAACGCCCACCGCCACCTCCGCGCGGCGACCGATAAATCGCCAGCCCAACAGGAAGTCGAGTTGGAAATGGTTCTCGGAGAATTCGTTGTCGGGAGACGATGGGGCGCTGGAGTAGTCTTGAAGCCACCATCGGCCTTCCGCCCGGACGAATGGGCCGGAGGGATGCTGATATTGCGCGCGAAGTCCGATGCGATGGGCCAACGAGGTCTCTATTCCGGGGCGATCCAAGGTGGAGTCCCCGAAGGCTCCGCTGGGGATCTGCGGATACCGTCTTTCCAGGTCGATGTCACGCATCTGCCACGAAGCACCGACCGACCATCCCAGCCCTAGGAGTTGGTCTAGCCATAGCCCGACTGCCCTTTCCGAGTATTCCAGTTTCTCCGTCGTGCTGGAGACCGAGGCATGCGACCGGCTGGGGTCGATGGTTCCATCGCTGCGAAACACGCCGAGGGTCTGGTCGACTTCCGAGCGGTGCCAGGTTGCTTCGAGACCAACGAACGTCGCGTCATTCCACTTCAGGTCCAGGGCGAGCCCTCCCACCTGGTGCTCGGGCGCCACGACAGATCCAGCGACGGCTTCCGGGATCAAACTGCGCCAGTTCTGCTCGAAGCCGGCTAGTTGCGTGGGCTCCAGGCGAACGCTCTCCTCGTAACTCAAGCCGCCGAGCGAGCGGGAATACATGCCGCGCAGGGCGACGTGATCGGTGACATTCCAGAGCAGAGCGGTCTTCGGAGAAAGCTGTTGGGCAACGCGTTGTTGCGAGGAGAAGGGAGGAGTTCGAAAGTTCGCGGGATATGCCAGGTCGTCCCAGCCGAGTCCGCCGGTGAGTCGCACTCGATCAGGGATCATTTCCACGGTCTCGTAGGCATAAACCGAGACTCGGTGGAACGGATCCTCGATGCGCGTGAGGATGGGCGCGCCGTAATAGCCCGTGTAGACGGGAAACTGCGGTCCGTCTATCTGGCTAGCAACGTCGAGGGTTCCCGCCTGGAAACGCGAACCCAGCACTAAGACCTGACGGTCGGTCTGCCAGATCTGGTTTAGTTCGGTTGCCCACGTGTCGAGGTGGGAATCCGTCTTCGAATCGAGGAAGTTCGGGCGCAAGACGCAGTTGATGGCGGGAGAGCCGATGTTCGTGCGGAGATCCAACGGTGCAAGCTGGCCCGTTGCGTCGATGTGGCTTTGTAGATGGCCGGCCATAAGGGTCGTGTGGAGGCCTGGTTGCCACTCTCGGTGAACAAAGCCAAGGACCATGGGTGCCTGGCGCTCGGCGGTGCGGTAACGTGGGTCGATCTGGGCTGGGTCTCGTTTGGGACTGACGTCGCCAGTTTCGAACTCCTGGTACTTCGCCAGGAAGTAGAGCGAATCGCGGTCAGAGATCTGTTGTTTTAGCTGGGCGTTGATCTCAAGACGTCCCAAATCGGTGTTGGGTAAGGCGCCGGCGTCGTGGTGATAGTCGAGGTCGAGCGCCCAAGCGGTGCGATCGTAGGCCCCGCTTTGCGCGGTGGTTTGGCGAATGCGCCCCTGGCTTTGCACCTCGGTCGTATTCAGCAGTCTCAGGCCATCGGCCTCAAAAAGCCTTGAGTACTCATGCTGGGAGATGTTTTGAGACAGCAGCCCAGAGCCAGGGGGGGAGAGAACGTTGGCGAGGAGGAGTTCGTTGAACCAAGCCGTTTCGGACCGGAGGCTGGTGCGTGACGGGTCGCGAAGAGCGTCGAAACTCTCGGCGAGGAATTGATGGGCCGAAGGATTCGCGTAGTCGAAGGCGACGGCCCGCGCCGCTTCGCGCAGTCCGACTTCGGGAAGGTAGGCGTCGCGATAGAGGCGGGCCAGGCTTGCGCTGCGCACCGCCTGATCGGTGTGCAGGAGCAAGCTGGAGCGATACACCGCGCGGTTATCGTTGAAAACGATGGATTGCTGCAGGTCGCTGACGGCTCGGTTGAGCTGGTTTTGTTCCCAAAGTGCGAGGGCCGAATAGAGCCAAGAGGTCGGGTCATCCGGGTCGAGGTCGCGCGCCCGGGCAAACTCGTGCTCGGCTAGGGTCCACTTCCGGGAGCGGGCGAACGAGCGTCCGGCGTAGCTGCGCAGCAGGGAACGACTCGGTTCGTTCGCGGAGGCGGTCTCCAAGTCGAGTTGTGCCGCCGATACTTCCTCGGGGGTGTGGGCCCGTCGTAGACGGCACAGACCCCGGCCTAGCCAGCCATTGGCCAGGCGGGGGTCGATCGCAATGGCGGTCTCGAAGGCCTGCAGGGCTTCGTCGACGCGATTCTCGGCGGCAAGCAGGAACCCGAGGATGGCCTGGGCTTGGGCGTTCTTCCCGGCGGTGAGTAGCGCTTGTCGAATCGCGGAGTGCGCTTCACGCGTGCGGCCAAAGGCGAATTCCAGTTCCGCCAACCGCGCCCATGCCCACGCGAATCTAGGCGACAGGGCCACCGCCTGTTGGGCGGCGCGCCGGGCCGACGGGAGGTCATGCGTGGATTGGTAAGCGTAGGACTCGGCGAGGTGGAGGCTGGCGGGAACGTCTGCCGATGATACTGAAGTTCGCGTTTGGTATGTCGGGGACTCCGTCGACGAAACCGCGGATGGTTGGTTGATTTCGAGCGAGTTTTGAAGGGGAAGCGAGGTCGCCCGTATTACCGTGCGCAACGCCCTTGCCAGCGGTTGGTCTTCCGCGACCGACTCCAAGCTGGCCGCAGCACCCTCGGCCTCGCCTACGCCCAGAAGGAGCGCGGCGAGGTAGATCCGCTGGGATTCGTCAGTGGGTATCTGGGGATCAGGGTAATCCGGATACAGCTGAAGGGCGCGCAGAAGATCCCCTTGGGCATAGGCCTCAAGCGACTGTGCTAGCGGTGATTCGGCGGGTGGGTGGAGACCAAGTTCGGCAGGATCGAGGACGCCGGGATAGTGAATCCACCATTGGACAATGCTGCGGGACTCGAGGATGGGCCGGACTTCGATGGGAACCCTTGGGCCGCGGGACGTGCCAGTCTGTCCACGGCGGACCCTCCGATGATCGACTTCGTTAACCAAATCGACTTCGCCGTCGAACATCGTAAACGTCGAAACGCCGGTAACGGCATCGACGGATACCGTAAACTCCGTCCCATTCGGCGCGGCGCGAGGAATACCCGGGGTCTCGAACTCGAGACGGGAGGGTTGTCCACGGCCTCCATAGTGGACTGTTCCTTGGAGCAGTCGGACCCCCACCAAGTTGGTTCTTGCCGGGCGAGGGACCAGAACAAGTCGGGTGAGTTGTTGGAGCGTGAGCCAACTGCGATCGATGAATACGACCTTGGCTTGGGAGGACGCGGAAGTTCGGAGCGAACTCCCCAACGCCAGAGGCTGAGGAGGGCGAGCGTCGGTCTCGAGTTCTGCCGGCCCCTGATAGGAGACGCGGCCGAGCCTCCATCGCAGTTCACCCGGGAGGTTATTTGTGCGCGATTCCTCGGCCGCGAAGAGAGACCATCGAGTGAGCGCAAGTCCCAATAGTAGGAAGATTTGGAGGATGTGTCGCATCCACGCCGGCCCTTGTCGTCGTGTTCGGCGCGACAGCTTTCCCGCAAAGGGGTCGCGCCGGACAGAGGAAATCCGGCTTGTTGACCGCGCTCCGTCCCGGGTTCGTATTGGATGCACCTGATGGCCTTCCTCGAAATTCAGCGGCTCGTCGGCGAACTCGCGAGTGCCACTCTTCGGAGCAGTTCCACGGCGAGGGCATCATTGGGCGCATAGTTTTGGAGGGCCTTCAGCGCGTTCGTACGCTCTGTCAGCGGAATCCGCTCAAAACCGCCGGTGAAATCCGCGGCGCGACACCCAGCTAGTGATTCGGCGAAATCGGCGAGCCAAACCGGCACGGATTCGGAGAACCGGCTGAGTGGGATCGAGCCCGAGGCGGCTCCATCGTGAGACCAGATGAAGGCCTTGCTCCCGTCAACGCTGAATCCGATTTGCGCCCCAGCATCCTCTTCGTCACCTAGGGCGATGACAGGTGTGAGTGGGTGGCCTGTAACGGCATCCCAGACGCGATGTTCTCGGCCACTTGCGGTCATGAGCCGAATCCCCTGTGAGTCGAAACGCACGGCACTCACGGCGAAGGGAAGTCGGAGGGACGCGATCGGCTCAGACCGATGCGATTCCCATATCAGAACAGTCCCGTCGTCGGATGCCGTGGCGACTAGCGATGCGACCTGATTGCTGTCCATCGCTCCGATCTCGGCGGAGTGGCGTTCTTGGTATCGCCGCATGATGTCTTGCGATGGGCGGGCAATTGACAGTGGAATTAAGACCGGCGGGTTCGCATCGGGCGGCTCGAAAACCTGCTCCGGCAGGACCAGAAACTCCCCGATGCGACCATGCTCATCATCCACAATGATCCGTGGCGGAAGGTCGTCACGATGGAAGTACGCATCTACGGCCTCCTGAGGCAGGACGATTGGGTCGCTGAGCCTTGCTCCATTCGTGCGCCACAAGAGCATCTCGGAGGCATCGGTCAGAGCCAGCAAATACCTCCCCTTCGGTTCGAACGCAATTTTCTTAACGATCGAAGTATGGGGTAGCGCTGGAGCGATGGCTTTGCCGGTGGTGGAATCCCAAAGTCGAATCGCGCCGTCCTGGCAGGCGGTTGCGATCTGCGAGTCATCCGGGCTGAAGGTAGCAACGAGCACGGTGTCGGGGTGCAAGAGGATGTGCTTCAGCTCACCGCTCGGACAGCTCCATATCTTCGCGGTTCGGTCGGCCGAGGCGCTCACGAACCTCGTTCCGCCGTGGCTGAGTTGGAGGTCTCGAATGATCCCTCGATGGGCGTCCAGGTTGGTGGTGCTGAGAGCTTGGGAGGAATAAATTTCAACATGGATCGCGTTGGAGCCGATTCCTGATAGAACGCAGGCTGGGGTTTCGGCCAGAGCGATTGTGCCGGGCCTGGATCCGTCACTAAGGGACGGAGGAACCGGGACGATCAATGTCGCCAGCCTCAACTGATTGGCTAGGCGCTCGGCGGCGACGCGGGATTGTGGGAACTCGCGAAGAGTCCGTGAAAGCAAAGCGAATCCCCAGTCTGATCGACCTTGTGCGAAATGCTCCTCCGCTTTCTGCATGGCGCGGCGCTCCAATCCCAAGGCTGCGGACGCGCGTAAGTGGCGAATTCGGAGCGCGGAGGTCGTCGTCCCTAAGCCCCCAAGGAGCAATGCGATGATGAGCCCGGCTACCGCTGGACGACGCTTTGCCCACATAGCGACGCGCTCGAGCCAGCCGAGAGGACGCGCGCTTATCGGAGATCCGGCCAGCCACGATTCGAGATCTTCGGCAAGCTTCGCTGCGGTGCGATAGCGGTCTCCGGGGTTCTTGCGAAGACACTTGAGACAGATGGTGTTCAGGTTCCGATCAATGCATGGGTTTACGCTCCGCGGGGAGGGCGCTTCTTGGGAGACGATCTTAGAGAGGAGTTCGGTCAACGAGGGTGCGATAAATGGAAGCCGGCCGGTGAGCATCTCGAAGAGGACCACCCCCAGGCCGTGAACGTCGGTCTCCGCCGTGACCGCGGCGCTGTTACCACGTGCCTGTTCTGGTGACATGTATTCGGGCGTTCCGAGGCGAACGTCTTCTGTCGTCTTGGGGAATGGGCTGTCGAGGAGCTTGGCCAGACCGAAGTCGCTCAGATACGGCTCTAGGGCATCGGCATCGTCGGTCATGGCCCCGTCGGGGAGGTGAAAGAGGACGTTCGAGGGCTTCAGGTCTCGGTGAACGACGTCCTTGGTGTGGGCATAGTGAAGGGCCCTGGCCAGTCGGGCTGTAAGTCGGGCGATTCTCCGAGAAACGACTCGGCGATCGGTCGGCGAAGTTTCCGCTCCCGGAAGAATAAAGCCTCCGGAGACAAGGTGGTCTGCAAGGCTGCCGCTGTTCATCAACGGCATGGTGAAATAGGGGGTCTTGCCGGCCGTTCCGGAGTCGCAAATCTGTAGGATGTGCGCGTGTTCGAGTTTTCGTACTGCTGTTATCTCCCTAACGAAGCGCTCCGCGACGCCAGGTTTCACAAGGGCTTGGTCATCGAGCGCTTTCAGGGCCAGCACACGGAACCCCTGAAACGTATCGATGGCTTCATGAACGACGCCCATGCCCCCTCGGCCCAGCTCGCCGCGCAGTACATAGCGTCCAGCGAACCGAGGAGCCGGACCGTGGGGTGCATTTGGCTGGGGATGAGGAGGTGGGGGCATAGACCCTGTTCCCATCGGGGATAAGGGAGAAGTGGTTCTCGGATTACGAAACGCGACTAGAAGCACCGCATTCCAACGCTCGTATGACGAGGTCCAACAAATACGCGGCTTCCCGGTCCGCATGCTCCCGGTCCAAGGTTTCGGCTACTTCCTCGTGAAACGCGGGTGGGTAGGCCTTTCGGAGGCGACTGAGGGTCACACGGAGGTTGTTTTCCGATATGCCAAGCTTCGCGGCCAGCTGCTCGTCTCCCGTGGTGTCTCGATCGACGCTGGCGACATATGCCCAAAGCGCGGCATGGACTTCATTTTCGACTAGCCGTTCACGCACACGAGAGTGCACCTGCAGAGCAACTGCGACGTCCACTGCATAGTCGACTTGGCCGTCCACCTGGGCCGTTTGTTCGGAGAGCTCTTCGCGATGAAGGCCGCCTCCACGCTTCTTCGCGACCGACTTCTGCCGCTCAGAGCTTAGCTCATTGCGTACCCACTCCTTTAGCCAATCTCGAAACTTGGAGTCGGGCTGCCTTTGGAATAAACGCAGTCTTGATGGAACGGGTGCGGAAGCGTCTATGCCTTCCCCGAAAACGCGGGCGAGGACTACTTGGGCGGCCGCCTCGGCATCGGTTTCGCCGAACGCGATCACGCAGGCATGGCGAACCACGGGCGGGAGGTAGATTCTTGCCAGTTCCTCGAGTGCGATTCTTGCTGCATCGGGGTCTGAACTCTTGGCCTTCTCGATCAAGGACAAGCGTGTCGAGGGGAATTCGGACATGGCTGGAGCTTAGCGGTCTCCACTGGCCAAGGGAATTCCGCCGTGTGAGGAGAGCCCGCTTACACCCGGCACCAAGCCGACTGGTGGTGTCCCTCCGCTGCTTTTGTCCCGGCTGCCCCGTCAGAAGTTCTGCCAGAATCCTGCAGCGGGGAGTACGTCTTGGCGGTTCCAGAATAGGCTTAAGTTGGCTTGATTTTGTTGTGTAACTTCTTGGCATTTATGGCTTTTGAAGTTCGACGACGGTGTCTGGATCGAAGATTGTCGACTAGGAAGACCATTTGGACCACAACCGACGCATCAGGATCCAGAAGGCGCGGTTGCGAGGTAGAAGTCGCGGTTTGGATTTCTGGCGCCGAAAGACGGCCAACTGCTGACGCAGCGCAAGGTTCTCGATCATCAGAGCCGCCCTCGACTCGAACAAGGTTCGGATGGTCGGCCAAAGGCCGGATAGAATGGCCTTCATCATGGCACTGAGCTTCGCCTACCGAATGGCGAGAGGGCAATCGTGGATACTCGACCTGGGATTGGACTGAGTTTCCAAACACCTCGTCCGGTGAGGTTTCAGGATTTTGTCGACTCACAGCGGTGCCGGAAGCCCGAAATTGCTAACTAGTTTGGCTATGGAATGGGTTTAGGCGGCCTCTCAAGGTCGGCGGTTTGTCCGTGGCGATTCAGGGCTGGCCGCATTGCCATTGGCCGTTGGTAGCTTCTTGGCCATTTGGAATTCATGCATACGCGTAAGTTTGGGTCCGGCTCGAATGCTAGGGCGATTCTCCAGGAATGGCGGATTACGGAGGTCACAGGCGAACGATTGTGCGCAATGCGCACAAAATGGTTTTGGAAGGGTGGCACGTTCGCCCCCGGTGGACCCTTCAATGAAGGACCTGTGCGACACGAGCCCCACAATGGCGGCGCTCGCGCATGGGGATCCATTCCATCCGGACACTCGTTACCGCCAGGTTCGTTCGCTGCAGCGTTCAGAACCTGGTCCCGCATTCATGTGTAGCCGCGGGGGGACGACGCCAAGGCGTGACACGCCAGCATCGGACCTGGGAATCGGTGAATTCCGGATTGGGAGTGTGGCGGCTGTCCCAGGGCCTGGGCTTTACCAGTATGGATGCGTCTATCGCTCCAGCTGGCGGCTGCTGACTATGTGTCCAATGGGCCTTCCCTGGTTAGTGGAAGGACCTTCCGTTGGGACATGGGGATTTGGGGAGACGGGAAGGGCAATTGACAGTCAAAGGCGACCAACATCCGGCCGTCTCCCGCGATGCGGGCGGCTTACCAGAGGATGACCACCAGCGAACTGGACAGAAAAAACCGTCGGATCCCGGGAGGGGCGAAGCCGGGTGACCAAGCCCTAGTGCACTGTAACATTGATATTTGATAGAAAGATTTGGAGTCTTTCGTTCGTGGCAACGCTCACGATTTCCGCCGAAGAACGTACCGAACTTCAGGCACGGCGTCGGACGCGGTCCTTGCCAGCCGCCGATGTCCAGCGGGCTGACATTATCCTTCGATTGGCGGACGGGATGCCCCAAAACCAGATCGCCAGAGAGTTGGGCTGTGCGATCAACACTGTGCGGCTTTGGGGCCAACGTTTCGCGACCGCTCGGTTGGCGGGTTTGGATGCCCGGCACCAAGGGCGTAAACCAAAGGCTGAGACCCCCGCACTTGAGGCGCGCATTTTGGCGCTCACCCAGCGTTCTCCGAAAGACGGATCGACCCACTGGAGCACGAGGAAGATCGCTCGATTGGCTGGTACCAACGCGATGCGCGTTGCACGGGTGTGGGCCAAAGCAGGAATTCAGCCTCACCGCCTTCGTGGCTACGTCGCCAGCGACGATCCAGACTTCGAGACGAAGGCCGCTGATGTCATTGGCCTTTACCTCAATCCGCCCGCGAACGCCGTGGTCTTCTGCGTCGACGAGAAGACCGCCATTCAAGCCCTTGACCGGCTCGATCCGGTCCTGCCGTTGTCGCCGGGAAGAGTCGAGCGTCATGGATTCGAGTATTACCGGCATGGAACCCTCTCTCTCTACGCGGCACTGAACACCCGCACCGGGCAGGTTCTGGGCAAGACGGCCAAACGGCACACGAGTGATGAGTTCATTGAGTTTCTTCGTCAGATCTTGGACAGCCAGCCGCCCGGCCAGGAGATTCACGTCATCGTAGACAATCTCTCCGCCCACAAGACCAAGGCGGTTTTGGCGCTCTTGGTGGAGCATCCGAGACTGCGGCTCCATTACACTCCCACGTACAGTTCGTGGTTGAATCAGGTTGAGCTGTGGTTTTCCAAGATCGAGCGGGATGTCATCGCCCGAGGGATCTTTGAGTCGGTCGCGGACCTGCGAAGAAAGATTATGCGCTACATTCGACTCTACAACCGGCATGCCCGGCCGTTCCATTGGACTTACCGTCATACTCGCAATCCGATGCCTGTGTACTCAGATTCCAATGTTACAGTGCACTAGCAGGGATTTCACCACAACCCACTGGTCGGTTGTGGGTAGGGCAGCGGACGGAGAAAAGGATGCTCTCCAGTCCTTTTACCAGACTTACCGATATCCTGTTTACGTCTTCCTACGCCGGCTGGGCGAAACGGCCGAG